>CAWDST010000001.1:0-127705 GCA_963804965.1 uncultured delta proteobacterium
GATTTTTGACAATTCTGTCTCTAATTAAAACAACAAAGGTACTTATGAGACTAAGCGATAGAACCAATCTTTCTGGTGTGCGCCATGGATCGTGCGTGCTGGTGGTTGTCTGTTCAATATGCTTGCCACAGCAGGCCACTGCGGCCGAACCTATAGGTCAAGTCAAACAATGTGTATCAGAGTTGTGGGACTGCGGAACTGGTTCATTGAAGACTTTCGCAAAGGGTGTTGAAGCAGCCGGCAACATCCTGTGGTTTATCGCGAGCAATCCAGATTGTGTCGCTGGCATGATAAGCGGCAACCCAGTAACTGTGGGCGCAACTGGATTAGTCGTTGGTTTGGGAGCTGCTGGCGTGGTTGACAAGAGTAAGTGTGAGGGTGACATTTATGGTGCAGCCATGCAGCCAATCGCTGTTGCGTTGGATGAAATAATTCCAAAGTCGTTACTTCCTCCACAACTTAAAAATGGCTTTACAAATGTCCTGAAAACGCAAGGCACTGAGGTTTTGAGAGGGTTAGCGCAACCCTTGCCAGTTCCTGCTATACCGACAAGCCTGGGTGGCATCATTACCTGTGGCTGCAATGCTTTGGTGTCGGGAGCGGAAGCGTTAGAAGATATTAAAACCGTGGCTAGATTGGCTAAGGAAACTGCACAATCCTGCAAAAGTGCTGCTAACAGTTGCCCTGGCTTAAAGCAAGTTCTGCAGGTTGGTGGCTATGTCGTGCAGGCCGTTACGGATCCATCAAGTATTGTTCAAGATTGCGACAGCATGTCTCGCCAGCAATATGTCGCAGCTAGGCTCAGACCGCTGATTCCTGAGATTGTCAATCAATTTAAGGAAAACCGACCCTGGGCTAACTCATATGGCGAAAGCCTTTTGTCGGGTGCTTTTGAGACCTGCCGTAGTTATTACGACAGCCATTGCTACAAGGAAAAAAAAGCGCATATTTCTGCCAAGGTCCTGTTAACGATCAAAACTTTGATCCTGAGCTATGGGCAGAGATTGGCAAATTGCTGAATGGTCCAGTGTTTGATAAATACTTCAGCGAGAACTGGTCTAAATTATTAGCTCTACCAGCTTGCCCAGCAGCGGCAGGTCTTACATATGGTAAAAATACTGCCAGTGCTGAGACTGATGCCTTAACCATGCGTAATCAGAATGCTGAGCAATGTAAACAAGAGCTATCAACTTTAGTTTTGGGCGCAAGTGGCAGTTACAACGCAGCCGTACGCGACATGCTGCCGCAAAGTCGTGAAGCTTGGGCCGCTGCAGGTGTGCGCGGTGTGCAAGATAAACCGCCATTGGACCAAGCACGGTTGTACTTTCGCCGAATCATGACTTCTGCTGCGGTGGTCAGTCGCATCAAAATTAAACAACGGATTGATTATTACGCGCAGCGTGATGCTGAGATCAAGGTATCAGGTGCAACCTTGGCAATGCCAACCACCGTGTTGAACCGGTCTTATGGGCTTTGGGCCAAAACCATCGTGGCTTTTAATGCAAATAAATGTCCAAAAGATGCCAAAGGTTGGACGGGCTTTGGCAGCAAAGACAAATTGGACTATATCTGCCTGAAAGATTTGGCCAACAGTTTGGGGCTTGAGACCGAAGAGAAACTAGTGACCCAAGAGTTTGGAGTCATCGTTGCGGAAAACCACATGACCGATGGCAGCTTTAAAGGAGCGTCGCCTTATGTAAAAGCTTCGCAAAAATATTTCCAAGCTGCCAAAGCTTCTCCAGCAAAAGACGAGAGCGATGCGAATGAGCATTGGAAGGTAGCAAAACCCGTTGCCGATGCAGAGTTTGTGAACATTGCGTCCAACCTGTTTCCCAAACATGCAGCGCGCGTCACTGCCAATAATGAAAGCCGTAAAAAACAAAAGGAGAATTTTGATGCTTTCATAACTGTGGCTGAGGTTGAAAACAAAGACCAAATGACCCGTTGCCAAAAAACCAGCAAGGCCGAGGCCTGCAAAAACGATATGACCAAGCTGCTCCAAGACGAGAAGACGGACATGACCGCCATTATCAATGTCGCCTTTGTCGGCTTAAAAACGACGACAGAGCCGGCAGACGAAAAGGTCTATGCTGCCACCATTAGCAAACTGAGTGAGCGTTTGAAAAAAACCGAAAAACTTTATATCAGTTCGGCTTTGCTCTACCCAATGGACATGGGAAAAGTCGATAGCAGGGGTTTAAAAGGTATGACACCTAATGCACCAGGTGTATTGCCAAATGTGACAGGAGCGATTGACAAAGGTGGTGCTGCGACCATGCCACCTAAAGCAGGTGAGTCATTAGCGCCTAAAACGTTGGCAGCCATCCCGCCGATAAGCACCAGTTCACCGTTTGGCATGCGTGCTGCACCAACGATGGTTTCAAGCAGAAAAAGTGCGCCCGCTGTCACTGCCGCGCCGCCGCCAGTAAATAATGGATTCGTCGACAAAAGTCCTAACCCCAATATTGGACAAAATGTGGGGTCTGTCTTAGCTGCAGGCACACCTTCACAACCTAAACAGGAGAACGTCGCAGTGATTTCTCCTACGCCCCCTATCGGTCCAATAGGGGGCAGTCAGCCAGCGATTCCCAAAACTGCTGCGCCCATTATCCCTACAACCACTATCAGCCCGATGGTTGCCGGACAGCCCGCGATGACCAGATCAACTGTGCCCAACGCACCCAGCACAATTGCACCGGCAGTTATTCCGTTCAACGAGAAGTTATACCGCGACAACCGAGCAAAAGAGTTTTTAGCGCAATGGCTCAACCGCTGTAAAGACAATGATTGCCGACGTGATGTGAGTGCTTTATTGGCCAAGCAGCTCGATGAAGAAGTTGCTCAAATCAAAGCTAATTTTGCTGCTTGGCAAGATAAAGCTGCGCAAGAGCGGATTCAAGGCATCGTTGAAAGTCGCTATGTTGCGCAGTTAAAAGCTGAGATAGCATCGCCCGCGACTGCAATCGCTTCGCCACCAACACTTCCTACGAGTCCTGTTAAAGCAAGCGCACTCAATACAGATCGCATTACAAATACGCCTTCTAAAACACCTGTAAAGACACCTACAAATGTACCCACAATCGCGCGTTGATTTAGCCAATTGCCTAACTTTTGGAGTTAATGTGACTGAGACTAAAACCAGCCTTAGCCGAAGGCAACTTTTCTCATGTCGGCCTATTCAAGCTTTAACATTGAGCAGTCTAGTGTTGACTTCACCATTGGTATTTGCACAAGTGCTTGTGCAAACACAAACTCAAGAAAATGCCAACGCCGCCAACCAACAGATTCTGCAAAAATGGCAATCGCAAACGGGCCAAGCAGGCACAGTCAATATGCAAGGGCAAGTTGAGTTTCATGGTGATGCAACACTTGATATTTATCACAGCAGTGTTACCAACCCAAGTGGGAAAGGTGATTTGACTCCGCTCAAAACGGGTACATTCGAGAAAATCGTGTTGCAAGGTGATTGGCGAAGTACCTCTGCAGAAGATGATGTCCTCTACGCGCAAGGCGTGGTCACCGGTTCGAACGATCGTTCGGTATTGGCGCGTTATGCCAACATTGCCAATAGCGTTCAAATTGGTCGAAGTGGCGTGGGGTATCAGTTTTCATTTGGCGACGTGGTGGCTGCTTTTTCTGGCTTGGGTTCCAACTTGGGTTTGCGTGGGACGCTGGGGACGAAGGAGTTAGGTGCATTAACCGTAACAGGCTTTGCGGGAGTTGTGGCAGAAAGTTGGGAAGCTTTAAATAATCGATCGGCTTTGGATGGTTTGGCACCTCGAACACGATATGTACGTGATGTGCTCGGTGCGAAAGCTGAATATAGAATTTCGGACACGTTCACTGGTTTTATGACACTGCAAAATTACCATGATCGCCTAGGTTCTGTAGAGTTACCAGCTGGATCAGTTGCGTTAGATGGCCGTATAACAACGGTGGGATCAAAATATGTGAATGGGAATTTACAAGTCAACGCTGAACTTGCACGCAGTTCAAAAAACGACTTGGTTGCTCAAATTGACAGAAGCGGTAATGCGGGCATTATCGATGCGACTTACCGTTTAGATTCAGTATCATTGCGCACTGGCTATCACGATCTTGATGCTAATTTTGCATCTTTGGCTCAAACGACAACAGCTGGTATACGCGAGTGGTATGTTGGCGCAGATTGGGCCATCTCGCCGCAGTTAACATATGGCATCGATGTGCGAGATGCCGTGACACGTACGGCAACATTGGAAGACACACCCAGCAGTCAATCATCTTTGCAATCGTTGACAAACAGATTTAATTACAACGTACAGGCCGTTCCAGGTTTGGCTTTTTCTGTCTCAGATACTCGCAATAAAGGTAAAGATGCACTTCAAAACAGCACTCTGAATGACGCAACACAACTGGTAACGTCATATTCCACTGCCGAATGGTCAGCGTATGCATTGATTGGCGTAGGTCGATCTAGAAATCCCTTGAATGATGCAGCAGATAGCAACAACCGAATGTGGCAAGTGACTGTAGGTAGGAATCTAAGCAACGCCACTGCGGAGAGGCAAGCGGACTGGACGATGAGCCTGCAAGCGACCGCGGGGCGACAATTGCAAACACTCAGCACGACAGGGGCAGAAACACGAACCAGCAATGCAGGCATCAATGTGACGGGTACATCGAGAACTTACGGTAATTTGAGCTTGGGTTTGCAGCAGCAGCGCAGCACGCAGCCTATATCTGGCGCAGCAAATTTAACAACAAACACCTTGCAGTTGGACTGGACAAAAGCATTTGGGCAACAATTAACAATAAAGGCATACGCAAGAATCAATCGTCGCAACCATGGTGATGTCTTGCTACAGGTGGACGAGCGCATCATTGGTGTGCAAGGAACTTTCAAATGGTAAGCATATCAATTCGTTGGATGAACAAAATGAAAAAAATGTCTTTATTGAGTTTGGTCATCGGGCTTTCGGGTTTTATATGCCAACCTATTTGGGCGCAAGACACTGTCAAGAGCACGGAAACTACCGTACCAGCAGCAGGGGCAACTGGGGGCTTGAGTGCGCTTGGTAATCCTAAAATTTCAACACAATGTGTGCCGAATTCACCTGCACAGCAAGCATTGGATGCGCTACTGCGTGCTTATGAACAAGGCAATATTGGATTCTTTCAGCAACGGTTAGACCCAGCCATGATTGGGTTCAGCAACCTGATCAATGATCTGATGACCATGAGCAACGCACAGCGCCAAACGCGCCTGCAAGTGCTTGATCGTCAAATGCAATGTGGCCCAGATGTGGCCGTAATTGATTTTGCATGGGAGAAATACTATTTAGATACCGCTACTTTTCGCCCTGTGGTCACACGCGGTCGCGGCTCTGTGTTGATATCAGGGCTGGCTGGTGGTATTTCTGGGCAATGGCGGATCAGTGGATTGGTTGGAGATACACCGTTTAAACCAAGTTTTTCTGATGGCACGGTTGTTGCAAATCCCGGTGTCGTAAGTCTCGCGGGCACACCTTCTGGATGTGTCTCTGGAGTTGCGAGTGGTGTTGCAGTTGCTGCATTAGGCGCACCAGCTTCTGGTTCAGCCTTTGTGAATGCACCACCTGCCTGCATGTTTCCGATTGCGCCTGTACTCGTCAGCTGCACAGTCAGCGCGCCCGGATTCTTCCCGCCAACGGTTGGAACCGCTTCGCCCGCCAGCGTGAACCCGAGCTGCAGCGCAGTTGCCGTGGGGACACCGCTAGGCACAGGTTTGGCGCCGTTGAATTACACCCTGACAGGCAGCCAAAGCTTCACGGGCGCACCCGGCAGCACCGTCACGATCGCGGTGCCAGCGCTGTTGTCGGCGATAGGTGCTGCAACTGCCGGCCCGGGCAGTTACACTGTCACATCCACAGCGGCGACCACCTGCACGGTTACAGTCACAATTTCTGCAAGTGCTACACCTACAGTCCCAGCATGCACGCCAAACAATACCAATTTAAATGCAGCAATTGAAATACGCGATGCCGACTTAAGCGCACCTGTAGCACAAGTCCAAGTACAAGCAAGCAATGGTGACAGTGAAATATTTAATCTTCCCAAAATATCAGCAGGTGTATATCGTCTTTCCACGATGCCTGTAACTCGTGGTGCAGCGCGAGTGCAGACAAGCAATGGCAGAATAGAATTGTTAGGTTCTAGCCCCAGCGCCTCCGTGACCTTGACTATTCGCTACATAGACGCCAAGACCAGCACGGGCGCTAGTGCAGTACGTCAAACGACTTTGATGCTGGTCCCATAAATTAAGAATCGATTTATTGCAAGAAGGAATTATGAAATTATCTGCAATGCCAGTGATCATCATGGGAATGTTAGTGACTAATATTGCCCACGCCCAAAACATCCAACCCGGCCAATACGACTATGCGGTGACAACTGAAATGATGGGGATGAAAATTCCGATTAATTTCAAACAGTGCGTGACGCAAAAAGATGTGGATTCCAATCAAGCGTATGTGAATCAAAAAGGGTCTGATGGCTGCACACCACCAGTTGTGAAGCGCGATGGCAGCAGCATCGCCATCAAATACACTTGCAGCAACCCCAAGATGACGGGCGAGGGAAAGGGTGTTGTCAGTGCCGATTCATTCACCATCCACATGAATGTAATTCAACATGACATGGGCAACAGCTTGATCAAAACGCAAGTGACAGGCAAGCGTGTGGGTGCTTGCTAGGCGATTAAGCCAAAAAATATATAAGAAATTGACATCTAGCCGGCGTATTAATTGCCTAGAGTGCTATTAATTTAATAGCGTAGTTGCAGTATGTGCGTGGTATTAAGCTAACAAGGGTGTCAAGCCGCCAGCGCTGTCGAGCGCCATCAAATCGTCGCAGCCACCCACATGTGTGCTGCCAATGAAAATTTGTGGCACGGTGCGCCGGCCTGTGGTTTGCATCATTTCATCGCGTGCTTTGCCGTCCAGGTCGATGCGGATTTCTTCAATCGTTGTCACGCCTTTGAGTTTCAGCAGGTTCTTGGCGCGAACGCAATAGGGGCAAACGGCGGTGGTGTACATTTTGACGGCTTGCATGGCGAGGTCTCTTTATTGAAATAATTAGGCTTTTTCGATAGGTAAATTGGCCGAGCGCCATGCGCCCAAACCACCCGACAGCGATTGCGCTTTTTCGTAACCCAGTTTTTTGGCAATGCCGACGGCACGGCGCGAACGCATGCCACTGGCGCAGGTCAAAATAACCGGTGTTTCTTTGTTTTTCACCGTGGCTGCCAATTGGCCTTCCAGTCGCGACAAAGGGATGTTTTTGGCGCCCACGATGTGCGCATTGGCGTATTCAGTGGGTTCACACACGTCAATCACCACCGCTTTTTCACGGTTGATGAGCAATACCGCCTCGGATGCGGTCAAATTGCCACCCGCGGCGCCCTGCAATTGCGGCAAAAACAGCATAAAAGCCGAGCCAATGGCGATGAAGAACAACATCCAGTTTTGAGCAATAAATTCCACAGTTAACTTTCTAAAATTGAGAAACCAAAGAGAAGCATTTTAGAATAAGAGGGTATTTTTTTCTTTGAGTGACCTAAATAAGCCTAATTTCAGGGTTTAAAGCATTTTTTAGCTCTGATTGTCCCAACCCAAAAGCCTTTGAAAGCCTTTCATGCACAAGTTAGTTTTGATTCGCCATGGCGAATCCACCTGGAATTTAGAAAACCGTTTCACGGGTTGGACCGATGTCGGTTTAACCCCTGTGGGCATTGCCCAAGCACAAAGCGCCGGCGCGGTGCTCAAAGCCAATGGCTATGACTTTGATATGGCCTATACCAGCGTGCTCAAACGCGCCACCCACACGCTGTGGCACTGCCTGGACGCGATGGACCGCACTTGGTTGCCCGTGGTGAACGATTGGCGTTTGAACGAACGCCATTACGGCGCTCTGCAAGGCCTGAACAAAGCCGAAACCGCCAAACAATACGGTGACGACCAAGTGCTTTTGTGGCGCAGAAGTTACGATGTGCCGCCACCGAGCTTGGAAGCGAACGACCCACGCTGCGAGCGTGGCGATATCCGCTACAAAAACCTCAAGCCAGAGCAAATCCCATTGACCGAATGCCTGAAAGACACCGTGGCGCGCATGATGCCGTTTTGGGACGAATCGTTGGCACCCGCTATCCAGGCTGGCAAGCGCGTCGTCATCGCTGCGCACGGCAACTCCATTCGTGCATTGGTCAAACATTTGGACGGTATTTCGGACGCCGATATCGTGGGTTTGAACATTCCCAACGGCACACCCTTGGTGTACGAGCTGGACGCCAACTTAAAACCCATCAAACACTATTATTTGGATAGCAAATAAGCTACATTTGAGTAGCGAAAAGTGCGTGGAATATGCGATATTGAACTAAGCAGCAAGAATTGGCTCTTAGGTGTATATTGACAGGTTTTCAATTCAGCAATTCACAGATCAAAATACAGGTCATTTCATGGGTCAAAAACTTAAAACAGTAGGATTGCTTGCAGCCGGTGCATTGGCAGGCGCGTTGGCCACCATGTCAGTGCAGACCATGGCGCGTGGTGCTTTAGCGCCTTTGCCTTTGGAAGAGCTGCGCCAATTGTCCAGCGTGTTTGGCTTGATCAAAAGCGACTATGTTGAGCCGGTGGATGAGAAAAAGCTGATCTCCGACGCCATCTCTGGCATGGTCTCCAGCCTAGACCCGCATTCACAGTATTTCGACAAAAAGTCGTACAAAGAATTTCGCGAAGGCACTACCGGTAAGTTTGTCGGTGTGGGCATTGAAATCAGCTTTGAAGACGGCCTGGTGAAAGTGGTGTCACCCATCGAAGGTTCACCCGCTTACCGTGCCGGTTTGAAGCCCAACGACTTCATCACCAAAATCGACACCACCGCAGTGCGCGGTTTAACGCTGAACGAAGCCGTCAAGCGCATGCGTGGCGAGCCCAATACCAAAGTGATTTTGACCGTGTTTCGCAAAGACGAAAACCGCAGTTTCCCAGTCACCATCATTCGTGAAGAAATCAAAACCCAATCGGTCAAAGGCAAAGTCATCGAGCCAGGCTATGCGTGGGTGCGATTGACGCAGTTCCAAGACCGCACGGTGGAGGACTTTGTGAAAAAGATTGAAGAAGTCTACAAAGCAGACCCCAATTTAAAAGGCCTGGTGCTGGATTTGCGCAACGACCCCGGTGGTTTGCTCAATGCGGCAGTGGCGATATCGGCCGCGTTCTTGCCAGAAAATGTGGAAGTGGTTTCCACCAACGGCCAATTGGCTGAAAGCAAATTCAGCTACAAAGCCTCACCCGAGTTTTATGCAGGCCGCGCGGGCACTGACCCTTTGAAGCGATTGCCTGCTGCGCTGAAAAAAGTGCCCTTGGTGGTGCTGGTGAACGAAGGCTCCGCCTCTGCCAGCGAAATTGTCGCGGGTGCTTTGCAAGACCACAAACGCGCCTTGATTTTGGGCAGCCAAAGTTTTGGCAAAGGCTCGGTGCAAACGGTGCGTTCGTTGGGGCCTGATACCGGCATCAAAATCACCACCGCACGCTACTACACGCCCAGCGGCAAATCGATTCAAGCCAAAGGCATTATTCCTGATGTGATGCTGGACGATACCGCCGAAGGCAGTCCATTCGCCGCCCTGCGCACCCGCGAAGCCGATTTAGAAAAGCATTTGTTAAGCGGCCAAGACGGCAAAGATGCTGACCCAGCGAAAAAAGTCGCACTTGAAAAAGAGCGCGAATTGGCGCTGAAAAAACTGGAAGAAGAAAACAAAAAACCACCCGCAGAGCGTAAGCTGCCTGAATACGGTTCAGACAAAGACTTCCAACTGCGCCAAGCATTGAACCAGCTCAAAGGCCTGCCAGTTTTGGTGAGCAAAACGCAAGAAGTGCGCAAAGAAGAGAAAAAAGAAAATTAGGATTCAGGGCACTTCAAGAAATTCAGATTTCCGAGATGAAGTGCTAGGCGCACGGCGCACAGCAACCGGAATGTACTGCCGGTACATGAGGATTGCGAGCACCGCGCAACAACGCAATTCGCGCGGAAAATGAATTTATAGGAGTGCCCGAAAGTGAACGACGACCAGCTCCTGCGTTACTCCCGACACTTGCTGTTGAACGAAATTGGTGTTGAAGGGCAAGAGCGAATCACACAGTCACACGCCTTGGTCATAGGTGCTGGCGGCTTGGGCTCACCCGCTATTTTGTACCTGGCCACAGCGGGCGTAGGGCACATCACCATAGTCGATAACGACACGGTGGACGTCACCAACTTGCAGCGCCAAATCGCCCACACCACGGCTGATGTGGGCACGTATAAAGCGCTATCCGCCCAGCAAAAAATTGCGGCGCTGAATCCCGACGTGCAAGTCAGCACCGTCTTGCAACGCGCCGATGTGGCATTGCTGGACAGTTTGGTGGCCCAAGCCACTGTGGTGTTGGACTGCACCGACAATTTCGCCACCCGCCACGCCATCAACGCTGCCTGCGTCAAATACCAAAAGCCCTTGGTCAGCGGCGCTGCCATCCGCTTTGACGGTCAAATTACTGTCTACGACCCGCGCGACAAAACAGCACCTTGCTACGCCTGCATCTTCCCCCCAGACGCCGAAATGACAGAAGCCCGCTGCGCCACCATGGGCGTCTTCGCCCCCTTGGTCGGCATCATAGGCGCCATGCAAGCCGCCGAAGCCCTGAAACTCATTAGCGGTGCAGGCAAGCCCTTAACAGGACGATTACTCATGTTAGACGGCAGAGACATGAGCTGGAACGAAGTCCGTTTGAAGCGCGATGCGGGGTGTACAGTTTGTGGTGGCAAATGATGTGCTATGTATTTAATAGCAATATAGACAATAAATACAGTGGATAAATCCATTTTTATGCTTAAAAAAGCGCCAAACACTGCATATTCCGCTAAAGCTCAATAGTAACCAAGCACTAATAAACCAGAAGGAATTTTTATGACTGAGAATTTAATCAAAGTGACACTGAAACAGCAGCACGATTATCGTTTTGATATTCACTTTGATGCTGCAATGCCCATCGTCACCAGCGATGAGCCTGCACCCTTGGGCACAGGTCTAGGCCCTTCACCTGTGCAGCTGCTTTGTGCTGCGGTAGGTAATTGTCTCAGCGATTCGTTGCTGTTTGCCTTACGAAAGTTTAAGCAGTCACCAGAGCCTATAAACTGTGTTGTTGAAGCGCAAGTAGGCCGAAATGCAGAGGGACGTATGCGCGTATTGCAAATGACGGCAACACTGCAGCTGGGAGTGCCAGCAGAAAAACTAGCGCATTTGGATCGCGTGTTACCTCAGTTTGAATCTTATTGCACCGTAACACAAAGTGTTGGTCAGGGCATACCCATTTCCACAAAGGTGATTGATAGTTTGGGGCTAAGCTTAAAATCTTGAGTGCTACTTTATGGTGTATTCTAGATTGCTACTAATTTAATAGCAATATAGGCAATAAATAAGCCGTTTATAGCCATATTTGATGCACAAAACTCGCCAATCAATCCGCCTTTGCCGTAAGCGCCGCAACCTGCGCCGCGCCTTTGGCGACAACAAGCCCAGCGGCATCCTCAAAACCACCACCACCCCCAACAACGCCGTTACGCAAGACGCCAGCACCACCGCATTGTTAAGGGCAACAACCCCAACGCTCAAGTTCAACCTGCGCTACCCAGGCCAGTACTTTGATGAAGAAAGCAACCTCAACTACAACTACCAACGCAGTTACCAGTTCGGGCAAGGGCGCTACAGTCAGTCTGACTCGATTGGGTTGGAAGGGGGGTGGAATCGGTTTGGGTATGCTGAGCAGAATCCGATTAGCATGACTGATCCTGAAGGTTTGCAAGCCACTGGTAGCGGATCTTCCAGTCTTTTTCCCGGTCCAAGTGCATGCGTTTACTATGAAAAAAAATGTAATGAAAGTTGCGGCGAAGATAAATACGCATGTGAAGCGAAACAATGTTGTGAGTCTTTTGGAGGCAACATGTTATCAAGCTGTACGCGCCAATGTTTAATTACTCGTGATACAAAAACTTGCTCCAAATTAAAGGGAAAAGCGCGCAATACTTGTAGACAAAATGCACATTACTTTTGTTATGCCGCCTGTTTTAATGCCCCAGATGCCATTTCAGGTGGGTTAGGTCTTTTCCCGCCTGCTGCGTGTAAAGGCGCGGCAAGTTCGATTGGGGGAATGTGGTGAAAACACCAGTCACGCAACTTATTCCGCTGAGTTTCTTTTCTAGTCTAGGCGCCCCCATTGCATATGTTGGTTATGCCTGTCTGAGTAATTTAATGGCGGGTAAAGATTTAGTTTTTTCAACCTTGAGCATAATGTTTATTTCGGCTCTAATGTTCTCTTGGTTTGCCAGTATCGTTCTAGCACTGCTTACTTTAGGTTTTGCAAAAATATTACGAATCAAAACGGTGAATGTGTTTGTACTTACCGTTCTATATCTTGTGATAATTTTTTCGATATTAGCTATCAAATATGGAGTTGACCATCTCTGGGTCTTCGCACTAGTAGCAATACCAAATGCAACAATATTAGTATTGCTATCACGACGTTGGAATAAGGGGTAAATGGGATCCGATTCTAATTCCCCACTCACCCCCAACCCCTCTCGCCCCGCCGGGCGAAAGGGGAGCTTTCATTTGATGGTGGGTGGCGGTTAGGCTTCCAATGTTCGGTGCATCGTAAAATGCTTTTCTCAAACCAAGCCTCCCCATGTACGCCCCAATCGTCAGCCGAAGTCAAATGGAAAGCTCCTTTTCTCGCCAGTGGGGCGAGAGAAGGCGGGGGATGAGAGTGGGGAGAATAGCTACAATTGCTATAAATAGCATAGCTATTTAGGCAATAAATACGCCGGATACAGCCATATTTGATGCATAAAATTCGCCATCCAATCCGCATCTGCCGCAAGCGCGGCGCACCGCGATGCCAAGCCATCCCCATCGGCCTGTACCGCAACAACCGCCTCTACGCCATCCATGCTGACCACCTCAACACCCCAAGGCGCATCGTTGACGACAGCAACAAAGTGGTTTGGCAATGGCCCTACAGCGCCTTTGGCGACAACAAGCCCAGCGGCATCCTCAAAACCACCACCACACCCAACAACGCCGTCACGCAAGACGCCACCACCACCGCATTGCTAAGGGCAACAACCCCAACGCTCAAGTTCAACCTGCGCTACCCAGGCCAGTACTTTGATGAAGAAAGCAACCTCAACTACAACTACCAGCGCAGTGACCAGTTTGGGCAAGGGCGGTATTCGCAAAGCGATCCGATTGGGTTGGATGGGGGGTGGAATCGGTTTGGGTATGTGGGGGCGGATGCGTTGAGTTTTACTGATCCGTTGGGGTTGCAAGGTTTTCCAGTACCTCGTGGTACATATCTGCCACGTGGATCAGTAATACCTAGCCCACCGAATATGGCGACAAATAATGGTGTTGGTACAACGCAATCAATAATGAATCAATTCACAAACCTGCCTAACCCTTCACCTGTTTTGCCCGGAGCATATCCAAGCATTAATTTCCCTTGGACGTTGCCCAATATAAAGCGTATTTGCGTTCGTTGCGCAACACAGCCTGAAAATATATGCAATCGTTACTCCAGCATAACTGTCGCACCCAACCTAAACACTTGTCAGTGTAAAGAATGGAAATATGTGGTGATAAATTTATGAGACTAACCAATCGAGTGATCGCAGTAGCAGTTGTGTTGATCGTTATATCTATACCTATTGCCTCTTACTATTTAAAGCCAAGTCGATATGAGGTGCAAAATACATGTTCAAAAAGTTGTGCGCCACAATACGGAGTTATGGTTCCAGACCCCATACTCAGCAAATCATTCAAGGCGCAATCAAATTTTGCACCACTGATCTGCAAGTGCATGGATGTTCAGCAATTGCAACAAACAAATTGAGTGCATATTTGTAAAAAGCAGCAATCGACAAAGGGGCAAAAAGGGACGGAGGATCAGATTTGAAGAAGTAGCGGCTTAGCGCTATATATTTAATAGCACACTAGGCAATAAATACGCCGGCTAAAGCCTATTTTGGTTTATATTTTACAAAGCAAGAGCCGCGTTGTTGTCTGAATTGGCGGGGTTCTGTGGGGGAGGGTTGGGCGAACAGGCCGCAAAAGGAGCAATTCAGCCAGTTGTGGATCAATACCCTTCCCGGCATCTTGTTCCAGAGTCGTAATGATCTCATGACTTATAATCGAAGCGTAGAAAGGCATGCCGATATTAAAGAACAATATTCCAATAAATATCATCGATATACCTCTTCTGCCAGCTCTTTGCAAGATCCAGAAACTGACGGTCAGAAAAATGGAGAGGAGAATGACAAGCGGAAATTTAACAAATGGTTGCAGAATAAAATCACGGGCCTGCAGGTATCCGGCGATCAGCATAAGCCATATGAGGAAAGTTATGTGCGGGAGATATTTCAAAATTTTTCTAGTCCTTGGACGTGCGCGTGCTGGAAGAATAGGTTTCAACCGCTAGGTTAGGCGGCAAGTATGGTACTTGTTGTCGTAGAATACCACAAATACCTCTTGATTCGGCAAAAAACTTGTTTTTTATGGTGATATGGCTATATGTCTTACAGGCTGGATTTGCTGGAGAGCTCTCAATGACCATGGATTCTTTCTGGGGATAGCACATGGCAAAAGAAAAATCAGGCTGGGACCAAATCCCCTCCCTTGAGGGTTTGGAAGTGGATTGGCAGTATGAACCGGAAAACCCGCTTGGAAAAAGAGCCTGGCTGCGGATTGTCAACAATGAATTACATGCCATTCTTGGCGTGAAAAATATACCGGTAAAAGTGGCTTCAAAAAATTTCGAGGAAACCGGATACTTACTGGATATTGCCCAGGGTGGTTTTGCAGCCTTGCTGAAGACCAAGCTGGCAGAGGGACAATTACTGAAGGTTGGTTTTTTTCTCGGTAAACAGAAGGTGATTTCCCGGGCAATAGTAAGAAATGCCATGAGCCTGGAAGGGAGATTCAGGGCTGGAATCGAATTTGTCGAATTAGACAAAGAATTGCAGGGTTACATTGCCGGGATTATTTCTTCAAAGGTTTTCGAGCAGCCTTTATAGATGTACCGCTGCCCAGGAAAGCCGAATTGTCAGAAAACAAGCGGGAAGGAGAAAGCTATGAACAGGAGACAATTCGTACGAGACGTGCTGCTCTGGTCGGCTGGCTTAAGCCTTGGCGTACCGTGTTTTGACGTGGCCGGTATATCGGCAGCCCCAGTACTGCCGCTGATCGGGGTGGCAAGCGGTAAGGATTACCAGTTGTTGGTCAGAAAAGCTGTTGAAATTGTGGGTGGAATTCAATCATTTGTAAAGAATGGCGACAAGGTCGTCATCAAACCGAACATCGGTTGGGACAGGACACCGGAACTCGGGGCTAATACCCACCCCCTGGTGGTTCGGGCGCTTGCAGAACTGGCACTCGATGCCGGTGCGGCATCAGTGCAGGTCTTCGATCATACCTGCAACGAAAAACGCCGCTGTTATGCCAGCAGCGGTATTGCCGACGAACTGGCGAAGATCGGCGATAAGAGAATCCGTACAGAGCATATCGATGCCCGTAAATTCGTACCCGTTGATATAGTCGGCGGTAAATCACTTACACGCTGGGAAATTTACCAGGACGCGTTGACCGCCGACTGCTACATCAACGTTCCGGTGGCCAAGCACCATGGCCTCAGCCGGTTGTCGCTGGGCCTGAAAAATGCTATGGGGGTCATCGGCGGCAACCGAGGTAAACTGCATCAGAACATCGGTCAGGACCTTGCCGATCTGGCGACGGTGGTACGCCCCCATCTGACGGTCATCGATGCCACCCGGTTGCTGCTCCGCAATGGTCCGCAGGGTGGTCGGGTCGAGGATGTCAAGATCGCCGACACGGTTATTGCCACGGTCGATCCGGTAGCCGCCGACGCTTACGCGACCACTCTCTTCGGGCTGCGGCCGGAAGAAATTGACAGTACGGTTGCCGCCCACAAAATGGGCCTGGGTGAGATGAATGTGCAACGCATGCAGATCCGGACAGCGCAGGTATGAGGAAAATCGGTCTGGACAGCTCAAGTGGCGGAGCACCCTTGCGGAATATGATCTTCCTGCGGCGGGTAAGTCAGCTTGTTTTTTTGGTGCTGTTTTTTATCCTCTTTCTGAAGACCGACTATAACGGCACCGATCATCTGGATGCTGCGGTCAACCTGCTCTTTCGTCTTGACCCGTTTGTTGCCGCCTGTGTCACGCTTGGTGTCAAATCCCTGGTGTTTCTTCTCTTGCCGTCGCTTGTCGTGCTGATGCTTTCCCTGCTTTTTGGCAGGGGCTTTTGCGGCTGGTTCTGTCCGATGGGCACTCTTCTCGACCTTGCCAATAAAATAGTACCGCTGCGGGGCCGCAAACACCGCACCTATTTTGCCAATTTTCCTTTGCTCCTTCTTGTTTTTGCCCTCTCCGCCTCGGCATGCGGTTTTGCCGTGGCCGGCTTTGTCGATCCATTTTCTCTTCTCGTGCGCGGCATGGCCCAGGCCCTTTATCCGCTGCTGAACAGCCTGACCGTCGGATTTTTCAGTTTCACCTACCGGGAGATGCCCGAGTTTGTCAACCAGGTGGTCGAACCGTTGTACGGTTTTCTGCAAGTCGCGGTTCTCCCCTCGGGACAAAAGTACTTTCATCTGGCTACCCTTTCCCTGTTCCTGCTCGGAGGGATCTTTCTTTTGGAAGGGGTGCAGCGCCGGTTTTTTTGTCGCAATGTCTGTCCGCTTGGGGCGATGCTCGGAGTTATCGGGCGCAAGGCGCTGGTGACCGGCAGAGGCGGCAACAGCGATTGCCGTTCCTGCCGTCTCTGCAGCCATAAATGTCGCATGGGGGCTATCGATGAAGAGCGAAAAATCGCTATGGCCAGCTGCAATCTTTGTTTCGAGTGTGTGCAAAAATGTCCCAGACAGATTATCGATTTTGCTGCTTCGGCGCCGTGGTCAACATCAGCCCCCTTCTCCCTGACGCGGCGACATTTTGTTGGCGCGGCTATAGCGGGCGTTCTCCTGCCCTCGGTCAAAGGGGTTGAGGTGCTGGCCAAGAACCCCGACCCTTTGCTGATCCGGCCGCCCGGTGCCCTGGCGGAGAAGGAATTCCTTGCTCGGTGCGTACGCTGCGCCGAATGTCTTCAGGTCTGCATCGGCAATGCCCTGCAACCAACTTTTCTGCAGGCCGGATTTGACGGCATGTTCAGTCCGGTAGTTGCCGCACGCACCGGGTATTGCGAATTCAACTGCACCCTGTGCGGCCAGGTTTGTCCCACCGGGGCGATCAGGAAACTCACCCTTACCGAGAAGCATCGTGCCAAGATCGGTCATGCCTGGTTCGACAAAAACACCTGTCTGCCTTACGCTAAAGGCATACCCTGCATGGTCTGCGAGGAACACTGCCCGACTCCGGAGAAAGCCATTCGCTTTAGAGAGGCCGAGATGATCAATGATGGCGGACAGCTAATCACTGTGCAACAACCTTATATCGTTGACAGGTTGTGTATCGGTTGCGGCATTTGTGAGACTAAATGCCCCCTGCCCGGAAAGTCGGCGGTGTACATAACAAGCGCTGGCGAGGATCGCCATCCGAATCATTCCCTGCCGTCCGCGGTGGCAATGCCGTATTCCGGGTAGACGGCGTCAAGAGTTAAGATGGAGCAGGCAGTGAAGCTGAAAAAATATCTCGACAGGGTACCGATCGGTTCGGAACAGCAGATGTTGTGTTCTCCGGTTTGTCCGGGGTGTCATGGGAAGGCAGGGGAGTTGCATGCCTGTGGTTGTGCATATGAGGAGTGTCCGGGGTGCCGAACAATTCTTGTCGGTTGTCATTGCAACTGTCTGTCAGTTGTCGATTCGGCAAAGATTATCAAGGCGTTATATGACCAATTTGCTAATCTGACTGATGCGGTTGAAGTGGTCACGACGGTGAGCACAGAGCCTGGCCGGGATGCATCGTATCTAACCCATGCAGCTATGTGCTATCTGTATGAAAATGTGCCGCCAGCCATCCAGGCCGATTTGAATCGCGGCTTTCAGGAAAGCCATCCGGATCTCGTCCCCCTGTTGCAGGACGAAACCGGCTATGGCTACTACACAGCGGAACAACTCTCACTGGCACTGCAGATTCCCCTGGCTGAGGTACATGAAAAGATCGAAGCCATGGTCGCCGCCGGACAGGGTGTCCGGTTTGGTGATGGCATTCGTCTGCAGAAGGTCAATTAGTCTTCGGTTGTTGCGATAGCTGGCCTACTCACGATTGTCGTGGAATAGTAAGGTAATAGCTGAAGTGTGATATTGGTTTTCCGAAGAACGGGCTACATTACCACAAAGATTACAGGTTCATTTCGGTGTGATTACTTCTCAAAATGAGAGAAGCAAAGCCGCCCGATCCATCAAGACGGCTTTGTTTCGATTTTCAGATTTACGTTCTGCGTGAATTAGTCACCGGAGATCTGATTAAGGGTGCTTATTACTTCAGGAAGACCGATTTTTCCATCGCCATTAATATCTCCAGCCACCCAACTTTGGTTGCTATTCATGCCACTGAGGGTTTGTAGGCCGATTATGGCATCTTTGAGATCGACATTGCCATCGACATTTACATCTCCGGCTTTTTCAAGGGGATCTCCGGAAACGCGGACATCATCAAAATAGGCAATCATCCTTCCTTCTGCGCCATTACCAACTTGTCTGGCGAGCATTTCGAAGGTGGGGTTGAATGGCAGATACTTCGGAGTCTGGATTGGATGTCCCCCCACCGCATGCTGTGTTCCATCTGCAGAATCAATGCCAACTAACAAAATATCACCAGCAAGCCCCATATACAGGATATACTCGGTATCAAAAGAAAGTGGCATTTTAAATTGTTCCGAGATTAATTCCTCAGATGAAGTCCAAGCACTGTCATTGATACGTTCGACCCAGGCAGTGGCATAGAGCCCACGGCTTACCGAGTATTCGATGACGACTTGGCCATATACATTGCCTTCGTTGCCGTTATAGGGCAAGGAGCTATTAGGTCCTCGACTATCGTTATAAAGCATGCCATCCAGCCGAGCCCTGCCTCTTGAAGAACCAGTCTGGAAGCTTTGGCTATCGATTTTAACTTTGCATTCGATATAGTTAAAACGGTGCTTGAGATAAGATCGGGTTGACAGCTGGTTGCCGTAACTATGGGAAAGAAGTAGTAATTTCTTGTCATTGGTGACTTTTTTAGCAATTTCTGGCGTTGACCAGAATGAGGGGTTCAGCGGTGAGGAAGAGGCTGATTCGAAACCGTCATACTCTATGTAGGCCTCTGCTGCATTACTCGTCTCTAATGAATCAATCGAAACCGCTATTTTCCCACCTCTGTCAAGCGCCATAACCTGCAGGCCCTTTCGGTCCGTTAAAAGTGTGCCAAAGGCATTGCCGGTATCAGCGGCTGTGCCAATTATCGTTTCGGAATTATTATAAATATTGAAGATAAATTCGTTTGTGCCGTTGTAGCGAATTTCCATCCTATAGGGGGTGCCAGTTGTCAATACCGGGGTGGGGACCAACCCCGATTTGACGGCGGCCATCTGTCCGGTTTCATCAATGATGTGTCCAATATAGTAGGAGACTGCAAGGCCGGAGCCCGAATCGCCTACGGACATGGAAGCATACACTCGGCCTGTTTGTGGGTTGGGATCAGAATTTTCGTGGTAGTAGAATCCGTGAAGATTAAAATTGACGGAAGGTGATAGTTACAGGGGATGCTTCTGCGCATTCTTCTGTAATTCCTGCAACAGTCCACCAGGACCCAGGATGAATAGTGGTGTGGTTAATTTTTAGATAGACATTACCAGCTGGAAGGCCAGAAGCGAGATAGGCGCCAGTTGTCACATTCACATTTCCACCCCCAACAAAATTGTAATTGCAGGGGTTGCCTGAAAAGGCATCAACGCGGACATCGGTTGATTCACCAGTGAGCGGCGTGACGCCATCCTGCTCATAAACGAATCCGGATACACCTCCACCTTCCTCAAGTTGGAAATTCTTGCCGGTTTCTGTCTGACCGGCAAGAACTGTTACTTGCTGCGACTGTGCACAATTAGTTGTGCTTTCGGGACTGGCCCAGTATTCACTTATGAAGTTTGCTCCATCGTTGCTAAAACTTCTGAGAAAGTAATTGCCGGGTGCCAGTCCTCCAAGAATATATCTACCATTGTCCGGATTTACTCCAGCACCTTGAACATGTTGGGCATTGCAAGGATCAGCTCCAATCCAGACATTTGCACCGATGTCATTTTGTCCGGTAATGGGAGTTACGCCATCAGAGTGATATAGCGTGCCTGAGATAGCACCACCGCCAGTTCCTATGGTAAAATCAGCATGTTCAATAAGGTTTGTTCCTCCAGTAAAAGTCAGTTTTGCCGCATCTTGGCAGTTTTGACTGCTGAGCGGTTTTCCAAGATTATCAAATCCGGCAAACCACTTCATGATGTAATACGGTGAATTGCTGTTTGTGCTGAGGAAGTACTCACCGGCAAGCGGGAGAGTTATGTTATAGGTTCCATTGGTACCCAATCGTTGACCAAGGATATGTTGGTGATTGCCGCAAACATCCCCGGAGAACACACTCACGCCCGTATTCTCAAGTTCACCATTGATTACGCCCTTTTCATCGGAAACGGTACCGGTGATCTTTCCTCCTAATTGATCGAGCGTGATATCTTTTGTGGTCTCATTACCGGCTGTAAGAGTAAAGGTGTCGGCCTGATTACAATCCGTGGTGCCAGCATTGTCAGTCGTCCACGATTCATCGAGCAGGGAATTGGGATTGTTGCCGCAGTCAGGTCTAAAATGCATAAAATATGTTCCTGCAGGCACAATAACGGAGTAATTTCCGTTAATGTCAGGTCCTCCCGCACCTGCCCTTTCGTTGCGATTGCAGGTATTCCCATCCACGGGTTTGTAGGCATCTGCACAAACATTAGTGCCATAATCACCTGAGATGTGTCCTGAAATTCTGGCCCCTTGTTGATCGAGCGCGATGTTTTTTGTGGTCTCCTCACCGGCTGCAAGAGTAAAGGTGTCGGCCTGGTTACAATCCGTTGTACCGGCATTGTCAGTCGTCCAAGATTCATCGAGCAGGATGTCTGGATTGTTGCCGCAGCTTGGGTTAAAATGCATAAAATAGGTTCCTGCAGGTACCACGAAGGAATAATCTCCATTGTTGTCGGGGCCACTTCCACCTGCCCAATTGCTCCGATCTCCATAGGTACTCATCGATCCATAAACCTGTGGAAGATCCCCCGCAATTTTTGCAGGTTTGCACTTTGTATTGCATTCCTCCAGGCACAAGTATTGAATAGTTGCCATTTGTATCGGTATTTGCCTGATAATTATAATTCCAGGCACAACCGGGACTGCTTGCCTGGACATATAAGCCTGCAATCGGGTTTTGGTCAGAGCTAATAACTTTGCCGGAGATAATAGCTCCCTGTTGATCAAGGGTAATGTTTTTTGTGGTCTCCTCGCTGACTGCAAGAGAAAAAGTGTCCGCCTGAGTGCAATCCGTTGTTCCGGCGCTGTCAGCTGTCCAATATTCCGGGAGGAGGTTATTGGGGTTACTTCCGCAATCAGGTCTGAAATACATCAAATAGGTACCTGCGGGTACTGCAAAGGAAAAATTACCATCATTGTCAAGCCCGCTGCCACCGGCATTTTGTGAGAGATCGCAGGAATTTCCATTTACGAGCGTATGGGCAGACAAACAGACATTATTGCCGTAATTCCCGGTAATATGGCCTGAAATCTTGGCACTGGCCTCAAGCTGAAAATTCTTGTCTGTTTCTGTTTGTCCTGCCACAACTGCTACTTGCTGTGCTTCTGAGCAAGTCCTTGTGCTTGCTGGAATGGCCCAAAATTCATTGAGATATGCCGGTCCGTTCGCCCAGGTTTGCATGTAGTAATTGCCCGGTGCTAATCCAGTAAGAATAAAGGTACCATCGACCGGGTTAATGCCGGCGCCTTTCCAATGTTGAGCATTGCATGGATCGTCGCCAATCCACACATTGGCTCCCATTTCGCTTTGACCGGTTATCGGTGTATGTCCATCAGATTGATATATGGTCCCCGAAATTGCGCCGCCTATTTCCAGTTGGAAGTCTCTGCCTGCCAAGGTCTCTTCGCCAGAGATAGTGATTGTTTGGGCGTTACGGCAATCAGGGCTGCTCAACGAGCCATCCCACCACTCATCCGTATAATATCCGGTATTATTGTTCCAGGTGTTGAGGAAGTATGTTCCCGGTCTAACTGTTGCCTATCGCACTAAAGCTGTTCATGATATCAATTTGCATGACACAATGGCGTAAATGAGAAAGAATCAGTTCCCGCGAAGACTATGTCAGACATTACCGAAACGGTCGAAGGGCATTGTCCAGAGGGTAACCTACCACAATACGGACAGCGGCTGGTCGGTTCTTCGCGTCAGTCCCTTCAATAATCCGGGTGCCCTGGAGACGGTGACGGTGCATCAGACTCAGGTCTTTGCCGGCGCGACCATGGAGTTCCAGGGTTCCTGGACCGTTCATCCCCAGTTCGGCCGGCAGTTCAAGGCCGATACGGCCATCGAGAAAAAACCGGCGACGGCGGCGGCACTGGAAAAATATCTGGGCTCCGGCCTCATCCATGGGGTAGGGCCGAAGACCGCCGGCAGAATTGTCGGTTATTTTCGTGAAAATACCCTGGAGGTCTTTGAAAAGGACATCGGCAGGTTGGTCGAGGTGCCCGGTATCGCCCAAAAAAAACTGGAAATGATCCGGGAGGCTTGGCGCGAGCACCGCATGGTCCGGGAGGTGATGATGTTTCTCCAGGGCCACGGCATCTCCACCCTCTTTGCCGTGCGGATTTATCAGAAGTACGGTGAGCAGGCGATTCGTATCGTGAGCGAAGATCCCTATCGCCTGGCGAACGATTTTTACGGCATCGGGTTTTTCTCCGCCGACCAGGTGGCCTTGAGCCTTGGTCTCGCCAAAGACAGCGAGCAGCGGATAGCCGCGGCGATCCGCCATGTTCTGGCCGCCGGTCGGGAGCAGGGCCATTGTTTTTTATTTTTAACCCAGATACGCACCGAGGTCGGCTTGCTCCTCGGCTTTGATCCGGCGGAACGGCTTGCGGAAATTCTCCGAACGATGGAGATCGATAACCAACTGAAGGTGCGGTTTATGGTTTTGCCCGGAGAGGGTGAACAGCTTTGTTATTATTCCAAGACCCTCTACTACGACGAGGCTTTTGTCGCCCGGACGATCCGCGGTATGGCTTATCCAATCAGCATCGATGAAAAATTTATCGGCCGGTGGATCGACAGGTATTGCCGGGAGCAGAAAATCAAACTCAGTGCCGAGCAGGCGATTGCCGTGCGCTCGATTGCCGCCAGCCGTTTTTCGGTGCTTACCGGCGGGCCGGGCTGCGGCAAAACGACCACAACCCTGGTTATCGTTCGGCTGCTGGAGTATCTCGGCAAGCGTGTGCTGCTCGCAGCCCCAACCGGCCGGGCGGCGCAGCGGATGTCCGAGGTCATTGGCCGGGAGGCGAAAACCCTCCACCGTCTGCTGGAGTGGCAGAACGGCACCTTTCAGAAGAACCAGGAGCAGCCGTTGCGCGCCGACGTGCTCATTGTCGATGAATGTTCCATGCTCGATATCTCGCTGACCGCATCCTTGCTGAAGGCGGTACCGCCGGCCTGCCAGGTGCTGATGATCGGCGATGCCGATCAGCTGCCCGCGGTCGGTGCCGGTAATGTCCTGCGCGACATTATCCTCTCCGGGGTTGTGGCGGTTTTTCGCCTGACCGAGGTCTTTCGTCAGGCCAGGGCTTCGAAGATCATCGAATTCGCCCATCAGCTGAACAAGGGCATAACGCCGCATATCGATTCGCCGTTTAAGAAACCCGAGCTGTGGACGGAGAAGGTCGATTGCCTGTTCATCGACTCCGACGAGGCCACCAAGGAGCAACTGGAGTTTGTAACACGGGTGAAAAGGTTCCATGAGTTTCAGCCGCCCCATCTTGGCGACTTGACGACCGCGGAAAATCTCTATGAATTCAGGACTGAGGAAGGGATTCGTTCTTCCTATGAGCAGGATTTGGTTATCCCGAAAAAATTCCAGCATGTTGATCTGCAAAAGCTTATGTCGACGGAGAGTCGTGTCGAAGAACTCAAGGCGATTGTTGCCAAGGTGCATCCCTGGTCAACCCTCCATTACGGCTTTGCCGCCGTCGATGCGGTGGTCCGTCTGTATCTGCAGTGGATTCCCAAGTATTACGGGAGGGAGGGGGAAATTCAGATTCTCTCGCCGATGACCAGGGGCAGCCTGGGTACCGCCAACCTCAACCGGATCATCCAGGAGGCAGCCAATCCGCCCGCCCCCGGCAAGGCCCAGCTGCAGGTGGGTGAGAGGATTTTTCGCGTTGGCGACAGGGTCATTCATCGGCGGAACAACTATGAACTGAATGTCTTCAACGGCGATATCGGCAAGATCGCCGCTCTCGATAACATCGCTCTTAACTGCACGGTGGAATTTTTTCCGGACGGGCGGCGGGTGCACTACCAAAAAGACGATATTATGGAACTTGATCTGGCCTACGCAATCACCATCCATAAGTCCCAGGGCAGCGAGTTTGCGGCGGTGATCATCCCGGTACTTACCCAGCATTTCAAGATGCTTTTCCGTAATCTCCTTTATACCGGCTTGACGAGGGCGCGTCGGCTCGCCGTCCTGGTCGGCACCCGTAAGGCCCTGGCGATGGCCGTTCATCGTCAGGATACCAGCAAACGCCAGACCGCTCTGCAGATGCTGCTGGCGAGTCACGAATAAGGCTGTATTGTTGGTTTGTAGCCGGTTGAGAATCGGTCATACACCATTTTTTGACCATGTTACCCGCTTGCAAGTTGCAATGCCGGCAAGTTGCATTAGTTTATGGCTGCGAAATATTCTGCAATGACCTGTGGAGGATAAAATGTATATCTGTGTTGATTTTGACGGGACGGTGGTTGATCACCGTTATCCGGATATCGGTGAACCGGTTCCCGGAGCGATAACGTGGTTGAAAAAACTGCAACGGCATGGGGCCAGGTTGATTCTTTTTACCATGCGTTCAAACAGTCCGGAAGGAAGCAATCTATTGCGCAATGCCGTCCAGTATTTTGAGGAAAACGGCATCAAATTGTATGGGGTGAACAGAAATCCCGACCAGGACTCCTGGACATCCAGCCCCAAGGCCTATGGCGATGTGTACGTTGATGACTCGGCCTTTGGCTGCCCGCTCATCCAACCGAAGGGCTTTGCCAGACCGTGTGTCGACTGGAAAGTGGTGGGGCCGCGGCTCGAACATATGTGCCTGAGCAAAAGATAATCACTTGAAAAGGATAGCAGGTTGAGTCGCGGTTATCTTTGGTACTGCTTTTTTAACCGGAAAAGGTAGAAGTCGAGGGCAGTAAACAGCTCCCCGGCGACGATGAAATTGCTGGCTTTCACCGTTTGCGACAGGTCGAAGATCAAAGAACCAAGTTCCTGAAAACCGAACATCCCGGCAACACCTTGCAGCGAATGGGCCTTGGCATACAGGCTTTCAAATTCATTATTTTCCATGGATGTTTTCATTGCCTTCAGGTCATCGTTAATTGTTTTGATCAGAGTAGGCAGCAGCTCCCTGAGGGGTTCGGGGATATCCTGCGGGTTATCATGTTCAAGACAAAAGCCGATGGCTTTGTTGCCTAACTTTTCGGGCGAGGAAGCAGCTTTATTGGCGATGGCATAGCGATAAATGGTTTGAATGAGGTCGCGCTTGAAAAAGGGCTTGCTCAGTACCCCGTCGAAACCGGATTGGAGAATCTTCTTCTTTTGCTCCTGAAAGGCATGGGCAGTTATCGCCAGAATGGTCTGGGGTGGTAGAATACCCTGTTTTTCCCTTTTTCTGATTTCTTTGGTTGCAGTTATCCCATCCATGACCGGCATGCGGATATCCATGAGAATGATGTCGAATACGCTGGTTGCTAGGCACTCCAGGGCTTCTTCGCCGTTACCGGCAACCTCCATCCGTACCGGGTAGTCTTTGAGATATACCTTGATAACCTCGGTATTTTCCTTGATGTCGTCGACTGCCAAAATACGCAGGCGCGGAAAATTGTCCGGCATGATGAGCAGGGAGTCAAGACGGACCATTTTTCTTTCATGGGTCGCCACCGGTGGCAGTGGGAGAGAACAGGTGAAAATCGAGCCCTGGCCGAGTTGGCTCTCAACCTTCAATTCACCACCCATGGCTAAGGTAAGTTTCTGGCTGATGGCCAGGCCAAGACCTGTGCCGCTGTGCGGTCTGGCAAACAAATCGTGGACCTGGGTGAAACGGTCGAAGATGACCTTTTGGTGTTCCAGTGAGATACCTATGCCGCTGTCGCGGACGCTAAGGACCAAGGTTTCAGGTGTCTGCCGGTCCTCTTTAATTTCCAGGCTAATGCCGCCGCGGGTTGTAAATTTCACCGCGTTATTGATGAGATTGAGAAGAACCTGATAAATTTTCAGGGGATCGCCGATTCGCTCCATAATCAGCAAGGGGTCATAGACAACTGAGTACTGCAGTTTTTTTTGAACACAAAGCGGCATGATTGATGCCTCAAGCTGATTGATGACCTTTTCCAGGCTGAAGGGCTCTGGCTCGAAGGTTATTTTGCCCGCATCAATACGCGAAAATTCCAGTACATTGTTAAGAACTTCAGTGAGTTGCCGGCCGGTTACGCGCAGGCTGTTGAGGTATTGGATTTGGGTCTTGTCGAGGGTGGTATCGGCCAGCAGGTTGGCCATGCCGAGAATGATATTGAGGGGGGTGCGGATTTCGTGGCTCATGTTGGCGAGGAAATCCGATTTGGAAATATTCTCTTGCTGAGCCTGTTGGTGGTATTGCAGGAGCTTTTCGTTGGTATGTTTCAGGATATGCCTGTTGATATCATCAATGTTTTCCTGGCGTATTTGCTGCTCTCGCAAGCGGGCGTTTTTCCTTTCCAGGTAAGAGCATTGTTTGCGTAAATAGCTTATTTCTTGCTCAAGAGATTTTACATGGTCTTCTTTCACACATTCTCCGAGCTCAAGGCTACTATGACATAGGTGTCGTTATGGAAACGGCTGGGGGTGCCAATGGTAAAGGGAGCAATTTCACCGTAGCAGTAAAAACCGAAAAATGGGATTTTCCCTGGGGCTTGGCGGAGCACGGTAAAGGTTTCGTTGGTTTTTGAGCCGAGGATATGTCGCACCCAGGTGCAGGGAAAGATAAACAGCAGCTCCGGGGGCCTGCCGTTCTTTTTGCTGAGGATGGAGAGATTTGCCTGTGCGGCGGCATCGAGAACATCGTCTCGGGAAACGAGAGTGAGGCGAATCGTACAATGGTCGGGGAAGGTGCCGACAAAAGAGATACTGCCATCTTCTTCGTTTAAATGCACAGGATCCCTGAGATAGTAATTTGCTTCGTTGTTTTCGTAGACGGCCAGCGGGAATTCGCTGAACTCCTTACGGTATTCGCCGAGATGTTCGCGGAAAAAGGCCACGGCGCTTTTTCCGTCGATCTCATGAACGATGTTGTTTTTATGCCTTCCAAGGGTGTAATAGAGTCCGGTCGGTATCGGGCCGGTTTGGATGGCGCTGTTGATCTTAACGTTTCCGGCGATGAGGAGGATCGGTGCGGCGTCGGAATAAACCTTGTCGTTGTGGAATTGATAACAGCCGGTAAAAAGGTAATGATCTCCGGCCGACCCGCCAAAGACCGGGAAGGAATCGCCAAAGGCATGACGAAACACCTGGTCCAGCGCAATACCCATGGTTGTCAGGCCGTCGGGGAAAATAAAGGCGCAGGCCGGCTTCTTATGCAAGCAGAGACAAGCCTCCTGGTAGGCTGTTTGTAGAGATTCTTTGGCATTTCTGGAGAGATTTGTTGCCACGGCTGTGGCAAATTCAAGGGTATCGGAGGAGAGGAGAAGGAGGGCCAGGGAGTCTTCAATAAAGCCGGTTTCCCGGGTGATTTCACCATCGGTGGTGCAACCGACCAATTGGAGGCCGGGGAATTCCCGAAGTATCCTGCCAAGTATCTCTGAAAAATCGGCATCCATGCAGGAAGTGAAAAGAATGCCGGCCTGGGGCCGACATGTTCCCAACTGTTGCCGACATTGCTCCAATACTTCTTCAATGGAAACGCCAAGATCTATGTCGTCACTGATCCCGATAACGGCTTGTATCATTTTCTTTTGGTCCTTTAAAAAGGATAGGGAAATAAAAATCTTTCCTATTATACCGTAAAAGCGGGCGGAACAAAGAACAAATTCATACGGAAATTTTCAGTGATTAATGCTAGTGTTGAAGAAACCTCTCAGACCAAAGATGAAGAAATATAAAGGAAAATGATCATGGGTGTGACAGTCACACAGCTATATAGACAAATTACTGCCGACCGGGCCTATTGTTTTCATATCGAGTCAAGCCGCGACCTCAGCTCGGAGGAGACAACCTGCCTCCGGCTGATTTTGGCCGATGGCTTTCTCCTTGATTCGGTTCAGGATGTACCGGTACCGCAGGGGGATAGGGTGGTTGAAGTAGGTCCCCGGCTGAATTTCGCCACCGCCTGGTCGTCGAACATGGTGTCGATCTGCAAGGCGACCGGCCTTGCTGCCGTCACTCGGGTCGAGAGATCGAGGCGCTATCTGGTTCCGGAAGGCGAGGAGCTGCAAACCTTCATCGATCGCCACCATGACCGGATGACCGAGTGCCATTATCCCGCACCGCTCACCACCTTCGAGACCGGAGTCGTGCCGGAGCCGGTGTACGAGGTCGATCTCAAGACAAAGGGCCCGAACGGCTTGACCGAGTTGCCGGGCATCTCCATGGACGAACGGGACCGCAACCTTTACTACGACTATTTTGTTAACCGTCAGGGTCGCAATCCGACCATCGTCGAGATCATGGACCTCAACAATGCCAACTCCGAACATTCCCGTCACGGTTTCTTCAAGGGAAAACAGGTCATCGACGGGGAGGAAATGGCCGACACCCTGTTCGATCTGGTGACCGACACCCTGAAGGCCAACCCTAACGGCTCGGTGATTGCCTTTAAAGACAACTCTTCGGTGATTGAGGGTTATGCGATCAACACCCTGCTTCCCGAGAAACCGGGCAGCCCTTCGCCCTTTGTCGCGGTGCGGGAAACCTATCATCCGCTCCTGACCGCCGAAACCCATAACTTCCCCACCGGTGTGGCGCCTTTCCCCGGAGCGGAAACCGGCACCGGCGGGCGGATTCGCGACGTGCAGGGGACCGGTCGCGGCGGTTTTGTCATCGCCGGCACCGCCGGTTATTGCGTTGGCAATCTGCATATTCCCGGCTACCAGCTGCCCTGGGAGCAGAAGTTTCCCTGTCCGGACAATCTGGCGACGGCCCTCGATATAGAGATTGAGGCGAGCAACGGCGCCTCCGATTACGGTAACAAATTCGGCGAGCCCCTTATTCAGGGCTTTACCAGATCCTTTGATATGCGTCTCCCCGGTGGCGAGCGCTGGGGTTTTTTGAAACCGATCATGTTCACCGGCGGCATTGGTCAGATCGATGCCAGGTTGACGGAAAAAATGGCGGCCGAGAAGGGGATGCTCATTGTCCAGGTGGGTGGCCCGGCCTATCGCGTCGGTTTCGGCGGCGGGGCGGCCTCCAGCATGCTGCAGGGGGAGAACGAGTCGAGCCTTGATTTCAACGCGGTGCAGCGCGGTGATGCGGAGATGGAACAGAAAATGAACCGCGTTATCCGGGCCTGCAACGAGATGGGCGATCGCAGCCTGATCGAGGTCATCCACGATCAGGGGGCCGGCGGGCCGGCAAACGTCCTCAAGGAGCTGGTGGAGAAATCCGGCGGACGGGTGGAAATCCGTAATATCCGGGTTGGCGATCCGACCATGTCGGTATTGGAGATCTATGTTGCCGAGTATCAGGAACGCAACGGTTTTCTCATTAAGCCTGGAAATATCGAACAATTCAAGGCGATCTGTGAACGTGAGAAGGTGGGTTGCGAGGTGCTGGGGAAGGTTACCGGCGATCTGCGTTTTGTCCTCCACGATGCCAAGGATAACACTACCCCGGTAGACATCGAGTTACCGGTGCTGTTGGGCAATATCCCACAAAAGACCTTTGCCGACGAGAAGAAGACCGTTTGCCGGGGAACCCCTCAAGCTTCCCGCCGAACTGACCGTTGCCGGTGCTCTGCACGATGTGCTGCGTTTGGTATCGGTCGGTTCGAAACGTTTTCTCACCAACAAGGTTGATCGGGCGGTTACCGGACTCATCGCCCGACAACAGTGCTGCGGTCCCCTGCAGCTGACGGTCGGCGACGTGGCGGTGGTTGCCCAGAGCCATTTCGGTAAAACGGGCATCGCTACGGCCATCGGTGAGCAGTCGATCAAGATGCTCGTCGATCCGGCGGCGGGCGCAAGAATGGCAGTGGGTGAGACCCTCACCAATCTGGTCTTTGCCGGGATCGGGGATCTGGCGCAAGTCAAATGTTCCGCCAACTGGATGTGGGCGCCGAAGTTGCCGGGCGAGGGTGCGGCCATCTACGATGCGGCGCAGGCGATGGGCAAGGCGATGATCGAAGTCGGCATGGCGGTGGATGGCGGCAAGGACAGCCTGTCCATGGCCACGATGGTCGGTGCGGAAACCGTCAAGTCGCCGCGCGAACTGGTGATCTCCGCCTATGCGGCGGTGCCGGATATCAATAGGGTGATTACCCCGGATATCAAAAAGCCCGGTTCGCCGCTGCTCTATCTCGATCTTGGCGGTGGCCGCAGCAGGATGGGTGGCAGTGCTCTGGCCCAGGTAATGGGCCAGATGGGCGACGTCAGTCCGGACTTGGGCAATGCAACGCTTCTTAAAAACTGCTTTCTTGCCGTCCAGGAACTGATCGCCAGGGACTTTATCAGCGCCGGCCATGATCGCAGCGACGGCGGTCTGATCACCACCTTGCTCGAAATGGCCTTCAGCGGCAACTGCGGCCTGAATATTTCTTTAGTGGGGGCCGGGTCGGTCTTCGAAACACTCTTTGCCGAAGAACTGGGGCTGATCCTCGAATGTCGGATGGAGCACTTGGTGGCGATTGAAAGTATTCTCGGTAAGGCCGGGGTGCCCTTTATTCATATCGGTACCGCCACCGCCGACAGACAAATACGGGTCAGCTACAACGGCGACACGGTTCTCGATGAACGGATGATCGTTCTGCGGAGTTGGTGGGAAGAGACCAGCTACCAGCTGGAGCGGCTGCAAATCAACCCGGACTGCGCCGAGGCAGAGAAAAAAAATATCTACGACCGCAAGGGGCCGACCTACCATCTGTCCTTTGCCCCCGAAGCGTCCCCCGTCGAACTGTTGAGCCGCGCGGATAAACCGAAGGTGGCGATTCTCCGTGACGAGGGTTCCAATTCGGATCGGGAGATGACTTCGGCCTTTTACGCCGCAGGTTTTGAACCGTGGGATGTCTGCATGAACGATTTCCTCGCCGGCAACATCAACCTCGATGGTTTCCGCGGCCTGGCGGCGGTCGGTGGCTTTTCCTACGCCGATGTCCCGGATTCTGCCAAGGGCTGGGCGGCGACCATTCTTTTTAACCCCCGTTTGAAGCAGATGTTCGAGGCCTTTTACCACCGGCCTGATACCTTTACCTTGGGCGTTTGCAACGGCTGTCAACTTTTCGGGTTGCTAGGCTGGGTGCCCGAGCCGGGGCTTCCCGCCGAGCGCCAGCCGCGCTTTGTCCGTAACCTCTCGGGACGTTTCGAGTCGCGGTGGAGCACGGTCAAGGTGCAGAATAGCCCGGCAATGATGTTGAAAGGCATGGAAGGCCTAGTCTTTGGCATCCATGTCGATCACGGCGAGGGACGCCTGCTCTTTCCTGACCCGGCTCTGTTTGCCAAGGTGAAGACGGGCGGCCTGGTGCCCTTAATCTTTGTCGATGACGATGGCCAGGCTACGGAAAAATATCCTTTCAACCCCAACGGTTCGCCGGAGGGAGTGGCCGGACTGTGCTCCGCCGACGGCCGCCATCTGGCGCTTATGCCCCACCCGGAACGGGTTTTCCTGCCCTGGCAGGCACATTATCTGCCTGAGGAGATGAAGGGACTGGTGGTTTCACCGTGGATGAAGATGTTTCAAAATGCCTATCAGTGGTGTCAGGCAGCAGGGTAATAGCTGGTGCCGGTTGTCTTGCCAACCGGCACTTTGCTCCATTTTGCTCGCCTAACCATTTTCGGTCCCTTGTTTTGTTGATTTGCCTCTGAATACTTTTCAAACTGAAATCAAAAAGTCGGTGGAAGCAATCACTCTTGTCGTTCTATTGTTCCTTCCCCTTACGCAACTGTTTTTCCAACATGATTTTCAAAATTGTCTTGTCCGCCTGAACCATGCCGTTATGGCTGAGAGCCCCCATGTTCTGCACGGTCTGCCGGGTGGAATTGCCAATGATGCCATCGGTAGCTTTGACATTGACCCCTTGCAGGGAAAACAGGGCGGCCTGGACGGCAGCACCGGCCGCGGTGTTCAGCTTGATGGCGCAGCCGGCCTTGGCGCCGTCACAGATAACCCCGGCCAGGTCTTCGAGGATATTGCCGATTGCCCCTTCCATATGATGGACATCGCCGCCGACCAGGTAGGTAATCCCGGCCGTCGCCCCGGCGCCGGCGGCAACCGAGCAGCCGCAGACGGCTGAAAGTCTGCCGGTGTGGGCCTTGACATAGGCGGTGATGATATGACTGAGGCCGATGGCCCGCAGCAGGGTGTCGCGGTCATGGTCGATGAAATCCTTGATCGCCCAGATCGGCAGGATGGCGGTCAGGCCGTGGTTGCCGCTGCCGGCGGAACTCATCGCCGGCAGCTTCGCCCCGCCCATGCGGGCGTCGGCGGCGGCCGAGGTCAGTCGGCGTGCCGAAGTGGACATGTCGTTGACCAGCAACTTCTGCTTGATGAGTCGGTCGATGGCCTTGCCGATACCGAGTCCGCTGCCGTGTTTCAGGCCGTATTCGGCCAGGGCCAGGTTATGATTGACGCCTATCTCGAGAAAATTGAGGTCGTCGTCATCAAGCTCGGCTGTCAGTTCGAGAATTTGCTCAAGGTTCAGGCTGCGCAGCCAGGTTTCCAACTCGGCCATAGTGTGTTTGCCGCCCTTTTGCCGGGTCCGCTCAAGAAGCGGCGAGTCGGTTATATCCTCGCCGTTCAGCTTGAGGCTGACGATATTGCTGTGCAGATCGATAATAAGCGATTCGGCGATGTTTTCTCCGGCAGTAAGTTTGGTGCGCACATAGAGGCCGACCTTATCCCGCAGATTGACGATGACCTTGTTTGCCGCAAGGAGCGTTTTGGCCTGGGCGACGGTTGCCTCGGTGATGCTTTCCAGTACCTCAAGACCTCGCGAAGGATTGCCACCATAGGCACCGAGGGCGGCGGCTGTGTCCAGACCCTGCAAACCGCCGCAGCCGGGGATGGTTACCGCCAAGCCGTTTTTGTAAATATTCGGGTCGATCCAGATCTCGATGGCATCGAACTCCCTTACCGGTAGCAGAGTGGCTGCTGCTGCTGCCCCCAGGGCAATAGCCACCGGTTCGGTACAGCCAAGGGCCAGGGTGACCTCCATCTCAAGGATGTCTTTGACCGTAAATTTCATAAAGTGTACCTTCGTTCCGCAAATGATTTGTATACCGCAAGGGCATAAGTTTCGTTTGAGCAGGCAAGCTGCTCAACTCAGCTTTATCTTGCCAGGATGAACTCGATTTCAATATTTGAGCCAAGTGGCAAAGCGGCAACCTGCACCGTGCTGCGCGCCGGAGGCGCCCCGGGAAAATGGCTGCCATAAGCGCTGTTGACCTCTTGAAAATCGGCGAGATCGGTAAGGAAAATGGTGGTTTTCAGGGTTTTCGTCAAATCGGTGCCTGCCTCTTCGGCGATAGCCGCAACATTTTTTAAAATTTGCCGGGTCTTGGTACCGATGTCGCCCTCAACCATCTTGCCGGTGGACGGGTCGATCGGTAACTGGCCGGAGACAAACAGCAGATCATCGGTGGCAATGGCCTGGGAATAGGGTCCAATGGCGGCCGGAGCCTGGGGTGTATGAATGACATTGCGACTCATGGCTGTTCCTCTTGTTTTTGAGTTGGAGACGTTGATCGAACTCTTTTAATATAGTTATAGACGGTGAATCTGGTAATACCCATCATTTTGGCCACTTGCTCCACCGCGCCCTTGAGCTGGAATAGGCCATCCGCTTCGAGAACGGCGATGAGACGTTTTTTTTCATTGCCACTCATTGTTGTCGGATGTTTGCCTATCTCCCGGACTGTGTTTCGAAAAAGTGCCTCAACCGTCTCACCGGCCGAGTGGGCAAACGTTTCCATGCTGGAGGGAGGAGCGCTGATGTCACTAACATCGATAAAAGGCAGCAGGGCCTGGCCGACATTGTAAAATTCGGTAGTATCGAAATTAATACAGAAGGCAGCAATCGCTCGCCCACTCCCATCCCGAATAAGGGTCGTTGTCGATTTCAGAGATCTGCCGTCACTGCTGGTTGTTCGGTAGCTGTGCACGTCTCCTGCGCCTGCTTGACTGTTGATCATTTTGACGAGCAGATCGGTGGCCGGGGCACCGGGCCGGCGACCGGTGACTTCACCCCGGATATAGACCAGGGAGCTGTGCAGGGCAGTCAGGTCATGAACACAGGCCTCGCAGTTGCGGCCGAACATGGCAACAACAGCATCCGCCAGGCTCTGCAGATTTTGGAAAAAGCATTCTTTGTCAGTCATTATCGCTTGTCGATCCGGCACCAGCATGTTTTGTGAATATGCACTAATCTATTCTGGCAACTCTGGGGAAAAGAGTCAATCAAAAAAATTGAATTATGTAAAAAATGTTGAAATTTCCGTTGCCGAAAGACCCGTTGACATTATCGGCGACAATATCGATTTTATCGTTAGAGGTGAATTATTATCGAGATTTACTTGAAATTATTTTTCTATTGCTGATAATAGTATAACAATACAACGCATCAACCTTACTAACCTGTCAAGGAGGGGAACGATGGCAGAGCAAAGGAACAATTCACTCCATTACCATATTACCTCGGTCAAAAAGGGGGAACGGGTTTTCGAAAACGCCTTTCAGAGTGTCAGTCGCATGGTGCTGGAGGGGGAGATCGACAAGGTAATGGTCAATGGCAAAAGCACCTTTGACTTTCGGATATTTCGGACGGGACCAAAACACATTGTTGGTATGTATGACGAAATCAACTCCTTTGTCTCCTTTATCAAGGATGCTTCCGAAGGGGGGTCTTCCGCCGAAATGGCCTTTGTTCTGGTAGGTGAACCTGGAAATGGCAAGACCTTTCTGGTCGAATATCTCTGCAAACTGTATCGTCAGTTTTTGACGATTCCGACCAACCGAAAGTATACCTTTCGCTTCACCAATCTCGATAAACTCGGTTCCTACGGCAACATTACCACCATCGAATCGCAAACCTATGAAGATCCGATGGTTCTCGCCATGAATCTTCAGGAAACCAGGGACGAGTCGGCGCAATATCTGGCAAGGCGCTACCGGGTGGACAAGGCCATGCTCGGTAAGTGGTATGAAAACTATCGCCCCTTAGGTGCTTGTACCGCCTATATCTGGAACAATATTCGCGAATTCACCGGCGATAAAGTCGACGACATGCTCGAATTCATCGATATTGTGCCGGTGCCTTTGGTTGAGAGTCTCGGGACGGTTACCGGCAAATATCCGGCAAAGGACAAGATTACCTCCTCCGCTGTCGATCTGTTGGGCGAGGAATCGATTCAGCGTCTTCTGCATATCACCGACACCAATAATCCCTACCGATTCGATCTGCGACGGGGGGCGCTGGCCAGGGTGGCCGGTGGCGGCATTCATTTCAGCGATGAGATTTACAAAAACAAAAAAGACTTGGTGCAGGTCTATCTCGGCATCATTCAAAACCGCAGCATAGAGATTGACGGCTATAAATGGCCGATCGACACTCTCATCGTCGCCACCAGCAATAACTCGGAATTCAACCGGTTCCTCGCCGAAAAAGAAGAGGCGCCGATCGTCGATCGCTGCCGCATCTGCTACGTGTCCCATAACACCAACCATGTGTTGCAAAAGGAACTGACCGCCTACGCCATCGGCAACGAATCAAAGACCACCCTGACCGGCGATGTCATGCATCAGGACCCCAACCTTAATCACGCCGCTTCCGTAGCGGCGGTGTTGACCCGTCTGCCCAGATCGGAAAAGCTCACCCCCATTGAGACAATGAAACTCGCGGCCGGAGAGGTGGCGGGAGAAAAGAGTCTCAAGACCCTTTCGGAGGTTATCGACACCCTCAGTCAGGAACACGATATCACCAAACGTTTTGGCCAAAAAGGGCTCGGCCAGCGGAATCTCGGGCGGACCATTCAGCTTATGCTGGAAAGTTCGGAGACCAACGAAGGCAAGTGCATGTTTGCCTATGACGTGTTTCATGCCTTTGAACGGGTTATCCTCGACTATGTGTCGGAGGCCAAGGACCGGGCAAAATTTCTCGATGATCTGAGGATTGCCAAGGGGTTATACCGGGAACGGATCATGACCGAGATGTTCAACGCCTATATGGACGAACCACTGGCGATCAGAAAAGATGTGCTCAACTATGTCAATATGATCATCGGTATCGACGCCGAAAATCTCGGGGCCGACAAAATGTGGAAGTATAAGAACCCGCAGAGTGGTGAGTTGCAGGCTCTGAAGATCGATGAACGGTATATCAATTCGGTTGAAGATTGTCTCGGGCTGAAGACCCGCGAGCAGAAGGATTCCTTCCGGACCTCCATACGCAAGATCTATGGACAAAAGATCTCGGTGCGTCCGGACTACGATTTCATGGACAACCTGGAACTGGTCAAGGCGGTGACCGATGTCCGGCTGAAATCGGATATTGCCGGTTCCGGCAGTCTCATCGGGGCCTTGGCCAACCGGACCAACGAAGAAAATCAGAAACTCTATGACCGGATGATCGAAACAATGCTCCATAAACTCGGTTATTGCACCACCTGTGCCCAGAAGACTATTGAATATTTTTGCACCCAGGTAGACGAGAATTAAGCCGCCACCGCGGTAGCAGGTCGTCGTTTTCGGTAATCTGCATTGGTGTAAGACCAGTCAACGATAGACTTCTGACAGCTCCTCAACCCAACACAAAGGGTGAAGCGACAGATGAAACACAGACTCCAGGCCCTCTATCATAGTCTTAAGGAACAGGGACTGACTCCCGAACAGGAGCAAATGATCCGCCGTGAATTGGATCTTTTTGACCAGGACGGTGAACATAGATGCATCACTCGGCCGACTACTCGTAGCCTGTATGCCTACAATGATCCGGAGATGCTCCACAATGCCTCTCCGCCGCACCTGTTGGCCCTCAACTCGGTGCAGTCCCTTGACTATCTGCTGGAGCGGGATAAGCAGCGCGAAAAAGATGGTTTTCCTCGGAAAATTCGGATCGGCAAGATGGTCAAACCAAGCCAGGACGGCGACGACAAGGTGGTGATCGTGCCGACTACGGTCGAAGAAAAACTCCTCCACGATCAGGTTCGGGTGAATGAAGAGGGCGAAGGTGGCAGTGACGGGCAGGGTGGCCAGGGCGGCGCCGGCGAGGGCGAGGAGGGCGAGGTCATCGGTGAACAGCCGGTTCGACCGGAACCGGGCCAAGGTCAGGGTGGTGCCGGCCAGGGTGATGGTGGCGGCCATGATGTCGAGTCGAACGCCTACGATCTGGGCCGAATCCTCACCGAGCAGTTCGAACTGCCCAATCTCAAGGATAAGGGCAAAAAACGCTCTCTCACCAAGTACACCTATGATCTCACCGATAAAAATAGAGGCTTCGGGCAGATCCTTGATAAAAAGGCAACCCTGCGCCGCATTATCCAGACCAACATCGCCTTGAAGCGGATCAAAGGCCAGGGAGCGGTGGACAGTCGAAAGCTGCTCATTTCTCCCAATGATCGGATATACCGGATTCTTTCCAAGGAAAAGGACTATGAGTCTCAAGCCGTGGTTTTCTTCGTTCGCGACTATTCCGGATCGATGGGCGGCAAACCCACCGAGCTGGTGGTCAATCAACACGTGCTCATCTATTCCTGGCTGACCTATCAGTATAAAAATCAGGTGATTACCAGGTTTATTCTGCATGATACCGAGGCCAAGGAAGTCGATAATTTCCAAACCTATTACAATTCCAGCGTCGCCGGTGGCACGCAGGTATCCAGCGCCTATGCGCTGGTAAATAAAATTGTCGAAGATGAGTCCCTTGAACGGGACAATAACATCTACGTTTTTCACGGTACCGACGGAGATGACTGGGATACTAAAGGGGAGAAGGCCATACCTGAGCTGAAAAAAATGCTTGCCTATGCCAGCCGGGTCGGCATCACCATTGCCGAAAACGGTTATGGCATCTCCGGGCAGACGGAGGTCGAAAAATACGTACGTAAATCAGGTCTTTTGGAAGAAAAACATGCCCTATTGCGTCTCGATGTCATTTCCAAGGACACCACCGAGTCACGGCTCATCAATGGGATTCGGGAGCTGATCTCCTGACCCTGATACTCTTTGCACTACGACCTACACTCACTGTGAGGTGCTATGGAACTGGTCAGTCAACATGCCAAAAAGATCATGGAAGGATGCAAGGAACGGGCGCGTGATGCCGGTCTGCGTTTCCAGGATCAGAGTCTTGAATATATAGTTACCAACCGCGATTTCCTCCAGCTCTCCCCGAAAAACATGATTCCAACCCTGTATGATTACTGGGTGCAGGATGTCGAGGTGTTAAAAGAGCAGGGTCAGTACGAACTTTATCCCAACAACCCTTACGAAACGGTTATCAACACCCGGCCGCCTATATCTTTTTACAACGATAATAATCCGGACTGGTTGAACGTGATGATTTTCTATCATGTTATCGGCCACATCGATTTTTTTCAAAACAATCTTTTTTTTCGCCATACCTGGGAGTACGACTTCGCCGGCAAGGCCCTTGCCGATAAACGAATCATTGCCAAACTTCGCTCGGAAAAGGGCCGCTGGGTTGATTACATTATCGAGTTCGCCAGATCGATTGACAATCTGGTGGGCTATTTCGACATGCTTGCCGCGCTCGGCGAAAACGGCAAAAAACTGACGATGGTCGACTATTATTTCGATCTCTTTTTACAGGAAAAAGAAAAAAAATCGATAGCCGCCTATGTGACCGAAATAGAAAGATATAACAAGACGCTCCGTGAATTCCCCGAGGACGGCGAGGATCGTTTTATCGAATACGTAAAGAAAAAACACGCCGAGTTCGAATCGCTTTTTGAAAGGGCCGCCAAGGAACAGAACAAGGGTGGCCGCCGGGATCTCCTGCAGTTTATCATGGAAAATTCCAAATTTCTGGACCGGGAAGAGAATAAGTGGATGCTCACGGTTATCGAAGTGATACGCGCCACATCACTCTACTTTCAGCCGCAGATCCGCACCAAAATTCTCAATGAAGGTTGGGCAAGTTATTGGCACGACAATCTTTTTTTAAAAGATGACCGGATCAGGGGACACGAGGTGGATTATGCGGTGATCAACGCCAAGGTGACCTCCATGCCACGGGTCGGTCTCAACCCGTATGCTCTTGGTATGCGTCTCTTCAGCTTTCTTGAAGACCAGGCCGAAAAAGGAAAATTAACATTTGATTATAGACGGATATCTGGCCAACATGACAGAAAACAGTACAATGAAAAGACCGGGAAAGGCAAAGAGTTCATTTTCTCGGTTCGAGAAAATTTCTGCGATGCGATGTTTATCAACGCCTTCATCGACCAGGAATTCGTCGATTTGCATAGACTTTTCGTCGTCGACCGGCGGTTGAACAAAGAGCGGATGACCTGGGAATACTACGTTAAATCCCGTAAAGCCGAGCAATACAAGGCAATGATTACGGATTCCCTGTACCATCCACCGGCTATCACCATCAACGTCGATGATGAAAACGCACTGATAGTAAATCATGTCTTTGAAGGCAAGCCCCTCTATCGAGACTATATCGAAGGCGCCCTCATGGGCATTGAGTTTTTATGGGGTGGCAAGACCTGTCTGTATACCTTTGAGCCCGAGCCGGTGAAAAAAGAGCAGGGACAAACCGGCAAGGAAGAACAACCACCCCGGGAAATCAAATGGCGACGGATTCGCTATACCATGAAAGAGAAAAAAATGACCCGAGTGCAGGTTTGACCAATAGATGATGAGAAAGGTGAGCGCATGCGCGATCTAAGCAAAGCCATGGGAAATCTTGAGAACTGCCGGGGACAGTTGAGCCAGTCGCCGATCATCTCCTTCCATGAGTTTCTCCAGGAGGTCATTGACAATCCGCAACGGGTAATTCGCAATGTTTATCAGGTGTATACCGATATGGCCGATTCCCTGGTGTGCGATGGTATCGACGAATACGGTGATGATCCCGAGTCCATCGGATTTTTGAAATACGATTGTTCACAAACTTTTTGTCAACGGTGTCGACAGGGCTTTTTTTGCCGACCGGCTTTTTGCCAATCGTTTGATGCGCCATGTCGACAGTTTCAAAGTGGGCGCCAAGCAGAACAAGATATACATCTTTGACGGGCCGCACGGCAGCGGCAAATCAACTTTTCTCAATAACCTGCTGCGCAAATTCGAAGAATATGCCAATTCCCCGGAAGGATGCCGGTATGAAGTTGTTTGGCGACTCAAGCAGGACCATCTGGTTGGAGGAGTGCACAGCCTCAATTCATTGACCGAAAAGCTGGCTTGGGTCTTGGAAAACGAGGGCAAGACGGAACTCGCTTCGGAGATGAAATGTGCCTGCAACGCCGACACCGATTTGGGAGGCTATTTCGATGCGCCTTGTCCGAGCCATGACAATCCTCTCTTGCTCATACCCAAGGAGATTCGTCGGCAATTTTTTGACGATCTCTTTGAAAATGATGAGTTTAAGTGGCAGTTGTTCACCGAAAAGAAATACGAGTGGGTTTTTCTTGAAGAACCCTGCACCATCTGTGTTTCACTGTACAATGAACTGCTGAAAAAGCACCACGATCCTTATAAAGTTTTGGAATGCATCTACGCCCGACCTTATGCTTACAATCGGCGTCTGGGGGAAGGTGTGTCGGTCTTTAATCCCGGTGATAAACCCCTGCGGCAGAGTTACCTTACCAATGAGGTTCTGCAGAAGAAACTCGACGCCATGCTCTCCGGCAGTAAACATGTCAGCTATATTTATTCCCGCTACGCCAAGACCAATAACGGCATTTATGCCCTGATGGATATCAAGTCGCACAACACCGAGAGGTTGATGGAGCTGCACAATATCATCAGCGACGGGGTGCACAAGGTCGAGGATATAGAAGAAAAAGTGAACTCCCTGCTCTTTGCCCTGATGAATCCGGAGGACAAGAAACTGCTCGATGATCTGCAGGCCTTCAGCGACCGGGTTGAATATATCAATATCCCCTATGTTCTTGATCTACAAACTGAAGTAGATATTTACCGGGAAAACTTCGGCAAACATATCGATGAAAGCTTTCTGCCGCGTGTTCTGCATAACTTTGCCAGGGTTATTATTGCCACCAGGCTGAGGACCAAGTCGGAGGCGATGGAAGAATGGATCAGCAAGCCCGAGAAGTATGAACTCTACTGTGATACCAACCTGCAACTTCTGAAGATGGAGATTTTCACCGGCTATATCCCCGAATGGCTGAAAGAGGAAGATGTTGCCATTTTCACCGCCAAGAGGCGGCGGAGTATCATTTCCGAATCGGAGAAAGACGGGTGGAAGGGGCTCTCCGGTCGCGATTCGATCAAACTGTTCAATGAGTTTTATTCGACCTATGCGCGTGACGATAAGCTCATAGATATGTCCATGCTTGGCAAATTCTTCCGCAAATACTGTAAGGAAGATCGCAACATCCTGCCCATGGGCTTTCTCGATTCCCTCCTCCGCATGTATAACTTTACGGTTCTCCAGGAGGTCAAGGAATCACTGTACTATTATAACGAGGAGCAGATCTCGCGGGAGATCGTTAACTATATTTTTGCCGTCAATTTTGAGATCGGTTCGGTGGAAAATTGCGAGTTCACCGGAGAACGTCTCGATATAACTGAAGAATTCTTCAAGAGGCTGGAATCTCGGCTGCAGATAGAACCAAGAAATGCCGCAGCCTTCCGCCATAGTGTCCAAAAAACCTATACTACCTCCGCTTTGCCCCAGGAGATGTTGCGCGACGGCATGGCCATTACCGAAACTTCTCTCTATTTACATCTATATGAGAAATGTACCTATAATCTCAAAGAAAAAGTTCTCGATCCCTTTCTTAAAAACGAGAATTTCAGGCGGGCGGTTAAGGATTTTGATCTGGATCAGTTCAGAACCTACGACAAGAAGATACAGAGTGATGTCATCTTTATGATCGACAATCTTCAGAAAAAACATCGCTATTCGAGGCAGGGTGCAAAGGAAATCTGCATCTACGTCATCGACAACAGCCTTGCCGAGATGTTTTCAGGGACCACAACAAAAAAATAGCCTTTTTCGGCGCACAGTAGAGAAGAAGGAAGCCATTTTTCTTCACAATCACCCATACCAAATCTTCATCCCCGAAGGAGCCCGCAAGCTTATTATCGGCACCCTGCCGCCGCCGCGTTTTTCGCTCGGAGAACTCAGGGAAATGGATGTCGATTTCTGTTATGGAAGCTGTGATGGTCTTTTGTGGCGAGCGCTGGATGTAATTTTTCAACTCAACCTGCGTTACGACAATTCCAAGGAAGCGGTGAGGCAACGGCAGGACTTTTTGAGCCGAGAGAAAATCGGCATCTGTGATATTGTCGAGTCCTGTCTTCCGTGACAAGATCGATGCCTCGGACCTCGGCATGAGAGATGTGCGCACCCGAGATATTATCACCCAGATAACCCTTTACCCAACCATCAACACCCTGATTTTTACCGGCGGAAACAGTAAGAACGGCCCGGAATATCTCTTTCGCCGACAACTGCAATGTTATGGCTTGCAACTGCGTAGCCTCGACCGCGAACCGCCTCGCATGCAGTTCTTCTCTTATGGCGGAAGAGAAATAACGACTATTTCCCTTATCTCTCCTTCCAATGCCGCCAACCGGGCAATAGGCAGCAGTTATCTGTACAAAATCCGAAAAAAAGAGAACCCTACCTTTTCCCCCTTCGATTTTCGCGTAGAACAATACAGGAAAGTTTTTCTCTCCTGACAGGAAGAAAAAATCCTTTGTAATTTTTCCGTCTTGCAATATTGTTGCACGAGGTGGGACGAAATACCTCTTCGGCAATAATACAATGAGTGAACAAATGGGCGAAATACATCCAATGGTTGAGATGGTGGATCTCTTCTTTTCCTATCCGGGGCAAGAGGTGTTGTCGGCCATTAATTTTACCGTCCATGCCGGCGATTTTGTCGCCATAATCGGACCGAACGGCGGAGGCAAGACGACGCTCGTCAAACTTATTCTTGGCCTGCTGAAACCTTCCCACGGAACTCTGCGTGTCAACGGCAAAATCCCCGGCCGGGGTGGGGCAGTCATAGGCTATGTGCCGCAACAGATTAAACACAATGATAATTTTCCAGCATCAGCCCTTGACGTCGTCCTCATGGGCAGGCATTCGCCGAATAAACGCTGGGCCATTTTTCGAGGCGATGACGACCGGACGGCAGCTTTGCTGGCCCTTGAGAAAATGGGCATGGAGAAGTATGCCGAGAGAAAGATCACCGATCTTTCCGGCGGCCAGCGGCAGAGGGTGTTGATCGCTCGGGCACTGGTAACCGAACCCGACCTTCTCGTCTTAGACGAACCGACGGCGAGCATCGACACCAAAGGCCAGACAGTTTTTTTCAATCTCCTCAAAACACTCAATAAGGATTTGACCATTCTCGTGGTCAGTCACGATCTCCTGGTTGTCTCTTCGTACGCAAAATCAATAGCCTGTGTGAACAAACGCCTGCATTATCATAATGTCGTGGGGACTACCGCTGAACTGATGAATGCCTTCTATTCCTGCTCGGTGGAAGAAGTCTGTCCTGTCGAAACGGTGGCAAGAGGTTTGCATAAAAACATATTTTTGGATATTCCCCGCCATGATTGAAGTCCTGCAGTTTGAATTTATGCGCAATGCCCTCTATGCCGGAATCTTGACCAGCATAATTTGCGGCATCATCGGTACCTTGATTGTCGTTAACCGTCTGGTGTTTCTCGCCGGGGGCATCGCCCACAGCGCCTATGGCGGGATAGGACTGGCCTTTTTCCTTGGTCTGCCCTACATGGTCGGGGCGATCGGTTTCTCCTTTGTTGTTGCGATGATAATGGCAGGCGTATCGCTTAAGGCCAAGGACCGGGCCGATACCATCGTTGGCGTTTTGTGGGCGGTAGGAATGGCCAGCGGCATCCTCCTCCTCGACTTGACACCCGGCTATAATGTCGATTTGATGAGCTATCTTTTTGGCAGTATTCTCAGTGTGCCGCGCGCTGATCTTGTCACCATGGCCGCTATCGGTGGGGTTATCCTCCTTCTGGTCAGCTATTTCTTTCGGGACCTCCTGGCGATGAGCTATGATGAAGAGTTTGCCCAAATTCGTGGCATGCCGGTGAAAAGACTCTATTATATGTTGATCGGCATGGTGGCGGTGACCGTTGTCATGGTTGTTCAAGTGGTCGGTCTTATTCTAGTGATCGCCCTCCTCACCATACCGCCATCCATATCTGAAAAATACACAAAATCACTAGCAAAAATGATGTTTTGCTCGTGCTTATTGGGGATGATTTTTACTACAGGCGGACTCTGGTTGTCTTATAGATTTGATATGACCTCGGGGGCGGCGATAATTTTTCTGGCCGGGGTGGTGTTTTTTCTGTCTCTCATTCTCGACAGGATTATCCTTCTCTTTAAAAGAGACAGCATGATTTAGAAAATATTATATGAAAACATGTACATAGAAAACAATGTGCCAACAATGTAATTATGTGCAGCTGCTCGAATCGGCAAATCTGGAAGCAACCACCAATCGCCTGCAAGTAATGGAAGTGATCGGCGGCAGCCATTGCCCGCTTTCAGCCACCGATATCCACAACGTATTGGATCGGACCCAGGCGATGAACAGGGTGACGGTGTACCGGATTCTCGATCTGTTGGTTGAGCACAAGATTCTCGAACGTTTGAGCACCGGTGGGCGGGCTGCTTACTATGGCCTTGCACCAAATGAACACCATGCCCCGCATGCCCATTTCTACTGCAGCCGTTGCGGGCAAATGGACTGTCTACGCCCGGAAACCTTCAACATTGATTCCGAACTGCTGAAGAAGACATTTCCGGGGGAAATAGCCAGGGTGGAAATCCGCGTCGATGGCATCTGTAAAAACTGCCTGCGGCACTGAGAGTCACCGTTCTTTTTTACTCCTCCCCTTTTTTCATGATGAGCGACAGGTAATACAAGGTCGTCGTGTGTTGGCGGCTATGGATTTTGCGGCAATGGCGCGCAGAACTCCAATGAATAATGCGATGGATGAACCAGGTAAACTGACGTTTGAGGAAAAAAGAGATAATTGTTGAATCGATATGCAATGCCCAAAAAAAGAAGATTGACGGAGAAGCCCCAGTCAGTATTCCTCCCATTGAAATTGAAAAGGAACGGGTTGTTGGCTCATCAGTACCGGTTTTAAAATTTAAAGTGCCAGTCCAGCAAAAATGGTTGCAAGCAGACTTTTTCGCCAGGCGAAACCGCCACCGCTCGAACAAGTCATCCAACCCATTTTCTCAAGGGTGAGACACATTAGCGGTGACGGTCACGAAGCTCCCTGCGGATCTGGCGTTCCGTCCAGCCATGCTCCAGCATGAGATTTCTATAGAACCGAACTTCTTCCCTGGAGGGACTTCTGTTCAGGACGTCCTCAAACAAACGGATAACGATCTGCGTCGGATCTTCCTCCTGCGGTGAATAATATGGAGGCCGATCATCTCCTTGCTCTTGTCGGTAGTCCGGCTCTGAGTGTTGGTGCCGGTGCTCGCGGCGATCCGAATGGTCGTATATTCTGTAGACAACCATAAATTCGGCGCGACAGCCATTGTTTACGGTGATTCCCGACTCGTCCGCCTCCCAGGATTTTCCTTCAATGCATGGTTTGCTGGAAAGCTGTCTGGTTTTCCTGATCTCTTTTATTTCGGAGTTGCGGGGAGTGACAGGGAGGCGACAGTGTCGTGGCGAGAATTCCTCGCTTTCGCAGCGGATGGTATGTGTTACCTGGTCTGAAACTGCGAGGATCGGAATACCAAGGAAGGCACTGACAATAATGGTTACCGCAAAGATAATTTTCATATCATCACCCGGCTGAGGAGAGCGCTTTTTGAAAATACAGAAAATAACCATTTCGGTATATCGGTGAGATTCTGTATGACATTGGTCGGAGAGGATACCGTTGAGACGGATTTCCTTTTGTGGCTGCGACGCACAACAAATCACCAAGAATCTTAACCCATTCAGGTAAGACAGGCTAGATTTTACGCTGCCTCACCCAACGATTTAACGAGTTTTCCTGCCTCCGGAGAAAAAGCAATTGCCTTATCTTCCCATGACAACCATTGGTACGGCTTGACAAGAATCTAAAAATGAGGGAATCCTGTGGTGACTTTTTGTGCAGCGAAAAGCGTTTCAGCCAAGAGGGTGTTAGAGACAATCAGCAGAGTGGAGGTCATATGGAATTTGCAACAATTCTCGTAGAAATAACGGAAAAGTATGTCGGGATTATCACCTTGAATCGTCCGGAGCAGCTCAACACCTTCAACAGCCAGATGGCCGGCGAGCTCCATGCAGCACTCCTGGCCATGGAGGCCGATAGCAAGGTTCGAGTGGTTCTTTTAAAAAGCTCAGGGCGGGCATTTTGCGCCGGCATCGATGTCAACGAACTGGCCGGGAAATCGGCGACGCAGTATCGGCAGTGGATAGAGTGGATGGAAAATCCCCTGGTGGCGATATCCACCATGAAAAAACCGGTGATAGCGCAGTTGCAGGGCGTTGCCACGGCCAACGGCATGGGCCTGGCGGCGGCGGCCGATCTGGTCATCGCCTCGGAACGGGTGAAGATGGGGTTGACCGCCATCAATGTCGGCCTCAACTGTGTCGGTCCCATTCTGCCGGTTGCCCGGTGTGTCGGCCGCAAGAAGGCATTGGAATTGCTGCTGTATGGCAATCTCCTGAAGGCCGAGGAGGCCCTTGACCTCGGACTGGTGAATCGAGTTGTTGCCCATGAGGAGCTGGACACGGAGGCGTTGAAATGGGCGGAAGATCTGGCGGGGAGAAGCCCACTGGCGGTGCAGATCGCCAAAAGCGCCTTTTATCAATCCGAGGACATGGACTACCAGAAACAGTTCCAGTACATGAACGAGGCTTTTGCCAGGCTGTGCACAACAGATGATGCCAAGGAAGGGGTGTCGGCCTTCTTGGGGAAAAGAAATCCTGTCTGGAAGCTGCAATAGGGTTTGACTTTCGATTGCCGATGCCGATTATATGCGGGTGCCAATGAAACGAACAGCAACGGCAGGGAGGCACTTCCTCTGCGCAAACCCATGGGAATCGGCAATATGTCGGCTAATCTGAAAATTCTTTTTGCACTCACCCTCATCCATTTCACCGGCGATTTTTACACCGCCTTCATCACCCCTCTGTTTCCGGTCTTTGTCGATAAACTCGGGCTGACTCTGACCCAAATAGGGGTTATTGCCGGCACCATGCGTCTCCTTGCCTTTATCATTCAGCCGACCGTCGGGTACCTCGCCGACCGGTATCAGACGCGGGCCTTTATCTTCATCGGATTGTCGCTGACCATTTTCTTTATACCGCTATCGGGTATCGCCCCTAATTTTTGGATTTTGCTCCTCTGCGTCGCCCTTGGTTCGGTCGGCTCATCGATGTTTCACCCCTCGGTTACCGGCATGGTGCCCCTTTACGCCGGCAGCAAGGCCGGGTTCTCCATGTCGGTTTTCAACACCGGCGGGACCCTGGCCTTTGGCCTCGGTCCCCTGTTCATCACCTGGTACGTCGCCTGGTTCGGGCTTTCGGCCATGCCTCTTACCATGCTTGCCGGTTTGCTGCTGCTCGTTTATCTTTGGCGGGTGATTCCGCAGCCGCAAAGCGAGGGCATGAAGCGTACCAGCTTTTTGGGTGCATTAAAAGAGAGCCTGGGGGACGCCTGGAAGGTCGTTGCCTTGATCTGGCTGGTCATGCTCCTGCGGGCCATCGTCGGCCAGTCATTTTTAACCTTTATGCCGGTACTCTATGTCCAGGAGGGATTCAGCGTGGTTTCGGCCGGGGCGATTTATTCGCTGTTTACCGTTTCGGGCACGATCAGCGGCTTGCTTTCCGGTCATATCTCCGACCGCATCGGCTTCAAACCGGTATTTCTCTTTTCCTATCTGTGTATGGCCCCGGCCCTCTGGCTCCTGATGCAACTGCAGGGAAATTGGGTCTATTTCGGCGCAGCCTTAGCCGGTGCCTGTGTTCTGGCACCCTTGCCCCTGGGGGTTACTATGGCGCAAACCCTGGCACCGAAAGGTCGTTCCATGGTGGCGAGCCTGATGATGGGTTTCGCCTATGGTCTTGGCGGTGCAATCACCCCGTTAGTCGGGAAGCTGGCCGATTTCTATACCATCCGCCCCGTTCTGACCATTGTTGCCTTTATTCCTCTTCTCACCCTGCCGATTATCGCCCTTTTTCCAAAAACGCGAAGCAACGGTTGAAGAGGTGACGTATTGTAATAACCATGACAACACGCCCTGAACTCAATACCCTCATCCGGGATATCCAGCATAACTGCAATATTTCCGATGCCCGCGATCATGGCACCTATACCATGTGCACCATGGTCTTAAAACTCCGCAATCTTTATAAATGGGAAAAGGATCTGCAGCCCTGGGAAGAGCCTGAGCCAACCGCTCTTCTTGACTGGATCGAGGCGAAAGAAAACTATTGGGCAACCATAGCCGGCGAGCCGTTTCGTAACCTGTCAATTGCCGGTAAAATCCTGGCTCCACTCGAACTTGAAGAGGTCAATGCTGCGCTTCTCGACGAGAAAGTTCTTTATGGCGCCGGCTTTGGTCGTTCCATGAAAACCGTCTTCTTTCTCGCCGAGATCGTCGAACACCGCCTGACGGAAGGCTGTCCGATAATTGTTTTAGGCAAAGAGTGGGCAAAGGAAATGGCCAGCCCCTTTGCCATGGTGCAGGATGGCCTGATCATCATTCGTAAGGAATCTCTGCGGTTTTTCTTTTGGGACCAGATGCTTGAGGTGCGATCCTCCTGTCGGAGTACAATACGGCAAGCCTTGCAACCCTACGGTGTGTTCAAAAACGGCACACTTGACCGGGAGTCGTTCAAGGCCGAGCTGGACAATATTGTCGAAGGGGAGATGAACCTGTTTATTTATCACGAAATTGGCGAGATCCTGCAAACCACTCTCAGTTCCGAGTCGCTGCGGGCAATCATCGGCCATTTTCCCGGCACGGTGATCGAATATGTCGGTCGGGCGGTCAAGGATATTTTGGCCGATACCCACCCCAAAGGGCTTTTAGCCCATATCGTCGGGGAACGACGGGACTCATCCCTTGGCTTTTATCTCTCTTTACTCGATGGCCTGAGAGAAAGACTCTTCCCGGAGATACGGGTTGCCTGGCAGCGGTTTCTCGCCGATCAGAACTGGGCGTATATCGAGCAGGCGCGCAGCACCTGTTGGCAGAGAAACGAGCAGGTGGCCGAAAAGATACACTCGATTGCCCAAGCGATTGACAACGACCCGGACGAGATGATCCTCGAACGTTTCAATAAACAGATTCTCGCACCGTTGGGACTTGAAAAACCTATAGGAAATGAGGAGCCGGAGGGAAAATAACCAGGCCATTTTTCATAAATCCTTCTGGATGGCATCGCATTGGTGGTGTACACTGAGCCACTTCCGGGGTGTGTAGGATAAGAGTTGTGTTTGTGCCGTTTTCCATCTTTTACCTGAAAGAGAAGCTCTCCATGGATTATCTGTGGGCGGGCTGCTGTCTGCTGGGTGCGGTTTTTTTCTTGTTTCGGAGTAAACTGTTCCCCGCCTGATTGTCATGGCGCGGAAATGCAAGAACTGCGACGGAATAAAATTGTCGGGATGCTCCGGGCATCGGGCGGTGGCGTGAAGATCGAGGTGTGGGAGTAATACATGACGGAAAAGTCGAGAAACGGAGCGAACGAGGCCGGTAAAATGGGTCGCATAGGCAATCGACCCTATTGGATTTTGAGTTTGTCGATTGTTATCAGAGCCATGCATCTCGTTGGAGCGGCGGTAGTACTGACCGCCTTTCTTCTCGGCGACATGCCACGGCCTCCGTCGCCCTATGTCGGGTTGGCTTTTATCAGCGGGGCAGTGCTGCTCCTCACCGAGTGGCTCAGACATCGGCAGATCTATCGGGAATTGGCTGGGGTCTCAACTTTTTCAAAGATGATCTTGCTCGGGGCAGCATATCACGGGGTGCTGCCGGCACGGGAAACGGTGTTGCTGGTGTTCTTTTTGGCCTCAGTGGCCGCTCATGCCCCGAAACTGGTCCGGCACAGACTGCTTTTTTAGATACCTTAGAAATTCATTGTTTGTTTTTTAGAATGAATTTCGTGAAGGTACTTATCCCCCCTTGTGGGGCTAAGGAACTCGCCGAAAGGTTACTATGAACACCTTTTTAACCAAGATATCGCAGCTTGAGTCCATATGCGAGGTGACGCTGCTCTCCCATCAGGGTGAGTTGCTTTTTCGCAGGCAGTCTGGGATGTCGTCGGTGGCTGACAGGGAGGTTAGCCTGTGGAACGCGGTATTAGACGAATTGGGCAGGCCGACGGCGGCGGAGTTGCTCTTCAGTAAAGGACGCTACTATCTGCACGCAACCGGCATCGGTTTTTTGATAGTCGGTATGACCGGCGAAAAGAGTCTGAAAAAAATTCGGATGGCCTGTGCCAATGTCCAGGAAAAGCTCGTTGATCCGACAGTTTGCAAAAGAGTCCTGTCAAAGATGTTGTCTGAGAAGGCTATTGAAGAGGCGGCAAAGCAGGCAATTCGGCGGTTGGAGTCGGCGCAGGTAAGGCCTGCAATACCCGATGCCTCGGTTAATGTCCGACCGTCAGCCAAAGAGGATCCGGGTCCGGCCGATAATAGCGAAGATCTTTCAGAGGGCGGTAGCCCGGAAGAAGCGCAGATCAAAGAATTGCTGGGCCAAGGGCAGAAGCGTCAGGCGATTGCTCTTATCATGCAGTTTATCACCAAAAGTGCCAAGGAGAAACGGTTTGAAGACGCTGAGCGATTGCGTGATTGGCTTATGCAGGTTGATTCGATGGCCCTGGTTGAGAGCATTCGAGCCGCGGAAATAATTGAGGAGGAAAAAAAAGCTTCAATCAGCAATGAGTATCTGCTGATCTGGAAAGAACTCCTCAACACTCTTTCGCCTGAAGAGTTTTCATCTCTCTATCATGCTACGACTCAAAAAAACTATGCCGACGGCGAAGTGATAGCGAAACAGGGCGAATTCCTCTCTACCCTGTTTTTCATCAACAGCGGGCGTGTACAGCTCAACGCTGTGAGTCAGGGCCGGGAGATGCCTCTCAAGGTCCTCGGGCCGGGGGAAATACTGGGTGGCGAAACCTTCTTTGATTTCTCGGTTTGGACGGTCAATGCGGTCAGCCAAGGCACCTCTCTTTCTTTGTTGACCTGGCAAAGGTTGCAGAGCCAGAAAGACAATTGCCCCGCCCTGCGCGGAAAGTTGCACGATTTTTATTTGAGATTCACCTCTTCCAGTAATTTTTTCATAAAGTCCAACCGGACGAGAAGGCAGCACGAGCGCAAGAAGGTGTCGGGCCGAGTAACCATTGACCTGCTTGATCAACATGGCGTGGTGACCGGATTGGCGGCAAAGGGAGAACTTCTCGACCTCTCCAAAGGGGGTGTTGCCCTGAGTTTACGTTTTCCCAAGAAAAAAAACGCCGCTGCACTTTTAGGACAAAAGATCAAGGTGAACATTCGTCCCGATGGTTCTTCTACACCGCTTCACCGGGTCGGTAAAGTTATGGCGGTACGCTGTCATGACTTTATCGGCAACGACTATTCTCTGCATATAGAATTTGATGTCGAATTGGCTAGTGCGGAGATGCAACAGGTTGCCGGCAAGGATCGCTAAGGCGGCTTTTCCCTTAACTTGGTTGCCGGTTGCCGGCAGCAGTACGTAACACTTCGAGAATCTTGTCTCGGGGACTGTCCGGCGGAACAGTGACAGCAGCAGGCGGATGCCCGGGCAAAAGAATTCGGTCGAACGCTTTGCCGGTCGTAATATAGCCCACCTGGAAATTTCCGATTTGCGAACCAGCTCCAAGCTCAGCCAATTGTAAAACGACCTTGTCCAGAGCCTGGTCATGTTGAATATGGTCGGGGTTGCAGGGTATCCCGGCTTCTTTTTCCAGCAGGTTTACGAGATCATCAAGGGGCAGAGCTGTCTGAACCTCTGCCTTGCCATGATCGTCCGAAGATAATGCTTTTACCCCCTTTTCGACAATCGACGAGGCTGGAAAATCGTCCGGCAAAACCAGGCCATCCTGCGCATTGGCGGGGGTAAACGGGGCCGGGGCGGTGTCATCGTCCGAAAACTCCGGGTCATCCGACTCATCCTTCATGCCGGCGGCCTTCATGATGATCGGCTGCAGCCCGCTGTGGATTCTATCTTCCATTGGCGGGCAATCATTGCGGAGAAAAATCGTTACCGCATCCCAGGTGAAAACTTTTAATGCCGCATTTATGCCCTGTTCCTCGCCTATTCGCGCATCCAATAGCTTGCCGTCGAGGAAATATAAAATACATCCTTGCTTCGATTTCTTGTCAAGGATGCGGATTGTGCAGGTTTTGGCATCCATCTCCATAAGTTGTAGAAAGAACGCCGGCGAAACCTCATGCATGATGCCGCCTGCCGCCTCCTTACGCAGTGTGCTCATGATAGTGGCGACAAGCTCGTCGGCCTGCAACGGTTTGCTGAGACAGGCGACGATGCCGCTTGCCTCGGCTAAGTGCTGCATCTTTTCTGCCGTCATCTCGGAAATTATGACGATGGGGATATCGGGATAATGGTCGCGCATATGGCTGACAAGACTCATGCCGTCCATCCGCGGCATGATCAGATCGGCAATGACCAACGAAAAGGGCATCATTTTCAGCTTTTTCACGGCATCGAAGCCATCACTGGCGAGGACTGTTGAAAAGTGCTCGCCGTATGTCGCTAAATGCTTTTCAACGGCACAGCGCAAATCCTGGTCATCATCAACAAAAAGAATCTTCCTCAGCATGGAGTGTCCTGGTCTGTCATTCGGGGATCAAATTCACCTGAACCCATACTCCAAAAATGGAGGATTGTGGTTTCTTGCCGGGTGCAGGAAGTGCTTCGTAGAGTACCCGGATTCGTCCTTCGGGCCAAGTGTTTTCGGATCGTTACCAGAAAACCGGTGGCGACAATAACGACGTTTTTTTGTGGTTTCCCCCCTTGACATCGATGAGGGAGTTTTTACTTTAAGAGCCGATTACAGTTTTGATCCGGAAGCTGCTCCGGATGAGGACAGAGTGATGGCGGGGTAGGGCTGTGTCTGTTGTGAGGGCGACAGGCACTATGCTTTTCGGGGAGGCCACCGGTATCCTGCGTGAATGAACTCTATCCCGGCTGTCGCCGGGGTAGTATTGGTCTCTGGTACGCGCAGGTCCGCACTTCTTCTCCTCCCGGCTTTTCCGATCGTTTAGCAGATCCCCGCAAAGCATTTTTTTAATCATTTTCAATTCCTGGCGGAAAGGGAGATGAGTGCGGAGACTTGTTTTGTCTACAGGGGTCCTGCGGGCCATTCGGCTTGTCGGCTATGGATATTTTTTAAATGGAGTATGGGAATGATCAACGTTGAAAATATTACGCGGAGATACGGGGATTTTGCAGCAGTAGATGCTGTCTCGTTTACTATCTCGCCGGGGGAGATAGTCGGGCTTCTCGGGCACAACGGCGCCGGCAAGACGACAATTATGAAGATGATCACCGGTTACCTCGAACCAACCAGCGGCACGATCACCGTCGATGGCCGGGAGATCGGCGCCGACCGCCGTTTGATTCAGCAGAAGATCGGCTACCTGCCGGAAAACTGCCCGGTGTATCCGGAGATGACGGTTTTCGATTATCTCGATTACGCCGCGGCTTTGCATGGTCTCGGCGAGGCGGAAAGGGCACCGCTCATTGCCAGAGCCATTGCCCGGACCGAGCTGCAGGATAAGGTGGTCAAACCGATCTCCACCCTGTCGCGGGGCTATCGCCAACGCACCGGGGTGGCTCAGGCCATCCTCCACAATCCGGCGATCCTCATCCTCGATGAGCCGACCAACGGCCTCGATCCGACGCAAATTCAGCATATGCGGGGACTCATCACCAAACTTGCCGAGAAATCGACGGTCATTATTTCCACCCATATCCTCCAGGAGGTCCAGGCCATCTGCGACCGGGTAATAATCCTCAAAGACGGCAAGAAGGCCCTCGATTCCCGATTGGATGAGCTGCGCACCGAAGGTCGGCTGCTGCTCTCGGTCGGTGCCGGGGCGGGTGAAGCGCAGCCCTTTCTTGTCACCCTGGCCGGGGTAGAGAAGGCGGAACTGTATTCTTCGGCGATCTCCCCAGGGCCAGGCACATCCTATGCCCTGACCCTCGGCGGTTCCGGAAATCGGCATGAAACGGCGGCGACCATCGCCCGTGCCGTCCATGAAAAAGGCTGGCAACTCTATTTCATGGGTTTTGAGGCCAGAACCCTGGAAACCGTTTTCGCCGAGATCAGCGAGCAATAGGAGGGGAAAACAATCATGAAAACCATTTTTCGTATCGTCAAAAAAGAATTTGATGCATTTTTCAGCTCACCCATCGCCCTGATCTTTATCGGCGTTTTTCTGGCGGTGACGCTGTTTATCTTTTTCTGGGTGGAGACCTTTTTCGCAGGTAACATATCCGAAGTGCGGCCGCTGTTCAAATGGATGCCGGTTCTCCTTATTTTTCTAACTTCGGCGGTGACCATGAGGCTTTGGGCCGAGGAAAGGCGCGCCGGGACCCTGGAGTTTCTCCTGACCTCGCCGGTATCGCCGTGGGCTTTAGTGTTCGGCAAGTTTTTCGCCTGTCTTGGCCTGGTCGGTGTCTCCCTGCTCCTCACCCTGCCGCTGCCGGTCACCGTCAGCTTGATGGGGCCACTCGATTGGGGCCCGGTGTTCGGTGGCTATCTGGCCACCCTGTTTCTTGCCGCGGCCTATATCGCTATCGGTCTTTATGTTAGCGGCAAGTCGGAGAATCAGATTGTCAGTTTGATTGTAACGGTCCTGGTCTGTTCGTTTTTCTTCCTGCTCGGCTCTGAGACCCTGGGCGCCTTTTTCGGTAATAAAGGTACGGAGCTGCTGCAGCAACTGGGTACCGGCTCGCGTTTTAATTCCATCACCCGCGGTGTTATCGATCTCCGAGATCTTTATTATTATCTGAGCATTACCGGTATCTTTCTCTGCCTCAATATCTACGGACTGGAAAAAATCCGCTGGGCCGATAACCCTGCCAATGGCCATCATCGTCGCTGGCAGCTGGCTTCGGGTTTGGTTATTGCCAATTTCTTCATCGCCAATTTTTGGCTGTCAGGAATCGGCGTATTGCGCAGCGATTTGACCCACGGCAATATCTATTCGATCTCCGAGGCAACCCGGAGCTATCTGAGTCAGCTCAAGGAGCCCCTGCTCATCCGCGGCTATTTCTCGGCCCAGACCCATCCTCTCCTTGCCCCCCTGGTGCCGCGCATCCGCGATCTTATGCAGGAGTATGCGATTGCCGGCGGCGGCAAGGTACGGGTCGAATTCATCGATCCACAGGAACATCCGGAACTGGAGCAGGAGGCCGGGCAGAAATACGGCATCCGCCCGGTGCCGTTCCAAACCGCCAGCAAGTACCAGGCGGCGGTTACCAATTCCTATTTCGATTTGCTCGTTCAATATGGCGACCAGTTTGAAGTCCTTGGTTTCCGTGACCTCATCGAGATAAAGGCAACCAGCGAAGAAGATATCGATGTCGATCTCCGCAATCCTGAATACGACATTACCCGAGCTATCAAGAAGGTGCTCTACAGCTACCAGGGTGGCGGCGATTTGTTCGCCGGAATCGGCAAACCGGTGGAGTTTACCGGCTATATGTCGGCGGATGGGAGGTTGCCGGAAGAGCTGATTGCTCTGAAAAAGGAGCTGCAAACCATTCTTGCCGACATGGCCAAGGAGGGCGGTACGCTCTTTTCCAGCCGTATTGTCGACCCTGATGCCGAGGGCGGCGGCGTCGCCCAGAAGATCGGCAAGGAATACGGGTTCCGACCCATGGCCGCAAGCCTTTTCGACCAGCGTTCCTTCTGGTACTACATGACCCTGGTCAGCGGCGAGCGGATGGTGGAAGTGCCGCTGCCAGAGGATCTGAGCAAGGAAAGTCTCAAGCGGGCAATCGAGGCCGGGTTGAAAAGGTTCTCGGCCGGGTTCGGCAAGACCATCGCCGTGCACAGCCCGAAGGTTATGCCGCCGATGCCCCAGTACGGCATGCCGGGGCAGGGTGTACCCTTTGAGGTGATGAAGGATGTGCTTGGCAAGGAACACCGGATCACCCCGACCGACCTGGCGGGCGGTTCAGCCCCTGAGGATGCTGATCTCCTTATGGTTGTGGCGCCCGAGGCGGTAAATGAAAAACAGCTTTTCGCCATGGACCAGTTTCTCATGCGCGGCGGCACGGTGGTGATCGCTACCGCACCCTTTGCCATCGGCCTTGACCGAGATTTGACCGTTACCAAGAAAGCCTCAGGCCTCGAACAATGGCTGAGTTTTAATGGGATTAAACTCGACGAGGAGATGGTCCTCGATCCGCAGAACAGCGCATTTCCGGTGCCGGTGCAGCGCCAGATCTCCGGCTTTACGGTGCAGGAGACACGGCTTGTCAACTATCCCTACTTCGTCGATATCCGACCGGATGGCATGAACCAGGAAAGCGGACTCACCGTCGGATTGAATCAACTGACCATGAATTGGGCCTCGCCGATAGAGGTTGATGCCGAGAAAAACAAGGAGCGCAAGGTCGTTCGTCTGCTGGAGAGTTCCGAGAAAAGCTGGACCTCAGGCGAAACCAAGATTCAGCCGAATTTCAAGGCCTATGGCGAACTCGGTTTTGCCGTGGGCGAGAAACCGGGGAAAAGGCTTCTTGGCGTTGCTGTTGAAGGGCAATTCGCCTCCTATTTCAGCGGAAAGCCTTCGCCGCTTTTGCCCTCTCCGGAAGATAAAACAAAAGAGACCCAGCCACCTGCGCCGGGGCAACCCGCCGAGGAGAAGAAGAGTCAAGTCATCACCCGGCAGCTCGACCGGTCGCCGGAAAGCGCCCGGATTATCCTCTTTTCTTCAAACACCTTTCTCAGCGACACGGTTCTCGGTATCGGTTCCAGTGTCATGCGCACCAGCTATCTTGCACCGGTGCAGTTGATCGCCAATGCCATCGATTGGTCGCTCGAGGATCGTGGACTCCTGGCAATTCGCGGCAGAAGCCATTTCTCCAGGCCACTGATGCCGATGACCAGGGATATGCAGCTGCTCTTTGAATATATCAACTACGGCCTGGCTTTTGCCGGTTTGGGGCTGGTCTGGTTTATCAGAAAGCGGGGAGTCAAACGCACGGAAAAACGCCATATAGCCTTGCTGCAAGAGAGTATGGGGAGGATTTGAAGATGAACAAGATTATTAAATTTGCCGCGGTCCTGCTGGTGCTGCAGATCGGTCTGGCGGTGGCCCTTCATTTAGGTGGTAACGACACCGATCTGCAAACACCCAATACCCCGTTACTCGGCTTTGCAGCCGATGCGGTGACGACTCTGACCATTACCGACCCGGAAAAAGGACAGCTTTTCCTGCAGAAAAGCGGCGCCGGCTGGATCCTCCCGGGGGCCTTCAATGCCCCGGCTAACGCCGATCAAGTCACTGCCCTCCTGGCAAGACTTGCCGGACTGAAACAGGGTTTTGCCGTTGCCACTTCGGCTGCGGCCGGCAAACGCTTCAAGGTGGCCGATGACCTTTTTCAGCGCCATGTGGTAGTGAAAACCGGCGAAAGTGTGGTAGGCGATCTGTATGTCGGTACTTCTCCGGGCTTTCGCCAGATCCATGCCCGCAAGGCCGGATCGGCGGGGGTGGTGGCGGTGGAACTCAGCACCTTTGAGCTGGAGACCGGGACCGAGCAGTGGCTTGATAAAAACATGATGCAGATCAAGGAAGAGGATATTGCAACCCTTGCTTTCGCCGACTTTGCACTGGAGAAAAGAGATAATGCCTGGCAGTTGAGGAACCTTCAGGACGGGCGGACAACCGATGCCAAGGCGGCAGCCGACCTGGTTGCCAAGGTGTCCGGCCTGACGGTACAGACTGTTATCGGGCCGCAGGAGGCCGAGCCGCTCTTTGCCAACACCCCGGCTCTGCACTATACCGTGACCCGTAAAGGTGGTGGTGACGTGGAATTTCGTCTGGTTAAGGGGGAGGGGGATTTTTACGTTCTGAAGCAATCGGAGCGCGAGGTGTACTGCAAGGTGCATAACCTCCAGGTGGAGAATCTGCTGAAGGCAGGTCGCGATTCGTTGATTGCCAAGACCCCGGTCGCGGAACCGGAAAAGGTCGCCGAGGAAGGCATCGACAAGGTGGAGGAGAACAACAAATAAAAGAGCGTTCTGGCTGTGGAACCGTTGTTGTGCCGCCAAACCGGACAAGAAAATCCTTACATTTTTTCGACAAAATTGTTATAGCTTGGCCGTCACAGCAGTATACCGGTCGCGGACCTACCCGGTTAACAAAAACAAGGACGATGAATAAGATGAAAACCCTCGTTGTATGCTCCGGCGGACTCGACTCCGTCACCCTCGCCCATAAGGTAGCAGCCGAAGAGCAGCTGCTCGGGCTCGTATCCTTTCTCTACGGCCAGCGTCATAAAAAAGAGGTCGGTTTTGCTGGCCAGTGTGCCGAACGCCTCGGTGTGCCGCATCTACAGATCGATCTCGACCACCTCGGCACCCTGTTCGGCGGCTCGGCCCTCACCGATGAGGTGGCTGTCCCGGAAGGCCACTATGCCGAAGAGACCATGAAACTGACAGTGGTGCCGAACCGCAACGCCATCATGCTGACCATCGCCTACGGCATCGCCGTGGCGCGGAAGGCGGAGGCGGTGGCTGCGGCGGTGCACGGCGGCGATCATTTCATTTATCCCGACTGTCGGCCCGGTTTTATTGCGGCTTTTCAGGCCATGCAGGATCAGGCGCTGGCGGGTCTGGCAAAGATCAAATTGTATACGCCCTTTATCACCGGCAGCAAAGCGGCTATCGTCACCGTCGGCGACCGTCTTGGTGTCCCTTTTGCCAAGACCTGGTCCTGTTACCAGGGTGGGGCCATCCATTGCGGTCGCTGCGGCACCTGCGTCGAACGGCTTGAGGCCTTTAGTCTGGCGGGCATCGCCGATCCGACCGAATATGTCGATACCCTCTACTGGCGGGAAGCGGTAGCCCGCGCCAAGTCAGGCGGGGTGGCATAGGTGTATACCGTCACTAAAGAATTTAATTTTTCCGCCTCGCATCAGCTTGTTGGACTGCCGGATGGCCATCCCTGCGCCCGGCTGCACGGCCATAACTATGTGGTCCAGGTCGAGTTGCAGGCGACCGAGCTCAACCCGGTCGGCTTTGTCCGTGATTACCGTGAACTCATCCTGTTCAAGATCTATCTGGAAAACGAAGTTGATCATCGCCATCTCAACGACCTCTTCGGCGATGCCTACGTCACCGCCGAGCGTCTGGCGCACCGTTTCTATACCTGGTGCAAGGAGTGTTGGCCGGAGGTCTCGGCAGTGAAGGTCAGTGAGACTGAGAAAACTTGGGCGGAATACCGACCATGAACGGTGCGGACACCATCACCATCTGCGAAATCTTCGGCCCGACGGTGCAGGGCGAGGGTTCGCTGATCGGCCTGCCGACTGTTTTCGTGCGCACCGGCGGCTGTGATTATCGCTGTTCGTGGTGCGACACCCGCTATGCGGTCGACCACCGCTATCGCAGTCATTGGGCGGAGATGACGACGGCGGAGGTTCTGACCGAGATAGTTCAGCTGTCCGGCGGTCAGCCCTTGATGGTCTCCCTGTCCGGGGGCAATCCTGCCCTCCAGCCTCTGGCCGATCTGCTGCGTCTTGGCAAGGCATCCGGCTATCGCTTTGCCATGGAAACCCAAGGGAGCATCGCCAAACCATGGTTTTCAGGCCTTGAAGTCCTGACCCTCAGCCCCAAACCGCCTTCCAGCGGCATGATCATCGATTGGCGGAAATTCGAAGAGAGTCTGGACGCCGCCGGCGAGGCGACGGTCACTCTGAAAATTGTCGTTCGGGATGAGGACGACTACCGGTTTGCCCGCCAGCTCGCGGCGCGATTTCCACAGCTGCCGGTCTATCTGCAGCCCTGCAATGATATCCCGCCCGCAGGCGGGGACGGTGATGTTGTCGGGACTGGGGCACAGATGGAGCGGTTGCGCTGGCTGGTGGCCAGGGTTCTCAGCGACGGCTGGTATGAAGTGAGAGTTTTGCCGCAGCTCCATGTTCTTCTCTGGGGTAACAAGCGCGGCAGATAAAGACCATGGGAGGAGAAACGCTATGACAGAGGAAACCATCTACAGCAAGCTTACCCAACTTGGCGGCAAAGCGACCTTGCCGGCAAGCCCCGCCGAGGCGGTTTTGGAGAAGGTGCCCAACCCGCAGCAGGGGATTGCCTATCTCGTCCGTTTTACCGTCCCGGAATTCACCTCCCTCTGCCCGATTACCGGACAACCCGACTTTGCCCACCTGGTGATTGACTATCTTCCGGGCGATTGGCTGGTGGAGAGCAAATCCTTGAAACTCTTTCTCGGTTCCTTCCGCAACCACGGCTCGTTCCATGAAGACTGCACGATCGGTGTCGCCCGTCGCCTGATCGACTGCATCGCTCCGGAATGGCTGCGTATTGGCGGCTATTGGTATCCGCGGGGCGGCATGCCCATTGATGTGTTCTATCAGACCGGTGAGCCTCCGAAAGGCTTGTGGGTTCCCGAGCAAGGCGTTGCCGGTTATCGGGGGCGGGGTTAGCCGGAAGCGGGAAAATGGCAAACATCAAACCCAAGAATACGCCGACCGTCTATTCGACCGACCATGGACGGATCTGTGCAGATTGTGACCAGCCCGCTGCCTCCTGCAGCTGTCGGCAAAAAAAAGTCACCAATCCGGGAAAGGGCGGCGTCAAAGTCGGACGCGAAACAAAAGGACGAAAAGGCAAAGGAGTAACGATTATCAGCGGGTTACCCCTTCAGCCAATCGGGCTGGAAGCCCTGGCCAAAGAATTGAAAAAGCGCTGTGGCTCGGGCGGCACCGTTAAGGATGGGACCATCGAAATTCAGGGCGACCACCGCGACCTGCTCCTTGAAGAATTGGCCAAACGCGGCTGGCCGGCCAAGTGGAGCGGGGGCTGAATCCATGACTGGAAAAGTTCGTTCCGCCATCAAACCGGTCATGAAGGTAGCCTTTAAAACAGTACTCATTGTTTATGTCGTTAACTTAAAAATTTAGGAGGTCTCGCCGTGCAATACGCTTACTTTCTTTTTCGCGGTTTTTTGGTTCTCACGCTCTCCATGAGCCTCCTCCTCTCGCCGGTCATTCCCGCCTCTGCACAAAGCAGATCGAATGCCGTGGATAATGCCCTGCCCGCTCTTTCTGGATTGCCTCCAAGCATCATGAAGATAATGATGCCGCCTCTCCCCCCTGGCATTCCAGCTCCTGTGCCGGTACCGGTTCCAGGGGTTGTCGTGGAAAGGGAGCATAGACCTTCGAGAGACCGGCATTATGTGTCGCATCGTTATGATAATCGCGATTATCGTCGACATCGACCGGATTGGCGGTATGATAGGCACATGGACTGGAGCTACAGATCCTATGGCAGTGTGCACAGAAGTCTTCCTGCCGAGGCTTTTGCCCTGAGTATTGGCGGTGCAGCACTTTTTTACCATATGGGAGTCTATTACCGGCACTCCCACGACGGCTATGTAGTGGTTCAGGCTCCGCTCGGCGCACGGGTGCGAATTCTGCCGGAGAGTTGCTCGACCCTCTCTATTGACGGACGTCGCTACTATGATTGCGATGATGTGTATTACGAGCCGGATGGCGATGAATACATAGTTATTGAAAGACCGATTCGTCATTACTATCCGGAGGTTGAGGTTGGCGACGAGGTACGGGTCAAGGCCCTGTCTCTCAATGTTCGTTCGGGGCCGGGTGAACGGTACCGGATTGTCGATAAGCTGTATCGCGGGGATATTGTCGAGGTTGGCGGTATCGACCGGCAGTGGTACTATGTGCGGCTACCCAACGGACTCTACGGCTGGATAATGCGGGATTATGCCCGATTCCATCGAAGCAAAGGCGATGCTAAAGGGTAATTTCTCGACTTTAAGCCGGGGGAGTCGATAGAAAGAGACTTCTCCGGCGGTTCTCAAACGGTATTCTCTCCGCTTTTTTGTTCCGATGGGTAGTGCACTCTTTTTTATGGATGTTCCGGCTGAATTTGGGTGTAGAATTCCGATCTTTGATTGGAAATCATGCTTGAGTTTTCATTCCTGACTTGTGGGAGAATTTTTTGCAGCGTGTTATCTGGTTAGGATAATTTGGAATTTTGACTTTCATGTTATCAGTTTTCCCTCCACACAGAGAGATGCAAACCGAAACTTTGGTACGCATACTGTTTTGACCATCTTCGATATTTTCACGCACAGTCAATCATTCAAACCGCTCCATAAAGCGCCATTTTCTAGGAACTACAGACCTCGGAAATCAGGCAATTGTTAATTAAGTATAGTTTGCAAATCTTGATTCCATTTGAGCATCAAAAGAGTGACAGAATATTTGAGCATTTTCATGCTCTTGCTATAACATTTCGATTTTCTACGCATCCTTGCAAGAAAGTGACGGAATAAACTATTGTAACCCTCTACAGTAAATGTTTCTGCCTTGGATTGGACATGCAGCTTTTTCGGAACAAAACCTTCGTAAGGCTTCCAATAGTCGGTTGCTACTTTTCCGATTTCAATATCCTGGATGGCATCCCAAAGTTGCTTTCCGGTTGCTGTTGTGCGATCGCCCAATACGCAGTTGATGAATCTTTTTCCTCCATACCTATCAACAGCAATCCAAATCCAGCAGTAGTTTTTTTTGAAGAAATATAGCTATGCATCTCGTCCATCTCTATTACCTCTATTGCTTTATCGGACCTGATAGCATCGGCAGTTTCGCCAAATGCCTTTATCCAATTATAGACAGCAACATGACTACATTGAAGAAATCGGCCTATAGAACGAAAACCAAGACCTTCGAGATAAAGTTCAAGAGCTTGGCGCTTGACTGCAGAGCTTTTTCCAACATGTTGAACCGTATGTCTAAATCCACAAGACTTACATTTATGGCGCTGTCGTCCTTTGACGATGCCATCTTTTTTACATTCCCCACAACCACATTTCGGGCAGGTAACCATGGCAACACCTCCTGTATTGGTATAATGTAGTGGGAAGTTTACCATAGCTATACTTAATTAACAATTCCAGCAAATGAACCAGGCGATGTACAATCCAGGCAAAAATAATTGGCGGTCTGTTTACAGAGTATTTTCATTGACTCGACGTTAATATGTAACATAAGATGGAAGCCTGAAGGCGACAAGGCCGACCGATATGGCTACGTGCTGTCCACGATTTTTGCTTCAGTTATTCTTTTCGACTACAAGGTGGGGAGAAGCTGGCCTGCATCATGTTGGATTTTGATTTTTTTAAGAAAGTAAATGATACAAATGGGCAGGATGTGGACGATTTGCTGATTAAAAACCTGGCCGGAATGTTCCGCGAGGATTCCGGCAATCGGCATATCGTCGCCCACATAGGTGGAGAGGAATTTTGCATTCTTACCCCGGGAACGACAAAGAAGGAGGTGATAGACAGGTTTATAAACCTGCGCCGGAAGATCGAAGAAACTCCGGTAAGGAGATTGAAGGATTAAACGCCACTTTTTGTGACCATCAGTATCGGTATCTGTTCCGAGAGAGGTGAGAGCCTGGAACGTATGATGAAGATTGCCGATGAGTGTCTGTATAAGGACAAGGGTCGTGGGCGTAATCGTCTCGAAGCGTAACGCTTGGTCCCCCGCATCACAAATCTTCGCCTGCTATCCCTCCGCCAAGAGATCCATGCACTTCTTTTCATAGTCCCTATAGGGACTTAAGCTACGCGTAGTTTACAAACAATAATAACCAGGCATCCGGGGAGATACCAATGGTCCTTAGCAAAGAGGAAATAAATCGTAAGCTGTTACATGTGTTTTCGGGAACACTCATTCCGGCAGGAATTTTTTACATTCCCATGATTGATGGTTACTCATCTTTTACCCCGGTTATTGCTCTTGGTGCGCTTACCCTGGGGTCGATTCTTTTGGAGTATTTACGCTTCAACAATTCCACCGTGCAAAAACTCTTCACCGCCATTGGCTCGGGAGTGCTCAGGAAGTCTGAGAAAAATTCGTTTACCGGATCCACCTATATCTTCTTGTCGGCGTTTTTATGTTCAATTATCTTTTTCAATCATCCCCATATTGCTTTTATAGCATTATCTCTTTTTATCCTCGGAGATGCCATTGCGGCCATTGTCGGCATCAGCATGGGGCGTATCAAAATCGGTAAGAAGTCCCTGGAGGGGTCGGCCGCCTGTTTTATTCTCGGCCTTCTGCTATTCTTTTTTATCTATCCGCAGGTCCCCATGCTGCTTGATCGGTGGCACGGTTCAGTGCCTTTGCCCCTCATATGTATTGCCTCTTTCTCGAATACCATTTTCGAGCTTTTTCCCGTCGGTTTTGGAAAAAAGCTCAGTATCAATGATAACCTTTCCGTACCGCTCATTACCGGCCTGATCCTGCTTGTGTTGTATCCGGTATTTGCGTGAAGTGAGGTAAATTTGTTCTCATTTTTAAGGTATTAACGGCCGGAAAAACCTTTGTAGAAAAATCCCACTCCGCCTATCTTGATGGAGAAGGAAACGCCCGCGAAATCACTTAGTCCGCCAAACACATCTCTGTTGCCGTCAGACGCCCGAGAGACCCGGGGCGGATAGGGATCTTCCACCGCATAAGCCAGGAGGGGCTCCGGGCTTGTGGTCAACTGGAGGGGGACGGCAAAATCGCGATTTTCCTCCTCCGGTGCACTCTGTTCGGTAAAGACTTCGAACTCACCGGGCAATGGAGGCGGAACACTGTAATCGTTTAAGACGAGGAGGCGGAAGGGCTTGGTTTTCCGAGTTTCGCCCCGGCTGCTTTTAAACAGAAGGAGATAGTCGATTCCTCTGGTGTCGTTTTTCGCCGGAGGAAGACTGGCCGTAAAGATGCCCTTGCTGGAACCTGCCATCGGCAGGAAAAAATAATTTGCAGCAGCCATGGTCTTGAAATAGAGACGAACTTCCAGTATCTCCTCGGCATCGGCAAGAGTAATACTTACCGGCACGCTTATTCCTGCAGGGGTGGAACTGACGGGGCCATGTTGCAAAGGTGCCAACGGCATTGGCGGAGAGTTTTCCGTCGATGCCGTTGGCGATGAGGCGGCTACTGCGGCAGACAAGAGCGTCACCAGGCAATGGAGCATGCCCCGCCTGACCAGGCGATCAAGTGAAAAAGAGGTCATTGTCAAACCTCCTGAACGTCCCGGCCACGGAGCCAAGCACGGGACGCCGTTTATTTCCCGGAACCTACTGGAGTTCTTCCATCATCTTGGTGATAACCTGCTGGTCCCAATATTTTTGTTTAGCGATACCACTTGCTTTCTGGCGAGTATAAGTGAGAACCAACACATTGCTTTCCCGCGGTTTAATCCAGATGTAGACCATTTCACCCCGGTTGTCCTCGACGGTCTCACCCGGTTGCAAATGTACCGCTTCAATGTATTCCCCAGTTTCCTTGGTAATGGCAAAACTGAGCTTAGTCAGAGCATTACGGGCGGCAGCCTGCACTTCCTCTGGTGTTTTTTGGAAGACCGTGCCGGTATTTGGAGCGGGTTCGGTGGGGATAAATTCCTTCACGCAACCAGCCAGGCTGAAAATACCGATAAGAAACAGAACTGTTAGTTTTAACGGACCGATCATACATTCCTCCTTACGGATATGGGTGAATCTACCAACTTCTTCGAGCCTCTGGCCAGTTTTTAGTAAGGCGTAAGACCTCTTCGATGTTCTGGTATTTTAACTGAGTAGCCGGCACAAAATAACCTGCACAATCGCCTCGGTGGTTTTTTGTTCAACGGCCTATCCTTCCTAACAGGCAACCATTTTAGCACAGTCACGGGGGTGAAGTAAACCAACTCATGCGGAGGATAATTATTTGGTAAATTTTCTGAATTCCTCATTGATCCGGCGATCCTCAGCCATAGATCTGTTCGATGCATCCAGCCAGATCGTCATACAGTTCAGTTACTGAATCGTAGAGAACAGGAGTGCCGGCACTGAAGTGGAGGAGGATGTCGTTGAAGCATTTCGGCAGGTTCGGCTTCAGTTTTTGCAGATTGAAGATGCGATCCTGGGAAAGCAGTGCCAGGTCGTTGACGTGCAAGGTTGCAAGAACCTTTTCGCCCATGTCCGGATCTTCGAGGACATCAATGGGTCGGTAATTTCTTCGTCCGAGGATGAACAGGAGAATATTGCCGAGACCGATCAAATCGAGGGCAAATGGTCGCTCCGGCAGATAAAAATCGTAATCAAAATCGATCCACCGATACCGGCCATCCAGGCCGTCGACGATGATGTGATCCCGTCGGATATCGCCGTGCTTGAAATTATGTTTGTGCAGCAGGACGATGGCCTCCACCGATTTCAGGAAATGTTGAAGAATCCCCTGCAAATGGTCAGCTATATAACTTTCGTCGTCGCAGGTTATCCGGTGAATAGTGGTATCCAGGCGGGTGCCTTGAATGATATCCAAAATCCGTACGAGATTGCCGACCTCATCAAGGGTCGAATAGCCCTGCATGAACATCGGATTGCCGCCAACCAGGTCGAGTACCCGACCCTCCTTTTCCGGAGTGCGGTAGCAGGTGACATGGAACTCTCCGAGCTTGATGGTGAAGTTCTCATGAAAGACCAGCTTGAGGATTTTTCTTTCGCCGCTTTCCAGATCAACGACCTTCGGTACCCACTGTTTCGGCTGTTCGTCGATGCCGAAGCGTCCTTCCTTGGTATAGCCGACGACGAGAAAATATTTGTTATCGACGTGAATGATATCACCGTAATCAATCCGGGTGAAATCACTGGTGTCGCTGAAGATACAGGGCTGCCGCCGTAGATCCTTCATGGCGTTGTGGCTTTGCAGACGAGGCAGAATATGGGCGGGAAAACGGCTCCAATCGATCATATCTCACCCCACAATCCAGGCGGCAAAGTCCTGACAGTGTCTGGCCAGGGCATTGGAGATGGAGCCGAAGAGAAATTCCTCGGCTTTGGAAACCCCACGCTTTCCTGTGACCACCGTGCCGAAATCGCCCATGCGCCGTACCTCAAGGAGGGTCTCACTGATGGTTTTGCCCTCGGCCATATGGGTGGTGCAATAAACTGCTTCCCGTTTGATACCGGCGGTAACCAGGATCTCCAGGCAACGACTGAAGATTTGCTCAGCCCTGGCAATGCGCTGCGCCTGATACACCTCTCGCACCCCGCCCTTGGTGTAGAAGTCCGGGGGTGGTTCGGGGTAGACGTGCACCAGACAGATCGAAACCGCCGCAATATTGCCGGCAACCTGACCGACATGATGCACCGCCGAAAGGGATGATTCCATCGCATCGACCGCGACCAGAATATTATACCAATTGCCCATAGCCGCCCTCCGTTGAAGGTAGATGGTGCTGCTTATACCGCAAGGGCATAAGTTTCGTTTGAGCAGACAAGCTGCTCAACTCAGCTTTATGCCTGTCCGACGCCGGGTTTCCAGCATTCCAGTAATTTGATCAGCTCCACCATGGTGCGGTGGGTGGGAACACTGATGCCATGCTCCTCGGCATACCGGCATATTGCCCCGTTCTGGGCATCGATCTCGGTGGCCATTTCGTTGAGAATATCCTGCAACATGGAGGAAAGGTTGCTGGCGCTTTTTTCACAGGTGTCAAAGAGCACCTCGTACAAATCGGGGTGAATGAGTTCAACCCCTTGGGCTTTGGCCACCGAAAGTCCTTCGTCGAGCAGCCTCTTCATCAGGGTTATCGATTCCGTTCTGGTAACCAGTGAGCCGTTCGGCACCTGAAGAATCGCCGACACCGGATTGATGGCCGCATAAATTATGACCTTCGACCAGAGTCTGGCGATGATTCTTTTAACCATCTGGGTTTCGAGACCGCAGCGGTTGAAGAGCTGGCTGATAATCTCCAGGCGAGGTGAGTAGGTACCGTCAAGTTCACCGATAAAAGTCTTGGCAAGCGCCCCCTTTTTTACCCGGGCATCACTGAGGGCGATTCCGGACATATAGGTTATGCCGAGGAGGATGTGTTTTTCCGGTACAATTTCCCGGGCTGCCTCCAGGTTGCCGAGCCCGGTCTGGATGCACAGCAAGGGACAGGTGTCGGTGATCAGATGAGCGACGTTCTGTACCGCGTCCTTGGTGGCCTGGGATTTAACCAGCAGGAGAACAAGATCCGCCTCGCTGATCGATTCTGCGGAATAGAGCGCTTGCACGGGGAAAGACTCAGCGCTGTCAGGATGTTCCCCATCACCTTCAAGGAGGCCGATACCCTTTTCCCGCAGTGCACCGAGGGTCGTGTGGTCAATATCGATCAGGGTGATCTCATTGCCGCCCCGTATCAAAAACGAGCCGAAAAGCCTGCCTATGGCCCCACCGCCGACAATTACTATTCGCATAATCAAGCCTCCTGAAAGAGAGTTCCGGTAACCGAACCATTGGAGATGCACGCAGGGGATGCAAGGGCGAGGAGAAGAGGATTTTTGCGGCTCTCCCCCTTGGTGTTTGTTGCCTGCGAGACAATCTGTCTTTTCTTCTATTGTATGGTCAAGATGACGGGAATGCAATCAAAGAACACACATTGATTTGCATGTTGCGGTGAAGCTTGAGAGGGTTGGTTTTACTTTACCCTTCGGTGTTTCCTGTTGTGCTCATTGAGTGAAAATCAGCACCATTATCTTCTGTTGCCGCCAGGTTTTCGAAGGGATGGAGAACCAGGGCCAGATCTTCGGCCAGAGCGCCCATCTCGATTGCCAGGGCTGCTTCGCCGATAAAACCCTCGGCATTGCCGCCGACCATGCCGACACCGAGGATACGGCCGTCCGCGGGGTTGGTGAGGAGTTTGGTGAAGCCCCTTGATCTGCCTTGACTCGCTTCCTGCCGGGATACCTTATGGGCAATACCCTGCCCTTTGGTCTCCTCTTCGGTCAGGCCGCACCAGGCGAGCTGCGGTTCGGTGTAGACGACCGACGGGATGGCGCGGACGTCGAAAGAGCTCTTCTTGCCGCTGATTACCTCAGCGGCAACCCGGCCTTGCCTGGCGGCCTTATGGGCGAGCATGATGCCGCCCGCCACATCGCCGGCGGCATAGATCCGCTGGTCGCTGGTTCGCTGCTGCTCGTCGATTATGATAAAGCCGCTGGCTGTCCATTTTTACCGCGGTAGCGTCAAGGCCCAGCTCGTGGGTGTTGGGAGTGCGGCCGATGGTCAGGATTGCCCGTTCGGCCATTTGTTCGCTGGTTTTGCCGCCTTGGCTATAGCGGACAGCCACCCCCGCTGCTGTTTCCGTCAAGGTCTGTACCTTGGCGCCAAGGTGGATGGCCGCAAATTCTTCATTCAGCCGATTCTCGAGAGGAGCGACCAGATCGGCATCGGCCTTGGCCAGCAGCCTATCTTTCTTTTCCAGCAGGGTCACCCGGCTGCCAAGGGCGGCGTATATTGAGGCGAGTTCCAGGCCAACGTAGCCGCCGCCGACCACCAGCAGGGTCTTGGGGATCTCGGTTAGCGCCAGGGCTGCCGTCGAGTCCATGATTTTGTTGCCAGCAGAGAAAACCGTTCCAGGCAGAGGCCGCGGCCGGGAGCCGGTGGCGATGAGCGCTTGTTTGAATTTGACGCCGCTTATTTCCGCCCCTTCCAGGCGCACCGCCCCCGAGTTAACAAAGCGAGCCCGGCCGCGGATCACCAGGACCCCCAGCTGCTTGGCGAGCTGCATGAGATTGTCGGTCATACCGTCAATGACCCGTTGCTGCCAGACCCTGACCGCCGCAAGGTCGATCCGCGGTTCGCTAAAGTGCAGTCCCATTATCCCGGCCCGGCGGGTATTCATAAGTAGCCGGGCAAGATGCAGCAGGTTCCCCGCCGGGATGCAGCCGGCATGGAGGCACAATCCGCCAAGGCTTGGTCTCCGGTCGACGATAATCACATCCTGTCCCAGCTCGGCTGCCCGGAAGGCGGCACTGTAACCGGCGGGGCCGCCGCCGATGACCAGCAGGTCGGTGCTCATCTCCATATCGCCCATTACCATGGTTGTCTCCAGGTGTCGAAGTTAAACGATTTATATCATGGTGATAAGCAGTTCGTCCGGGTCTTCCAGAGCATCGATCACCAGCCGGAGAAAGCGGATGGCATCGCCGCCGTCGACGACTCGGTGGTCGAAACAGAGGACTATCGGCATGATCAGCCTGGGGACGATCTCCTGCTGGCCGTCTTCACCGGTCACCACAACGGGTTGCATTCGGCCCTGGCCCAGGCCGAGGATGGCCACCTCCGGGTAATTGATGATCGCGGTAAAGTGGTGGCCGCCGAGGGCCCCGGCGTTGGTGATGGTAAAAGTGCCGCCCTGCAGGTCGTCGCGGCTCTGTTTGCCGCTCCGCACCCGGCCGATCGCCCCGTCCAGTTCGACGGCCAGCTCCTTGATGCTCTTGCGGTCGACGTCGCGGATCACCGGCACCAGCAGGCCGTTTTCGGTATCGGTGGCGATACCGATATGGAAATAGTTTTTGACGATGATCTCCTGCGCCGCCAGATCGAGGCTGGCGTTAAAACTGGGATAGGTCTTGAGGGCGGTGGCCACCGCTTTCATGGCGAAGACGGTCATGGTCAGGCGGCCGCCGACGGCGGCGATCTCCGCCTTATGCCTTTGCCGGAAGGCTTCAAGCTTGGTGATATCGACATCGTCCTGGCAGTGGACATGGGGGATGCGAGTCCAGGAGGCGGTCATCTGGCTGGCGGTAGCCCGGCGGATGGAGCGAAAGGGGCGTCGTTCGATGAGGCCCCATTTGCTGAAGTCGGGGAGAGTTGTTTCCGGTGGCAGGGCGTTTCGGCTGATGGCAACGGCCGGGGCAGACGGCGCAGCTATCGCCTTGACCGCCGGGGCGGGTTGTTCCCTTTGTCGGGCATGGGCCTCGACATCCTCCTTGGTGACGATGCCGCCGGAACCGCTGGGTGTTACATCCCGGAGCTCGACGCCCAGCTCCCGGGCCAGTCGTCTGGTGGACGGCGAGGCGGGAACCGGCCGTTGTCCGGCTTCTTGTGGCTGTTGCGGTTTTTCCTCCGTTGGCCGGGCTTTCTCGGGTGGTGCCGTACTTTGTCCGCCCACCGTTTCAAATGTCATCAGCACGTCGCCGACTGTCGCCATATCACCGACCTTTACCAGTATCTCCCCGACGGTCCCGGTGCAAGGGGAGGGTATTTCCACGGCGGCCTTGTCGGTCTCGATTTCCAAAATAACCTGCCCCTCGGCAACCTCCTGGCCGGGAACAACCGGAATGGCAAGAATCTCCGCCTCATGGACCCCTTCGCCGAGGTCCGGGAGTTTAAACGATGTGGTCATTGTTGCTCCGTTACAGGTTGAGGGTGCGTCGCGCCGCGGCAACGATGCGCTGCACTCCGGGGATATAGCTTTTCTCTCGGCTGAAATAGGGGATGATCAGATCAAAGCCTGCGACCCTTTCGATCGGCGCCTCAAGGGAGTAGAAGGCGTCCTCCATCAGGCGGGCGGCGATCTCCGCCCCGGCGCCGAAGCTCTGCGGCGCCTCGTGGACGATCACCGCCCTGCCGGTTTTCTGAACCGATGCCGCCGGCAGCTCGCTGTCGAGGGGCGACAGGGTGAGGAGGTCGATGACTTCCGCCTCGATCCGGTACCGGGCGCTCAGTTCCTCCGCCGCTTCCAGGGTCGGGCGGAGCATGGCGCCGTAGCTGATCATGGTCAGGGCCGTGCCCGGCCGGACAATTCTTGCCTGACCGATGGGCAGGGTCTCTTCTTCCTCCGGCACCTCTTCGCGGAAGGAGCGGTAGAGGGCCTTGGCCTCGTAGAAAATCACCGGGTCGGGGTCGCGGATGGCACTGACCAACAGCGCTCTGGCGCTCCGCGGCCCGGAGGGGATGACGACCTTCAGGCCGGGGGTATGCGCCCAGTAGGCCTCGCGGCTCTCCGAGTGGTGTTCCAGGGCGCGCACCCCGCCGCCGTAAGGGGCGCGCAGAACCATCGGCACGCCGAGGCGGCCCTGGGTGCGCCAGCGCAGGCGGGCGGCGTGGTTTTCCAGTTGATGAAAACCCTGGTAGATAAAGCCGGAAAATTGGATTTCGCAGACCGGCCTGAGGCCATAAGCAGCCATACCGATCGACATGCCGATGATCGATGCTTCGGCAAGCGGCGTATCGACGACCCGCTCCTCGCCGAATTCACCAAAAAGACCGTCGGTCACCCGGAACACCCCGCCGTCCGGGCCGATGTCCTGGCCGAGGAGGATGACCGAATCGTCCTTGTGCATTTCCTGCCGCAGTGCCAGATTGAGCGCCTCGACCATGGTCATCTTAGCCATGTTGCACCTCCTTGGTGGCGGCCGTAAGGTCTTTAGCCAGCGTTGCTCGTTGCCTCTGTAAAGGGGCAGGGAGTTCGGCGTAAAGGTGATCGAACATGTCGAGAGGGGCGCCGAGGGTTAGCATCCGGGCCTCGGCCCGGTCGATGGCGGTGCGGATTTCTTCCTTGATCTCCTCCTCAAGCCGCGTGCATGCGGCTGCGGGGAGAATGCCTTTTTTCTCCAGGTAGTTGCGATAGCGAATCAACGGCTCGCGCTTGCGCCACAGTTCGACCTCCGCCTCGCTGCGGTACTTTTTCGGGTCGTCGGAGGTGGTGTGCATCATGATCCGGTAGGTGACGCATTCAATGAGGGTCGGGCCGCCGCCGCTTCGCGCCCTGGCAATTGCCTCGGCGGTCGCCGCATAGACTGCCAGGATGTCGTTGCCGTCCACCTGAATGCCCGGCATGCCGTAGGCGTGGGCCTTCTCGGCCAGGGTTTTCGAGTGGGTCTGTTTGGCCAGCGGGACGGAGATGGCCCACTGGTTGTTCTGGCAGACAAAGATCACCGGCGTCTGATATACCGCCGCGCAGTTCAGTCCCTCGTGGAAATCGCCCTCCGAGGTGGCGCCGTCGCCGAAAAAGGTCATGATCACCTGATCGGTGCGTCGGTATTTGGCCGCCCAGCCGAGTCCCACCGCATGGAGAATCTGCGAGGCGACCGGCACCGCCATCGGCAGATCCTTCTGGCCTACGGGGATAACGGTTCCTTCATTGAAGCCGTTAAAATAGAGGAGGATGCTTTCCAGCGAGCGGCCGCGCATGATCTCCGCCGCCGTTTCCCTAAAGGACGGGGCAAACCAGTCGCTGTCGCGCAGCAGGGCGACGCTGCCGATCTGTGCCGCCTCCTGGCCTTTGATCGGCGGGAAGGTGCCGATCCGCCCCTGGCGCTGCAGATCGAGCATCTTTTCGTCGAAGCGGCGACCAAGGAGCATCGCCCGAAACATCTTCAGGTGCATGTCACCGGGGATATTCGGTTCAAGGCCTTCGTCGAGGTTGCCGTGTTCGTCGAGGATGGAGAGATGATCGACAGGGGCTGGTTGTTCGATTGGCGTACGACCCATGGGTAGGCTCCTTTGCCGGCTCGGAAATGATCGTTGTATCGTCAGTAGTCGTTTCTTTTTTCCAGTATAACCATGGGTGAGGAAATATCAAAGACAATGCTGGGCTTATCGATGACTTGGCGCTATGTTGAGCGGGTTGCTTGAGCGATCATGGCGACCAGCGGCAAAAAAAACGGGCAATTTGATTCAGGTCAATGGCAGCTCGGCAATAGAGACTATAGATGAGGAAAGAAGCTATTTTTTAATTGATAAACCCTAAGCACAACCTCACTATGATCACCAATATCCTTACCGTTCCCAGCTTGCTTTTCCTTGCCGCCCATGCCTTTCGGGTGGGCAGCCCCGGCGGAGCCATCTTCTGGTTTGTAGCGGGCGTCCTGGCGGTGACCTCGCTCCCTTGGAAAAGTTGGGCTTTGGCCGGTCTTCTCGGCGGTGGTGCCTGGCTCTGGGGGAATATTGCCTACAATCTTGTGCAGCAGCGCATGGCCTTGGATCTGCCCTGGTTGCGTCTTGCGTCGATACTTGGTGTTGTAATAATTACTTGTCTGGTCGCGTCCCTGATGCATCTGCGCCGGGCCTGCCGTAACGGCGAGCCCGGCAGCCTTGTCCAGGGGCTGGCCTTTCTTCTGGCGATCGGCGGCCTTGCCGCCGCCAGGCAAAAAACATCCCTCAACATTCTTTTTCTCGACCGCTTTTTCCCGACCGGTGGCTGGATTGTCATCATTCTGCTGGGCTGCTACGCCGCCTGGATTGCCGGTAAGATGCTCAGGCCGGAGGATTCGGCGAGATGGCGGCGGATCGTCTGGTTGCTCTTTTCGGCTATATTTTTTTCCCAGCTTTTTCTCGGACTTCTCGGTTTTGAGCGGTTTTTAATGACCGGCAAGCTGCATCTGCCCATCCCCGCCCTGATAGCCGCCGGGCCGTTATACCGCGGCGACGGCTTCTTTATGCTGGTTCTTTTTGCGGTGACCTTGATCCTCGTCGGACCGGCCTGGTGCAGTCATCTCTGCTATATCGGCGCTTGGGACAACTGGGCAGCGACCGGCAGGAAGCGGGCCGGAACCCTGCCCGGGTGGACGAAGCTTGCACGCTGGCTGATCTGTCTTTCGGTCCTTGCGGTGGCCTGGCTGCTGGGGAGAAGCGGGCAGCCATTGTCTGTTGCAGTTGCGCTGGCGGCAATCTTTGGCGTAGGTGGTGTAGTTGTCATGCTGCTGTGGTCGAGACGGAGCGGCATTATGGCCCACTGCACCACCTATTGCCCCATGGGACTTCTTGCCAATCATCTTTGGCAAAATAAATCCCTGGCGCATCGCGAATCGGTGGAGGACTGCTGTAAATGCGGGATCTGCACTCGTTTCTGCCGCTACGGGGCACTTGCCGCCACAGATATTGAGGCCGGCCGGGCGGGGCTCAGCTGTTCTCTCTGCGGCGACTGCCTCGCCGGCTGCCCGCACGGTCACCTGCATTACCGGTTTCCCGGTTTTAGTCATGAAACCGCCCGCTCCGCCTTTATCGTCGTCGTTGTCGCCTTGCATGCCATTTTCCTTGGCGTGGCTCGGCTTTGATTTCTCATCGAACGGCTGTCAAGATTCAGGAAAACCACTGCCGCAGGGCGAAGTAGAGCAAGGGCAGGAAGATCGCCGGAAGCAGGTTGCCGACCCGGATGGTTGTTATCTTCAGCATATTGAAGCCGATGGCCATGATGAGCAGGCCACCGACGGAGGTCATCTGCGCTATCGTCTCCGGCACCAGGAAATTTTTCATTAAACCGGCGGTCAGGGTGATAAGACCCTGGTAAAGAAACACGGCAATGGCCGAAAACATCACCCCGAGACCCATGGTCGAGGCGAAGATCACCGAGGTCACCCCGTCGAGTACCGATTTGGCGAACAGAGTCTGATGGTTTCCCGTCAAGCCGCTTTCCAGGGAGCCGACAATGGCCATGGACCCGACGCAAAAGACCAGACTGGCGGTGACAAAGCCGCGAGCAAACGACTTGGTGTCGCTCGACTTGGCGGCGACCTTCTTTTCAAGGAAATTGCCGACGTTCTGGAGTTTGGTCTCGATCTTCAGTCCCTCGCCGAGCAAGGCGCCGATGACCACGGAAAAAATCACCACCATCAGATCATTGGAAACCAGGGCGCTCTTCATGCCGATAAGCACCACCGAGAGCCCGACGCCGCTCAGGATAATTTCTTTATAATTATCGGCAATTCCCCTGCTGAAAAGGAGTCCGAGGAGACTGCCGGCGATGATCGCCAGGGCATTTGCTATTGTACCCAACATGTTCGTTGCCAACCTGTAAAAAGGAACCGAGGAGGAGAATTGCCAGACCCCTTGCCTGCAATCGCCTCGGCGAGGTGGCAGTTATACCACCGGCGAAAGAGATTTTGAACCGTTTCTTTTGCAGCCGTCATATCAAACGATTTACCAGGTCAACCATAGAGGGACAAACTGCATGGCCACCATTTACGTTCACAATACCACATTCCTGAATATCCATTGAGTCTCTTGTCGAGACTGGTATAGTCCAGTCAATACTCAGTTTCCTCGTCTCGACCTTCACAGCCGGCGACTCTTCGAGATTTTCGTAATCCGCACCTTGGTTAAAATTGCTATGTCCTTTTCTTCCTTTGGTCTTTCCGAACCCCTTCTTCGCGCCCTTGCCGAATTGGGGTATGTCACGCCCACGCCGGTGCAGCTGCAGGCGATTCCCGCCATTCTCGCCGGACGGGATGTCTTGGCCGCGGCCCAGACGGGAACCGGCAAGACCGCCGCCTTTGCCCTGCCGCTGTTGCACCGTCTGACAGGTGGCCAAGGGTAAGGGTAAAGGCTAATCATATTCGTGCCCTGGTGTTGGTGCCGACCCGCGAGTTGGCGACGCAGGTTGCCGGAGCCATCGCTGCTTACGGTAAATATTTGCCGGTTAAATCGGCTGTCGTTTACGGCGGGGTGAAGATTAATCCGCAAATGATGCAGTTGCGCGGCGGGGTCGATATCCTGGTTGCCACCCCTGGCCGCCTGCTTGATCTTCATCAGCAGAATGCTCGTGAAATTTGCGCAGGTGGAGACGCTGGTCCTCGATGAAGCGGACCGGATGCTCGATCTGGGGTTTATGGACGAAATCGGCAAGATCCTCGGCCTCTTACCGAAAAAAAGGCAGAACTTGCTGCTTTCCGCGACTTTTCCGAGCGCCATCCGCACCCTCGCCGACACGTTCTTGCAAAGACCGGTGCGAATCGAAGTCGACACGCCGAACTCGACGGCCAAGGGCGTCAAACAATGGCTCTATGAGGTGGATAAGAGCAGAAAGGCCGACTTGCTCTGTCACTTGCTGGCAACCAACCAGTGGCAGCAGGTGCTGGTCTTCAGCCGCACCCGCATCGATGCCGATCGTTTGGTGCGGAAACTTATCGACAAAGGCATTTCCGCCCTGGCAATCCATGGCGAGAAAAGCCAGAGCGTCCGTGCCCGCGCCCTGGCCGATTTTCAGGCCAACACCGTCCGTGTCCTGGTTGCCACCGATATTGCCTCGCGCGGTATCGATATCAGCGAGCTTTCCCATGTTATCAACGTCGATCTGCCGAAGGTTGCCGAAGACTATATCCATCGGATCGGCCGCACCGGTCGCGCCGGACTGGAAGGTGTGGCAATTTCCCTGGTCAGTGCCGATGAGGTCAACCTGCTCTCGGCAATCGAGACGCTCCTTCGTCAGCTGCTTGTCCGGGAGGTTGTCGAGGGCTTTATCCCAAAACACAGCGTGCCGCTCACCCGGCTGATGAAGGCACGACCAAAGAAACCCAAGAAGGCGAAAACGGTACAGGTACCGACTCAGCTGGAACCTCAAAAACCAGCAGAAGGAGTGAAAAGCATCCACCGCAAACCGCGGAAAGGTGGTGCGGCAGCGGATGGTGAGAGGCTGCCTGGGGCTGCTGACGGCAGGAGACATCAGCGGGGTTTGAAAAATGTTGCCAGTATCGCATCAGAACGCAGCACGTCGCGTAAAAACAGGGCGGGAGGCAAACGCTGATCGTTTATTCCAGCACCTCGCAAGGGGATACATTCCTTCACGAAATTCCTTTCGGAAAAGCGAGAATTGGATGAATTACCGGTCGGCCCCTTTCGTTACAACCCATGAGCCATCCCGCGGAGGATTGCCGATTTACCGACTGTCGTTCGCGCTTCCCGGCGGAAGGCAATCAGGCGGTTATAGAGCACTTGGCAATATTCATGGAGCAGATTTTGCGCCTTCTTTTTGTCGCCGTCGACGGCCAGGGTCTCGGCGAGGGCAACAAGGATCATTGCCGCTTGTTTGTATTCTCCCCGGTGTTTGCCGGCAAGGATGGCGTTGATCCGGCCTTCGCCGAGCGTACCGGCCCATCGCCAATAGGGTGCCGGATCAAGGATAGTGAGGTCGACGAGGGCAAGTCCGTGGAGGATTTCTATTGAGCAGGAGATGGTTGATTGCCGTCCTCGGGGACCTGGCCGGGGCAACAGTGATGGCCTGGCCATCTTTTCCCGGCAAAAGGCAGGGAAAGGCATCCAGAAATTCCTCACGCTTTCCTGGTTCCACCTGTTTGGCCAGGTTCATGATGAGTTGCAGCAAGCCGTCGCGGTCAAGGGTCCGGCACCAATTGTCAATGGTTTCAAGAAGGGGCCGGAGGCCCGGCTGGTGTGCGCTCATGGTGTTTTCCCCTTAATGAAAGGTGTCTTGTAGCTAAGCGTTGTAAAAAATGCGTAAAGAGCGGGAGTGCCGGCATCGATATGGTTAAAAGTAAAAAAGGCCATTGAAAAACGATTCCCAGTATGGTCAAAATTTTTAACCATAGCTGCAAATTTTTTTAACATGTCGCCTTTGCCGCCCGCAAGGTAATATCCAGACACACTCCACCCAAGGACTTCCCATGACTCCTCTGAAAATTGAGAACATTCGAGAGCTTGCCGACTCTCCGCTAATTTTTAAGCGCGGTGAATTTTTGCAGAGAAACGGCGCCTTTCGCAGTGTGCCGGAACAGTGCGGCAATGGCCGGCAGGTGTACGAGGTCGATGGCAATTACGGCAACTATCGCACGGAAATTGTCATGAATGGGACGATCACCACTCACTGCGACTGTCCATATCCCGGACGCGGCTGCAAGCATGTCGTGGCCATCCTCTTGGAACTCTACGAAAAGCAGGGTACGGTGGGGGAGGTGCGAGGAGAAGCCGAGGCGGGGCAGGCAGATTTTTTGTCCGCCGAGGAGATTCGTGCTCAGGCTTTGGAGGATCGACAAAAACGGGGGCGGCAGGAGACCTTTCAGGTCATCCAGGGCGAGATGCTGAAAGGTGACCACCTGGTAACCACGACCAAAGGGCGGCAATATCAGGTAACTCTCCATGATCCACGGGCCGGGATCGGCCATTGTTCCTGCCCGGATTTTCATTTCAACCAGCTCGGAACGTGCAAACATCTGCATTTTCTCGGCGAATTTTTAGTGGAAAAAAAGGACTTCGCCAAGCGTCTCGATGGGGAAATCTTTCCCTATATCGATATCTTTTGGGATAGCGCGGCCGGTCGCCCCCGACTCTATCATGAGCAGGAGAATGGCCGCATGGATGGCAGGCTCGCCGGGCTACTGGCCGAACTCTTTGATGAACGGCAGCTTTTCCGGCAGGACGATGTCGCCGCCTTTATCCCGTATTTGCAAAAACTTGAGGAGTATAAGCAGGTTCGCGTGCAGGAGCCGGTGCTGCGCAAACTGAACAACATCGCCATCGACACCGAACTGCGCCAGGCCGCTGCCGAAGCGCTGCCGGATTTTTCCCGCTTTCTCAAGGTGGCGCCGTATCCCTATCAGCAGGAGGGCATGCGGTTTGGCCTCCATAAAAAGGCGGTGCTGATCGGCGATGAGATGGGTCTTGGCAAAACCCTGCAGGCCATCGGCCTGTGCGTCGCCAAGAAGGAGATTTTCGGTTTTCAGAAGGTGCTGGTGGTCACCCTCAGTTCCCTGAAACTGCAGTGGCAGCGGGAAATCGAGAACTTCACCGAAGAAAAGGCCTGCATCATCGCCGGGTCCTCCAAGGCGCGCAAAGAGCAGTACCAGCGCGATCCCGGTCTGTTCAAGATCACCAATTATGAGGCGGTTCTCCGGGATGTCACCATTATCTCAAGGTTCAAGCCGGATGTTATTGTCCTGGATGAGGCGCAGCGCATTAAAAACTTCGAGACCAAGACAGCGGAAGCGACCAAGAGTCTGCCGCGTCAGCACGCCGTCATCCTCACCGGTACACCGCTTGAGAACAAGCTCGAAGATGTCTATTCGCTGATGCAGTTTCTCGATCCCGATCTGCTCAGCCCTTTATGGCGGTTCGCCGCCGATCATTTTCTCCTCAATCGCCGGAAAAAAGGCGATATTCTCGGCTATGTAGGTCTCGACAAACTGCACCAAAAACTGCAGCCCCTGGTCATTCGCCGGCGCAAGGAAGAGGTGCTTGAACAGTTGCCGGAGCTGATCGTCAACAACTACTACATCGATCTCTACCAGGAGCAGGCGGAAATCCACGCCGGCTACTCACAGCTGCTGCTCCCCCTCCTCAATAAAAAATTTCTCACCCCGATGGATATTCGCCGCATCCAGACCCTGCTCCTGAAGATGCGCCAGGTCTGCGATTCCACCTATCTCATCGACCGGGAAACCAATATCTCGCCGAAGCTTGCCGAACTTTCGACCATCATGGAGGAAGTGGTCATAGCCAACCGTCGCAAGGTGGTGATCTTCAGTGAATGGACGACCATGAACATGCTGATCGGCAAGCAACTTTCCCGGGCCGGGATTGCCTTTGTCGAGTTGTCCGGCAAGGTGCCGGTCGACAAGCGGCAGCTGCTGATCGATGAATTCACCAATAATCCGAACTGCAAGGTGTTCCTGTCGTCCGATGCCGGCGGCACCGGCTTGAATCTTCAGGCAGCCGATTGCGTCGTCAATTTCGAATTGCCCTGGAATCCGGCAAAGCTCAATCAACGGATCGGCCGGATCAACCGGATCGGCCAGAAAAGCCAATGCATCAATGTCATCAACCTGATAGCCAAACAGAGCATCGAAGAGCGGATTATGGCCGGGATCAAGCTGAAGGAGGAGCTCTTCAACGGGGTTTTTGACGGCGGCAAGGACGAGGTGCTCTTTTCCAGGGAAAAACGTCAGGAAATGGTCAATCGCCTGCGGGAGATGATCGGCGAACAGGCTGAAATGGAGGTCATCCAGTCGCTGCCAGCCGAAGAGCTGGCGGAGGACACGCCGCATTTCCTTAACCCCGAAGTATTGAACAAAGAGGTTGATTTTATTGGCGAGGAGACGCTCGCAAACCTTGTCGAGCCATCGGAACCTGAAGACCGCGAAGAAGCGATACAACAACACTCCGCCGAGAAGATGGAAGAGGTTCTGAGTCAGGGCATGGGATTTATTAGCGGTCTCTTGGAGATGGCTACCGGAAAAAAACTGGGGATGGCCGGAGGGAGTACAAAGATGGTGACCCTTGATAAAAGAACCGGAGAAGTGACGCTGAAATTTACCCTGCCGGGATATTAAACTGTTATGTCAGTTCTTGAGACTAACACCAGCAGATAGGCCGGCAATTGTGCAAACCCCCCGGGAAAAGGGCAAGTGCTGCTTTACCCGGAGGGAACGAAATATTACACGTACGGCTGATACTCAGGCTCGTACATCAGACTCTCGATAAAGGCCGGGAGATCTGCCGGCCGCGGCCGGGAAGCAAGGCCTCTTGAGTAGGCGATATCGGCGACGGCAACGGCAACGACCAGGGAAACGTCGCGGATTCTGGGGAGCGGCGGGTAAACCCGGCCCATGCGCAGATCGGTCTCGGAGACCTCCATGGCCAGGGTGCGGGCCGCCACAAGAAACATCTCGTCGGTGACACGTGAGGCGCCGGTGGCCATGACTCCCATCCCCACGCCGGGGAAGATATAGACATTATTGCCTTGACCCGGAACAAACCGCCGACCATTGACCATTACCTCCCCGAACGGGCTGCCGCTGGCGAAAATCGCCCGCCCGGCAGTGTGGGTGTACGCCTCCTCGGCGGTACATTCAGCCTTCGAAGTAGGGTTGGATAACGAAAACACCACCGGACGTTCATTGATCCGCGCCATCGCCTCAAGTACATCCTTGGTGAACCGTCCGTTTTGGCCTGAGACGCCAATGATCGCCGTCGGCCTCAGGGTTTCAACAGCTGTAAGAAAATCGGCGATGCATTCATGGTCGTGGGCGTAATCGAGTTTATGCCCTTTCAGATCGGTGCGGGACTTGACGATCAGTCCTTTGGAATCGACGAACCAGCAATGGCTTCTGGCCTCTTCCCGCGACAAACCTTCCTCCATGAGGGCGGAGACCAGGAGGTCGCCGGTGCCGATACCGGCCTCACCGGCTCCGAGGAAGAGGAATCTCTGGTCCCTCAGGCTTTTTCCGGTAATGCGCAGGGTGGTAAACAGACCGGACACGGTTACCGAGGCAGTTCCCTGGATATCATCGTTGAAACAGCACACTTCATCTCTATATTTCTGCAAGAATTTGAAGGCATTGGCATTGGCAAAATCTTCAAACTGAATCATCGTCCCAGGAAACACCTGTTGAACCGCAAGAACGAACTCCTCAATCAGTTCATCGTATTCTTCGCCACGGACACGCGGATGTTTGTTGCCTATATAGAGTGGATCGTCGAGCAGCCTTTCGTTGTTTGTTCCCACATCAATGGTGACCGGCAGAGTGAGTGACGGGTGAATGCCGCCGCAGGCTGTGTAAAGGGCTAATTTGCCTACGGGAATCCCCATGCCGTCGGCCCCCAGATCACCAAGTCCGAGAATTCGTTCGCCATCTGTGACGACAATTATACGGACATCTTTGCGATACCAGTTGCCGAAAAGTTCGGCAATCCGGCCCTTGTCCTTTAACGTGATATAAATGCCACGGGGCCGTCGGAAAATATTACCGTATTCGATGCATGCCTGTCCAACTGTAGGCGTATATACTATAGGCATTAACTCCTCAATATTATCGACAAGCAAGCGGTAGAACAAAGTCTTGTTACGGTCCTGAAGACCGGTAAGGAAGATATAGCGTTGCAAATCGTTATTTTTTCTGCGGAGATTCCACAGGATTCTCTCGACTTGCTCGTCAATGGTATGGACTCGGGGTGGCAGCAGACCGTTTAAACCGAGAGCCTCCCTTTCTTCAATGGTGAAGGCGGTTCCTTTATTCAAAGCCGGGTCGCGAATCAGGGCAAATCCTGTAGGAAAACTGCCCAGGCGATTTTTTTCCCGTAACTTCTTGGTTGCATCCGTCGGCTTGCTCTTCTTTAACATTGATTGGAAATTGATGTGTCCAAGAAACTGAGATAACATCGTTTCATCGACCAGTTCCTTCTCGAAACGGATCACTATGTCGTCATTTTCGTAAGATATTTTATACATACGCTATTCCTCATCATAGTTAGAATATTATCAACACTGTTTCTCACCAACCAAGTGGAAAAAGAAAAGAGAGAAAACCGTTAAATAAAAATGATGGCAACATACTTTCTTTGAAGGAGATTTACAATCAAGTTTTTCAGTAATTATTTTATATGGCGGAAAATCGGCATGATGACGTAAGGATCGTTTGCCGAGCATGTTAGTCAGGTGAGGTTCGTGCATCTTCCAAGCATCAATATAATTTATGATAAAGAGAAGGTATGTTTAAAAACCTTTGCATTGACAACTCGGATCGGTGCCCCAGCCCTGTACGCCTCGATGTTCTCTGCTGTTTGGTCGATAATACGCTGGCGTGCCTCGCGGCTGGCCCAGGCGATATGCGGGGTCAGAATGAGATTTTCCAAGTGTTGATCGAGAAGGGGATTGCCTTGACGAGGCGGTTCGCAGCTCAATACATCGACAGCTGCCCCGGCAATTTTTCCGGATCGGAGGGCTTCGGCCAGCGCCGTCTCATCGACAATACCGCCCCGGGCGGCATTGATGAGAAAGGCAGTCGGTTTCATCAGGGCAAGGGCCTTGCCATTGATGAGATTGCGGGTGTGCTCGGTGAGCGGACAGTGCAGGGTGAGAATATCGATTCCCGGAAGCATTTCCGTGAGGGTCGGCCGATCGTCCGGCGGGTTGCCGGGCCTGCGGGCGACAACGACCTTCATGCGGAAAGCGCGGGCCATGTCGGCAATCGCCCTGCCAAGGGTACCGAAGCCGACGATGCCGATGGTTTTGCCCGTTAGTTCGATGATCGGGTAATCGAGAAAACAGAATTGCCGGGCACTTTGCCAGCGTCCGGCCCTGACCGCGGCGTGGTAGGAGAGAAGATGAGTGTGCAGGGCGAGGATGGTTGCAAAGACATGCTGAACCACCGAGGCGGTACCGTATGCCTGGCAATTACAGACCGTTACACCAAGTTCGGAAGCGGCCCGCAGGTCAACGACGTCGGTGCCGGTGGCAACCACGCAGATCAGCCGAATGGAGGGGGCGATTACGAGGTGGTGCCGGGAGATCGGAACTTTATTGACGATAATCAAGTCGGCACCGGCGATTCTAGCCGCAACCTCTTCCGGAGCGGTAGTACGGAACACCTGCAGAGAGGTGCATTCCTTTGAGAGCCCATCAAGGGAAAACTCATCAAGGCCTTCACTGTCAAGAAAGACGGCATTCATCGGTGCTCCTTTATCGGGGGAGGACTCTCCCCTTTGTTTCCCGGTTCGTCAGTGAGCGAGGGGCTTTCGTTGCCGAACAAACGACAAAACAAGAGTGGTGAATGAAAAAACCGGGAATTCCCTCAACTTTCGTTGATCCGGCCATTGAATTTATAGTATATTTCCTCTATTATCAATGGTGTTGTGCGTCGAGACCTGTTCTGTTTATGAACAACAACAGAATGACAATGAGGAAATTATGAACATCGGTGATGTGATGCTGTTTGCGAAAAACTATCAGTGCCGGCCGTTAGTCACTCACAAAAAGTATTTACGCGTTTTTTGCGAAGATTTTTTGATAAGTGACTTATCCCGTTTATCGGGGTTTGGGCGATTGTGCGGGTGCCATCTGCTGGTGATTGCAATTGTTTTCTTGTGGTTGCAGGGCTGTGCGCCCAAGGTTCAGGTTTCCTACATTCCCCAGCAAAAGCGCTCCCTGGGCACTGAAAAACCGGTTGCCGGTAAAGAAAACGTCCTTGTTCTTAAACGACATTACGAAAAATGGCGGGGCACACCCTACATTGATGGCGGGATGTCGGCTTCAGGTATCGATTGTTCAGGCTTTACAGTTCTTGCCTACCGGGATCTGTTCGGAGTTGCATTGCCGAGAACCGCCGGCGAGCAGGCCGAGAGCGGCCGGGAAGTGGCAAGGGCCTCCCTCAGAACCGGCGACCTGGTTTTCTTCAATACCGGTGGATCGAAGAAACATGTGGGTATCTATCTCGCCGATGATCAGTTTATTCACGCATCCCTCTCAAAAGGGGTGACGCTCTCCAGTCTCGATGACTCCTATTGGCAGCGAAAAGTACTGGCAAGCCAGGCGGTTACAGCAGTCGCCGATCGGCCAGGACCAGGCGAACAGCAACGTGGTAGCAACATACCGCCGGTAGAGATGACAGATCGGAAGCGAGGTGAACTCTGCGCCTGGTCAATTGTTGCAGCTCAACCCTTTTCCGAGAGGTCTTGCATGACATGCAAATCAGGATATTTTCTTGCTGGGCTGTTGACGGCATCGCTGTGGTGGTCCGGAGAGAGTATCGGCGAAGCAACAGAGCCGCAGGAAGAAAAACTCCCCCTTTATGAATATGGGATTGTCGGCTTGGCGGCCCATTTACCACAATATACCGGGTCGGATGAATATCAAACCTATGCCTTCCCCTTGCCCTATTTTGTTTACCGGGGAAAAATCGTTAAGGCCGATAGGGAGGGGATTCGCGGGATATTTTGGCGATACAAGCAGTTTGAGACGGATATATCCCTGTCCGGCAACCCTCCGGCAGGCGATAACGATGCGAGAAAGGGGATGGATGACCTCGATGCCCTGGGGGAGGTGGGTCCGGCTTTGAACTACTATTTTTTTGATTATGGCGAGCGGGATTCCTTCTTCTTCCAGGCTACCCTGCGGGCGGCCTTCTCCCTTGATTTCGACAGTGGCCTGGACGCTGGACATGAAGGATATGTTTCCGATATGTCAGTTATATTCAGGGATTCAAGGATCTTCAGGGAACAGAAAATTCGCTTTCATCTCAGCAGCGGGCTAAGGTTTGCCGATGCGTCGATGCACAAATATTTCTATGACGTGCCCCTTGCCGACGTTACCCCGGATCGCCGGTATTATGAAGCGGAAGGGGGTTATGGTGGACTTCAGCTATCCGGCAGTATTACCAAGGAATTGACTCCCACTTTCTGGCTGAGCAGCTATGGTCGTTGGGTAAATATCGACGGGGCGGTCTACGAAGACAGTCCACTCGTGGGCACCCATAACAATTTTATTATCGGCGCCATGCTGGTCTGGAAATTTGGCGAATCGGCAAGTCGCGAACCATAAGGCTCGGCAAGTCGGCAGGGTTACCCGCACCGAGCCGGCTCGTCCCAGCCTGTTAGCCGTTGAAAATAAAAAATTTCCGCATCACAAAATTAAACATCACCGCTGTAAATATATTGGCAATAAATGCATAGGTGGTGAGAAGGCCGAAGCGTTTGATGAGAATGCCCATCAACATCGTGCCCAGGAAGGCGCTTGCCCCGGAGACCGCGTAAAAAAGCAGAATTTCGACAATAATAGGGTACTTGCCGCCTTGAAAGACAAAGAGGATATTGGTGATATAGGCAACCATGTTAGCAATGAGAAAGGCAATGAAGTTGCCGATCATTGAGTTGCGAGCTCTGGTGGTGTCGTTGATTTTTCGGATGGTCAGTTTGAAGAACCGAACGGCATGATCCTTTTCCTGCAAGGAGGGGAAAATCTTCCAGGCGATAAGATGAAAGATGACGATATGGGTAACGGTGGCGAGGCCACCCGCCAAGGCATATTTGATGAATTGAAGGAGTGCCTGGTTGTCTTGATTCATGGTGTTGACTTTCGTACTGAATTATCGGATGGGAGTGTCTTGATGAGGTTTAAGGAAGTGTTTGTCTATACCAGATAGCAAAGTGAAAAACCAGCTGGTATTCTGTTTTCTCGATTACAGGGAGCAAGTCCTATTTATTTTGCAGACTGGGAAACGGACCAATGCCTTGGGTGTGTACCGAGTCAACCAGAAATTCGGGGTTGGTGGCAAACGTCCTCGCCACGGACTTATCTTTGCCGATGGTTGCATCGTAGGTTGTTATCAGGTTTTCATTGCTCCAACGGGTGAGGTAGTAAATCACCAGTTCGGGTAATCGAGTGAAAATCGTTTCCTCCGGCATGGGATCTATGAACGAGGTTCCTTCGAGTTTCTTGGTGGAAAGGGTTTGCGGCTTGTAAAAACTATCGAGAAACATCAATTCCGGAGGAAGTGTCGCCTTCAGGCCGATCCTGCGCAGCAGTTTCAAGAGGGTTTCCATGCTCTTTTTGCCGCTGTTGGCCAACCAGAAAGGGACGTAAATCTCTTTTGGCAGCGAAAGGTTGAGATAGGATTTGATGGTGAGAATGAGCGTGGCCAGATCGACCGGCTGCTTATCTACAAAATTATAGGTGGCACCAGCGAATTCGGTCCTGTTTTCCAGCATATGATGGATGAGAAACGGCAGTTTCCGGGCATTGGTATAGGAATGGAAGGTGTTTTTCTTGGTAAAAAGGACGGGCATCGATTCATCGGCGATGGAAAAAAACAGGCGATGAAAGCCCTGGATTTTGTGGTCATGCGCGCCGTAGACGATGGCCAGGCGAATGCAGGAATAGTCCAGACCTTCCTTTTCGGCCATGCGCCTGAGGGTCAACTCCGCCATGAGTTTCGATTTGGCGTAGTTGCTCAAGTGGGGCGAGAGAGTGAGGGTGTCTTCTTCCCGGAGGTTTTCGCCGGACGGCAGGGTGGCGGCGGAGCTTATGTGAATATAGGGAATGGAAAGGGCGTTGGCGGCTCTGGCAAGGTTGATCGGTCCAAGATAGTTACCTCATAGGCGAGCTGGCTGTTTGATCCGAGATTTGCCATGGCCGCGTTGATGACGAAGTCCGGGTTGATATTGGCCAGGTAATCGCAGATGTCGGCTTCCTCCCGCAGCGAGACTTTCTTGCTGCTTGGCGCGCGAATATCAACGCTGTCAGGAAAACGCTTCTTGTAAAAATTAACAATTGTGCCGCCGATTAAACCGGAGCCACCAATCAAAACACATGTTTTCTTTTCACTCATCGCGACCCTCGTTTCAGCTATTCTTCTTTTTTGATCTCACGAATAATAATGTTTGTGCCGAATGGCGCCTGGACACAACGGGATTTGTAGAGTATTTCCATTTGTTTACAAGCCTCTTCGATGGCTTCGCCATCTTCAAGGTCGGGTTGTTGGGCTGTGTCGATTTTCTCCTGGGGGGTATCCATACTTGCTCCTTGGTTTGATAGAACGTTCAAACGACACCGATCATACCTGCTCAATACCGGATGTCTTAGAAAAGAGAGTACGAATTTGCAATTGAGTTATCAACCCTTATTTGAATCGGCAAGATATAACCCATACGGAAATTCTCTATCCCGTAGGATAGGCAAGGGATCAACGGCTATTTTTTCGGTGCTGCAGGTCGCGATAAATTTCCGTCAATTGAATGAAAAGGTCATGATCTCCACCCCGATCCGGATGAAGCTGCATGGCCTGTTTGCGGTAGAGTCGGCTCAGCTGTTCACCGCTCATCTTCAGCAGGTCGGCGTAAGGGGTCGCGAAAACTCTGCTAACCGTCTCCGGGTTTCCCGTCGCCTTTCGCTCCGGCCAGCGGAACCTGCGGTGGTTAGCCATAAAGGCTTCGGTAAAATCATCAAGAAAAGAACGGCTGTTCGGACTGAAATCAAAAAACATGACGAGATAGCGGCGCAGATGGTGGTGCAGGAATGTACCCGGACTGGCTCCCTGCCAGAATCTCCGGTCGTCGTTTAATCTGCAAAGTTCCGCGATAAAACCTTCAGCCACCTCGTCTCGGGCAAGGGCCTCCGGGAACCAGGGAGCAAAGGATTGATGGAAGTGTTTCTGGACATCGAAAATTGCATAAACGTATTGCAGATAGAGGCCTGGTTCAAGCACCGCTTCCTCGGCGGCAAAGGCATATTCCCGCTCATCACGGCTTTGTCCGAGCAGGGGGCGACAACATTTTTCATGAAGCCGGGAAAGACGGCTTTGGTCAACCGCCCCGTAACGAAGATAGTACAGCCTGCGCCGATCAAAGAGATGTACCTGGTGGGCGATCTCTTCCTTTTCCCGGTCACTGAGCGGGCTGGGTCGATGGGGGGTACGGGGTTGAAAGAGGGTTAACCGTCGTCTGGTCTCTTGCGGCAGGAAATGAACCAGCAGGTTTTCGAGGGCCAGCTCGCCGTCTGGCCCGGTAGCAGCGGCAACCGCTGTTAAAAGCTCGCTGTTAAAGAGTACCAAATGGTCATCAAACGGTTCTATATAGTGACAGGGATTATCGCCAAGGTCAAAGACGATCCGATAGTCGAAGGAATTTTCACCGGTCCGGTAGGACTGTCGGAGTTGGTATCTGTTGCCGGTGCTGGTGGTGAGGGTTGCGAGGTACATGATGCACTTTGTTGTTTGATTTCGCCAGGCTGGTGACAAGGGAACCGTTCCTGCCGGGCAGCCTCCGGTCAGTTTATATCGACAATAGTCATTGTTTTCATCCCGGGCGAATCTCATTGTTGGCTTTTTCCTCTGTAAACGAGGTGGGTGCCGCCGATGATTGTTAAAAAAAAGCATGTTTTCCTTGCAGCCGGCGCTGAACATGCTACCTTGGTGGAAAATGCAGAAACACGAGGTGTTGACGGTGGTTCGAAGGAGGGCCTTGCGAGTTGCTCATGGTTGATGAAAATGTAAGCATAATAACTCGATCGATGGTGATCTCCGGGAGTGTCGAGTGTCATGGACGGGTTATCCTGGAAGGGATTCTTGAGGGTTCATTTGTCGGCCAGGTTCTCGATATTCGTCAAAGCGGCAAGATTTCCGGCGATATCAAGGCGACAGCCATTGACTGCTCCGGTCGTATGGAGGGTAGTATCGTTACTGATTCGCTTGCACTGCGCCGAACCGGCCGCCATGTCGGTACGGTGGAAACCCAAAAGCTGGCGGTTGAGCCCGGGGCCGTTCTCGATTGTGCCCTGCAGAGCGGATCCATGAAGGATTCTTCCCCGGTTGAAAATATCATCGAAAGCGCTGGGCAACCGATTGTCGATTTGCGATTATTTCTCACCGCATTTGATGAAGAGGTTAGGCCCTGTTGCATGGACGTCCCTTGGTCCGAACGTCTGGAATTATTCAGTCAGCTCCTGGAGCTGTTGGAAAAGGGCAAGCCTCTCATCAAGGTGACGGGCGAGCCGGGTAGCGGCAAAACGTTGTTGATCGATAAATTGCGGCGAACTTTGCCGACCTCCTATGAAGTCTTTTTGGCCACCGAGCAGAGCGGTTCAGTTGCGGCAGTGCTGCAAGATGTCGCGTTGAATCTCGGGATTGAAGAGGTTGCGGATGTACCTCAGGTTGAGTTATTGGCCAGGATTAAGTTTGCTCTTGACGCAAGGAGGCAGGGTGGCCAGCGGGTGATTCTTTTGGTCGACGATGTCGAGAAGATGTATCCCGCAACAATGGAAGGAATTATCCGTACCTTGACCAATGCCTATGGCGAGGGAGATGGAGCGACGATGCTGCAGTTGATTCTCTTTGGCACCAGAGAGATGGAGAGCAAGATGGTTACCACCACCATCGAATATTTCGAAGACGAGACGAATTGCCAACTTTATCTGGCACCACTGAATATTAAGGATACCGCCGATTATCTGCGTTTTTGTCTGCAGCTTGCCGCAGCCGGTGGGGCCAGCTACTCGACTGCCCTTTTCCCCTACGAAACCATTCGCAAAATTCATGTCTTGAGTCACGGCAACATCGCCGCCATCAACCGTCTGGCCAATAAGGCGCTTCAGTCCGCCCACGCCGCCTGCGCCTCGGAAGTTTACGCCAAATTTATTTAGTAGCCGGCGGATCACCCGCCTTGAACGCGTTGCTCCGGCAGTCGACAGGTGCAGCTTGAAAACCAGCATGGAAATGATATATAATGCAAGGCATGCTGATATTTAAATACGAAATGCGTAATTGATGTTGCCAGGAAGATCTGAATTCGTAAAATCGCATAGCCGATATTGACAATATCATTTTTCCATCGTATGATTTCGGCAAATTTATTTAACAACATTGGCGATTCGGTCCTCTTTTCAGTGAACTGTAGGGATGGAGTAACAAATACTTATACAAAGTTTTCCGGCAGGTATTGACCGACTGAGCACCACCATGGATATCGATGAAATAAATCTGGCGATAATCAATCATCTTCGCGACGGCAGGATGCCCTTCAAACAGATCGCCGAGTCGCTCGCCCTTTCCGAAGGGACGGTGCGGGCACGGGTGAAAAAACTGAAAGACGAGGGGGTGTTGGACATCACCGCCCTGGTCGATCCCGAGGCAGTACCGGATCAATCGGTGGTCATGGTCGGCGTGCGGCTGAAGGATATGGATCTGGTGAAAAAAGGTGAGGAGTTCAGTAAATTGCGTGGGGTAATTTCGGTGTGTGTGGTGACCGGACGTTTCGATCTCATCCTGACCGTGCTCCTCTCCAAAGAATTCACCATGTTGAAGTTTTATACAGAGGAGGTCGCCAAACTGGAAAACGTCCGGGCGGTGGAGACCTTCGTTGTATACAAGAGCTTTAATCTCAAGGTGCCTTTGACCCTGCCGGTGTGAGGCGCGACAAGGCATCAATCTCTTACAACAGAGTAGGTGATAAAATGGGTGATGCGAAGAAGACGGTATTGCACGATTGGCATGTTGAGCAGGGGGCCAATATGGCTCTGTTCGGCAATTACGATATGCCGCTGTGGTACAAGACCGGGGCAAAGGCCGAGCACTTGGCGGTAATTGGCGCGGCGGGTATTTTCGATACCAGCCATATGGCAGCGGTGGCGGTTGGCGGCAAAGGGGCCCGGGCGCTTCTCCAGCTTTGTCTGAGCAAGGACATCGATACCTGCATCGGCAAGGAGAAATCGCCTCTGGCCGACGGGCGATGCGTCTACGGCATTTTTCTTGCCGAGGACGGCACGGTCATCGACGATGCCATCCTCTATCAACTGCGCTCCGATACCTTTATGGTGGTGGTCAATGCCGGCATGGGCGGGACCGTTGCCGCCCACCTGCAAAAGCATGCAAAGGGGTCGGACGTGGCTGTGCAGGACCTGACTGACCGGGTCGGCAAGATGGATATCCAGGGACCGCTGGCCGGGAAAATTCTGGCGAAGATCCTGAAGAACCCGGACGCTGTTTTTCAAGGTCTGCCCTATTTTTCCTTTAAGGGCAGTTTCGGCCTGTTTGGCACCGATAGCGGTGTGATCCTGATCGATGGCACCCCGGCTCTCGTTTCCCGCACCGGTTATACCGGCGAATTCGGCTTTGAGCTCTTTGTCGACATCGACCGTCTGCTGCCCCTCTGGCTCCTGCTTTTAGCCGCCGGGAAGGACCAAGGCATGCTGGTCTGCGGCCTGGCCGCCAGGGATTCGCTCAGGGCCGGCGCGGTATTGCCGCTGTCGCACCAGGATATCGGCGCCTGGCCGTTTTTGCACAATCCCTGGCAGTTTGCCGTGGCATGGAACGACGAGATGACCGCCTTTACCAAGACCTTCATCGGCGGACCGGCCCTGTTGCAAAGCCCGTGGCAGAAATACACCTTGCCCTTTGCCGGCTTCGATCCGCGGAAAATCAATGCCGGAGAGGGCAGTTATGTGACCGACGAATCCGGGGAGCGTCTCGGCACCATCCTCACCTGCACTACCGATATGGCGGTCGGCCGGGTGGACGGGGCGATTGTCAGTGTCGCCGGCAACAGGGATTTTCAGGCCAAAGGGTTGTGCTGCGGCTTTGTTCTTTTGGAAAATCAGCGTGCCCCTGGCGAAAAGATCATACTCACCGACGGTAAGAGAAAAATCGAGGTTGAAATACGGGCCGATGTCCGTCCAAACCGGACTGCCAGAAGGCCAATGGACAAGATGCTTGGTTGATAATACTATCAAGGGAGACTGGGTTATGAAAGAACTGAGTGAACTGATTTTTAACGAGGAAGTGCGCTATACCGAGGATCATGAGTGGGTGACGGTCAGCGGCGCCACCCTCAAGGTCGGGATAAGCGATTATGCCCAGGATCAACTGGGCGATATCGTCTTCGTCGAGTTGCCGGAGATTGGTGCCACCTTTGGAAAAGGCGACCAGTTCGGGACACTGGAGTCGGTAAAGGCGGTTTCCGAACTCTATCTGCCGGTAGGCGGAGAGGTTGTTGCCGTCAACGAGGCCCTGGGCGATTCCCCGGAACTGATCAACCAGGACCCTTATAATAATTGGATTGTCGAGATTAAACCTGCCGATAAGAGCGAAGTCGAACAGCTTCTGACCGTCGACGCCTATCGCACCCTCCTGCGAGGATAAAGCCATGCGCTATCTACCGCATACCGATGAAGAAATAACCGAGATGCTGGCGGTCGTCGGCCGAAAGAGCCTGGATGAGCTGTTCTGCTCGGTGCCCGATGCGTGTCGCTACGAGGGCAGCATGGACCTGCCGGCGCCGATGGATGAGTGGCAGTTGACCGAGCATGTCGGGCGGCTGGCCGAGGCGATGCAGGTAAACCAGAGCTATAAGGTGCTGCTCGGTGCCGGCAGCTATCATCACCATATCCCGGAAACCATCCGTACGGTGATGAGCCGCTCCGAGTTCCTCACCGCCTACACCCCTTACCAGCCGGAGATAGCCCAGGGCACCCTGCAGGGCATCTACGAGTACCAGACCCTGGTCACCAGACTGCTCGGTATGGATGTTGCCAACGCCTCCATCTACGACGGTGCATCGGCTCTTGCCGAAGGCTTGCTGATGGGTTTGCGGATCGCCAAAAAGAAGGCCAGGGTGGCTGTTTCCGCCGCCGTGCACCCGCACTACCGTGAGGTTGCCAGGGCCTACCTGGAGCCGACCTGTTATGAGATGGTCGAATTGCCGGTCGGCCCTGACGGGCGAACCGACCTCAGCGGCCTTGCGGCAATCGGCGATGTGGCGGCGGTGGCGATCCAATCACCGAATTTCTTCGGGGTGGTCGAGGATCTTGCAACCCTTGGCACGGCCATACATGCCGTAGGCGCCTTGTTTATCACCTCTTTTACCGAGCCGCTGGCCTACGGTCTCGTGAAAAATCCGGGTTCCTGCGGCGCCGACATCGTCTGCGGCGAGGGTCAGAGTTTCGGCATGCCGCGGTCTTTCGGCGGGGCGGCCCTCGGCATGTTTGCCTGCCGTGACGAATTCGTCCGCAATATGCCGGGCCGATTGGTCGGTCAAACCCAGGATCTCGACGGCAAGCGCGGCTTTGTCCTGACCCTGTCCACCCGGGAGCAGCACATCCGCCGGGAAAAAGCCACCTCGAACATCTGCTCCAATCAAGGCATCTGCACGCTGATCGCCGCCATGTACATGGCCTCCCTGGGAGGGTCGGGTCTTGGCGAACTGGCCCGGCTCAATTACCGCAAGGCCGAGTATCTGAAGGCGCAGTTGCAGGCCAAGGGGGCAAAGATCGTCTTCGATTCTCCAACCTTCAATGAGTTTGTCGTCGAGTTCAAGGACGACTTCCGGCCGGCTTACGAGCGGCTGCTGGCGAAGAAGATCGTCGCCGGTCTCGAACTGGGCAGATATTATCCGGAACATCGGGGCCGTTATCTGTTCTGTGTCACCGAGACGGCGAGCAAGGAAGTGATGGATACGGTGGCAGGGGAGGTGAAGTCATGAACACGACCAAGATACCGGGGGCAAACGGCATAATTCAGAACGAACCCCTGCTCTGGGAGAAGGGCAAGCAAGGGCGGCGGGGCATGTGTGTGCCGGCAAGCGATGTGCCGGAGGCGGTATTTCCGGCGGAGCTGCAGGGACCGGAGGTGGATTTTCCAGATCTCAGCGAGGTCGATGTGGTACGCCACTACACCCGTCTGTCGCAGTGGAACTACGGCGTCGATACCGGCATGTACCCGTTGGGATCCTGTACCATGAAGTACAATCCGAAGATCAACGAGAAGGTGGCGGCCACCCCGGAACTGGCTGCCGCCCATCCGATGCTCGCCGACCACCTGGTGCAGGGCAATCTCCAGGTCATGTACGAGTTGCAGGAATTCTTAGCGGCGATCACCGGTCTGCCCGGAGTCACCGTGCAACCGGCAGCCGGGGCGCATGGCGAACTGACCGGCATGCTGATCTTTGCCGCCTATCATAAAAGCCGCAATTCGAAACGAAACAAGATCCTTATCCCCGATACCGCCCATGGCACCAATCCGGCCAGTGCCGCTCTCTGCGGCTACAAGCCGGTGCCGATCAAGTCGGGGCCGAACGGCATCCTCGATATCCAGTCGATTGCCGCGGTTATGGACGAGGAGACTGCCGGGATCATGGTCACCAATCCCAATACCCTGGGGCTGTTCGAGACCAATATTCGCGAGATCGCCGAGATCGTTCATGCCAAGGGCGGCCTGGTGTATGGCGACGGTGCCAACCTCAACGCGGTCATGGGCATCATCAATGCAAGGCGGTGCGGCGTCGATGTCATGCATCTCAACCTGCATAAGACCTTTTCCACCCCGCACGGCGGCGGTGGGCCGGGGGCCGGGCCGGTGTGTGTGACGAAAGAGCTGGCGAAATTCCTGCCGGTACCGCGGGCGGTAAAGGACGGTGACACCTATCGCCTCGACTACGGCGGGCCGGAATCGATCGGTCGGGTCCACGCCTTCCACGGCAACTTCTCGGTGCTGCTCCGGGCCTACAGTTATATCCGTACCATGGGCGCGGCCAACCTGAAGAAGGCCAGCCAGCTGGCGGTCCTCAATGCCGCCTATATCAAGGAGAAGCTGAAAGGCACCCTGCCGCTTGCCTATAACCGGCCGTGCATGCACGAGTGCGTCTTCTCGGATGCCCTCTTGCAGGAGGATAAGATCACCACCCTCGATCTCGCCAAGCGTCTTATCGACTGCGGCTATCATCCGCCGACCATCTATTTTCCGCTGGTGGTGCACGGGGCGATCATGATCGAGCCGACCGAAACCGAATGCAAGGAGGATATCGATCAGTTCATCGAGGTGGTGCAGATGATCGTCCGGGAGGCGAAAGAGAATCCCGAGTTGCTCCGGCAGGCACCGATGCGGGCGAAGACCCGTCGCCTCGACGAGACCCTGGCGGCGCGGCACCCCTGTCTCTGTGGCTAGTAAAAAACAGGCCGCCGGCCTGGTCGATCTTGGTCTCATCGACTATGCGGCGGCCTATGCCCTGCAGTTGGCCCTGGTGGAAAAAAGACGGAACGGTCTGCTGGGAGATGACTTCTTCCTGGTGGCCGAACACCCGAGCACCTTCACCCTCGGCCGACGCGGCGGGCGGCAGAATCTCATGGTTTCCGCGTCTTTTCTGGCGGAGAGAGGAATCCCCCTGGTGCATATCGAGCGGGGTGGGGATATCACCTATCACGGCCCCGGCCAACTGGTGGTTTATCCGATTCTCCACCTTCGCCAGGCAGGACTCGGCGTTGCCGAATATGTCGGTTGTCTGGAAGAGGTGATGATTCGCCTGGCCGCGGGGAGCGGGGTTGCCGCCGGTCGAGACCCTCGCAATCACGGGGTCTGGGTCGGAGACCGAAAGCTCGGCAGCGTCGGTATCGCCATCCGCCACGGCATTGCCTTTCACGGCCTGGCGCTGAATGTCGGCCTTGACCTTGTCCCCTTTTCCTGGGTCAATCCCTGTGGCTTGACCGGAGTGACGTATGACCACGCTCAGCCGGGAAACTGGCATTGCAATTGCTTTGCCTGAAGTGAAGAAAGAGCTCCGCGAGCAGCTTACACAAATCTTCGACCGCCCCTTTGCCCCTCTCAGTAAGGAATATGTTCATGACATCCTGCACCCACCGTCCGCCGACCGGCAAACCGAAATGGCTCACAACGGAGTCTGCCCACCGGGCCGGAGTATGAGAAGATTCGCAAGTTGCTGAAAGGCCATGCCCTGACCACTGTCTGCCAGGAGGCCAAGTGTCCGAACCAGTTTGAATGCTATGGTCAGGGCACGGCCACTTTTATGATCCTCGGCGAGAGATGCACCCGGAATTGCCGGTTCTGTGCGGTCGGACACGGCCCCGTGGGTCTGCCCGATGCCGAGGAACCGGCGCGGGTGGCCGAGGCGGTGGCCCTGCTTGGACTGCGCTATGCGGTGGTTACCTCGGTGACCCGTGACGATCTGCCGGACGGCGGGGCAGCACTTTTTGCCGAGACCATCACCGCCATCCGTAAGGCCCGGCCCAACACCCTGGTGGAGGTGCTTATCCCCGATCTGCAGGGCGATCGCCAGCCATTGATGACCATCCTCGACGCCGGTCCCGACGTCCTTAACCACAATATCGAGACGGTGGCACGCCTTTACCCGGAGGTTCGGCCGCAGGCCGAGTACGGTCGCTCTCTTGAGCTGCTGCGCCGGGTAAAAGATAGTCATCCACACATTCCAACCAAGTCGGGGATCATGCTCGGCCTGGGCGAAACCCTCGCCGAAATTGAAGAAACATGGCACGATCTGCAGGCAGCAGGCTGCGATATCCTGACCATGGGTCAGTATCTCCAGCCAAGTGCCGAGCATCTCCCGGTACAACGCTTTCTGCCGCCGGAGGAGTTTGAGGGGTTGGCTGAGAAGGCTTTGGCTCTGGGTTTTGCCGGGGTAGCCGCCGGGCCCTTTGTGCGGAGTTCCTACCAGGCGGAGAGCCTGTACCGCAAGGCCATGCGAAGGATCGAAGGGACAAGGACAGTGACCAGGTAAAAAATAACCAGGACAATTGGCTATGATGCCGGATTTTTTCCGACAAAATTTCTGAAGACCTCGACTTTTGCCGGCGGCAGATTGCACCACACAGTTTGTGTCGAAATTTTCTCCAGGTGTGTTGCAAGCGGTGAAGGGCTGTTGTTGAGGCGGTAAGTATATTGGATGAGGGAACCCTGCGGTCCCAGCATTTTTTGGAGTTCTTCTCCGAGGGTTGTTACCGCGACGGACGGCAGGGAGAGCAGTGGCAGGCTTGACACCACGGTGCTGATATTTCGGTTATACCTGTTGCACAGCTGACAAAGCTTGATTGCATTGCCATGAATTACCGCGACATCCGGAAACTGCTTTTTCAAATGTCGAGCCATCAGCCTGTCCAGCTCAATGACCACTAATTTGTCCGGGGCCACGCCCCGTTGTAACAACGCCTTTGTCACCATACCGGTGCCGCCGCCAAGCTCTAACACAAAGCCGTTGTCGTCAGGCGGCGTAACCAGGTCGGCAATTGTCCGGGCCAGTCTTATGGAACTGGGGCAGGCGGCGCCTATGGATCTCGGATTGGTAAGAAGGGCGCGGGAAAATAATGCGGAAGGGGATGAGAAAAAAGCATTTTTAGCCCGCCGTATAGTTTTGCCGGCGGCAAAAAAACCAAAAAAATCTGGGAATTTGATTAATAATTTCGGGAGTAGATCACTATGGTGTTGCATGAATAATCCATTTGGCAAGGGTGAAGTGGCAAGGCGGTTGCTGCCTATGGTAAAAAATTCTTGAATGTATTGGAGCTATCTCTGAATGATGTTCGCGCCCGTTTCCTGGTGCTGGGAACGTCCTTCTTGGCAGGGCTCATTGTAATGCATAACGCATTTTGATCAATCAGAAAAAAGCCTCAATTGATGAGGGAAAACATCATGCAGGTGGCAAACGACAGGGTCGGCAGCCGGAAAAGCCGGCAAAGTTATCGTCTTTCGATTCGACTTTCACCCTGTTCTGATGTCGAGGCGGAAATCACCTGGGTTTTACCTCCCATTGTTCGTTAAAACCCCTGGCCGCATTGCGAATGGCGACAACTGCCGGATGTTTGATGATCCGTTCCACGGAGATTGCGTAGAAACGCTCTCTGACTGTATCGGATCTGCCGATAATCGTCACATTATGCTGTCGGCAGACCTCCTGCTCAATAATAGACGGCACCGAAAAGACGCCGTCACCGGCCTGTCCGAAAACCTTCAGCAGGGCATGATCGTCGAACTCTCCGGCAATCACCGGCCGGATGCCCAGGGAGTCAAACCACTGATCCAGGCTGCCGCGCAGTGCCGACATTGGTGTCGGCAAGAGCATTCTTACATTGTTCAACGAGTGCGGAAAGCCTTGCCGTAGAGGCCCGGCCAGGGCTTCCACGGCACAAAAGGTCACCCCGCATTCGCCGAGCAGATGGCTGTAGGCCTTGACACTCAACCCGGATTTCACCGGGGTATCGGTGAGGACGATATCCAGGCTGTGAATGGCCAACTCTGCCAGGAGCTGCTTTTCCTTGCCCTCATGACAGACAAGACGTATTCCATCGGCAAGGGTCAAAGCCGGTTCAAGGATTCTTCTGGCCATCAACTTGGGCAACATGTCGACGATGCCGACCTCAAAACGGAGCGGTCCGGCAATCGACCGCCCTTTTACCGTGTCGAGCAATTCCAGGCCCAGGGCAAAGATCTCGTCGGCATAACGGAACACTACGTGCCCCAGTTCCGACAATTCCAGGTTACGCCCGACTCGCCGGAAGAGTTTGCCGCCCAAGGATTCTTCAAGCCTGGTAATCTGCATGCTGACCGTTGACGGTGCGAGTCGCAGCCGTTCGCCGGCCCTGGTGATGCTTTCTTCCTTGGCGACAACCCAGAAGTAATGGAGGTGATGATAGTTAAGCCATTCCATTTTATTTTTCGAAATTATCGAATTAATATATTGTTATTATCTATTTGTCGAAAGGGCCATTGCTTATTAATTTATGCCATTGAAATTCACAACTATTATTTAAAAATACAATTAAAACAGATTTTTTTGAAGAAAAAATGGTCAGTTCCGGTAATTATTTAATTCGATAATGTTATCGATAATTGTATCTTAATTCGAAAAATAATGCTTTGATAAAATTTGATGAGAAAGCATCTTTTTAAGATGCGGAACAACTCAATCCGCCAATCTGAGAAAAAAAGGAGACCTTTATGAGGCATTCCCTGCCTTCGGAAGGAGGTAAAAAAAATATCGGCCGGCAATTTTCCAGAAAGCTGAAGATCTTTCTCGGGGTAGGTTTTGTTGGTATTATCATGATAGGCGCTCTTGTCATTTGGGCAGGGATTGCTACTATTAAGGGTGTCGCAAATCTGGCGGAAGAGGCCAGGGTGTCGGACAAGGTGATAAGCCTGCAAAAAGAGATGGAAAACATTGCCATGCTCCCCAAAGTGGACTGTTGGAATACGGTGCAGGGTCTATTAAATGTGGAGATATGGCTTGAGAGTCCCATTGCCGAAAATTTGCAAAGTCTCAAGCTCGCCTGCATGAATACCGAGAAGGAATAATGAATATGTTCGAGTGGATCTTCATGCCCGAGGCCTGGGTAGCGCTGGCGACTCTCCTTGCCCTGGAAATCGTCCTCGGCATCGATAATATCATTTTTATCACCATCTTGGTGGGCAGGTTGCCGGAGGCGCAGCGGGACCTGGCGAGAAGCCTGGGGATCGGTTTTGCCATGATCTCCCGGCTTGCCCTGCTTTTTAGCCTGACCTGGATAATCGGCATGGTGGCTCCCTGGTTTAGCGCGTTTGGCCAGGAAATATCCGGCAGAGATCTGGTGTTGATCGGCGGCGGCCTTTTTCTTCTGGCCAAAGCCACCCATGAAATTCACAGCAGTTTGGAGGATGCCGGGACGGACGAAAGAGTGCGCGGCGGTCATGGCGGTTTTTATGCCACCATCGCCCAGATAACCGTGCTCGACATCGTCTTTTCCCTTGATTCGGTCATTACCGCTGTAGGTTTGGTACAGCATATTTCAGTGATGGTGATTGCCATAATCGGCGCGGTAGTGGTCATGCTGTTTGCCGCCAAGCCCATCGGGGTGTTCGTCGATGCCCATCCCACCATTAAGATTTTGGCCTTGTCGTTTCTCATGTTGATCGGCTTTACCCTGGTGGGCGAAGGTTTCGAGGTTCATGTCCCGAAAGGCTATATCTACTTTGCCATGGCCTTTTCGGTCGCGGTTGAACTGCTGAATATCCGGGTGCATCGTCGCCGGCGCGGCGAGGCGGTAAAATTGCATAAAAAAATTGAAGCTTGAAAAGAAGAGAGCAAATTTAACCATCAAAAACCAAAAAAAGGAGGAACATCGTGTTTCGCATAGTCTTATTTGTAGCAACCAACTTGGCCATCCTGGTGTTGCTTGGCATTGTCATGAGTATTCTCGGGGTCGATTCCAAGAGTACCTCGGGATTGCTGGTGATGGCGGCAGTCTTTGGTATGGGTGGCTCATTCATTTCCCTTGCCATGTCGAAATGGATCGCCAAAAAATCGACGGGTGCGCAGGTAATCGTCAATCCCACCAACCCGACCGAGCAGTGGCTGTACACCACCGTACGGCGGATGGCCGAACAGGCGGAGATCGGCATGCCCGAGGTAGCGATCTACGACTCGCCGGACATGAATGCCTTCGCCACCGGCATGAAAAAACATGACGCCCTGGTGGCTGTCTCGACGGGTCTTCTGCAGAACATGTCGAAAGACGAGGTGGAGGCGGTGCTGGCCCATGAGATAAGCCATGTGGCCTGCGGCGATATGGTGACTCTCGCCCTCATCCAAGGGGTGTTGAACACTTTTGTCATTTTGCTGTCACGACTTGCGGCAAATGTCATAAATAATTTCCTGAGCAGCGATGAGGAGGAAGGCGGGGGACTCGGCTTTTTCGGCTATATGGCGGTGACCATTGTTCTGGAAATCGTCCTCGGTCTTTTTGCCTCGATTATCGTTATGTGGTTCTCACGCAAACGGGAATATACCGCCGACAAAGGCGCGGCCTATCTCACCAGTAAGGACAAAATGATCGGCGCCCTGCGCCGATTGCAGGCCCATCAGGAGCCATCCCATCTCCCCGACCAGGTAGCGGCCTTTGGTATCAGACCGAAGGCGGGCGGCATGGCCCTGTTGTTCAGGAGTCACCCGCCGCTTGAGGATCGGATTGCGGCGTTGCAGAACGGATGACAAGGTTAAACATAACAGGAGTGAGAATGTTCGCAAGTAGGGACCGGACTTGCACAAAGATTGCGGTTGAGACTTTTAAGGCTGAGAGAGGAGCAGGAGGGCGCAATAGTTATTGCGACTTTCGTTTAATGACGTAGTCGATGGCACCCGCCGGATCGGGAGTTGCACCGCCTGTTGCGGACGAAACAGGCGGCGGGTGGCTGGTCGCTAGAGCTCGCGTTGGAGGAGGAGTTGACACTGGCGCCGGTTTTTGAGCTTTCGCCTCGTGGAGTTGGGATTGTAGCCGGGCATTTTCCTGCCGGCTGTTCTGTATATCGGATTCCAGCTTCAGCTGGACGGATCTGGCGGTCTCGTGCCGTTTTTGGAGGTTTACGATTGTGTCATGACGGGACGCCAGATCGACGCCCATCTTGTCTTTCGCGGCTTTTTCGATAACCAGAGCCTTTTCCTGCTCCCCGAATTTTTGTTCGAACTGGATCAGTTTTTTGTCCCGCTCCGACACTGCCGCTTCGAGCCGGTCCACCCGGTCCCGGGCGCTTTTCAGTTCCTTTGCCTCCGTCGCAAGACCGGTATACTCCTTTTCGACCTTGCTGAGCTGAACCTCCGCCGCGCCTTTCTGATGAGTGAGTTCGACCACCTGCGTTTGAAGCCGGGAGTTTTCTGTCCTCAAGGTATCCATTTCCGCTTTGAGCGGGTCCGGCGTAGCCCTGGCGGTTTCCAATTTCTTTTGCAGTTCGGCGAGAGCGGTTTTCAGCTCCTGCTTGTCTTTGTCAAGTGACCCGAGTTGCCCCTGAAGTTCTCGCAGCTGCGTCTCGGCGTTGTTCTTCTGTTCTCTCAGTTCCAGCATCTGGCTCTGAAGCCGGCCGATTTCACTCGGAACCCGGCGTTGGATCGGCCGACTGAATGTTGGCTTGCACCAGTCGATGGTTGGTAATGAAGCTGAGGATGGTAGTACGAAATCCGTCGTTGAGAAAAAAATAGACGGCGAACGTCAGGATGACGGTGAGGGCAGCGAGAACCCAATATGCTGTTTTGCGACCTGAAGCACTTGCGACTGCTTTCGCCGGGGCATGGGGAGCGAGTTCCTCTGGGTTCTCAGCAATAGTCTCGGTCGCGATGGCGGTTGACTGACCGGAAAGATCAGCCGTTTGCGCTTTGGCTGGTTCTTTATGGGCTTTTGATGTAATCAGTGTGTTTTCCGTGCTTTCCTCGACCAGTTCCGGCCCAATTCTCTTTTTGTCCAAGACATATCCACTCAACAGCGCTTGGTCGCAGAGGACATTTATCAAACGGGGGATGCCTTCGGTAAGGCGATAAATCTCCTGCACCGCAGCCGGTGTAAATATTGGCACCTCCGTGCCGGCTATCTTGAGGCGATGCTTGATATAGTCGCCCGTCTCCAACTGTGTCAAAGGCTGAATAATGTGACTGAAAAAAACCCTTTGCGTCAGAGCCCGATTTTGTTTGACCATGTCCAGGAATTCGGTCTGCCCGGCGAAGATACAGCTGACGACCTTTTGGCCCGGCGTCTCGACGTTTGAAAAGACGCGAATCTGCTCCAGCATATCCGCCGTCAATCGCTGGGCCTCGTCTATGACGAGTATCACTTTTTTCGATTGAGCCCCGGCGTCCTTTACGAATTGTCCAAACTCAATCAGAAATTCCGCTTTGCTCCTGAAGGTCTTGCCCATCTCAAACGCATTGGCGGCAAAGTTGAAAAAATCCATCTCGTTCAAAGCGGGGTCGGTAATTTTGGCAAATCGGATGTTGCTTCCAAAATTGGCGGCGGTGGCGTTCAACAGGGTGCTTTTCCCGGTGCCGGGATCGCCGATTATTACAACGAACCCCTTGCTCTCCAAAATGCCGTACCGGAGGGCGGAAAAGGCCTCTTTATGTTTTGAACCGAGCCATAGGAATTTCGGGTCAGGCCCGATCTCGAATGGCATCAGCTTCAACTGGTAGTGATTGAGGTACATGGACACCTGCCTGTTGCGACGAAGGATCGCGCCTCAAGGCGCGTCTTTCGCGGATTTCGCCGATTTCACCGGTTTCACGGGTTGAGCATTTCTTTCACTGCATTCATGATCGGGTTGAATTCTCCGGAAGATTTGGCAATCGGGGGTGGTGACTGCACCCCTTTTTTCACGAGATATTTCCTGGCACAATCATACTGCTCCCAGCCTTTTAATTGGAAATCAGGGTCAACGGATTTCCATTTTGGATGCCCGTTCTCCCTCAGCCAGTCAAGGTTTTCATAGAGAATCTTCGAAAACCGGCCGACGGATTCGCAACCCATATTTTTGAAGTCATAGGAGACCAACACGGCCTTTACGGCAACGGTGTTCACCTCGGCGGGCTGCCATCGATAGGTCCCGGGCGGGATTTTAGTCTGCTGGTAAAATTCGGCGACCTTCTTGTTGGTGTTCGGTATCAGCGCCAGCCCGTCGCTTTCGGCCACGCCTTCGCTGAAAAGCTTCACCGGAGACCCAGCCACATAGAACATGGCGTCGATCTGACCCGACTTTAATCTCGACAAGGCTTCATTCGTCCCGATCATCACCATTTCCTCGGGTTTTACACCTGATACCTCGAACAACAGCCGAGCGGTGAGATAGGTCCCGCTGCCATCTTCCCCGATCGCAACCCGCTTGCCTTCCAGCTTATCGAAATCGGCGATATCTTTCTTGCCAAGCAGGTGAACCTCTTCGTTGTAGAGCGGGAAAACCATCTTGGTTTTCTGGGCGATGCGAATGAGCGTGGGATTGGTTTGAACCTTGGAGACGAATGCCAGCACATCGGACTGAACTATGCCGAGCTCGGTTTGCGGCTTCTTGAACACCGCATAGAGGTTTTCGATGGAGCCGCTAGAGGTCTGAACACCGAGATCTATGCCCTTCGGCTTGACCAACTGCTGCAGATTCAGGCCGAACTGGTAATAAGTCCCCTTTTCACTGCCGGTCATGAGGTTCATGTCGCCCGCGAAGGACATACTCGCTAAAACCAAAACTGCCAACATCGCCGTACCAACGGTTGCAAGTCCCCTTTTCATGGCGCAAACTCCTTTTTGGTGGTTAAGATGAGTATATATGAACTTTTACACCAGACCGAGGCATTGGATGAATTTAGCCGCAGGCATACAGGCGATATTCCGAGGACTACATATTGAAACCAATCAAGAATTAGGTTGAGGTTGCCGTTGATGGTCAGACACTCGGTAAAGGTTTCTAAAATAGCAATTCACTTGGAGGCAGCACACCTAAAGTTGCTAGGCTACCCTTTCATATCGAAATTTGCAATTTTTTTTTACCAACCGCCATCCCCGCATTCCTAGCGCATGCTCAGCCTTCCCCTATTCAGAAGCCCATGGGGCGTTGTCTGCGAAATAACGAAAAGGGCTGGTGATCCGAATGCCACCACGGTCGTAAGGTTTGTCGAGGGTGGCAACAATTTGCGTGGCCTTGGCCGGATGCAGGCGTTCGTTGAAATATCGCAATGCCGGAGACAACTCCTCGTCGCTATACTTCACCTCTATCAACTCTTCCAGCACGCCATCCTTGATGACCGCAAAATCCACCTCCCGGCCTTCCTTGTCGCGGATATAGCGAAGCTCGCAGCGATGACCGCCGTAATCTTCAAGATAGTGCAAACGCTTGAGAAGGATGGCGGCGATGAGGTTTTCGAACCTGGGGCCCTGTTCCTCCGGTACATCACCATTGTTGAAGAAATAGTCCTTGGGCGGCTTGATCAGGGCACGGGCGATATTTTGTGAATAGGGTGGGACCCGGAAAAGGACATACATTCGCTCCAACGCCTCCAACCAGGCCTTCGCCGTCTGCGGGGCAATCTGGATATCCCCGGCCAGGTTGGCAAGCACCACCATTCCTCCCACCCGTGCCCGCAATAAATCGAGAAATAGCCGCAGTTGTTGGATATTTTTAATGCTTTCAAGGTCGCGGATGTCTTCCTGCAGGACCCGGTCGAAGCGTTCTTTGCGCCAGCGCCGGCTTTCGCGGAGGTCATTGGTGAGAAACGGCTCGGAAAAGCCACCGACGGTCATCAGGCGTTGAAAGGCCTCCTTTGCGTCGATGCCGGCCGGGATTTCATCCAGGGTAAAGGGGTGCAACCGCCAGTAATGGTAGCGCCCCATCAGGGAATCGCCGCCCTGCCGGTAGACATCCAGCCGGGCGGAACCGGTCACCAGGATGCGGTGTGTCTCGCCGGCAACATCATGCAGACCTTTGACCCAGGCCTTCCAGTGCGGATATTTATGCAGTTCGTCGAAGACGAGAAGGGCATCCTCACTGCTCCATTTCTTTTGCAGCAGAGCCCGACGATCCTCGTCATAATCCCAGTTGAAATAGCGGCCTTGCCCTGCCTCGGCGGGCAAATGCCGGGCAAGGGTGGTCTTGCCGACCTGTCGCGGGCCGCCGATGAAAACCATCTTTTTTTGCAGATCAAGCTGAATGGCGGAAGTAATGTAGCGCATACGACTATATTAGAGCCTGCTCTAAAATGGTCGGATCGGGGCATTTTTGTACCGATCAGTACGGCAATTTATTCAAAGACTTGAGGATCAAAGTGCAGCCCATGGCGAACATGCCGGCGAGGCCCATGCCGCAGGAAAAGCCGGCGAGCAGGACCGGGGCGTATTGCCGCCACTGTTTGCCGTATTTCTTAAGGAAATAATAGCGGCCAAGCAGAGCCCCCAGCAAGTTCGAGAATCAGACCGTGCGGCGTGGATTGCCCCAGGCCGCGCACCACTCCGTAGACCAGCAGCACCGGCAGCCCGAGCAGGCTGAGAATCGCGTAGATCAGCCACCCCGAAAAACACCCCGCATGATACATACAGCGAGTTGAGGGCCTGGAAAAACAGGCGAGTTGCCCTCCAGGGTGGCGGTCTGCATCGAGCAGGGTGTTGAGGGCCTGCAGATGCCAGAGTTCCTGGGCGTAGGGGTAGTTGGCGGAAGGAATGGGCGCCAGCTGCCAGAGAAACTGCGAGAAGAGCAGGGAGGCGATGAGGACGATGGGCAGGGTGACGAATCTCCGCCTTGATGATGCCGCGCAGGCTGGTGCCGGTCAGCTCGATCTGGCGAAAGCCGACGGTGGCCTCGCCGTAGTTGTGGATGGGGATGGGGGCGTACCAGATCTCGATGCCGTGGTAGCCGAAATATTTGGCACCGGCGATAAAGCTCGCCTCGCGGACCAGCGGCAGGCTGACGAACTGTCCGGCGATGCCCTCCATGCGGGCAGTGATGTAGGAGATGAACGGGGTATAGACGAAACCGTAAAGGAGAAAAAAGATCCAGGGAAAACTCGGCACCAGCCAGGCGCAGAGAGCAACATAGGCAAGGGTCGAGAACACATAGATACCAAGCGACAGCCAGATGGAGATGTCGCCCCGGCCCGGCGGCGGCTTGAAGAGCAGACTGAAATCGAGCCCCTGTCCCCCTTGCTGGCGGAAGGATTTGCCGACATGCCAGAGGCCGATGAGGCCGATGGACAGCCCCAGGCCGATGCCGAAGCTCATGTAAAAATCGAAGCTGTTGGAAAACACCGTATCGACCGTGCCCATGCCCGGATGCCAGCGGTGCAGGATGCCGTAACCATAGAGGATCGGATTGGCGACGATGGTGATGATCAGGCCGATAAAGCCGCCGATAACCGCCCAGAACGGCAGGACCATGCCGATGAACATCAGCCCGAGATCGAACTGGATACCGGTGGCCACGGCCGGCAGGTAGCCCTCGGTATTGCGGGTCAGGTCGAGCCAGGGGATGGGGATGAGGCTGATCGGTTCGGTAAAGAACAGGCCGGACAGGGCCGGCAGGAGGACATAGAAAAAGCCGAAGACCGAGGCCGATGATCGCCCCGATGGAGAAAACCCGCCACTTCCAGTTTTCCTTTTTATCCTCCGTCGATTCGGCCAGGGCCATGGTGCCCAGGGCGCCGACCGGGGCCATCGGGAAGGGCAGTTTCTCGACGTCCGAGGTCAGGCGGTAGAGGGCGTAGCCGAGGCCGAACTGGTCGATACGCTGGATGAGCATCGCCCCGGAGAGCAGGAGGATCGGCACCAGCCAGTCCCTGTGGATAAAGGTCCGTTCGGCATAGGAGGAGGAGGTCAGGTCCGGGGCCACCCAGGCGGGGATGAATTCGGTCAGACCGAGCATCTGGGCGGCGTCGGACTGAATGAGGTATTGGCTCCACAGCAGGCCCTGGAAGGGCGAGGCGAGGGCCGCCCCGGCCATGTAATAGAGCAGGAAGATTTCCTGCTGTTTCAGTTCGGTGTAGGAACGTTTGGCCACCTCGGCAAAAAGGATAATGGTCACCCAGCGCGCCGCCGGCCCGATGCCCGTGCCCAGCACCAGCTGCAGGTACATCGAGCCGGGCATCATCATGAAGCCGATGAAGATCGCCCCGACAATGGTCTTCCAGTCGAAACCCTCCTCGAAATGGTCCGGGGCCTTGAGCAGATCGCGATATTCCTTGAGTTCCTTGTCGTCGTACATAGGGGCCTTCAGGATGGAAGGACAAGGTAACTGACCCCGGTTTTGAGACTGACCAGGGCCCAGAAAGCGCCCATGCAGAAGTCACCGATGATCAGGCCGATGAAGATGAGTCGAACTCGCCGGTACAAAAAGGTGCCGCCATAGCGCAGGCACAGGGCGTTGCACAGCCAGCCCACGAGAAAACTGAACCACAGCACCCGCATGGAGGAGCTGTAGGCCATGAGATAGCCGAGGGGATGGAGCGGCCACCATGGCAGCAGATAGTAACAGAGCACCAGCAGCAGCATGATCGCCGCTCCGGTCAGGACGAAGAGAAGAATCGCCTTGTCCGGGGTCTGCGGCATCTCCAGCAGCCTCTGGCTGTTGGCGTAGACGGATTGCGTGGTGCGGGTGGCCCAGTCCATGTCCAGTTCCTGGATGCCGTAGCGGTAGCTGAGATAGAGCATGCTGAAAAACGAGGCGGCCACGGCCAGGACCAGGCTTATAGCAATGGTCGCGCCGATGATCTTCCGTTTGTCCTGCTGTTCCGAGATCTTGCCGGCGTGGAGAAGGGAGGGAAACAGCGCCTCGCGGACATCGACAAAGAGCATCTTCTGCAGGCTCATGCCCAGCACCAGGCCGACACTGCCCAGCGGTTTCGAGCCGAGGATACTGAGAATGCCGTCGGCCGGGGCGGTATTCATGGCGCAGTAGGGAATGCCGCCCTGGCAAACGGTTTTGGCGAGAAGCAGCATCGCCGTGAAAAAAGTGATATAGAGCATAACCGCCGCATTCAGGCCCATGCCGCAGGCGGTCGACCAGATGGGGAAACTGGTCGGATTCCTTAGCCGCACACGGTTCAGATGCTGATGACCGAAAAAATATTGATCCTACTGAAGGACCAAAGCATTATATAGATATTGATAATTATCCGGAGTTTATTGCAAACGGATACATCTCACAGAATTTTGATTCTTTAGTTTTACTCCACGGTAATTCGTTTGTAATGGATCAGGGCATTTTGCCATGGGCAATTATGAAAACATTTGACTCACTTCAAACAGCTTTTCAGAATAACGAACTTCACAAGGCTATGCTATTCGCCGCTGATCTTGGACATTACATCGGTGATATGCATATGCCTCTTCACGTTACACGAAATTATAACGGACAATATACGGGACAAACAGGCGTACACAGCAGGTTTGAATCCACAATGATTAATAACTACAACACACAAATTATTTATTCCGGTGATAGTTTAGTTTATGTGGATAATATATCAGATTTTATTTTTAGTACACTCTACGATAAGTATAATTATGTTGATTCGGTTTTAAGATGCGATAGTTTGGCAAAAGCATTTGCGGGTAATACAAACAGCACCGTTTACTATTCAAAAATGTGGGAGCTTAGTAAAAGTTTTACAATAGAGCTATTCAAAAGTGCTTCGCACAAACTAACAAGTTTAATATATACAGCATGGTTAAATGCAGGCAGTCCTGTTTCCGTGGATGAAGAAATTAATATACAATATCCCGTTACATTTAGTTTATCACAAAATTATCCAAACCCGTTTAATCCAAATACAAAAATCAGTTGGCAGTCTTCAGTTAGCAGTCAGCAAACTTTAAAAGTTTATGATATTATAGGGAATGAAGTTGTTACTTTGATGGATGAATACAAACCCGCAGGAAATTACGAAGTAACATTCACGGCAGAAGGATTAGCAAGCGGAGTTTATGTCTATCAGTTAAAAGCTGGAGAATTTATTCAGAACAAAGAAAATGATTTTGTTGCGGTAGCTTAATGGTGATTTTATAGTCTCATTTTGAAAAAAATTTCTTGTGCCTTAATTGTAGTTTAAGGTATGAATATTTTGTATTAAATAACTATTGACAAGCCTCTGTTAATCCCCTATTTTCAATCCTGAATTCCACTTTCATAAACTAATTATTAAATAATATGCACGAATCACCACAGCAGAACATAACTTTATTGTTGGAAGATTGTGTTAGAGGGAAATAAAGAAGCTGTTAATCAATTACTTCCAATCGTTTATAATGAATTAAGAAGAATCTCCTCAAAATATTTACACGAGGAATATCGTAATCACACATTACAAACAACTGAACTTGTTCATGAAGCTTATATTAAGCTTGTTGGCGAACAAGAATATCAATTGGCAAAACCGTGCACATTTCTTTGGAATAGCTGCAAACTCAATGCGGCAAATACTTGGTTGATTATGCAAGGAAACGGAATTCCATAAAAAGAGGCGAAGGTAAAACTCATTTATCTCTTGAAAGTGCCGAAGAATTTGCATTTCAATCCGACGAAGATATTATTGCTCTTGATGAAGCGATGCAAAAACTTGAAGCTTTTGATAAGGATTTAAGTAAAGTAGTTGAATTGAGATTTTTTGGCGGATTAAATGTTGATGAAACTGCAAAAGTTCTAAATTGCTCTGCATCTACAGTTAAAAGGGATTGGAGTCTTGCGAAAGCCTGGCTTTTTAGAGAATTAGGAAAAGAAATAATAATCCTCTCTCAATCTCCATAAAAATAAACAATTCATAAGTTTTCTTCTTATCAATCAAGATTATTTATCATCTTTCCAAACCACCTGCACTTTATTTCTAAATAATTGACCCCGTTTTTTCAATTTCTACGCATGTACTAATAGAAGCTAATAACTAATAAAACGGCTTAAAGGTTTTAATCATTTAACTACAAGGAGGCTCTATGAAAAGGATTATATTCTTTTCAATATTTACTTGCGTACTAGTTTTTCAAACAATGCTTAATGCACAAACCACCTACACTGCAGTTGTAATACGGCGGTAATTGGCGAAGACCCAGGAACATGGTCGCCGGCAGGTGTTCCGGGGCCGGGTGATTATGTAATAGTAATGAGCAAACGTGTTATAATAACCGGCCAGCATGAAATAGCAGGTTTTACTTTAGATTGGGGTACCTCTGCTGGTACTATTGAGTTTAAAGGCGGCGGAAATCCATCGCTTACAGTTACCGGCAATTCAACCTGGGGTGCCGGCATATTTAAAGGCGGCAATGGAGCCAATGGTGGAAATGATGTAAACAATACGCTTTTGTTTACCGAAACTTCCGTAGTTACAATGACGAATAACCCTGAGCACAATTTTCATTACTTTGTATGAAGGTACCTATATGATAAATAGGGGGACTATTATTTTGCAAGGAGACGGTGGTGTCGGTGGAAGAGGGTTATCAACCCTGCATAATGAAGGGCTTTTTGAAATTCAAGGGGATGGTTACTTTGGCGGGGAATCTTTTAGTGGTGCAACATTTATCAATACCGGAACTCTGCGTAAAAGTGGAGGAACTGGTATATCAACGTTTAACTTTTGGTGGATTTTTGAAAACCAGGGTGGTACAATTGAAGTACAATCCGGCACATTAGGATATTCCGGTGGCGGGAGTTTTAACGATGGTATATACAATGTATCAGAAAATGCAGTTCTAAGCCTAACTGGTAGTACATGGATTTTTAGCGGCACATTAAGCGGTTCACCTGAAGGAGTTTTCAGCCTTAATGGCGCAACAATCAGCACAGACAGCGCTAATGTAACATTTAATATTCAAGGAACCGGATTCCAATTTATTGATGGTACAATCACCGGTGGCGGAACTTTAATTATTCCTGAAGGTGCTCTTTTTGTTTTACCGGGACTTGATTATGCAGGACTGGCTGGCGGTACAACTATTCTAAATCAAGGCACGATTAAAATGGCAGGCACAAATTCATTCGGTATACAAGGAAACTCCATTGTTGAAAACCAATCACTGTGGGAAATTACTTCTGATGCCGATTTTAGCGGGGGCACCGGCACCGGCGGAACTTTTAAAAACAAAGGTACTTTGCGCAAAAGTTCTGGTAACGATATGACACAATTCAATGCTTGGTGGGATTTCGAGAACCATAGTGGAGGAATGATTGACGATGAGATCAGGAGAAATAACATTTACAACAAATGGCAAATTTGAAAATGCACAAGGCGGAATCATTCAGGGTGTGGGCATCTATTGATGTTCCTTCAAATTTTACAAACAACGGAATTACTGCGCCTGGTAATTCTGCTGGTATGCTTTCATATATCGGCAATTTTCTTCCTTCGTCTACAGCAGTGCTTGATGTTCAACTCGGAGGTGTAAATGAAATCGACTATGACCAATTAAATGTTACAGGCAGTGCAAAATTAAATGGCACTTTAAAAGTATATTTGACTAATGGATTTATACCTGCGGCTGGGGATAGCTTTGTTGTGTTAACTACCACAAGCGCAATTACCGATAGTTTTGTAATCTTCGATGTTCAGTCTGGTTTATATCTGAGGATAAAAAAGAACACAAACAATGTTACAATTTTTGTTGATAGTGTTGGAACAATATCATCACTTGAAAATGAAACTGAAGTAAGAACAATTACGAGTTATGAGTTATCACAGAATTATCCAAATCCATTTAATCCTTCTACTACAATCCAATTTGCATTACCGCAAGCTGCTTTTGTGACGCTTGAAGTTTTTAATGTTGTTGGAGAACGTGTTGATGTGCTTGTGTCTCAAGAATTAAATGCAGGCAAGTATAATTATGAATGGAATGGTTTAACGCTTACAAGCGGCGTATATTTCTATAGGATTCAAGCTGGAAGCTTTGTTGAAACTAAAAAAATGATCCTTCTAAAATAATTTGAATGTTTTTTTAATATGAAGACTCTACTCACGGGAATTGTAAAAATTGCTTTGTTTAGAGTCTTTAATATTGTACAACCTCGTTTTAAATTTGAATAAAAATAATTTTTTAATCATGTCTTTAAAGTAAGAATTAATATCACTAATCTTGTTCAGAGTATAACTATTTATATCTAGATAAAACTAATCACAAAAAATTATTCTTTGTATCCGAGAGAGTTATGGATAAAAACACCTGGATTGACATTAAGACAATTTTCTTTAATGCTGTTGATTTGGAAGGCAAAGAAAGAGATGCTTACTTAAATGAAGTTTGTAAAACTCCCCAGCTAAAAAAAGAAATTCTAACTTTAATTTTAGCTCACAATAAATCAGAAAACTTTCTTGAAGAATCAATAATACCTTTTGAACCTATCACAGATAACTCTAATCTTTTTATTGGTAAAACTTTCGGCAAGTACAAGATAGATAAATTAATTGCACGCGGTGGAATGGGCTTGGTATATCTTGGTTTACGTAATGATGAAGTAAAACAGCAAGCTGCAGTTAAGATAATCAATCCAGGTGTTGCAAGTGATACTGTAATTAAAAGATTTCAAACGAAACGTCAAACTTTAGCTAATCTTAATCATCCAAATATTTCCCGATTGCTCGATGGCGGCATTACAGATGATGGCATTCAGTTTTTAGTTATGGAATACATTGAAGGAATTCCTATTGATGAATATTGTGACTACAACAAACTAAATGTTAAAGATAGATTGAATCTTTTTCTTAAGGTTGCAGCGGTTGTTAAATATGCCATCAAAATCTTGTTGTACATAAAGATTTGAAACCAAATAATATTCTGATTACACAAGATGGTGAACCAAAACTTCTTGATTTTGGAATTGCAAAAATTCTTTCGCCAGAAAATAATCCGCTTGAAACTGTTACTCAAAGAGGAATGTGGAACTTAACTCCGGAATTTGCAAGTCCCGAACAAATCAACGGCGCACCAATAACTACATCAAGTGATGTATATTCTCTGGGAATAATTTTGTATAGGCTTTTAACAGGCCATAGCCCCTACAAAATAAAAAGTGTGTTTCATTTAGACATAAGTAAAATAATTACGCAATCAGAGCCAGCCAAACCAAGTGAAATAATATTTAAAACTATTGTAACTGAATCCGAAGAAAACAATTCTGAAATAAATCCTGAAACCATAAGCAAAACGAGAGAAGGCAGCATTGATAAGCTTCATAAAAAATTAGTTGGAGACTTAGACAATATTATTTCGATGGCAATAAGAAAGGAACCGGAGAGAAGATATTCATCAGTTGATAATTTTGCAGATGATATAAAAAGATACCTGAACGATAGACCTGTAAACGCACATAGTGATTCTCTTATCTACAGAAGTAGAAAATTTATTAAAAGAAACAAAACAGCGGTTATACCAGCTGCAATGATTTTTTTACTAATAAATCTGGGATTGGCTGGTGTTCTGTGGCAAGGGCATTTAGCCGGAATTGAAAGAGATATTGCTAAGCTGGAAGCGGATAAATCAAATAGAATAAAATCATTTTTACTTGAAATGATTTCGTCTCCCGATCCGTTAAAAGACGGTAGTGAAGTAAAGGTAATCGATGTTATTCAGAAAGCATCTGCCAAACTACAATCTGAGTTAATAAATCATCCGCAGATAGAAGCCGAGATAAGGACGATGCTTGGGAATACTTATCAAAATCTTGGTATATATGATTCTGCAGAAACGGAATTAACTAAGGCTTTAGATTTAAATAAAAAAATATATGGTGATCAAAGTAAGGAAACTGGAATGAGTTTAAAGAATATTGGGTTGGTCTATCATTATAAAGGTGATTATGAAAAAGCGGAAGATATACTATAAAAAATCTCTTGAGAAGTTAAAGTCAATCGAAACTAATCCTTCTTTTGAAAGAGCATTGGTACTGGATGCCTATGGTACTTTAATGACTGATCAGGGGGAATATGAACAAGCTGAAAAAATAACTGAGGAAGCTCTTGCAAGTTGCACGAAGCCATAAAAGGGCCTGAGGATCCGGATGTTGCACAAATTCAAAATAATCTAGCTACCTCGTACAATTATATGGGAAAATTGGATTTAGCTGATTCTCTTTATAAAGAGAGTCTTAGAGTCTTTAGAAAGATTTATGGAAATTTTCATATTCGAGTATCAAGCAGCCTGAACAATCTTGCCTTTATCAATATCTTTAAAAAGAACATCAGCAGGCACTTCCATTGCTCGAGGGAGCACTGAACATAAAAATAGTTGTGGTTGGTAAAGATCATCCTGATCTGATAAATGCTTACTCAAACGTTGGCAGCACTTATTTTAATATTGATGATTATAATAATGCCGAAAAATTTATGAAAGCTTCTATTGATGTTGGACTTAAAAACTATTCTGAAAATAATATTAATATAAGTCGCCCTTATATGTGGTACGGGAGAACATTGGTCGCTAATAAAAAATTTGATAGCGGGATTTATAATTTAAAGAAGCCTGGGTGTGCATTTCGCGTGTTGTGCTGTTTATGCAAGGATTTACGTCAATCGGCAGGGCACCCGTTACACGGGCCATTGCCCGCGGTGCGGCCGGCCGATCGAGTTCCGCATCGGGCCGGGCGGTACCGACGATCGGTTCTTCACTGTGTCTTGAGTCAACCGAGCGTTTGCGGTACTATCCGCCGCCCCGCAGCGGTAGGTGGACGCAAGCATGCTCGACTTTGAAGTACAACGATTCACCCGGAAGTGCTGTGAAACGGACGTGATCCTGCAACCTGGGGACGTGTTCTATTCCGCTCTGGTTGCGCAAGGCTCGCAGGTCATTCGCAAGGACTACTCGGAGGGGGCCTGGAAAGGTCCGCCGGAGGCAACGCTGGGTTGGTGGAAAGCCCAAGTGCCCGATTTCCACTCGCAAAAAATGCACTGGGCACCCAACGACGTGATTCTGCACTACTTTGAGCAACTGTACGAGGACGACAGTCAGGCGGACATGCGGTATGTGCTGGCGTTGCTGATGATCCGTCGCCGGATCGTGCGGCTGGAGGACACGGACCGCGACGATCAGCAGTGTGAGACATTTGTGCTGTACTGTCCGCGCAACGAACGCGAATACCGCGTGGCCGTCACCTCGCCGACTCCAGAACGAACTGCGGAGATCCAAAACCAATTGGCCGAGTTGTTGTTTGCGGGAAGATCATAGTCATTAGTTATTAGTCATTAGATCTTAGATCTTAGTTCTTAGATCTTAGATTCTTAGTTCTTAGATCTTAGTTCTTAGATCTTAGATCTTAGATCTTAGATCTTAGATCTTAAGTATAAGTCCTAAGTCCTAAGTCCTAAGAACCATGACTCAGTCCTAAGTGCAAGGATGCGCTATTGAGTCCGCGTTGGACGATACTGATCGGTCTGCTGCTTCCGCTCCTGGCGGCCGGTTGCCACGTGCGTCCGCTCTGGTTGACGTCGAAGCAGAACGACTTGCCGCCGGCGGCGTTTGCGAACAAGCCGACGTTGGATGACATCGTCTACGTGGTGAACGCCAATACGCAGCGTGTGCAGCGGCTGCAGACGGAGAATGCCACACTGCGTGTGGAGGGTGTTCCGGCACTTGCGAGCGAATCTGGCTTACGAGCAGCCTCGCAATTTCCGGCTATTGGCTCAGCTGTCGCAATTCACCGGTCGCGAACTCGACATGGGGAGCAACGAAGAGCTGTTCTGGTTCTGGATCCGTCGCGATTCGCAGCCCTCGGTGTATTTCGCGCGCCACGCCGCGTTTGCCGACAGTCCGGCCCGGGATCTGATTCCCATCGAGCCCAACCGGTTGATTGACACCTTGGGTCTCGTATATCTCGATCCGGCTGGCCAGCACCGCGGCCCGGTCGAACGGGACGCGGGACTGCTGGAGGTCACTTCGCAGCTACCCTCTCCGCGGGGCAACCTGACTCGCGTGTTGCTGGTCGACGCGAAGTACGGTTGGCCGGCCCAACAGCACTTGTACGATGTCAGCGGTCAGTTGCTGATGTCGGCCCGGGCGAGTCGGCAGCGGTTCTACCGCGATGAGGCGGTCACGATGCCCCATCGAATCGAGGTGACGCTGATGCCGGGCCAGCCGGCCCAGATCGCTTTCGACGTGGATGTGGCCAGCTATTCCATCAACCGACAAGCGGGGGATTCGGCCGAGCTGTGGGCGATGCCGCGGATCGAAGGATATCCATCGGTGGATATCGCGGACCCTCAATTCCGGTTGCCTGTGGCGGCCATCCCGCCGGACGCGGCCGGCAGTGCGGGCCCTTACGGCGTCCCTGGGGGATACTCGATGAGTCCTGCGCGTATGGTCCGCCACGCACCGCGGCACTGCCGGACTTCCGCGGCTACGAGCGCTCGTTGCGTTAGGGTGGGACGCGATTCACTCGAACGAACGGGCCTGACGCATCTTGGCGCGAGCACGACTGAGTGTCGGCCCGACACTGTTTTCCGGCATCCCGACCAGCGCGCTGATCTCCCGATACGACTTGCCTTCCAGGTGATAGAGGCGGACGACTTCGGCGACCGGTGCGTCGAGTTCGTCGAGCAGTCGTTCGACTTCCTCGCGGTTGCTGATCCGTTTCTCGACCGGCGCATGCGAGTCGACCGGATCCTCGTGTTGGCTGACGGTTTCCAAGCTGGTGGTCGGTCGCCGTTTGAGCAGTTCCCGCACGACGATGCGGCGGGAGACGACGGTCAGGTACGTGGCCAGGCTGCTTTCGCCGCGAAAATGCCGCAACGTGGCGAAGTCGTCCTGAATGATGGTCAGAAACACTTCGCCGGCCAGGTCCTCCACGTCGGAAGGGGCCGGCATCACGGACCGAGACTGGGACGTGTGGTGAATCACGTGGACGACGAGTCCCAGGAAGCGATCCACGAAGTCTTCCCAGCGCCGGGCTTGCGGTCCAAGCATCGCTGCAGAAGCTTGCGGTCGATATCAGAGAGTCCCACGGGCGATTACCCTTACGGTCAATCAGCTGTGCGGGGTCGGTCCGCGAGCAGGGCCCTGCATGAGCCAACAGGTGATTCCAGAAATCGAGTGCGGACTTCATTTTACGGCCGTTTTCCTGGCGAAGCAAGCTTGATTCAACGGGGGGCCGGCCGCGCATTGGTGACCCGGTTCCAGGCAACCTCTACCACCGGCTGCGGACAACCGGTAGAATCCCGGGCAAGTCGTTCGCTGATCAACACTTGTCCCGTCAACACGACAAGGAGAGTTTCTTCCATGACCCATGTCGTTGCAAAGCCTTGCTTTGCCTGCAAGTACACTGATTGTGTGGTCGTTTGTCCGGTGGAGTGCTTCTATGAAGGCGAGCAAATGCTCTACATCCATCCGGACGAGTGCATTGACTGTGAAGCGTGCGTGCCCGAATGTCCGGTAGACGCGATCTTCCATGAGGACAATGTACCCGAGGAATGGAAGGACTTCACGCAGCTGAATGCGGAGATGGCACCGCAGTGTCCGCAGATTACGGAGAAGAAGGAACCGCTCGCCGGTTAACCTCCCAAATCGTCCAGCGCTGGCTGTTGTTCGTTGCATCCAGCGCTTCTTTTGTGGCCCTGAACTGACGTTGACGCGTCTTCTTGGGCTGTCTATGATCCGCCGCCTTGTTCAGAAGGCCGCGAGTCCGAAAAAGCGGTGAACTTTTCGGATTATATGGATTGAAGCGGATCTTCTGGCCGAAATATCTGGTGACGGCGGCTAACCGGCAACGGGAAGGCCGCGCCGTAAACGAAGTCCCGTCGTATCCAACATCGTCGTATCCACCATCGTCTGGAAACGACCTACGAGTCGGCTTCTTGAGGCAATTCTGCTGCGCCGACCAGTGGAATCCAGGCCACAATGTAAGGTCTCGAAAGCCATGCGAAGATCTATTTGGCATTGCACGCTTATCGTTCTCACGGCGGTGAGTTTGACGAGTATCAGCACCGGTTGTCGAAGTGGCGGGTGGGGCATGCCCAGTCCGAGCTGGGTGAGCTGGGGCAAGAAAAAGCCACCGACATCGTCGATCGCGGGCACGCACGAGCCGACGCAACCACCTTCCATCAGTGTGCCGCCGTATCCACCGAGTGATTCGTCGTCTTCGTCGGCCGCCTCCACGGCGATGGCGAGCCAACCCTCGTCGACACGTGGGGTGACACCGAGTGCGTACGGATCGACGGCACCCGCTGCGTATACGCCGGAGTCCGCCGCGCCACCGCTGGCGGGACCGACGGGCTATGCCACCGGACCGTACAACACGGCCAGTGGTGATGCCGCCAGCGTGCCGGCACAGCAGGGGTTCTACCGGCCATCGGCGCCGCCGGACGGTGGTCCCGCGGCCTCGACCGCTGACGCCCGCGGGGGCTACACGCCACCCGCGACTTCCCCCTACGGCGCCGAAACGCCCTCGACCGGTGGCTATCCAAGCCCCGCCTCGTACGGCGCGCCGTCCTATGCCGGCAGTGCCGCCCCGACCGGTGGGAACTATGCACCCGTCACGACACCTAACCCCAGCTACGGCGCCCCGGAATTCGGTGCCGCCGATGCGGGATACCCAGCACCCGGCGCGACCGGCGGCTACCCGGCCGCTGCCCCCGCCACCGCCTACCCGTCCACTTCCTCCAGCGGCGGTTTTCCGACGGCTGGATCCGGCGCAGGGCCGTCCACCGGCGCGGTTGGTGGCTACGGTCCACCCCCGACTAGCCCGTTGCCCTACGGCGCCGCACCGTATCCGGTCGCCCCGTCAAGCTACGGCGACTCAGCACCGGCGTATGGAGCCGCCTCGCCATACGGAGCGTATGGCGCCAGCCAACCGACGGGGCCCGCCTACGGAACCGACAGCACCTACGGGGCGCCCGCTGCCACAAGTGGCACGAGTGGCGGATACCGGCCGGGAAGCACCAGCCGCAATACCAATCTGCTGAGCCCCAGCGACTCGACGAGGTCCGCCTCGCCAACCAGCGGCTCGACGTATCCGAGCACCTATAACCGGTAAGATCCGGTGTGAGCGTGATCTCAAGCGAAACAACCGTCCTGCCCGCAAGCGGGACGGTTGTTGGCGTTCTTGCTTGTTCCACAGGGGCTCGGCGGCCGGCAGGGAACTACCAGCCCATCACCATGTTCGATTCAATGGCTTTGCGGGCGTGTTCCAGATCCGACCCGGTTTCATGCATGTACAGCCGGATGGCATGGACCTTGTCTCCAGCGGCTTTGGCAAGGCAATCGCGGGCCACATTGCACGGATCCGTGCTGCTGCTCCCGGTCAGGCCCAGGGCGCCTTTGGAAATCACCCAGGTGTCGCGAGGTCGCTTGGTCATACGGATGACTCTGTCGCGCGGGTAGGCCTCGGCCAGCACGCTTCTGGCCGCCGCTTCGTCATATGCCCAAGTGATGATGATATGCGCGTCGGTTTCGACCTCGAACAGCGGCATGTCGCTATCCTCCTGTGTTGGGATGGGGTCGGGTCAGGGAACTTGCCGAATCCTCGTCGGACGGTTGCCAATCCGTCCAGGGAAAGGCGGACGGATCGGCCATCCGCCCCACAGCCACTTCGGTCCCCGGACTCTGGCTGCGCTAAGCATGCCTGACGAGTCTCATATTTTCAAGTGTACCGCCGCATCGTACCTGACCCTTTGGGGGGCACCCGCTCGCTGGCTGTGGGCCGGATGGGACCGGCGGTGGCCGGCGGCCCATATTGGCCGTGCAGTCGCCAGTTATCCCCACACTCGACCCTCCCGCGTCGTTCGTTATGATGGGTCAGTCCGTGACGGCAGACGCGTGTCTTGAAGGCCGCGAGGGTCGGAGGCGGTCGATCGAGATGGGGAATGTGATGACAAGGCAACCACGTAATGGCAGTCGAAGCGATCGCCGAGGCACCCGCCCTCGAGCGGGTCGGCGTGGTCGAGCTCGCGGCGCGGTGCTGGTCGTGCTGACGACGATTGCGTTAGTGGTCGTGCCTGTCGCGGTCGTGGAATGGCCGCGGGAAGTCGCCCGTTGGCATGTGGCGGCGGCTGACGAGCAGGCGTTAGACGGCGATTATGTGGAAGCCGTGGCGCAGCTGGATCGGGCCATCCATTGGAATGACAGCGACCCGCACTTGTACCTGGGGCGTGCCCGCTTCAAGTTGGAGGCAGGGCAGTGGCAGAGTGGGCTGGAGGATTGCGACCGTGCTCGCAGCTTGATGCCGGATGATGCTGGCGTGGGGGAACTCCGGAGCCAGTTCCTCCAACATCTCGGTCGCCATGGCGAGGCGGTGGCCGAGTGGCGGGAGATCATGCAAGGGGGTGGCAGTCCTCTGCCATTCCTGCGCGCTCATCAGCTGAACGGCATGGCGTACGCGATGGCGGTCGGGACGCTGGACCTGAAACAGGGACTGGCGGCCGTCGATGAAGCACTCCGGATGGTTGCCAATGTCCCGGCGATTCTCGATCCGGCGGGCGTGCTCAGCTTCGGTGGTGCGGTGACGTTCAGGGAAAAACTGGGTGACAGTCAGTTGGCACTGTCTCAGGCCAGCGAAGCGCGTGGCCATGCCGAAGCTGCGTTGCAGCGGATCGAGCAGAAGCAAGCCCTGCAGGCGGAGAAGAATGAGGCTGGCAAGTCGGTGGCACTGACGAACGAACTGCAGTCGTTGCGAGCGCACCTGGCGGGGATTCTCGACCTGCGAGCCGATTTGTGCGACGAACTCGAGAAGCCAGAGGAAGCCGAACAAGACCGCGCGCAAGAAGGAACTGGCTTCCGGCGGAAACCTGACGGAGGCCAGGCCGTATGACCTCTCCACCGCGATCGATCGTGTGAGTAGCTGTGCCAGTTTCCTGGATACCCGCGCGTTCTTGCTCTACAAGCTCGGGGCCCTGGACGCGGCGTACGACAATCTGCAGCTGGCTTGGGAAGCCAGCCAGCGTCTGTGCCAGGTCTCGTCCCTGCGCATCGAGTCGATGAAGCACTATGTGTCGGACATTCGCCCGCTGTTGCAGGACCACCGGCAGCACCGCCGAACGCTCGCCGTCGTCACCTACCATCGCATGCTCGTGCTCGAAGCGCAAGGCAAGCCGCAGGAAGCCGAAGAGGACCGCCAGAGGATTCGAGACCTGGGGTACGAACCGGGCGACCAGTTGTTCTGACCGGGAGATTAACGAGTGCGCAGGCGGGCGAGGTCTCGGGTGTGCTGGCGCAGCTCGTCGTAAGCCAACGCGATGTCGTGGGACAGCCGCTCGGTCGGCCCGAGTATGGCCTGCAGGTGCATGTGCGGAGCCGAATCGGAGTCCGCCGAGTGGCTCTCGCTCAGCACGCGGATCTGCTCGCGACAACGGTTGACCGTGGAGTGGTGCGTCGCCATGCTCTGCCGCAGTTGGTTCGAGACGTGCGCGATCTTCTCGATCAACGCGTCGGTTTCATCGAGGGTCGGCAGGGGCGGTACCCCCATGGCCTCGCGCCGCCGCTGGCGGCCCACCAGGTAGCCCACGAGCGCCACGAGCGCCAATGCGACGGGTGCGGTCAGTCCGGTAATCGTCAGGCCCATGATGGATCATTCCGTGAGCAGTTTCAGTGGAGGACGCGGCAGCCCTGGGGAGGCGACAATCAGTAATTGGCTCGTGACCCGAATCCGCGCATGCAGAAGTAACCGATCACCAGTGCTCCGACGAACACGCAGATCCACTCGTGTCGACTCAGGGAACAGCAGAAACGGATAACTGGCCCCAAGAAGTGTTCAATCTTGTACCACATGGCGGTGTTCCCCCTGTCTGCCTGGCAGTCGACAATTTCCCCTGTGAAAAGGTAGGTCACGGGTAGGAGGTTTTCGGCGAAAAATGGCCGGATTCGCGGTCCGGTGGGCCCGATCGTAGCGGCTTTGCGGGCCGGTTGATCAGGGCTTGCGACGTGATTCGCGCGATGTATAATTTCCAGCCTGTTGACCCTTGGGGCCGTAGCTCAATTGGTTAGAGTACTGGACTGTCGATCCAGTGGTTGCGGGTTCGAGTCCCGTCGGCCTCGCTCAAGTGGAATAAGGACTTACGACGATTGGTCGTAGGTCCTTTTCTGTTGGGGGAAGTACGAGTCTGCCTCATTGTTGGTGGATCGCGCAAGCTTCGGCCTTGCGCAATTTGCCAAAAATGAGGCAGACTCGCTTGTCGCGCAAGAGGGGGGACGGAATGTCGGGGGTTACGACGCTTTCAGCAGGAGGGTGTTTTGACCACTTTGCGGTGGTTTCCCGGGCATGCCCTCGGCCGGCGTCCGAGACGATCCGACGTGCGCGTGCGCGCTGGCCGGTGAAAACGACATATATTCCGTCCAAATACACTCGCCGTCGATGTTGTGGCTGAGCTTCCAGCCATACGGTGTGGATGCCAGTGAGTAGGTCACCACGGTACTGCTCCTGAAATCTCGAGGTCCCACCTCCTCCAAGTGTCGAGCGCATCCTGCTGACGAATGATTTCCGTAGTACGAGTAGTCATCGGCGTTCTGCCAACATCGCATTATTTCTTCACCGAGTTGCTACCTGTGACCATCGGTGAAATCTGGAGGCGTGGACCGGTTACGCGGACGTCCTGTCTACGCATCTCTTCTCCACACGTAACCAGTGCTCCGACACCAACTTGGCGAAAGATTCCTGGGGCGATGCCCCAGGCTATGGTGTGTATGGCCTTCGGCCAAATTTCGCGACCAGGATGTCGGCCTCCAGCCTCCAGTGCCAGCCTGCCGCCTGCCGCCTGCCGCCTGCCGCCTGCCTGTCCCGCCTAGGTAGCGGCAATTACACTGCAGTGGTTGCTGTTTCTCGGAGGGGCTCATCATGGCTGCACTTACGTCCGCCACAGCGTCTGCGGTTTCGCAGTCCTCCCGGCCAGGGATGGGGACGATTCTCTATCGGGGAGGCGTCGCGTTTCGCGTCTGGGCACCCTTTGCCACGGAAGTGTTCGCGGCGGGGACGTTCAACCAGTGGAGTAGCACGGCCCATCCGTTCGCTCACGAGGGAAATGGATATTGGTCGGTGGACGTGCCGGGAGCGAAGATCGGTGATGAATACAGGTTCGTCATTCGCCACGGCGCGCAACCTTTGATCTGGCGTCAGAATCCTTACGCGAGCGAAGTGATCAACTCATCGCGCAACGCCATCATTCACGATCCCAATTTCGACTGGACGGGCGACCACTTCACGATGCCGCCGTGGAATGAACTGGTGATCTACGAGATGCACGTGGGCACTTTTCACGACGCTCCCCGCCACGGCCACGGCACGTTCGACGAGGTCGTGCTGAAGTTGCCTTACTTGCGTGATCTGGGAATCAATGCCATCGAGATCATGCCGGTCGCAGAATTCCCGATGGATTACTCGTGGGGCTACAATCCGTCGCAGCCCTTCGCGGTGGAATCCGCACTGGGCGGACCATCGGGCCTCTACAAGTTCGTCAAGGCGGCGCACGCGCACGGCATCGCCGTGATTCTGGATGTGGTTTACAACCACTGCGGCCCGGGCGATCTGGACCTTTGGCGATTCGACGGCTGGTGGAGTGCCGATCACGACGGAGGAATCTACTTCTACGATCGGGACCGCGCCCGCACCCCTTGGGGCGATACTCGTCCCGATTACGGTCGGGGCGAAGTCCGCCAGTTCTTCCGCGACAACGCGCTGTTCTGGCTGAACAAATACCGGCTGGATGGACTGCGCTTCGATTCCGTGGTCAATATCCGCAACCGTAACGGCAACAACAACGATCCGGCGGGCGACCTTCCGGACGGTTGGGGGTTACTGCAATGGATCAACCACGAAATCCGCGTCACGCAACCCTGGAAGATCACGGTGGCTGAGGACCTGCAGAACAACGCCTGGATCACGAAGGACACCGGTGCCGGCGGAGCGGGATTCGGCTCGCAGTGGGACGCGGGCTTTGTGCATCCGATCCGCAGGGCCATCACCTGCGTGAACGACTCGGACCGCGACCTGCTGGCCGTACGCGATGCACTCGATCACCGATACAACGGCGATGCCCTGCAGCGGGTGATCTACACCGAGTCGCACGACGAAGTGGCCAACGGCAAACAGCGGGTGCCGGCGGAGATCTGGCCCGGTCACGCCGACAGCTGGTTCTCGCAGAAAACGCTCCACACTCGGCGCCGCCCTGGTCTTCACCGCGCCCGGCATCCCGATGATCTTCCAGGGGCAGGAGTTCCTCGAGGACGGATGCTTCCACGATCACCGATCCGATCGACTGGGAGAGGCTCCGGGACTTCTCCGGCATCCACTGCTCTACCGCGATCTGATCCGACTGCGCCGGAACTGGTTCGATCAGACGCGGGGACTCGCGGGCAGCACTCAACGTCCACCACGTCAACAACGACGGACAAGGTGCTCGCCTTCCACCGCTGGGAAGACGGCGGGCCAGGCGACGACGTGGTCGTGGTGGCGAATTTCGCGAACCGCAGCTACGAGAGCTACGCCTCGGCTTTCCGCGGGCCGGCCGGTGGCACGTGCGCTTCAACAGCGACTGGCACGGATACGGCGGAGACTTCGGGAATCACCTGAGCTACGACACGGTCGCCGAGTATGGCTCGCAGGACCCAATGCCGTGTTACGCCAATGTGGGAATCGGGCCCTACTCCGTCTTCATCCTGTCGCAGGACAATTCGCCGTAGCCTGGCGTTCAGTTTCCTGGATCGAATGACCACGACCAGGCATTGTGCACGTCGTCTCTTCCGATCACCACTCCAGCGACTTGACTTTGCCACCGGCGGTCGGTAACGTGACCACGACGCGGCGGTTCTGTGAAGACGACGTGCCACGTTCCTCGCAAGCGAGCGAAACCATGAGAGCCATCCTGTTCGAAGCCTCGCGGAAGATCCATTTGCTGGACGATGTCCCGAACCCGAAAATATCCGATGGCGAGGTGCTCGTACGGTGCAGCCACGTCGCTCTCTGCGGCACCAACATGGGACCCTACACGGGCGACGGTCTTTGGGCCAATGTACCGTGGCCGCCTCCGCCGGGCTGGTTGGGACACGAGAATATCGGGTGATTGTCGAGTCGCGTGCCGACGGTTGGGACCCCGGCACGCTCGTGCTCGCCCATCCCGACGACTACAACGGCTTCGCCGAGTTCATCCGCTCCAAGGCCGGCGGCCTGGCTCGGCTGCCGCCGACACGCGGACGTCGGCGCGCTGGTCGTCGCACAGCCGTTGGCCACCGTGTTGCGGGCGATGGTGCGGACCGGTCCCGTGATCCAGCAGCGTTGCGCCGTCGTGGGCCAGGGTCCGATGGGCCTGATCTTCACGCATCTGTTGGGCCGCATGGGGCCGACAGGTGATCGGCATCGACCGAGTCGGCTGGCGGCTCGTTGGTGCCAAGCGGTTTGGCGCGACCGATGTCGTGGACAGCTCCCGCGAAAACGTCGTCGAGGCGGTCCGGGAGCTGACCGGCGGCAGCGATGGTCGATTTCTGGTCGACGCGGTCGGCAAGCCGGACGCGCTGGCGACCGCAGCCCGCCTGCCGCGGCGCGCGGGCGGCTCTACGTGTTCGGCGTGCCGCACCATGAAATGCAGGAGTTCCCCTGGTTTCACACCGTGACGAACGAGACGGAGATCATCACTTCGATGGGCCCGAGTGCATGGAGTATTTCCAGACGGCGGTCGACATGATCGTCCAGGGCCGCACGGATCTGGTCGAGATGGTGACGCCGCGGATGCCCTGGGATCAGGCCGCCGAGGCTTTCGAAATGTACGCCATCCAGCGCGGGCCGAAGGCTCGCTCAAACTGACGCTGGTGCTGTGATCGACTACACCGTCTCCGACGGCATTTGCGTTCTTCGACTCAACTCCGCCACTCAATACGATCACGCTCGATCTGCTCGCCGAGCTTGGCGCGGGGGTCGACGGCGTCCGCCAAGACGCGGCGGTTCGCGGGGTGGTCATCACCGGCGGCGAGAACCACTTCAGCGCCGGCGCCG
>CAWDST010000002.1:0-260756 GCA_963804965.1 uncultured delta proteobacterium
GATGCGCCCATCCAACTAGAAAGATAAAAGACAAGTGCTTGAAGATTTTCATAGGTGTAATCGAAATGGGTGATCGAGGAAGTTTAAATCCAGCGTGAATTGCTATTTGGCCACTACTGGTTTGCCTTGTTCGTTCCAAGGCGCAACTTTAAGTAAAAGCAACATGCCAGGAATAGCGATTACAAAGCAAAACAGGAAAAACGTCAGCCATCCCAGCCATTCTACCAAATAACCCGTAGCGGCATTGGCAAAGGTGCGCGGTACTGCCGCCAGGCTAGTGAATAACGCAAATTGGGTAGCAGTATACAGTGGATGAGTCGTATGGGCGATAAAGGCAACAAAGGCCGCTGTGCCCATTCCTACCCCCAAGGCTTCAATACCGATGACTAAGGCTAACCAGGGCAAACTGTGGCCAACTGTCGCAAGCCAGGCGAAGCCTAAAATAGCGATCATCTGAACAATGCCAAAAATCCACAGAGCACGATTGATACCCAGCTTGATCATCCAAACGCCACCCGCTAATCCTCCAAAGACACTGGGCCACAAGCCGGCATTTTTAGCGATGAGTCCAATCTCTGTTTTGCTAAAGCCCATGTCGAGGTAAAACGGCGTGGCCAAAGCGGTTGCCATGCTATCGCCCAACTTGTAAAAAAAGATGAAAGCGAGCACCAGACTGGCAGATTTTAAGCCATTGCGACCGATGAATTCCTGAAATGGCTCAACCACTGCGTCCCTGAGTGTTTTAGGCGTACCATTTTTAAGTGTCGGCTCATTCACGAAAAGCGTCATAGTAATGCCCGCCAACATAAACAAAGCGGTAATAAAAAACACACTGCTCCACGGCAAGTAGTCGGCCAGGATAAGAGATAAAGATCCCGGTATCAAGCTGGCAATTTTGTACGCGTTGACATGTATAGCGTTACCCAGGCCCAGTTCGGTATCCAGCAACAATTCACGTCGATAGGCATCCATCACAATATCTTGAGAGGCGCTGAAAAAAGCCACTACGCCAGCCAGATAGGCAATGGTCCATAAATCAAGAGCAGGATGCAGCACACCGAATGCCGGAATGGATAGCAGTAATGCCATTTGAGTGATGAGAAGCCAACCGCGCCGCCGCCCGAAGGGTGGAATGTAGCGATCAAACAGGGGCGCCCAAAGAAACTTCCAGGTAAACGGCAACTGAATCAGTGCAAATAAGCCTATGGATTTCAAATCCACGCCCTCGGAACGCAACCATGCGGGTAACAGTGAAATCAGGATATACAGCGGCAAACCAGAGCTGAAGCCTGTAAAGATGCAAATGAGCATGTGCTTATTGAAGAGCACCCGGCTGATGTTCGTGTTATTTGCCACAGGATACCTATAAAAATGGAAAAGGCCGAACGCTACAAGTAGCAAACGGCCTTATCGGAACAACAGCACCGCACGGAGTGTGCGGTGCTTTTCAGTGCTATCAACTATTAATCAAATAGTGAACAAAAATACTAGCTGCATAACCGCCAGCAATTGCAGGCGTCCATTTTAAGTGGCTGAAAAAAGTGTATTTATGGTCAGATTGCCCCATTAAAGCAACACCCGCAGCCGAGCCCACAGATAGCAGCGATCCACCCACGCCCGCTGTTAATGTGACTAATAGCCATTGATACAAATCCATATCCAGATTCATATTCAATACGGCAAACATGACGGGAATGTTGTCAACTATCGCCGAAATCACACCCACCAGAATGTTGGCTGTAGTGGCGCCCAACCCATCGTACATGGCACCGGACAGCAGTTCAAGATAACCGATATACCCCAAGCCGCCGACGGCAAAGACCACGCCGAAGAAAAACAGCAAGGTATCCCATTCTGCATGACGGACTTTGTTGAAAATATCGAAGCCACCGTCGCCTTCAACACTAATGTTTCTATCGATATGATAACCATAAAGCATTAACACAGAAAGACCGACCATCATGCCCATAAAAGGGGGCAAATGCAGACCCTGCTTAAAACTCACGGCAGTGACAATAGTTAAAAGAAACAATACACAAATTTGAATGGCCCCTGGCTTTAACTGTACTGCCTCCTCTGAAGAAGCCAGGGGGTGCTCGTCAGGTACGGCAAAATACATCACTGCTGCGGGTACGGCGTAATTTACCAGTGAGGGAATAAATAGCTTGAAGAAATCAAAGAACTCGGCATAGCCGGCTTGCCAAACCATCAATGTGGTAATGTCGCCGAAAGGACAGAACGCGCCGCCCGCATTGGCAGCAACCACCAAATTGACAAACCCGATGCTGACAAATTTCGCATTATCCGCCCCTACCGCCAAAACGACTGCGCCAACTAATAAGGCGGCTGTCAGGTTATCAGCCACTGCGGACAGGAAGAAAGTAATGATGCCGGTAATCAGGAACAATTTACGGTAGCCGAACTGTCTCCTAACCAGCCACGATCTCAAGGCTTCAAATACATTGCGTTCTGCCATTGAGTTGATATAGGTCATAGCGACCAATAAAAACAGCATCAGCTCGGCATATTCTGTTAAATTGTATTCGAAAGCCTCGTGTAACGCTTCAACCGAAACACCTTTCTGTGACGCTAAAATAGCCGCGTGCGCCCAGATAATACCGCCTGCAAGAATAACCGGCTTGGATTTACGCAAATGCGTAAATTCCTCAGCCATCACAAAACCGTAAGCTATGATAAAGATAAGAACGGTGTAAACACCCCGCTCAGTTCCCGTCAACCCAAGGCTTTCAAAGCCGCCAGCTATTGCCAGTTGAGGCACCAGCAATACCGATAACAAAATTAATAAAAAACGCACCAGAATATCCCCCTTACTCTTTTATAGTTATTAAACACACAAATTTTAAATGTTAATAGTATCACCAACTAATAAATTTTGTCATTTTATGACGCACAGTATATGATTACCGGCCGTGATTATCCGCCGAAAAGCACCTTAAACCCTCATCCATGTACCAGTATACCGACAACGACCAGACCCTTGTTGACGAACGGGTCGCCCAATTCAGAAGGCAAACCGAACAGTTTTTAAAAGGCGAAATCTCTGAAGATCAATTTCGCGCATTGCGCTTACGGAATGGTCTTTACATTCAAACACATGCTCCGATGTTGCGAATTGCAGGCCCTTATGGTCTGCTTAATGCTAAACAACTGCGAAAATTAGCCCATATTGCCCGCCACTATGACAAAGGCTACTGTCATTTTACGACCCGGCAAAATATCCAGTTTAACTGGCCAAAGCTCGAAGAAGTTCCCGATATTCTTGCCGAATTAGCCAGTGTACAAATGCACGCCATTCAAACCAGCGGCAATTGCATGAGAAACACCACATCGGATCATTTGGCCGGTGTCTGTGTTGACGAGATTGAAGACCCTCGTCCTTATTGCGAGATCATTCGTCAATGGACGACCCTGCATCCTGAATTCGACTACTTGCCACGCAAATTCAAAATAGCCGTTAGCGGAGCTTTACACGATCGTGCAGCGACGCAATTTCATGATATAGGCTTGCATCTGGTTAAAAACGCTGCGGGTGAAATGGGCTTTAAAGTATTTGTGGGTGGCGGCCTGGGCCGCACGCCGGTCATAGGGCAGGTGATTAAACCGTACCTGGAAAAAAAGCATTTGCTGTCTTATCTGGAAGCCATACTGCGCATTTACAACCTCTTTGGCCGCCGTGATAACAAATATAAGGCGCGCATTAAAATCCTGGTCAAGGAATCCGGAATGGACAAATTCTCGGAATTAGTTGAGCAAGAATGGCTTCACATCAGGGACAACAATGAACTGAGTGATGGCCGCATTAACGCGATGAAAGCTCAGTTTGTTCCTCCTTCCTACGAGCCGTATGCAGCCCAGGACACTAGCTTTGCACAACAGCAATTGGATAACAAAGCCTTTGCCACCTGGGTTAAATACAATACGGCCGACCATAAAACACCCGGCTATCGTGCTGCCTTTCTGTCATTGAAGGCGCCTGACTCACCGCCTGGGGATATGACTGATACGCAACTTGACGCCGTTGCGGATCTTACCGATCAATACAGTTTCGGAGAGATCAGGGCTACGCACAGGCAGAATCTGATTCTGGCTGATGTCAAGCAAGCCGATCTGTTCCCACTTTGGCAAGAACTGGATGCATTGAAACTGGCTACCCCCAATATCGGCACAGTGACCGATATGATTTGCTGTCCGGGCCTGGATTTTTGCTCCCTTGCCAATGCCGGCTCTATTGGCGTTGCCAAGGAAATCAATGAAGTGCTTGATGATATGGACTACATTCACGACATCGGTGATTTAAAAATCAACATGTCCGGGTGTATGAATGGCTGCGCGCACCAAAGTGTCGGCCACATTGGTATCTTGGGCGTTGATAAGAAGGGGGCTGAATGGTATCAATTAACCTTGGGCGGTTCCTCGGAAAACGCCGCCGCTATTGGCGAAAGACTGGGCCCTGCCGTTGCCAAGGATCAGGTCACCAAAGCAATCACCACTATTCTGGATGTCTACATCAAACAACGCCTGGATGATGAGTCATTCCTGGATATGGTAAACCGGGTTGGCATTACCCCATTTAAAGAGCAAGTCTATGCAGATAATTAAAGACAAACAGGTTATTGACGACACGTTTAGCTATGTCGCGGATGATGCCGAATTAAAATCCGGTAACATCAGTGTTTCCTTAGCCCGATGGAAGCAGGACAGGCAGCAATTGCAAGCCCATGATGGGAAACTCGGCGTTAGAATAGGACCTGCTGATTCTGTAGATGACATTGCGCCTGATTTGAAAGACATTCACCTCGTCGAGCTGGACTTCCCTGATTTTGCCGATGGGCGCTTGTTTTCGCATGCCTGGCTGCTGAGAGGCCGCTTTCATTATGAAGGTGAAATAAGAGCGATAGGCCATTATATGCCGGACCAGGTGTTTTATTTATTGCGTGTCGGCGTCAATGCTTTTTATCCTGGTAAAGCTGAAGATTTGCCTGTCGTTCTATCCCATTTGCATGACTTTACTGTCAATTATCAGAACTCGATCAATTAAGTCATTAATTTACCAAAACCGGCAACCGATGAACTCATCCAGCTGGTAAAACGCAACATGCAATTACACATCAGCCGTCAAGACGGGCAAATCTGGGTCAGCGACGACCAACACACCACACACATCGTGCCGGAAATCCGGCTTTCTTGATACTTAATACCCACCACGAAGGCACGAAGAGCACGAAGAAAAAATGAAACTTCGCGCTCTTCGTGCCTTCGTGGTGAAAAATAATTTTTTACCCTTCGGAACAATACCTTGATCTCTACAGCAAACATCACCATGCAATTTGGGGCCAAACCCCTGTTTGAAAACGTCTCCGTCAAATTCGGCGACGGCAACCGATACGGCCTTATTGGCGCCAATGGCTGCGGCAAATCAACCTTCATGAAAATTTTGAGCGGTGATTTGGAGCCGTCAGCCGGCAACGTCAGCATCAGTCCCAATGAGCGGCTTGGTAATTTGCGCCAGGATCAATTTGCCTATGAAGACCAGCGCGTACTGGACGTAGTCATGATGGGCCATGCCGAGATGTGGGCGGCCATGTCCGAGCGCGACGCCATCTATGCCAACCTGGAGGCTTCCGAGGACGACTACATGAGAGCCGCCGAACTTGAATCGGTGTTCGCCGAATACAACGGCTATACCGCCGAAGCCAGGGCCGGTGAGTTATTGCTTGGCCTGGACATTCCTCTGGAGCAGCATAACGGCCCGATGAGCGCCGTAGCCCCCGGCTGGAAACTGCGGGTTTTGCTGGCCCAAGCCTTGTTTTCCAATCCGGACATCCTGCTGCTTGACGAGCCGACCAACAACCTGGACATCAACACCATCCGCTGGCTTGAAGATATGCTGAACCAGCGCAATTGCACCATGATTATCATCTCGCATGACCGCCACTTCTTAAACAGCGTCTGCACACACATGGCCGACATGGATTACGGTGAGCTGCGCGTTTATCCCGGCAACTATGACGATTACATGATAGCGGTTACCGAGGTTCGTGAACGCTTGCTCGCGGGAAACGCCAAGAAAAAAGCCCAGATTGCCGAACTGCAAACCTTCGTCAGCCGCTTCTCTGCCAATGCTTCCAAAGCCAAGCAAGCTACCTCACGCGCCAAACAATTGGATAAAATCAAACTGGATGAAGTGAAGCCCTCAAGCCGGGTGAATCCCTTTATTCGTTTCGATCAAGGCAAAAAACTGCACCGCTTGGCCCTGGAAGTCGAAGGCTTAAGCAAAGGCTATGGCGGACAACCCCCCTTATTTCAAAACCTGAACCTGATGATTGCCGTCGGTGAACGTGTGGCGGTAATCGGCCCCAACGGTATTGGTAAATCCACCTTGTTACGCACGCTGGTCAGGGATTTAATTGCCGATACCGGAACCATCAAATGGTCGGAAAATGCTGAAGTAGGCTACTTTGCCCAGGATCATGCCGAAGACTTTGCCGAAAATATATCGCTTATCGAATGGATGGGGCAATGGCGCAAGGAAACCGACGACGATCAAACCATACGCGGCACACTGGGAAGGTTATTGTTTTCAAATGATGAAATTTATAAATCCGTTAAAGTCATCTCGGGCGGAGAACAGGGACGTATGCTGTTCGGCAAGCTGATACTGCAAAAAAACAACATCATGGTCCTGGACGAACCCACCAACCATCTGGATATGGAATCCATAGAATCGCTCAATACGGCGTTGGAAAATTACCCCGGCACCTTGATTTTTGTCAGCCATGACCGGGAATTTGTCTCTTCCTTGGCGACACGGATTATCGAATTAACACCAACGGGCATCGTTGATTTTAATGGTAATTATGAAGATTATTTGAGTAGTCAAGCCCGATAAAAAATTCGGCAAGGGTTTACGATGATCTCCCGATAGGTCGAGTTTTCAAGTTCGGGAGGTTTACGACCTAATTCGGGAAACTGTTCAAGCTCACCGACACTTTTAAAAAATTGTTTGACCAAGCGACGAGCGGCTTCGACTTTATCAAGTGCTATGTATTCTGCAATGTCATCCTGGTCAGAAAGGGCGGGTTCTGTCCAGATTATTTGAGCCATTTGCTCATTTTTTCGACTGCTTCCGTCTGACTAAAGGTTCGATTTTCAAAAATCGTTTTTTCACCTCGAGCTATACCTTCAAGTATGCTCATCCTAGATTGCATAAGCTCGTAGTCCTTCACATCGATAAGATAGGCGGATGGCTGGCCGTGTTCAGTGATTAATACAGGCTCTTTAGATTCGTGCAGTTCGGCAAGAATTTTGGTGGCGTGACGTTTAAGGGTGCTAACAAGTTCTGTTTTCATAGGAGTGTACTAAATTATCACTCAGTCCGTAGGGCGCGCCGCGCGCGCCAAAGTGGTTAAGGTTGTTTGTAATCCCAGGCCACTAAGGAACGTGCATGAAATAAGTTGAGCAACTTGGAACTCACAAACCACTTGTGCTGGGCTTGTCAAAGCATGAACTTGATCAAGGCATTTCGTGCTCGTTCCTAAGAAGGCGGGCGCGGCGCGCCCTACTGGGCTTTTTAGGATTATGGATAAATGACTTTGGGTTTGAAATAAGCGGCGGGATATTTGGGATCAAATTCATCTTGAGCTTGAGTTTGACCGGCTAATTGAGTGTCAACAAAGATAACTATAGGCGTGAAGTTTGAGGCGGGGTATTTGGGGTCGGATTCATTTTGGGGCTGATCTTTAGCCGCTGCATCCTTATCTATGTAAATGACGCTAGGTTCAAAATCTGCGGCCGGATATTTGCTGTCGGCAGCAGCGGATGCAATAAGTGGATTTAACGCAATGCCAGCCATTGCCAATCCTAAAAAAAGCGTTTTTTTCATATTGAGTAGCCTCCAAAGTGGTTAACCCGGCCTTTTTGTCTACATTAGACAAGGCCAGCTGAAATTAAAGTATCGAGTATTTTGAGCGGTTTCGCAACCGCTTTTAGTGAAACCGGTAAGCGAATTCTCCGCTAGCCAATCCGCTTAAATCTGTCCGGAAATCGCTCGCATTAATAGATAATTTTTTGCTCTTTCAACATGCTGTAAATATCATCAATAGGCTGTTTGTCAGTGTCAAAACTGATATCAGCTAAATTTGCACTGTAATTGACGCACAAACAAATCAACCCGGCATTTTTGACGGCCAGTATCAGTGAGGTATTTTGCGTTTCCAGGACGGTCGTGGCATGGCCATTATCAAACAGTTTTCTTTCCAGTTGGTAGGCGGTTTCCTTGCTGGTTGAACCCGTCAACGCAATCGCGGTGGCTTTCTGGCTGTACCGCGCCGCCCGTTCTTCAGCATTGACCGGCTGCGGGTTGTCATCAGCATCAGTCGCGCCGGTAATCATGCCCGCACCGACCGTGCCGTTGGTCAGGCGGTCAATGATAATGAATGCGCCCGTGCCTTTGTTGGTTTTGTAAGGATCGAAGACGACCGGCGCGGTAACAGTCACCGTGCAGGAACCGATTTCATTCAGGTGCAGCTCGACGGCATCATGGTGTTCGAGGGTATTGACGTCAATCCGGTGATGGATCATGGCAATGGCGCCGGAAACGCTGCGGGTTGCCAGTTTAAGAGTGTATTGGCGGCCTGGCGTCAAGGCTTTTTCGGTCATCCAGACGATGGTGGCCTTGAATTTGTCGGCGACGACGGCCGGCCGTTGTTCGGTGCCGATCAGCATATCGCCGCGGCTAATATCAATCTCGTCTTCCAGCGTCAGAGTCACCGCCATCGGTGGAAAGGCTTCGTCAAGATCGCCGTCATAAGTAACGATGGACTTGATGGTGCTGCTTTTACCGGAAGGCAAGGCGGTGATTGGATCGCCTTTGCGAAAGATGCCGGAAGCCACGGTGCCGCAAAAACCGCGAAAATCCAGGTTGGGCCGGTTGACATACTGGACCGGGAAACGGGCATCGCTAAAGTTGTGGTCATTGGCGATTTCGACGTTGTTGAGCGCTGCCATTAACGGCAAACCGGTAAACCAGGGCATGTGCTCGCTGGGGTTGACGACATTGTCACCGTCCAGCGCGGATAGCGGGATAAAAGTAATGTCGTGTAAATCCAGGGTGTCGGTAAAGCTCAGGTAATCCTGTTTGATTTTGTTGAAGGTGGCTTCGCTGTAATCAACCAGGTCCATTTTATTGACCGCAACGATGATATGCTGAATGCCCAGTAACGAGGCAATAAAGCTGTGCCGTTTGGTCTGGGTTTGCACGCCGTATCGGGCGTCGATCAGGATGATCGCTAAATCACAGGTTGAAGCCCCTGTCGCCATGTTGCGGGTGTACTGCTCATGCCCCGGCGTATCGGCAATAATGAATTTACGTGTCGAGGTGGAAAAATAGCGGTACGCCACATCGATGGTTATGCCTTGTTCGCGTTCAGCTTGCAGGCCATCCACCAGTAAGGCCAGGTCTATCTTGCCGGCGCCGGTGGTACCTGATTTGACGCTGTCCGCCTGCACCGCCGCCAGTTGATCTTCGTAGATCATTTTGGAATCGTGCAGCAAGCGGCCGATCAGCGTGCTTTTGCCGTCATCGACATTGCCGCAGGTTAAAAAACGCAGCAGTTCCTTGTTTTCATGTTGGGTTAAATACGCGTCTATATCGGTACTGATTAAATCGGATTGGTGGGACATGAGTTAGGTTCAAGGTAAAAGGTTAAAGATTAAAGGGTCAAGGTGTGTGGACTTTGATAAGGCCTGAGAGCATTTTTGATATTTCTTGGGCTTCTTATATCCAGCTTAATCCGGTTTGTTTGTGAATATAGCCAATCTCCATGCCGATATAAATCTGAGTGCGCAGTTCGCCTGCTGAGCCTTTTGCGTAAAAGAAAAAATTTGTTGCATCTTTACCTGCTCTTAAAAATACCCTTCGCGCTTTTTCTGTTCCATGGAACCGGACTGGTCATGGTCTATCAAGCGTCCCTGGCGTTCAGAGGTGGTAGTTAACAGCATTTCCTGGATGATTTCCGGCAGCGTGGTGGCGTTTGATTCGACGGCGCCGGTTAACGGATAACAACCTAATGTACGAAAACGCACCTTTTTCATTTCAATTTTGTCATCCGGGCCGATGGGCATACGCTCATCGTCAACCATGATCAACATGCCGTCTTTGTTAACGACGGGGCGTTCCTTGGCAAAATACAGCGGCACAATCGGGATAGCTTCCAGGTGGATATATTGCCAGATGTCCAATTCGGTCCAATTGGACAGCGGAAATACCCGGATGCTTTCGCCTTTGTCGATTTTACCGTTATAAATATTCCATAGTTCAGGGCGCTGGTTTTTGGGATCCCAGCGATGGTTTTTATCGCGGAACGAATACACCCGTTCCTTGGCGCGGGATTTTTCCTCGTCACGGCGCGCACCGCCAAAAGCGGCGTCAAACTGGTATTTGTCCAGCGCTTGCTTGAGCGCGTCGGTTTTCATGACATCCGTGTGTTTTTTACTGCCGTGAGTAAACGGGCCGATACCCTGTTCAACGCCGTCCTCATTGATATAAACCAGTAACTCCAGGCCCAATTTCTTAACCATCTGGTCGCGAAATTCAATCATTTCCCTGAACTTCCAGGTGGTATCGATATGCATCAACGGAAACGGCGGCTTGCCTGGGAAAAAGGCCTTCATGGTCAAATGCAGCATGACGGCCGAATCCTTGCCGACGGAGTACAGCATGACAGGGCGCTCAAATTCAGCCGCTACTTCACGAATGATATGAATGCTTTCGGCTTCCAGCTCTTTAAGGTGTGTTAGTTTATGATCAGTCATTAAAAGTCCATCGGGGTTGGATGTCACGGTACGGTTATTGATTACTTTCAATAACAAGCATTGCATTTTAATTTGAACGGGCTGTTAATGCCAGTTATCCACCGATAAATATCATATTGCTGTATCGAAGGAATGGCCCCAGCTGTATTAGGAACGCGCATGAAATAACTTATGCATCTTACGCCTTTTCCCTCCGGGAGAGGACCGGGGAGAGGGGATATAAATACTCAAGTGATTTTATGCTTGTTCCCAAGCGCAGTCTTTACATCAATAATAACGCTGTCCCAGTCGCCCATGCCCGGCTGTCTAAACAATCTTGCTGACGGGTACCATGGGCTATCACTTCTATCCAGCAACCATCGCCAATCCGGGTTAAAGGGCAAAAGCACCCAAACCTCTTTACCCATTGCGCCCGCCAAATGGACAACACTCGTATCAACGGTGATCACCAGATCCATCAACTCAACCAATGCAGCCGTGTCAGTAAAATCGGTTAACGCATCGCCAAAAAAAGGGATGTTGCGGGTCTGCTCTAAAATGGCCTTATCTCCAGGCCTCAATTCTTTTTGCAGGCAGTGATAGTCGAAATAGGGCAGGGTTTCCCCTTTATCTAAAACCAATGACACGCCAGCTAAATTTTTCAATAACGCCTTCAGTGGCGGTTGTACTTCAAGAATGACTGTGGTCCCCAGTGCTGTAACCTGGACAGCATAGCGGCAAAACTGAATCGTGTCGCCCAATCCTTGTTCGCTGTGCACACGTAAACCTTTAGTGCGTCACGTACTTGAGTTATACACTTTAGGCGGGATATCTTCGCCGGACCGTAATAAAGCAACCGACCGGCAACTGGAGGCTAATGAGAAATCCCGGGACGCCATGAGAAAAGGCTATGAGTTGGGCGTAGTCACCATTATCGACTTGCTTAATGCCGAAAAACAGCTTTCCGAAGCGCGCAAGGACCAAAGAGAAGCGCGTTATAAATATATTCTGGCTCGCAGTGCCTTGTATTACCAGTCGGGACGCTTGATCGCCGATGAATTGGCAAAAATAAACGACTGGCTGGTGGTGGCTCAAGCGCCTGGGGCCAATGCGTTAAAGCCCCGACTCTAGTTGTTGACTTGTTACGGGTAATATCCTTCTCTCCCCAATCCCTTCTAAACTGCTCAGGGCAGGCCTCTTCCGTTGGGATGTTTATTTCATGCAGGTAACTTAGGTAACCGCAGCATGTTAATTGAAATCATAATCTGAATCTAATAAGGATTCTTGGTAGAAGGAGTCTACAAAGGAAAAAATTTGGTTACCGGGTAACGAACGCGGGCCTAAGCCTGTGCAATATTTTAGATATTTTAAGAAAGCCTTATATTCTCTTTGTAGCGCTGTACTACAGTACCAATCGTCATAAATTTGATAGATAAAAAGCTGTAGCTCTTCTTCCGAAGGAGTATTGTTAAACGATCGAATTATTCGTAAGGATTCGGCCCAACTCATGTTTTTGTAGGTAGCTCTTGTTTCTTGCCCGGGTCGATTTGATGTGATGTGTTTGAATGAAATCCAGAATTGCGGATTTTCAGTCCATAGTTGTCGAATAAACAAAGCTAATTCCAGCTCTTCCGGAATGAGTCCTTGATTTAATTCCTTTTCAATTGAAACTCGAGCCATTCCCCAGCCATTTTCCAAAAAAACTTGTTCAAGCAGTGAGATGTTTTCTTTACCCCAAGCATGGGTTTGAATGACTTCGGTAGCGATTTGCTTTGCTTTTTCAAATCGGTTCAATTTAGCTGTTGTTTCTACTTCATTGATAAAGTGAAGATCGGTATTTCCGGGATCATCTATTTCATTGAATTCATCTAAATAACTCCAGATTAATCCATTCCCGGTCAGAGCAGCCTCAATTTCAGGAACAATTACTGGGAATTCTTCCTTATCAATGGCTAAGCATTCAGTCCCCCTCTTTGGAAAGGACGACTGCATGGATGTGGGAAGTAGAGCAACGCATGGAGCAGTTGCCGAGGGGTTAGGGGAGATTTTATTAGATAAATCCCCCTCAATCCCCCTTTTATAAAGGGGGAGGTGAACGCTTACATCAATGGCAGGATTTTTAAGTCCTGCAACGATAAGGCGATTGGCTTCATTCAGGTTTTCTACTTTGATCATAAAATGGATAAATTAAAATATATTTGGTATTTTTAATTATAGTGAAACTACAGATACATATAGGCTTTGAGGAAATTTTTTTCCTATAAAGTAAAAATTCCTTTTCTTTAAAGTTGCACGGCTTATCCTTGAATGCTGTTCAGTCATCTTATTACTCCCTGTTTTGCTTAATGTTATGAAAACCGTCGATCTTCCCGTTGCCTATACCAAGTTTTACCCGCTGCTAATCATTTTGCTGACACTGTTTTTGGGCTCATCTGGAGCCTGGGCGAAACCGGATACCGGACAAAAAAACACGGCGCTTGATATTACTAAAGACTCGCTACAGGCGAAAATAGAGGCGATCAATACCCGGCAAGGCCTTGATGAGGCACTAAAATCCAAAGTGCTGTCTATTTATCAATCCGCGCAAGATAATTTGGGCAACATCGAACGCTTTAAAGCGCAGACAATCAGCTTTAATCAGGCCACAAAAGAAGCGCCGGAAAAAACCAAACAACTGCAAAAAGACATTGAGCAAATGCTGCTCACGGTATCCAAACAAAAACCCGAGGATTTTTCCAAGCTCGCCACGGCAGAGCTGGAACAGCGCTTGACTCTTGAGAAAGGCAAAATAAGCAGCTTGGACGAACAGTTAAAAAAACTCGACAGTGAACTGGTTTTGCAGCAAGCCCGTCCGCAACGTATTCGCGAGGAGACGATAACAGCCAAACAGGATTTAGACGAATCGCGGAAAAAACTGGCGGCTCCCGCGGATACCACGGGCTCAAACCTGGAAGCTGAAGCAAACCAGGTCTATTTAAAAACACTGATCGATTCGCGCACGGCAGAATTAAAAATGCTGGATGTGGAATCCATCAGTAATCCGGCCAGAGTCGAGCTCCTTAAAACCGGGTTTAGATTGCTGGAGATTCAAAAAAATGCGCTCAACCCGGTGGTTACGGCTATAGACAATCTGTTAACCGAGCGGCGGCAGCAGGAAGCCAAGAACCAGCAGGAGGCACTCAGTCAAGAAGAAAAGGAGCTGGCAGGTAAACCCCTCATTATTCAAGCCCTGACCCGGGAGAATATTCAATATACCCGGGATATTCAGGCCATTACCGCCAAGATTGAACGTTATACCGCGCAAAAAACCAAAGTTGACGCTCAAACCAGCGAAATTGAAAAGGACTTTAAAAGTGCCGAAAAGAAAATCAGTCTGGCGGGTTTAAGTCCTGCGCTGGGCAAGATTTTACGTGAGCAGCGGCGTAATCTGGCTACCCGGGATCAGCTTGCTTTCCAATCAGAAACGATCCAGAATGAAACGGCGATAACCAGTCTTGAGCAATTTAAAATTGAAGACAAACTGAAACAACTTACCGATATTGATGCCGGTCTTCAGGTGATCATGGACCAACAGGTTGACCCTAAGCTGCCCTTGGAAGAGCGCAAAGCGATCCAGGATAAATTGCGTGAATTGCTTAACAGCCAGAATGAATTGCTTAATAAACTGACCATGGCTTACACCACGTATCTGCGCACGCTGGGTGATTATGATTTTGCCAGGCAACAAATGGTGAATCAGGCCACCCAGTTTGCCGGCTATCTGGATGAAAATTTGTTGTGGGTAAAAAGCTCTGATCCTATTAATACGGGCTATTTAGCCGGATTGTTTCATTCGGTAACCTGGTTGATTTCACCATATAACTGGATGGCTTTGATTAAGGATGCGCTTAAATTAGCCATACAAAATCCCTTTTTGATTTTCTTCGGCGTAGTGAGTTTAGGGTTGCTGTTGCTGTATAAAAAATCGGCAAAACAACAGCTTGCGGCCATCTCGGTTAACGTTGAACAAATATATACCGATAATTTCAATTATACCTTACAGGCTTTTGCCTATACGTTGATACTGGTATTGCCGGTTCCATTGTTTTGCTATTATCTGGGGTGGTTTTTGGGCAGTAACAGCCCTGTTGCCGATTTTACCAGGGCCATTGGCGTGGGCTTGCAAAGCGCGGCAAAACCGCTGTTTTTCCTGCAGTTTTTTTATCGTCTATTTGCGGAGGAGGGTATTGCCCGTAAACATTTTCAATGGCAAAAAAATACCGTGAGATTGTTACGCAGGCAAATTGCGTGGCTACGTTTTGTTGCCGTACTGACGGTATTTATTATCAACTGCACTGCCGCGTCAAAAGTATCCATGCACAGTGACAATCTGGGGCGTCTGGCATTAATCATCAGCATGATAGCCATGGCGGTTTTTGGGGGGCGGTTACTCAATCCAAACCGCGGTTTATTAAAAGACTATGTTAATTCCCACCCTGAAGGCTGGATAAGCAAATTGCGTTATATCTGGTATCCGGCAGTCATTTGCATACCGGTCGTCATTATAGGCTTTGCTGTCGCCGGCTATTACTTGAGCGCACTGGAGCTACAGGAGCAATTAATCGTATCACTGCGGTTAATTTTTCTGATGGTCATTATTCATGCTTTGGTGATCCGTTGGTTAACGCTGGTTAACCGGCAGTTGGCTATAAAAAATGCCCGTCAAAAGCGCAAAGCCGCTTTTCTTACTGAAAAACAACCTGCCGCTGGGGGAGACGATCCGGTTTTACCGGTTGATGAAGAACTCATCGATATTCCTAAAATAAACGCTCAAACCATCAGATTGCTTAACGTGTTTATCGGCTTTAGCGTGATTGTCGGTTTCTGGATCATCTGGAAAAATATATTGCCCGCTTTTTCCTTTCTGGATCGCATCGTACTCTGGCAGCATCTGGTTACCCGTGATAATCAGCAAAGCTATGAACCGGTCACCATGACCAATCTGATGTTGGCGGGGCTCTATTTTTTTATAGCAGTGGTTTCGGTGCGGAATTTTTCCGGCATTATGGAGCTGTTGGTATTCAGGCGTTTTTCAATAGAAGCGGGAGGGCGTTATGCTGTTAATCAGTTGGCAAATTATACCTTGGTGGCTATAGGTTTTATCAGTATCGCCAATGAGCTGGGCGGCAGCTGGTCGCAGGTTCAGTGGCTGGTTGCCGCGCTCAGTGTCGGTTTGGGTTTTGGGTTACAGGAAATTTTTGCCAATCTGGTATCGGGTATCATTTTGTTGTTTGAGCGGCCGATACGGGTGGGTGATACGGTGACCATCGGCACTGTCACGGGTAAAGTCAGCCGTATTCAAATGCGTGCGACAACGCTTATAGACTGGGATCAAAAAGAACATGTCGTGCCCAACAAAACTTTTATTACCAGTCAGTTGGTCAATTGGACGTTATCCGACACCATAACCCGTGTCGAAATTTCGGTTGGAATTGCCTATGGTTCGGATGTTGAACTGGCTCATAAAGTGATGCTTGATACGGTGCTGTCAACGCCATTGATCCTTACAGAGCCGGCACCGAGTGTGTTAATGACCGGTTTTGGCGAGAATGCGTTGACGTTTTCCATTCGAATTTTTGTCAGTGAACTGTCTAACCGCTTACCGGTGACGCATGATTTATGCATTCGGCTTGAAAAAGCCTTGCGCGAACAGAACATAGCGATTCCCTTTCCGCAGCGGGACATCCATATTCGTTCGGTAACGCAGGAATTCGTGGCACCAGATAAAACAGTCGAGGCTACTGTGCCTTATCAAAACAGGTAATCAATCAAAACACCATTATTCACCACGAAGACACGAAGAACACGAAGTTTTTTCTTTTGCTTTTCTTCGTGTCCTTCGTGTCTTCGTGGTGAATAAAAAGTGGTGAAAAAAATGCGTAACCCGGATGAAAACGATCTAATCGCCGGCAAGTTGCCGGTAAGCGCCACAATAATACAAGAGCGGCTCTCCGGAACGGCATATGCACTCTTGCACTTCACCGATGATGATCCAGTGCGTGCCGGCGAGTATTTTTTCAACGACTTTGCAGTCCAGGGACATGAGGCTTTTATTCAAAATAGGCGCGCCCGTAATACCCGCTGTCCAGTCGGTATTTTCGAAACGCTGTTGCTGGCTGCTGCCGCCTGCAAATTGATTGGAAATAGCCTGCTGATCTGAAGTTAACACATTAACAGCAAAACATTGGCTTTCCTGGATACCTTCGCCGGTGTCCGCGGCGGTATTAATACAAACCAATACCAGCGGGGGATTAACGGAAACACTGGAAAAGGCGCTTACTGTCATGCCTTGAACGCCGAATTTTTCAGAATGTGTCGTTACCACGGAAACACCGCTTGCCCAAAGTTGCAGCGCCTTTTTAAAATCATCAACACTAACAGTCATTTAGTTCTCCAGTTATGGGTTATGTTTGGTTGATTCTATTGCTGTTTGCACAAAAGAAATAGAATCAGGCGTTTTAAGGAACGCGCATGAAATAACTTGAACAACTTACTCCCTCTCCCTTTGGGAGAGGGCTGGGGAGAGGGGATATAATGTTCAGGTTATTTCGTGCATGTTCCTAAGTTTATTTAAAATTAAGTCCGCTCAATAATTTCAATGGCATTGCCGTCCGGATCGCGGCAAAAAAGCGCTCTTCGCCCGGATTTACTCATGGTATAGGTGATCCCGGCTTTATTCAAAATGTCCTGGATAGGTGCGAGCGCCAACGCATTCAAGGCCACATGACGATCCCGTCCACCATGTTCAGGCCGCCCGGTTGTCGGGTCAGGATTTTCAAGCTCCAGCAAATGAATTTGTTGTTCGCCTAGTTGGAACCAGGCGCCCGGGAAGCCCAAATCCGGCCTTTCCACTTGCTGCAAGCCCAGGATTTCGGAATAAAACATTAATGAGCTGTCTAAATTTGCGACGATAAGGCTGGAATGGTTTATAGAATAGATGTTCTTGGACATTGTTTGCATTGCATTCTCTTAAAATTGGAAAGAAATTATACCTTTAAATGAGTATGTTAAATCAGTCCATTGGTATAAAATTAGCAACTTTTTGAAAGCCATACACTATGCAAATTATCGCAATTTATCCAGGCACGTTTGATCCCATTACCAACGGGCATCTGGATATCATTGCCAGAGCAACCAAACTGTATCACAAAGTGATTGTAGCTGTGGCAGTCAACAGAGGAAAAACGCCGTTATTTTCTCTTGATGAACGGGTTGAACTGGTCAGGGCAGTGACGCCCGAATTTTCTAATTTACAGGTCATCGGTTTTGACAACTTGCTGGTCGATTGTGCCAGACAACAGGGGGCCAATGTCATTTTAAGAGGCCTGCGCGCAGTATCCGATTTCGAATATGAATTTCAGTTGGCCGGAATGAACCGGCGGCTTGCGCCCCAACTGGAGACCATGTTCCTGACGCCTGCCGAACAATATGAATTTATTTCTTCGACCATGATCAGAGAAATTGCACAACTGAAGGGCGATGTGTCGTGTTTTGTCCCGGATGCTGTTCACCAGCGTTTAATCGAGAAATTTAGTTAGGAGAACCTATGGCCCTTATTATTAATGATGAATGTATCAATTGTGATGTGTGTGAGCCGGAATGTCCGAATGCGGCCATATCACAAGGCGAAGATATATACGTTATTGATCCGGAATTATGTACCGAATGTGTTGGCCATCATGGCTTGCCGCAATGTGTTGAGGTTTGTCCGGTCGATTGCATTGATAAAGACCCCAAGCACGTTGAAGATCACGATACCTTATATCAAAAATACTTGAAGTTGACGCAACAGACTATTTCGTAACTATCCAGTCCCCCTCTTTAAAAAAGAGGGGTTAAGGACTTCCATCTTGTTACTTCTGTTGGCTGCCGGGATTTGCAGCCACCCATTGCATGAAGATCTGATAGCCCAGCGCCAGCAAGGTCGCTCCGAGGAACATACCCAGAAAACCGCTGGTTGCCATGCCGCCCAGAGCGCCACAATGTAAAGGAGTACGGGAACATCGCGTTACCGCCCCTTATGCTGGCAACCATCCGAGCGGGATAATAGGGGGCACATCTTTAAGAATAACCAGCAATTCCTAACGGATAGGGAGTTTACCGAGTAAAGTAGTCTAAGCCAAAGGCAATTACATACCTACGCAGCATTAAACTGCTGTATAAATATCCCTCCCATAAAACAAATGAGGTCAGTTGATGCAGTGTCGAATCGGCTGTGGCGCTTGCTGTATTGCACCCTCTATTTCTTCAGCACTCCCTTTCCATCCTTTTGGTAAACCCGCTGCGGTGCGTTGCCTGCATTTGTTTCTGGACAAAAACCATAAAAATTATAGTCCTAAATTGGCAGCAGCGATTTCTGCTTGGCAAGCAGTTAATGCGGATATGGATTTGATTAAGGGTACAACTGTAAAGAAGGTTCTACTAAAGTGGCTACGAAAAAATGCAGATCGATTCGGACTTACAAAAGAAGATGGAAGTCCAAACGAACAAGGAATTGAAGAAATTGCGAAGATTGCCAACTGGGATTCCAAAGGAGGCGCACCCAAAACCCCTGGCTGATAGAAATTTTATAAACCATCCCATGGGTCAACGTTTTGTTATTATAGATATTGTCCGAGTATTTTGTTTTTACCCCTCCCTCTAGTTCTGCTTTAACTACCCCCCCTGTTCCCTTCTTTCCATGGTCTGGTTTTCATAACCAGACCATCTATTCAGAGGAATTTTCACCGTTATTATAGCGCCATAGTTCAACAACTTCTAATTTTAACTTATGAGGTGTAGCTGTGGCGCAAGAGAATCAAGAGAGAATATCCATCCTCCGAGTGAAACAGGTGATGGGCCGGACTGGGCATACCAAATCAACATTGTATTTGAGGATCCAGGAGGGGACTTTGCCAAAGCCTGTAAGCATCGGACCGCGGGCAGTGGGATGGCCTTCCGATGAAATTGACGCAATCAATGCAGCACGCATTGCTGGAAAGACAGATGAAGAAATCATCGCTCTGGTAGCAAAATTAGAAGTTGCGCGGAAAACTGCAAAGTGAGGAGGTGATGATGAACGTGACTGTGACACTTTCCAACCCTACCAACTGAGCGGTTTAAGGGCATGACTGGCTCGGTTGCCTGTAGGAATAAACGGCAAACACGTTCCACCGTTTGCTTACCGGCTACAGATATCCCAAATCGTCGGCAACAGTCTCAAAAATTGATGGATGACATCTGCTTTGCCACATCGGGACTATTGCAATCGGCCGAGATAGTCATGCCCTGCGGAGACCTGCTTTATGATTGACGTTAAACAGATCACCCAAGGACTTGGCGGCAAACCAAAGCCCGGTGGCGGCTTCATAGCTCTTTGCCCTGCACATGATGACAAGAACCCATCTCTTTCGATCGACGTTCAGCCTGACGGGAAGATACTCCTGAAGTGTTTTGCTGGTTGCAGTCAAGAAGCGGTAGTGGAGGCGTTACGAGTAAGAGGGTTATGGCCCCTGGCGTCCAACGGTCCCCGCATCTTTAAACGACAGGAGCCATCCAAGCAGCCTTCGGCCAAGGATGTTCCACAAATACAACCTCGACGCCCTTATGCAACGCCAGAGACTCCAACAGAAATTCGTCATCATAAGCTTGGTACACCTTCGGCAACCTGGGAATATCATGATTCAGCCGGCTCTTTGATCGGCTACGCCTGCCGGTTTGACACCGATGAAGGCAAGAAGGTTTTTCCCTACACCTTCGGCCCTGACGGTTGGCAGTGGAAAGCATGGACTGAACCACGACCGCTCTATGGTCTTGACAGGTTGGCGGAAAGACCAGACGTCACGGTCCTGGTTGTCGAGGGTGAAAAAACCGCCGATGCGGCGCAACGACTCTTTACCGAAATGGTGGTTTTGACTTGGCCTGGTGGTTCAAGTGCTACTGGACTAGCAGATTTTCGGCCACTAATAGGCCGGCGAGTAGTGCTTTGGCCGGATGCAGATGCTCCTGGCAAAAAGGCCATGAATAATGTTGTAGACATCTTGCAGCGGTTCGATGTTGCGGAATTATCCATTGTCAATCCGCCACAAGACGTCAAAAGAGGCTGGGATCTTGCTGATGCCGAGGTCGAAGGATGGGACACTGAAAAGGCAACTTCCTGGATTAAAAGCCACCGTACCGCAATAACACAACAAATCAGGCCAGATCAGATCGCAAAAAAGGACCCGGCTCTATTATTGGAGGGTTTTGCAGTGAGAAATGAATACATCTCCAAACTCGGTAAAGAGGAATTCTATTTTCCTGATCTGATCATCAAAAGGCACATTCTAACCATCATCGCCATGCCAGGCGGCGGGAAGACAACTTTTTTTTATTACCACGTAGCCCCAATACTTGCCGACAATGGCCTGACCGTTTGGTACATCGATGCCGACTCTCCTGCCAGTGATCACAAAAAGATGAAGGAAGTAGCCGATCGGCACGGTTTTAAGTTTCTCAATCCCGATACCAACGAAGGGACATCTATGGAAGGACTACTTGCAACGCTGCATCAAATAGCCGAATCTCATGCTGATCTCGATAAGTGGGTCATATTTATCGACACCTTGAAAAAGGCTGCCAGTTTGATGAGTAAGGATTCGGTGAAAGAGTTCTACCAATTGGCCAGAAAACTCACAGCGTTAGGGGCAACTATTGTTCTCCTGGGTCACGCCAATAAATACCGTGACAAGGACGGCAACCTTGTTTTCGAGGGTGTCGGCGATGTGCGGAGTGACTCCGATGAACTTATCTACTTCGAAAGGAAAACCAATCTCAATGGTGGAATAGATATAACGACTGTTGTTGACCCCGATCGTGGGGCAAAGGTACGCGGGATATTCAAGCCATTTTCCTTCCACGTCTCGCAACTCCGCGAGATCAGGTTATACGAGTCTGCACTTCCCTTGGTTGAATTGTCCTCCGGTGGGGCAATCCTTAAAGCATCCGATGATGAAATATTAGAGGCCGCGAAGAAATATTTGCTCTTCAGAGGGGAAGCTGTTGTGCAAAAACAGCTGGTGCGACACGCAGCGGATCAGACAGGGACGGGAGAGAAGCGTGTGCGAAGTATTGTTGTGCAAAACGCAGAACCGCGAGACGCAATGCACCGGAGCGGCCTTCCAATGGTCTATTTCATTGGCGAGAAAAACTCCCACTTCTACGAGCTTCCAAGGTGACCTCAATGAAAATTCCTGTTTGGCGGAAAAATGCGAAACAAAACCAGTTTGGCAAAAAAGGGCGGGGGGTATTTCTGCTTTTTTATCACTTTTGTCTAAACTGCCAAACTGCCAAACTCAACACCAATAAGGATTTAAGAGGAAAACAGGTAAAATTCAGTTTGGCAGTTTGGCAGTTTGGCAGTTTTACCCCCCACTCTCCTTGCCAAACTGAAAATGCCAAAAAATAAACAATAGCGAGACGAGATAAAAAATGACTCAAAAATTATTCTTTCAAATCGATTCAAAAGTAACCCTGGCCGGAGCACCTCAGCCCTTGGTCGCAGAACTCACCCGCAATTTTACCATCGACAACCCTGCCTATCGCGATGCTGAGAAGCAAGGCCGATGGACCGGCGACCTCGAACCGGAATTGTCCTTCAGTAGCCTGGAAGGAAATAATCTCACTTTGCCCCGTGGTGCAGCTCGGCATATCTATGAAACTGCCTGCCGTTATGGCGAAGTTAAGATCATCGACAACCGGCTGAGCTTGCCGGAGATCGATTTGTCATTTGGCGGTCAACTTCGCCCTTATCAGCAGCAGGCTGTCGAAGGTAGCCACGTTAAAGAGTTCGGTATTCTCGAAGCCGGTACCGGCAGTGGGAAGACGATCATGGCTCTGGCGATTATTGCCGCCCGAAGGCAACCAACCTTAATTTTGGTCCATACCAAAGAGCTGCTTTATCAATGGCAGGATCGAATAAAAGATTTTCTTGGTATCGAGGCAGGGCTGATCGGCGGTGGCCATTTCGATATTCAGCCGGTGACCGTCGGTATCGTCAATAGCGTCAGGGCACACCTTCACAAACTCACTGACAAGTTTGGTCATCTCGTTGTTGATGAATGTCATCGGGTGCCGTCAACCATGTTTACCGAAACGGTATCGGCTTTCCCAGCAAAATATATGCTCGGCCTGTCCGCTACCCCATACCGCCGAGACGGTCTCGATAAACTTATCGGCTGGTACATAGGCAGCCATCGGGTATCGGTCAACACTGCCATACTTCAACAGGTTGGCGCCGTACTCAGGCCGAAGATTATCAGCCGGGAAACCAACTTTAACTATTCCTACAATGACGATTACTCAACAATGGTCTCTGCCCTCGTGAACGATGAAGAACGCAATGATTTGATTGCCGGCGATATTGAAGACCAGGCAGAACAAGGCGGGCTCTCCCTGGTGGTCAGCGACAGAACAGAGCATCTGAAAACCTTGGAAGCAATGACCGGTTTGACTGGTTCGGCAATTCTCACCGGCAAGACCCCAGCGAAACAGCGAAAACAAATCGTTGCGGATCTACATGGGGGTAAGGTGCGAATTCTCTTTTCAACTCTTTCCCTTATCGGTGAGGGGTTTGATTGCCCAAACATGGATTGTCTCTTTTTGACTACACCGATCAAGTTTTCCGGACGGCTCACCCAAACCGTTGGCCGCGTGCTTCGCCCTGCTGAGGGCAAGATCCCGACTGTCTATGATTACATCGACACACGGGTTGGCTTACTGAAGCATCAGGCCAGGGCCAGACAAAAAATCTACAATGAAATGTGAGGTTAATATGAATCGAATACCTTTCGGTAAAGAAACCAAAATGCAAATAATCACCGCACGTTGCCCTGGCTGCTCCGCTTCTCACGGTAACCTTCATGAATATGGTTGCCCTATAGAATCGTGCCCTAAATGTGGAAGGCGCCTTTTGCAATGTTCCTGCAAGGCGCTTGATATAATCGAGACCTTGGTCCTGATTAAAGCCGTTGCCGACTATCCGGTGGACCACAGCTAACTTCAGAAAAATCAACAATATCATGCAAAAATATATACCAGTTACAGGTATACCGGCCCACGCCGAATATCACGAATTCCATGACAGGTCTTGCCATAAGGGCTTCGTCATTCGGAATCAGACCACCATCCGATTAAGGCGACACCACATGGAGCTTTTACAATTTAGAGCAGTCAGATTACCGCTATATCTGTCACGAAAAACAGACTTGTCACGATGGGAGTTTGGCCACGCCGGAATTCTGATCAGGACTCTGGCAAGAATTCAACTCAGGAATCAGCTTGTTGAATTTAATGCACCGCCTGCAGTATTCCGTGAACGACTGCCCAAGAATAGCGTCGAGGCTTTCCAATTTTGCTTTCAGTCAGCGAAACGCTGTGAAGTCGATCTTGATCTTGACCGGCTGCGAGACACAATGCTCGACGTTTTGACCCTCTCTTGGGAAACGATGGTGTCATTACTGAAGCAGGATACAGCGTTTTGCTTGGACAGGAAAAAGACTATATCGCATTGGTTTTATGAAGCTCCCCCCAATGGGCGATTCGGATGTGAAGAGGCAAAAGTGGGCTCAGAAAGCTAACTGAACGATTGCTATATTTTCTGCCCAATTCATCAAAAACATTGAAAAAATACTGACAATCAAGGCGAGGATCCTTTGTTCGATCTTTGCAATCATCACAATCTTGAAGAAGGAAAGAAACTAACATGGCTGAAAATACAACAGGAAAACAGCGAGGCAAGCCATTCGTGCCAGGTCAATCTGGCAATCCGGCAGGTAAGCCTAAAGGAAGCCGCCACAAGGTTACCTTGGCAGCTTTGGAATTATTGGAGGGGGAAGCATCGGCACTGACACGCAAAGCAATAGATGCCGCTTTAGGAGGTGACATGGTGGCACTGCGAATGTGCCTCGATAGGATCGTGGCTCCCATTAAGGATCGACCTATCAGCATCATCTTACCAAAAATAACGGACGCCAGCGATCTGCCCAAAATTACAGGGGCGTTGCTGGCCGCTGTGGCTGCCGGGCAAATAAGCCCGGATGAAGCGGCGATATTGTCGAGGGTAGTGGACGCACACCGAGGTGCGCTGGAGATTGCCGATATTACGGAACGGATCGAACGACTTGAGAATGAGGTGAAAAAATGAAACTAAAAAAACGTGTGGAATCAGTGGAATTGGCAATGGCGAGGAAGAATGGAGATTTCGGCTTTACGGTTGTGGTCCGTATGGACGGCGAAACTGACGATGAAGCCCGAGAAAGAAATGGGTTAACGGACAAATCGGGACAAATCGTTTTCCTCTCTGAAGAGGATGCTAAACTTTAGTAGAAATAGGAAAGATGAAAGTTGACTTAGCGAAACGTGTGGAATGGATCGAACATAAAATCTTGTCATGTGACATGAATCACAGCAATATCAGGAATTATCAAGAATTCGAAATGCTCCATTAAGTGACATTTTCGGGAAAGTATTATTGAGTTTCCAGAAGCGCCAAAATGCTCCATTTATGGTCTGTTTTTTGGACATGTTCGAGTTCGAACTGTTCAGGAACAAGGACAACTATGCCCTCTCACGACAGAGGCAAAGATGTTCATGGATAAGGTCAGATACGAAACTGCTGTCTTGTTGTTAGGTTTTTGAAATAGCGCACCTTCCTGGATCAGTAGACATCTCTCGCTGGGGTTTTGTTGCACTTTTGAGAGGTGTTCTTTGGAAAGCTCTTCTATGCAGTTGCTCTATTTCTGTACAATTTTCAGATATTAGCAGATCCAACCCTCTCAGGAATAGTCTCAATTTCCAGTTTTGCTTAAATGGTTGAGACTGCCAGTAACATACTCTTTAAATGCATTCAAATAGAATTTTAACACATTGAAAAAGAAGGAATTCTCCGGCAAAGATATTCATGGTTTGGAATTGGCCTCGTTGCTGATTGACCTCCGGTTGGTCCAATGCCAGTCATTGGTTTCAGCGTAAAAAAATTGCGAAAGCTGTCGGGAAAAGGTAGTTTTGATAAATGAGATCGGATGGCCCTTCTTTAAAAACGGCTTTTCTTTTATCACCATCACCGTTTCGATTGCATTTCCCGCGTATTGCAGGGAGAAAATAGCCATGTTCCAAGGCAGAGACTGACACATTTGCAATGTCCGCAGCTCCTGAGAATTGTAAAAGCAAGGATTTGATGGGTATAAAATTGAAAATGACAATTAGTGCAAAAATCATCATGCTAAAAGGCTTCGCAGAAACCTTTTTGCTGCTGTTTGCTTTCGTCTTTGGAGGTGGAGTGTTTGAGCCGTTGTACGATGCGGTACTGCCTCTTGAATTGGCGCTGGTGGTAGTGGTATTGCCGCCATCCCGGCAGGTTGCAGGTGCTGGACAGTTCAGCACTGATTTCGATGACTTTGCGGATGGCATCCAGCAACAGATTGATATCGGTGGGAAAATGGACGTCAGTCTCCACCACAAAAGAATCACAACGACCTACGATTCCTTCTTCCGGAGTTTTTTTTAGTGCCTGGTGTCCCGCTCCGACTATTACCCGGTTGAGACGGTCGAGAATTTCCGGAGTAAACAGCCGCAGATTATCTTTCAGGGTCTGCAGATTATACAGCTTCTCTGCCGCCCAATCACTGTGACCAAGCATTTTCCGGAGGGTCTTATGTTCGTTGGCCAACTCCAGGATACGATCATAATCGGCATTGAGCCCCAATCTCAGTACCCCCAGCACCAGTATCTGCCACTGGGTCATGCCGGGACGACCGTTGTTGGGGTCGGCCTTGACGGTCTTTCCGTTGATTTGGTGTTCAGGCAGCACCTCTGCCAAAATGGCAAATACCGCTCCGCGCAGTTCAGGCGTGGTGTATATATGCTGGAGTCCGCGGAGGATTTGTGGAATATCATCGCGTGATTTGGGGTCCAGCTTTATGTCGGCGATTGCCAGTTCGCCCAACTTCATTTGTGGTTCGATTACTCTACGCATGATTTTTTCAACCGACGAAGATTTGGCCCTTGCTGACGTTTTATCCGTTCGGAGGCTCTGCTGAATGGTTCTCCCGAAAAGAATATACAATAACAATCAACATGTTACATCATAATTAAACATCTGGCACTTTCTGCGCTCTCGTTTTCTTCGTTTGTGGGTTGCTATGGCATCGCCTTGATTTGTTGGAGTTTCTATGGTTTCGTTTCAGGCACTACTTATCATCTCTCCTCCATCTCATCTGTCAGCCCTCGTCCGTCGGCGATGCGGTTTTTTCAACAGCTGTTTTTTGATCAGCGATATCAAGCCACCCTCCACCCATTGTCCGATAGACATCAATCAGGCTGGTGAGCACTTTGGTCTGGGTCTCGACATAATCGAGCTGACTGGAGAATAGACTGCGATTGGCATCGAGCACCTGCAGATAGTCGGTCGTGCCTGCGTCATATTGTTTTTTGGCCAGCCGGGCATAATTTTCCAGGGCTTTAACCCGGCGTCCTTTAGCCTCCTGGCTTTCCCGCCCCTTGGTGGTGGCAGTTAAGGCATCTTCCACCTCTCGAAAACCGGAGATGATCGACTGCTGATATCGATACAGGGCCTCTCGCTGGACAGCTTCAGCCGTCATGACCTGGCCTTCTATGGCGCCGAAGGTGAAAATGGGCGCCAAAAGACCTCCGCCTAACCCCCATGTTAAGGAATCTTCATCAAACAGTTCGTCGGAATTGATCGTGGCGATCCCCAGGGCGCCGGTGAGGGAAATGCTTGGATAATACAGGGCTTTTGCGACACCGATCCGCGCATTGGCAGCGACCAGCGCCTGCTCAGCCTCGAGGATATCGGGACGCTGTTCAAGGAGTTGGGACGGCAATCCTGCCGGGATTGTCGGGATGGTCAGCTGATCAATGCTTCTCCCTCGCAAAATCGGTTGCGGATTACGGCCGATGAGCAAAGCCAATAAATGCTCCTGCTGGGCGATCTGGCCTTCCAACAGAGGAATGGTCTGCCGGGCATTCTCATACTCCGATTCCACCTGGCTCACTTCAAGCTGCGAAACGGTTCCATGGGTGTGGCGCAGATGGAAAATTCGCAGGGATTCGGCATAGGCAGACTCGGTCTCTTTGGCGATCTCCAGTTGACGATCAAGTCCGCGGAGGACTAAGTAGCTGCTGGCGACATTACTGACCAGGGTCAGCAGTATGGTTCGCCGACCGGCCTCACTCGCCATGAGATCAGCCTGGGCAGCTTCGGTGGCGCGGCGAATCCGCCCCCAAAAATCGATCTCCCAGGATGCGTTGAGTGTTCCCGCATAGCTACTGTAAGGTCCCTTCGCCGGTGCCAGGCCCGTTTTGGTATCTTGCTGTCGTGATACCTGCGCCGATGCCCCGATCTGAGGAAACGCTTCAGACCGGGTGGTTCGCCATTGCCCGAGAAACTGATCGACACGGGCCGTCGCCGCCTTGAGATCGAGGTTGCTGACCAAGGCGGTGGAGATCAGGTTGTCGAGCACAGGATCGTTGAACTCTTGCCACCACATGACATCGGTCGATCTGGGCTGCCGATTGATAGGAGATGGTCCATGACGCAGGCGTCTTTATGGTCGGCCGCAGATAATCAGGACCGATGGTGCAACTGGAGAGCATGAGCAGAGCAATTCCAGCACAAAGCAACTTACGCATGATGATCACCTCCTGTGGCAATTGAGGCAGGTGAGACGGTTTTCTTTTTCCTGCTGAAAAGTCGTGAAGAAGTTTCAATAACGACAAAAAAGAGTGGCACAAAAAACGAAGCAACGACGGTAGAAGCAAGCATGCCGCCAATAACACCTGTGCCGATGGCCTGAAGACTGTTGGCGCCGGCTCCGTTGGCGATCGCCATCGGTACGCAGCCAAGAATGAAGGCCAGACGAGGTCATGACGATCGGCCGCAGACGCGCGCGGGCTGCCTCGATGGCCGCCTCGGCGGTCGACATACCTGAATGCATGTTTTCTACGGCAAATTCAATGATAAGTATGGCATTTTTTGCAGAAAGTCCAATCAGCGTTACCAGACCAACCTGGAAATACACGTCATTTTCCAGGCCACGGCCCCAGGTTGCCAGCAGAGCTCCACAGATGGCAAAAGGAACCGCCAGCATAACGCCGATCGGCAATGACCATTTCTCATACTGGGCGGCGAGAATAAGAAAAACCATGATAAGACCGAAAACAAAGGCGGAGTTGGATGTGCCCCCCGATTTCTTTTCTTCGAAGGCTTGTCCGGACCATGAAAAACCATAGCCGTCACCAAGCACTTCAGCGGCGATTTCTTCCATGGCGGTGATCGCCTGGCCGGTACTGTACCCAGCAGCCGGGCTGCCGGTCAGTTTTGCCGCGGGAAAGCCATTGAAGCGCGGCACCAAACCTGGCTCCGGGGAGGTAGTGCACCGTTGCCAATGCCGAGAGTGGGATCATTTTCCCATCTTTCGTCGACCGCACATGGATCTGATCGAAATCATCGGGCTCATCGCGGTACTCCGACTCGGCCTGAATGATCACCTGCCAGATCCTGCCAAACTGGACATATTGCGCCACGAAAGACGAACCAAAATAGGCCTGCAGGGTTTCGTAGATATCGGAGACAGGGACACCGAGAAGTTCGGCACGGGCGCGGTTGAGATCGAAATAGAGTTGCTGTTGCGACGCCGAAAAGGTTGTGGAAACTCCGGTCAGGTCGGCCCGCTCCCGTGCTTTGGCTATGAAAGCTTTGGTTTTCTTCTCGAGATCCTGAGAACTGCCGCTTCCCATGCTCTGGATGTAAAATTCAAAACCACCGGTGGTTCCAAGCCCGGGTATTGATGGCGGGTTCAAAGGAATGACAATACTTTCCTTGATGCCGGAAAAATTTCGGCGAAGGTTTTCAATAACCGTGAAGGCTCCGGAATCTTCGCCTTGCCGTTCCTCATAGGATTTCAGTGCGGTAAACAGTGTTGCCGCATTGGTTTTATTCTGGCCGTCCACCAGGCTGTAGCCATCAAGCTGAAACACTGAACTGACCGCAGCATTTTCCTTGAGAGTTTTGACGGCACGATCGGAAACGGTTGTGGTTCGCTCCAGGCTCGCCGCATCCGGCATGATATTAGCCCCAAAGAGATAGCCTTGATCTTCCGCAGGCACGAAGCTTCCCGGTACTATTTTGAAAAGGAAAAGGACCGCAAACACCACCCCGGCGAAGAGACTGAAACCAAGAATTTTATGGTTGATGAGAAAGCGCACCCCAACCACGTAACCGTCAGTGAGCTTGTTGAAGCCTTTGTCAAACCACTTGCCGAAGCCCTTTTTTTCGTGTGCGCCCGGTTTAAGGATACGGGCCGCCAGGGCCGGCGACAGGGTCAAAGCAACGATTCCGGAAATCACCATGGAGATGGCGATGGTGATAGCAAACTGCTTATAGAGCGTGCCGGTGAGTCCACCCAGGAAAGCAACCGGCAGGAACACCGAAACGAGAACCAGCACGATGGCAACCAGTGCCCCGGACAACTCGTCCATCGCTTTTCGTGCCGCTTCAAGCGGCGTGAGATGGAAGGTGGCCATGTTATGCTCGACGCTTTCAACGACGATAATGGCGTCATCGACCACCAGGCCAATGGCGAGGATCATGCCGAAGAGGGTGAGCATGTTGGTCGAGAAGCCAAGAAAGTAAATGCCGGTATAGGTGCCGATAATACAGATCGGTACTGCCAGGATGGGAATAAACGTGGCACGAAAACTCTGCAGAAAGAGAAGAACAACCAGTACCACCAGAATAACGGCCTCAATGAAGGTCTGGAGGACTTTCTCGATGGAGGCCTCTGTAAACTTGCTGGTATCAATGACGTATTTAAATTTCAATCCATCCGGGAATCCCGGCTTGAGTTCTTCGATCAGTGCCCGCAGCTTCTTTGAAGTCTCTATGGCATTGGCTCCGGGCTGCTGGTAGACAACGACCGCAGCGGATTTTTTACCATCGAGCTTGGTTGTCATGGAATAGTCTTTTGAGCCCAGTTCAGCGTGGCCGATATCTTTTAGATAAACAATGGCCGACCCATCGGATTCGGCACGGATAATGATGTCATCAAATTCATCCGGGGTCGGTCAACATCCCCTTGGTGGTCACCACAAAGCTCTGCTGATCCCCGGGAGTGGATGGGGCCTGGCCGATCTGCCCTACGCCATAGGACTGATTCTGCTTTTTGATGGCATTGCTGACATCGGTCGCTGTCAGCCCCATCTGGGCCAGACGGTCGGGCTGCAGCCAGATGCGCATGGCAATGTCTGGTACAGGAAACATGCTGGACAGGTTCGCACCCGGGAGACGCTTGATTGGATCCAGTATATAGAGGTTAACGTAGTTGGACAGGTAGGTCTGGTCGTAGCGGTCGTCCTCCGTGTAAAAGGCGGCGACCATCATAAATGCCTGGGAACGTGTTTCAACGGTCACTCCCTGCTTGGCCACCACTTCCGGGAGTTTGGCGCTGGCCTGGCTTACCCGATTCTGTACGTTGACCTGGGCCTGATTGGGGTCGGTTCCTGGCTCAAAGGTCACCGTCAGCGTCATGTTGCCGGTCGATGAACTGGTGGAGAGCATATAGCTCATCTTCTCGACACCGTTGATCTGCGCCTCAAGGGGGGCTGCCACGGTGTTGGCGATGACCTCTGCTGTCGCTCCCGGATACAGGGCTGTAACCTGCACGGTTGGCGGAGCAATATCTGGGTACTGGGCGATCGGTGTTGATTTCATGGACACCAGGCCGCCCAGAACAATAACGATCGAAATGACCATGGCGAATACAGGTCGATCGATGAAAAATTTTGCCATAACGAACCTCGTCTATTTCGTTCCCGGCTGAGAGGGCTTCTTCTCTGGTGATCCTGCTGGTGCACCGGCGATGACCTTGACCGGCATTCCGGGTGCAAGACGCATGAATCCGTCGGTAATGATCTGTTCTCCGGGGTTCAGGCCCTTTTCGACAACCCAGTCATCCCCTACCCAGGTGCCGACAACAACAGGGCGAATCTCAGCTTTTCCTTCACCACTGACAACAAACACCACATGCCCATTGGAGGTCTGTTGTACCGCCCTCTGCGGCACCGTGAGGGCATTGGGGCGTTGGGCCCCTTTCATGACTGCCTTGACGAACATTCCCGGCTTTAGCACACTATCAGGATTTTTAAGCTCGGCTCTGATACGAAAGGTGCCAGTCTCTGGGTTGAAGGTGGGATCAACAAAGCTGATTTTACCGACATAAGGGTAGCGGCTTTTATCAGAAAGGTGCACCTCAACGGTGTATTCATTGTTATGCGGACGCAGCAATCGACCTGCATCAGCCTCAGCAGTGAATTTGGAGACTTGATTCTGTGATACACTGAAATCGACCCAGATTGGGTCAAGCTGCGCGACGTAGCTCAAGTCGCCGCCGGCACCAACACTGAGATAAGCGCCCTCTCTGGCTTTGGATTCACCGCTCACTCCGGTTACCGGTGAAGTGATCACCGTATAACTGAGATTAAGTTCTGCCTGTTCAAGTTGGGCCTTCGCTCGATGCACTTCCGCTTCAGCGGATTGCACAGCACCGATGGCATTGTCGAGATCGCTCTTGCTGGCGGCATCAAGCTCAGCCAGAGGCTTGACTCTTGTCAAGTTGGCTTGCGATGTCCAGAGCTGAGCCTTGGAATTTTCAAGTGCGCCGCGTGCAGCCTCAACCTGGGCAATAAACGGTTTCTGATCCATAAGAAACATTTTTGCCCCTTGTTTGACCACCGCCCCTTCTTTATAGAGAATTTTCTCTAAAAAGCCGCTCACCCGGGCGACAATCTCAACCTGGTGGGCACTGGCGATCTGGCCGACGAAGGAGGTTTCATAGGGAATTGTCTGTGGGGTGACGGTAATGACATTGACCTCTGGAGGAGGTGGTGGTGTCTTGACCTCCTGCTTCTTTTCACAGGCTGTCAAGTTTATCGCTGCAAGAGCTGCACAACCCAAGATGACCATCCTGAGGTTGCCATAACCGGAAATTCGCTCCCTATTCATACCAGATGCTCCTGTTGTCAAAATGGGTAGTTGCCTCACTCTCATACTCTTTAAGCTGTATAACTTTCTCGTTCCACATAGGGGGGACAAGAGTCCCTTCGCAGATTATTGTCAAGTTTTTTTAGGATCTGTCAAAAAGCAGTTCCCGCTATCCCCTACAACATTTCCTGGCAGTAAATCAAGAGTCACTACTGTATGGGATTTCCAACCGTTACTTAGTGTGATCGCCGTGACACAGAAGGCATTCCATATGCCCTTGTTGATGATTCATCGCCTCGACTTTGTCGCTCTGGTGAAACATATCGTCAGGTCCATGGCACTGAACACAATGTTCGATCGCCTTTGACGGTTTCCATACCGGCGGCGTCCATTTCCCGTCAAAATATTCGTTGAGAGCAAAGGTCGTGATATAGACCACTTCACCTGCCACTTTGGCGCACCGCTCTTTCTTTTCCTTGGAGGATACCTGGGCACCGGCGCGCATCGTCCATTTCGACACCGAGGTGTGACAAAGCGGTGACATTGCTTTGACTCTCACCTGTTTTGGGATCGTTGAGATGTCGTCAAACCGATCGGTCGGGAAATCCTGCTCGGCATACCAGTAAAACAGCCTGTCGATGATCTGTCGGTAGATCTCATCGTTATCTTTATAGGTGGCAAGATTGATTATGCAGCAGGTACCTCCGAGTGCGCCGCAAAGGGTTCCGTGACCGCCGTAACCGGCACCGGCGTGCGTCATCATCTTGTCTGGAAGGGTGGTCCACGGATAACCGACATTTTCGCGGAGCAGGCTGAGCAGTGCTGCATAGGTGGCATAACCGCAGCCGCCCATGGCGTAATTGCGATAGGCTCGTCGACCAGCCTCCAGAGGATCCAGCTTTACCCATTTCCAAGGGAGGGGAGGAGGGGCTCCAGCTGGTTCCGGAGCTTTGTTGGAAGGTGTCGTGCCATAAGCGGTCATGACGCTACCGAGGACTCCTCCAACCAGCAGGGCTGCTGAACCGGTTAGCATGTTACGACGTGACAATGAATGTTGTTTTTCGTTCGGTGAATCCATTCGTTGCTCCTTTTAGAATTTCGGGTACTCAGAGAGTTTCGGTAATGCCAGATGGTTGAACATTGCAATTTTATCTTCTTCTACCGCCACCGCCACCCCCACCTCTACCGCCACCGCTACTGTGTATTTGATTGGAGCGACTCCTTGCAGCGGCCTGTGAGTTGAGTTCACGGGTCGGCGCCGATCGGCTTGACGATCCGGTGTTCGAACTCCAGTTGCCGGAGGTGTCCTTTTTGTAGACATTGCCATCCCTGCCGGCGTAGACGTTTCCCTGCCTGTCCTTGGCGACCGCCCCCTGGCCGTACCTTGTATCCCAGGCGGCGACACCGGCACCGCTGTCGCTTCGGACCGCTCCGGCACTGGTACCCCGGTTGGTCTGCACGCCGGCTGCGGTTCCCCCAGCTGTGTCACGGTAGCCGGCACGGGCGGCATTGCCGGTATAGGGGTTGTAGGCGGCTGCCCGCCCGGCCGAGCCGTAGGCGGTGTCGACCCGGGCGCCAGCGGCCCGGGTGCCGGTGTAAGGGTTGTAGGCTCTGCCGGCGGCGGCACTGCCGCCGGGTCCATAAGCGTATGCACCGCGGGCGTAGGTGCCGGTGCGCGGATTGTAGGCAACGCTGGCTCCTCGGCCAGCATACGGCCCATAGGCGACATGCGCTCCCCGGTAATAGCCGCCATGATGATAATCATACCGGGCGCCCCAGCCGTAGGAATAGTGGCGTGGATAGTAGGGATGATAGTAATCGTGGTTGTCGGCAATGATCGCTCCGGCGATCATGCCGGCGCCAAACATCAGCACCCCGGATGTCGCCACGTATTCTCCGCTGTAGCCGGCGGTCTGGGTGTAAACGACCGTCGTTGGCGTACTGCTCTCGACGACGACATAGGTGACATTGTGCATCGGGTGAGAAGGGGGAATGGTATAGATTATCGGCGGCACGCTGGTGCAAAGAGTCCATGGGCCGGTGGCGACGGGACTGACATACCAGATCCCGCTGAAACAGCAGTAGTAGCTGCCTCCGACGAGAAAGACCGAGTTCGGCGAATTGACGGCATACTGGACGCTGGTCGTCTCGATGGTCTGAAACTTCGGCTGTCCGTCATAGCTCACCACCACCGGTGGCGGGTCGGCCATTGAAGCCTCGGTTCTACTTGGGACAGAGGCGAGCAGCACGGCATCCTTAGCCTCGGTTGTACCCGGCACCGAGGCCTTGACGAAGGCAGCCGGATCGTCACTGGGAATTTTACTGAAATCGCTGGGCAGATTTCTGCTGGCAGCAGACCAGGGGCCAGCCAGACCGGTTGCCCTGAACCAGCGGCCGGCGGTCAGCAGGTAATATTTTTTGTCACCTGAATGGAAAAACACTGAAGTTTCGGTATTGGCCACCCGCATCAGTTTGGTACTGCGGATCGGACTGAAGGTCGGATCCCCTTTGGTGAGAATCAATTCAGCCGGCTCACTGGCGACAAATACCGCAGGAGGCGTGGAGAGCCGTTTGCCAGGAATCTGGCTTCGAACTTCGTTCCAGTTTTCATCATCCGGCAGGGCAGACAGACCTTTTGGCAGAGTTCCCGCGACTAACCATGGCCCTTTCCTGGCATCTGTGCTCATCAACCAGTTGTCACCGTTGAGCAAATAATAACGCTGGCCGACAGCATCGTAAAGGATCGGCCAGTTAGCGTTCACCGCGAACATCAGATCATTCTGGTCCTTGACCACCGGCTGCAGCTGGGGTTCACCCATGAACATCAGCAGAATGGCCGGTTTGCTGCTGAAAAAAATCTTTGGCGGATCGAGATTGAGTTCCACCGCATTCTGCTGCGCCTGGTTTTCGGGATCAAGATAGACAAGAATCCGGTCAAGGGAGACGGTCAGCGGCCTGCCGGGCGGATAAAGTTCGTTTACCGTCTGGCGCAGTGTGTCGGCCTCTGCATCCGAGGTGTTGGGGAACCGCAGGCTGCGCGACTTCGGCAGCACTGATACCACGCGATTCTCATGATCGACGACGGTATCGGCATCTGCTTCCACCACGCCGAATCTTTCTTTGGCATTTTTCGAGGTTTTCACGGCTATCGCAAAACGGAGATTAAGAAATTTGTAACCGGCCCAACTGTCCACCTGGGGCTGATAGATGGTCATTTCCTTGCCGTTCTCTTTGATGACCCGCGGCCAGCCCGGGTCTACCGATGGCAGATCTGCGGAAATCACCACGGTCGATACCGACAGCAACACAATCCAGGCGAGAGCGACGAAAAAACAGTGATTTTTCATGGCGATTTCCTTTTGCATCTTGGTTTCTGAGATGTTCAATACTTCTTTTTGCTACGATTTTTTTCCAGGGAGTTGTCTCCCCTGTCGGCAAAGCAGCTTACTTGCCACCGTCAGACGGTGAACGGTTTTGCAACATGCGGCTGGCGGTGACTGCAAGAAGGCTTAGACTATTTCTTGGCCCTCTCAACGGAAATGGCCATTGCTTCGGTGAAGGTGATGACAATTGTGTCGCCAACCTTGACTCTCTCGAAATTGGAGGTGTCCTGTACCTTGACGATGCGAACATCGCCATCGGGAAGCTGTAGAGTTGCAGTCTCACGGGCCTTGTTCAACTCGAGAATTTTAGCGGTAACGGTTCTCTCGATGACTTCAACTGCCCCGGGCATACTGCCGGGAACTGCTTTGCCGATTCCCTGGGTCAAATCATCCCGAACTTCGCCGGGTTTTGCCATGCGTACGGCCAGGGCCTGGGCGTATGACACTACCACCTCGTCGCCGACTTTGACCTGCGGTAGATTGACCACCTCTTTGCCGGCATGAATGGTAAGCGATCCGCCGTCAGGGCCCTTCAGGGTCACCATGCGTGTCTTCATATCGATGGCGGTGACGGTTGCCGAGGTTGATATCATCCCGGCCTTTTCGACTTTCAACTCTTCTTTCGAGGTGCTGTCCGCACAACCCGACAGGCTCATTACTAGCAATGCAATCCCCAGCATTCGTGTGCCTTTCCACATACCGCTCTCCTTTCTTAACATACTGTCAACACAAGTCATTTTGAAATTTATTAACTCCTTTTTCAGTACTCCCTGCCGGGGCACTGAAAAAAGGAGCAGCGATGAATTTTCGGAAGAGACCGAACCGGCGCAGGGAACAGTCTCTCCTCAGATCCTTAGCCAGTTTATCCGGATCAGAAAGAAACTATTCCACCAAAGAGTAACTGGTGGTCCTCATAATCTACAGATACATCGCCAAAATCAACGTCGCTAGTGGCAAAATAACGGTAGCTCATGTCAAGCGCGAAAGATTTATTAATGGCATAGGTGGCACCAGCGCCGAAGGCATAGGCGAAAGCGTCCTCATCGCGAGTTCTGTCCCGCAGTTCAATCTCTAAATTGGCAAAACCAATTCCGGCACTGAGGTAGGGGACGAAAGGACTGCCAAAATTAAAATCGTAGTACCCATTAAACATCGCTCCCAGCGCAGAGAAGGTGACGGAGTCACTCTGAATCTCGGCGACATTATGGATATTGGCATCGTCGCCATCATTCTCGTTATAAAAGCCTTCAACCTCAAGACGAACGGACTTGTTCAAGGCATAGCCGAAGGCACCGCGAACGATGAAGCCGGTATCAAACGATAAACTGCTGTCAGTTAAAACGTCACCTCTCCCGTCGAGATCGGAGTCGGCGAGAAAACTCGCGCCACCGCCAAAGCTTACATAGGGGTTCATAGCGAATGCATTCACCGCACCAAGGGTCATACCCGTTACCGCAACAGCTAAAATTAATTTTTTCATCTTTTCCTCCATTTTTGAATTGATTTTCCTTCCCTCGCCTTGAGGCAAGTTGTTATGGGTGGAACCTTTTCGGTCGCCACGGATTGCGCTCATCAGCCACTGATCTCTTGTTTGTTCTTGAGTGTTGATGAAGTAAACGAGCGCCTTAAGGCTGCAGTTTCTTCAGAGTAAAGGCGAATTTCCCGCCGCAGGAATAATAACCGCTCGACCAGCGCCACGTTGACTTTCCTTTGCCAAAAGTAGTACTTTCAAACTCTATGTCAATCAATTCAGTTAGATAGCCACCATTAATGACATATGCTCCGAGAACGTGGGCAAAATGCGGCCGCCCTGGGTTAAAGATACCGCTATAGGAACGTTGCACGGTATTTTCCATAATGATGATGTCGTTGTTCTTGTGGCTGATGGACAGCTTGTATTCTCCCGGCTTGGCCTTACCCAGATTCTCACAGCCATTATCAGATTCGCTGATTGTTCCCAGCCACTGGCCGCTATAGTCAAAACCATAGGAAACACGTGGAGATATCAGTAAAAGGCCGAAAAAAAAGAGCAGGAAAGGATATCTTTTCATACGTCCTTTCCATATGATGAATTGGCCGCTCAATGATCGTTGAGAACATTGAAGGGGCTGGCCATTATCCTTTTTGCTGAAAGAGTGTATCGCCATAGTGGTTATTTGGTGACCTCCGCTGACAACAGCAAAAGCCGGTTCGCCTTCCAAAAGAAGGCCAGAGTCGCGACGATTGCTGAACCGATACCGATCCAGTTGGAAACTGCCATCGGCAGATTAAAACCAATCCCTGAATTGGCGATGAAACTGGTGACCACCGCCGTCATGAAGATTGCCGGAATGGTGGCAATCCAGTGCAGTTTATTGTTCTTAACCAGATAGATCGCCGCGGTCCACAGAACCACCGCCGCCAGGGTCTGATTTGCCCAGCCGAAATACCGCCAGATCAGGCCGAAATCGGAAAGAGAGATGATAAAGCCGACAGCGAACAGGGGAATGGCAATCATCAGGCGCTTGCTCTGTTCCTTCTGAGAGATCTTGAAAATATCGGCAATAATCAACCGGGCACTGCGAAAGGCCGTATCTCCCGAGGTGATCGGTAAAACCACAACCCCGATGATCGCCAGTACCCCGCCGAACTGACCCAGCAGGGCGATGGACACCTTATTGACCACCAGGCCCGGGCCGCCTTCAGCGAGGACCTGATTAAGGGTTTCCGGAGTATGGAAGAAGGACATGGCCAGAGTCGCCCAGATCAGGGCAATAACACCCTCGGCGATCATCGACCCGAAAAAAACGCTGCGCCCGTATTTCTCGTTTGGCAGGCAGCGGGCCATCATCGGCGACTGGGTGGCGTGGAAGCCGCTGACTGCGCCGCAGGCGATGGTTATGAACATCAGGGGCCACAGCGGCAGATCCTGGGGGTTGATGTTGGCGAAGGTTTTTTGCGGAAAGAGTTCATAACCTTGAAATATGAGCATGGCGATCGTTCCGACCGCCATGAAGATGAGGATGGCGCCGAATACCGGGTAGATCCGGCCGATGATCTTATCAATGGGGAGAATCGTCGCCAGAAAATAGTAGGCGATAATAATGGCGATCAGCACCTTGATATTGATGCCGGTGAGGCTCTGGATCAGCTCGGCCGGTCCGAGAAAGAATACAACACCGACGAGGATCAGCAGAATCACCGAAAACACCCGCATGAATTGCTTAAAGCCATTGCCGAGGTTGTGCCCCACAACATCAGGGACGCTCTGGCCGTTATAGCGCACGGAAAGCATGCCGGAAAAATAATCATGGACGGCACCGCCGAAAATACAGCCAAAGACAATCCAGATAAGGGCCACCGGTCCGTAAAGGGCGCCGAGGATCGGTCCGTAGATCGGTCCCAAGCCGGCGATATTTAACAACTGGATGAGAAAAACCTTCCAGGTTGGCATGGTCAGGTAGTCAACACCGTCGGCCATGGTTATAGCCGGAGTCGGTCTCGCTTGATCAGCACCGAAGATTCGGTCGACAAGGTTCCCGTAGATAAAGTAACCAAGGAGCAAGGCACCGACACTGGCAAAGAAGAGCAGCATAATTCTTATCCTTTCTGATTCATTTACACTTCGCCGACAATAATTCGACTGTCAATATCGGCAAATGCAGTTCATACAACTGATTCAGTACACCCCACAGGGCGGCCTGGTCATTCATCTGACCGATCAGTATGGTCATCGGTTCCTTTTCGGAGGTAAAGGCCCTGGTAACAATCATGTCGCCCAGCTGCTCGGTCCAGCTGTCAAGGATGTGACCCTGCACCCGGATTCTGTAGTTGCCGGGAGATTCAAAAGGTGAATATTTTTTCGTTTTTGCAGTGAGCATGTCGGCCGAATGCTTCATTTGCTGTTTAATCATATCTATACCTTCCAGAAAATAACAGTGTTAAACCTTTTGTCGCGCCCCGCGAAAACCTTTGTGCCCACGGTTAGTGGACATGGGCCTCAAAAAAGCATTTACGCCGTGGGGATGGAAACACTATTTTTATCACAGAGGAACTGTAGTGGCTTACTATATCGACAAAAATCGGTGATACCCATCACCCATAAGTTGTAAAAAAGTTGTAAAAACCTAGAGAACGCCCAGGGATCTACCCCTTATAACCGCCAACTGACGGTTTTTCACCCGCAATTTTCGATAGATGGTTGAGAGATGCCGTTTGACGGTCTCGGGAGAGATGTAGAGAGTTTCGGCGATTTCATGGTTGCTCGCACCCCGGTGAAGCAGCTTTAAAACTTCGATTTCACGACTCGATAAGGGGATGGAGAACTCCTCGATCTCCATTGGGCTGTGAACTCTTTTGCCGGTGGTATGGGGGAGGAGGATGTAACTGCTTTCTTTTTCAAAGACGGCGTAGACCTGTTGAGCAAAGTTGTCGACGGGTTGCTGCTGTAACAGACGGCTTAACAGCCCAGCCACCTCCGGCCCCGCGTCGAGAAACGGTCGAAGGCACCTGCCGGGTTCCGCCAGGGCAAGAGCTTCCGTCAGCTTTTTCAGTGCGTTGGCCTCTTGTTCCCCGGCGGCATGGAGCAGGGCCTGGAGAATGAGGATGTCGATCAACGTTCGAGTTGCATGGATTGACAGAAAGAAGGCATACAGATCACCGAGAATGGTCGCTGCCCTCAGAAGACTTGCAGGACTACCCATTTTCACAAGAATGCGCGGCAGGGTCAACTGCGGGGCATAATAGCGAAGCACAGGTGTCGAGGGCAAAGGGGGAAGGTGCCCGAGGCGATCGTAAGCTTCACTTACACACCCCTGGCGGAGGGCCAGTTCGGCCTGAAATACCTCACAGAGAGCATGCAGATCGGTATTGCCGATTTCCAGCAGGAAATCAGTTGCCTTGGTAATGACGGCCCGGGCTTCCTGCTGCCTCCCCGTTGCCTGGAGGGTCATACTCAAAAGAAAGACACTTTCGCAGTAATTGGCAATACTGGAGATGGCATATTCACCGGCGACTTGTGTCAGGATGTTTTCCGCCTGCGTCAGATCGTTGCGCAGATAACACAGAGCACCCAAGAAAAAACTTCCATTGGCAACCGATTCCGGCTGGCCATGTTTCTGCCCCAGGTCCAGCAATTGGTTCGCTGCCTTCTCAAGGTTGGTTAAATCGGCAGTCAGCCAGTATAAAAGGCAGTGCGCAGCCTGCAGCATTATTCTTAACCCGGGGTTGACGCATTCTTCCATCTGCAGCGCTGCATATATGACAACCCGGGCCTGCTCAGGGTTTCCCCGCATTTGCAGGCTGGTTGCCAGAACGATGGTGGCAAAGCCGTAAACACTGTGATATTCGGTCGGGACTAAGGTTCAGGGCCTCCCTGGCGGCATTTTCGGCCTGTTCCAAATGAACGGCGATCAGGTGTTGAAAACTCCGCAAGGTCTGCAACTCTCCCCAGAAGATGCTCCCGACAGTATATTCTTTGTCACCAGCGGCCACCCTGTTTTCGAGTTGTTCCAGTATGGCAAAAAGCCTTGCAAAATCGGCCTGTCGCTGGTAGCGCCAGGCTTTTGCCAGCAGTAAATCGGGATGTGTGTTGATAAAATCGGTTGAAAACCAGTCCAGCCAGCGACCCAGGTGATGCCACTGTCCACGGTTCATCATCTGATGACGATGCTGGCCACAAGAGCATGGCCGCGGTCTCCGGCTCTTTCCCCTCAAAGGCGTGGGTAAGGGCCTCTTCGATATAGCCGTTTTTCGCCAGCCAGTGACTGGCGAGCAGGTGGAGTTTGTCGATGGCTTCGGCATCAAACCGTTTTGTCAACAGGCGCTTCAGCGCAGCCTGGAAGAGGTGATGATAGCGGAACCACTGACCGGCCTCGTCCAGGGAGATGACGAACAAGTTGGTACGTTCAAGCAGGCTGAGAAAATGCTCGCCGTTCATCCCAGCCTGCCCCGGGCCTTTATCCCAAAGACACACCGCCTCGCAGAGAGGGGCGCAAAACCGTTCGAGAATAGCCGTTTTCAAAAGATATTCCTGAACAATCATCGGTTGCTGGAGGATGATCTCGGTGGTGTAATCGAGGACATCGCGGTTGTCGTCGAGCGGGCCGGTTGCCGCGCCTGTACCTGCCTGGCGTTGGGTCGCGGCCAAGGCCGCCAGTCGCAGACCGGTGACCCAACCCTCGGTTTTTTCCTCCAGTCGAATGGCCAAGGATGTGTCAATGTCTTTGCCAAAGACATACTCGAGAAAAAGTTTCGTCTCAGTCTGGGAGAAACGCAGATCCTGGCTGCGAATTTCGAACAGCTTGCCCTTGGCACGCAGGGAGGTTAATGGTAAGGGTGGATCGTGGCGGCTGATAATCACCAGGTGCATGCACCTCGGCGGATGTTCGAGGATTCTCGTCAGCAGCTGGTGGATGGCTTGTTCGCGGAGAAAGTGATAGTCGTCGAGAACCAGGATAAACGGTCGGTCAAGCATCGCCAGTTCGTTGAGGAGATTTCCCGTCAAGACGGTAACCGGCGGTAAATGGGGACCTTCAAGCATCGCCATGGTTTGTCGGCAGGCGGCGGGAAAGATGTCGCGGATCGCGGTGATAAAGTAGGAGAGGAACAACCGCATCTGGCTGTCGTTGCCGTCCAGGGATATCCAGGCGCTGGCAGTGTCGCACCCCCCCAGCCAGCAACTCACCAGCGTGCTTTTACCGTAGCCTGCCGGTGCCGATACCAGGGTTAATGGTTGCTGCTGGTGCGTGTCGAGGCGGTCCAGGAGAGCGCTGCGGTGCACATGGTCGCGGCCGATCGGTGGTCGGTACAGTTTGCTGCGGATGATGAAATCGATGTTGCCGAAAGCTGTCACGGAATTTTGATGATCTGATTTCATTTTATCCAAAGTCAGTTCTTGTCAGAAGACCAGAGGGCATGCAATTTTTCAGGTCACCGTTGAAATACTCAGCTGGACTGTAATCTGGGCTATAATGAGGCAGAAAGAAAAGCTCGCCTTTGCCCTTTATTTTACTCAGGTTTAGTCGTTACATATTTCAGTGTGCTTCCCTCATAGACTGCCTTGTAAAAGTTCCCTCCGCAGTAATAGTAATTTACCCCACCCACAGGAGTGGAAGTGCAGCCTGACGGAAGGGCAGAAACCACGGTCCCCAGCGGAAATGGTTCTCCGGGCGCCGAGGCCGGTCTCTGGGCCGCCTCCTGCTGGGCCAAGGCCGCCTGCTGCTGGGCCAGAGCCGCCTGCTGTTGAGCCGCCGCCGCCTGCTGCTGAGCCGCCGCTGCCTCGGCCTCGGACGCCGATGCTCCTGCCGAGCCGACGGCGGCACCGACAGCGAAGGCCGCTCCCCGGCCACGAAATGCCTGTGCCTCCGGTGCCATTATTGTATTGACAGCTATCAATAAAAATATGAGTACAAATCCTGTAATTCCGTAAATCGATTTCATAGCTTTCCTCCCGGCGGATTCAGTGGCTGGACAGACCCGTCAGCTGCTTTAAATGGTATGAACTCAGTTACCTGGGTTCCCTGAGGCGGCACGAAGTTGAACTGGGCATCGTCCACGACCGGAGCAATGTTCCATTCCCTCAGAAACGTGGTGATGCTCAGCCTTGATGGGGTTGCTGTTTCGGTGACGACGTATTTGTGTGGAAATGGTTGTTTACCTTCGGCTACCCAGATCTGGAAATCGACACCCGGACGGCTGAAGAGCAAATGATTACACTTGACACCGCCTAACTCCGCCTTGCCAACCACCACTGCCAGGGTCACATCCTGCATCATCAGCGAAAAGGCTTTGTGGTAAATCAAATCGGCGGCTGGAAGCAGTATTCCGAGCGTTTCGCGTGCGAAATCGATCGTTTTCTCGATCGTATCGGGTGCAGTCTTTGTCGAAAAGATCTTTTCAATTGGATTATACAATGTCAGAGTACTGCCGTCATAGTAGAAATGCTGGTTCATCAATCCACCTGTGTGTGTGGCGCGAATCTTGTTCGGTCGTTTGACAATCACATTCGCTGAGAGGTCGTAATCGACACGGTGGCCTGAAAATTGATCTCCTCAATGATGCTCTGCAATTGTACTGTGAACTGCTGTTGCACTGTCGATAAAATCGGTCATCTGCTTCAAAATCCTGACAGCTTCCGGATCCACCGCCGGCGCTTGGGCCAAGGCAGTGTTAGAAACAGTCACCAGTAGAGTCAACGCACCTACGGTGAACCAGGCGGCGAGAATCCGTCTTTTCAATATGCTCATTTTTACCTCCTTTTAAGTGGATGTCTTCTTCATTAACTTCCCGAAATTGTCAAGATAAAATCGTGGTTATTGATGTCACTCAAAGCCGTTTTCATTTTATTTTTCACACTCGAGCCCATCTTCCCATTCTGCTCGCCTCAGATCTCTTTTCGGAGACGCCGGCTGTGTCATGGTGGATTGGAGCACGATTAATCCTTCAGGCAAAAATGCATGGTAGCCGATTCACCCCCCCGGTGAAAATCCAGACTAGGGCAGTACAAATTTTTCATGTGGGTCGGAATTTTCCATCCGGACAATTCCTTCGAGAAGCAGATGATCAATGCGCTCGTTAATGAGAATCTCTTCCTGGGAAGGGTACTGGTTGGCATAAAAGAAGAACATCCCCCTCTTCCATGACAAGGATTCAAAAAAGGCCTCTCTTGCCTGGAGCTTGAGGACTTCTGCAAGGGTCTCAAACTTGAGGAATCCTTTGCGTACAATAATATCTCCCAGCCGTCGCCGCATACCGTGTTGGTTGTGGATTTTCAAACATTGTGTCAGCTGTGCGGCGTTGATGAGTCCGGACTCAAGCAGCAAATCGCCAATCCTTTTTTGATTTTTGCTCAACGCACCAAAGATCAATATCCCTTTTTGGAAGAAAAAACTCGCATTATTGTGATCGGCAACAACACGTAATTCTCCGGAAACAGTCGCATAATCGAAGAACTGGAAAATATTGTTCAGTTCTATCACAGCAATATTTCCCTGAAGGGACACACCAGTCTTATGGCGCGAGTCTAATTTCATCTCCAGCTCGTTCTCCCCCTTGCTCCTACCAATTTACAAGAGTTTAACTTTTTTCCGGATTCAGCTTCTGCAGGAGGGCTGAAGTCACGATTCGCATTTTTTTGCCAAACCACTGGCACCGGTTTCAATCATTTTTCCAACTATATGTGATAACATGGGAATATTGCAATTGCATTTTCCTGTTTTCGACAAAGCAACCAATCAAATCTACCTATTATAGTGTATTTAATATATTATTTACAGCGCGGAAAGTTCGCCAAATACCTGTGCATAAACATCATTTCTATGCTATTACTCGATATGAAGTCAATGCTGAGAATATTTCTCAAAGCATGGACGTTTCTTGATTTTTTCCTCAATTACAAAAAGGATATAAGATACCAATGAGTGCAGGTTTCACCCATCTTCATGTGCATACCCAATACAGTCTTCTTGATGGAGCCATTCGTATAGCCGACCTCCTTGAAAAATGCAAGGAGTACGGCATGGACAGTGTCGCCATAACCGATCATGGTGCCATGTTCGGGGCACTTGAATTCTATTCCAAGGCGAAAAAAGCCGGGATCAAACCTATAGTCGGCTGCGAATTGTATGTCGCCCCCGGTGATATGCGGGAGAGGAAGGCCGTCGACGGACAAATCGCCTTCCATATAGTCCTCCTGGCAATGAATCATACCGGCTACCAAAACCTTATGAAGCTCGCCAGCCTCGCCCAATTCGAGGGTTTCTACTACAAACCGCGCATCGACATGCAGGCTTTACAGGCTCATAATGAAGGGATTATCGCCATGACTGCCTGCCTGCACGGTGCTGTACCCTTTTTTATCGGCAAGGGCGATATGAGCGGCGCAAAACAAAAGGCAAAAGAGCTCTTTGACATTTTTGGCGACCGCCTTTATTTCGAGATCCAGGAGAACGGCCTGACTGAACAACAAAAAGTCAACGAAGGTTTGAAATCCTCAGCACCGAGATGGGCATCAAACTGGTGGCAACCAACGATTGTCATTATCTCAACCGCGATGAGGCCCATGCCCATGAGTTGCTCCTGTGCATTCAAACGGGAAAAACCATTAATGATCAGAACCGCTTCAAGTTTTCCACCGATGAGCTCTATTTCAAGTCTCCGGAAACCATGAAGAAGAGCTTTGCCTACTGCCCGGAGGCCATTGCCAATACCCAGGAAATCGCCGAACGCTGCAATCTGGAAATCAATTTCGGCGACTACTATTTCCCGAATTTTCCGGTGCCCGAGGGCGAAACCCTGGATTCGATGTTCAAGCAGGCCTGCTGGGACGGCCTCAAGACCCGTTTTCAGGAAATGCGCAAGACCGGCAGCTTCACCCTGGAGGTTGAAAAGAGCTACACCGAGCGCTTGAAAACGGAAATCGATGTCATTTGCACCATGGGCTTCCCCGCCTATTTTCTCATCGTCGCCGATTTCATCAACTGGGCAAAGGACCGGGAGATCCCGGTCGGCCCGGGCAGAGGGTCCGGGGCCGGAAGTCTCGCCGCCTATGCCATGCGCATCACCAATATCGATCCGATCCCCTATGGCCTCATTTTCGAACGTTTTCTCAATATCGAACGAAAATCGATGCCCGACTTCGACATCGATTTCTGCCAGGAAAGACGCGGTGAGGTTATCGACTACGTGCGCCAGAAATACGGCGGTGCGGAGCATGTCGCCCAGATCGTCACCTACGGATCGATGAAGGCGCGGGGAGTTATCCGCGACGTCGGCCGGGCTCTTGATATTCCCTACGGGGAGGTGGACAAGGTAGCCAAACTGGTCCCGGATCAGCTGAAGATGACCATCAAAAAAGCCATGGCCGAGGAACCGAAGCTCCAGGAAGCGGCCGATAACGACCCAAGGATTGCCGAACTCCTGGAAGTTTCGAAGACCCTGGAGGGCCTTGCCCGCCATACCTCAACCCACGCCGCCGGGGTAGTAGTTTCGCCCGGTCCGATGACCCAATATCTGCCGACCTGCCGGGGCAGCAACGACGAGACCCTGACCCAGTACGATATGAAGCATACTGAGATGACCGGGCTGATCAAGTTCGATTTTCTCGGTCTGAAGACGCTTACAGTCATCGACAAGGCCCTGAAACACATCAAAAAAGATATCGGCACCGAGCTGGACATCGACGCCATCCCGATGGACGACGCCAAAACCTACGACCTCCTTTGCCGCGGTGACGCACAGGGGGTTTTTCAGCTGGAGAGTTCCGGCATGCGCGAACTCCTCGTCAAGCTCGCCCCGGAACAGTTCAGCGATCTCATCGCCCTGGTCGCCCTGTATCGGCCTGGACCGCTCGATTCCGGGATGGTCGATGATTTCGTCGAGACCAAGCACCGGCAGAAAAACCGCCAATTACCCCTTGCCGGACATTAAATCGGTGCTGGAGGAGACCTACGGGGTCATCGTCTACCAGGAACAGGTAATGAAAATCGCCAATATCCTGGCAAGTTACTCTCTCGGCGATGCCGATCTCCTGCGTCGGGCAATGGGCAAAAAGATCCCCGAGGCGATGAATGCCGAGAAGGCCAAATTCATGGCCGGAGCCGTCAAAAATGGCCACCCGGCGGATAAGGCCGAGTATATCTTTGACCTCATGGCCAAGTTTGCCGGCTACGGTTTCAATAAATCCCACTCCGCCGCTTACGCCCTGGTCGCTTATCAGACGGCCTATCTGAAGGCCCACTATATGCCGCAGTTCATGGCCGCCCTGCTTTCCTGCGACATGACCAATACCGACAAGGTGGTGCTGTATATCAATGAATGCAAGGAACACACTATCGAGGTGCTGCCGCCGGATATCAATGAAAGCGTCAAAGACTTCAGCGTCATCAATGATCGCATCCGCTTCGGCCTGGCCGCAGTGAAAAACGTCGGAGAAGCGGCCCTCGATTCGGTCATTGAAGAGCGGGAGAAAAATGGCAAGTACACTTCTTTTGGCGATTTCTGCAACCGCATCGACTCGCGCCGCGTCAACAGTCGGGTCATAGAAAGCCTGATTAAATCGGGATCCTTCGACTCCCTCGGTCATAAACGGTCGCAATATTTCGCCGTCCTCGACAAGGCCATGGAACAGGCCAAAGCCGTACAACGTGACCAATTGAGTGGCCAGATGTCGCTTTTTTCAGTCGCGCCAAAGGAAAAGAAACAGCAGGAATTCGCCTCCTTGGTATTTCCTGAAATGCCGGAATGGGATGACCGGAAAAAACTTGCCTTCGAGAAAGAGACCGTCGGCTTCTATATCACCGGCCACCCGCTCGACGACGCCTTGCAAGACATCAAGACGGTCATCGACTGCACCATCCAGGAACTTGCAGAGATGACCGACGATCAGCCGGTACGCATCGGTGGCCTGATCCGCACCTGCAAGAAACATAAAAGCAAGCGGGGTGACCCGATGGCCTTCCTTACCGTCGAGGATATTTATGAATCGGTGGAGGTGGTGGTCTTTCCGGACGCCTACAGCAGCTGTGAAGAAATCCTCTCGTCAACCGACCCGGTCATCATTCAAGGTACGGTAAAAAAGGACGAACGAGGCCCAAAGATCATTGCCGACAGCATTGACTCTCTGGCTGCGGCCAGAGAAAAGTACACCGAATCGGCACGGATAAAACTCGAGGCGGACAAACTTTCCCGGCAGCAGATGGAAAAGATCAAGAAAGCCCTGTACCAGTTTCACGGCTCCTGTCCAGTACTGTTGACCCTGCATTTTCCCGGCAGAGGCGAGGTGGATATCGAGGTATTAAAGGATCTTACCATTAAACCGTGTCGACAACTGACCGACATGGTTGAGGAGATTCTCAAATATAAGGCGGTAACCTTCAGTAAAAAACCGATTGTCCTGGCTCAGAAGAAAAAGCGCTGGGACAGTAATCAGGCAAAGCCCACCTGAGGTGTTGTGAGTCTACTCAAAGGAAAGCCCGCAATCCGGGCAAGCGCCAATTGACGGTGAAAATTTGCAGCCACAGGCCGGACAAAGAGTGACGGCGGCGCTGGGATCAAAGACGGCGGCGGCATTGCAGAGATCATGGCTGTCCAAGGCGGTACTTTTGACAAAGTCCTTGGCCAGGAGTTCCAGGGCCGGACCTACATCTTCTTTACGAATTTGCAGATACATTTCCGGGCCGCAGCAGCCTTTTCCGCAACCGCTGTCATCGCCGCTGATAATACCCGGGATATAACCCTGTTCCAGAACCTTCAGCAGATATTTCATCTCGCGTAACGGCCCTTTACGAATACTCACCAGCTCACTGCCGGGTTGCAGTTCCATGGAACGGCCAGCATGGCGCTCTCGCTCCCGCGCCAGCTGCACCAGTTTTTCGGTGCCGCTTATCAGGTCGATCCGACAACTCGGGCAAGTGGGGATGTTGAGTCGAAACTCTCCACCGCAGGAGGAACAATAGTACATCGCCGGATCGATACCGTCTGCCCCTGCCGGTTCCGGCAACCGGTCACTTGGACTAGAGCTGTCGGTTGCTTTCTTTCGGAAAAATTTTAAAAACATACATCACCCATTAGGCCGCCTAAAGAATAAAACGACTGAGATCCTGATCTTTGACGATATCCGACAATTGCTTCCGCACGTATTCGGCGGTAACCACAAACCGTGTGATCGGTAAGCTCCGAAGCATCGAATGACAGGGAATCCAGCACCCGCTCCATGACCGTATGCAGACGGCGAGCACCGATCTCTTCCGTAGTTTCATTGACTTCGACGGCAATGGCGGCAATTTCTTCGATGGCGTCATTCTCAAAAATCAACTCAATCCCCTCCGTCTCCATGAGGGCCACATATTGTTTAATCAGAGCGTTCTCGGGCTCGGTGAGAATGCGGATGAACTCTTCTTTGCCGAGGGAATGGAGTTCAACCCGGATCGGAAAGCGACCCTGCAGTTCGGGAATGAGGTCGGAGGGCTTGCTCATGTGAAAGGCCCCGCTGGCAATAAAGAGGATATGGTCGGTCTTGACCATGCCATGTTTGGTGGTCACCGTCGCCCCTTCGACGATCGGCAAGAGGTCACGCTGCACCCCCTCCCGCGACACCTCCGGGCCATGCGAACCACCTCCTCCACGTGAGGCGATCTTGTCAATCTCGTCGAGGAAAATGATCCCCGATTCTTCCGTGCGCCGCAGGGCCTCTTTGATCACCTTGTCCATATCGACAAGTTTTTCCATCTCCTCCTTCTTGGTGGCTTCCATCGCCTCCGGCACTTTCATTTTGCACTTTTTCTTTTTCCGGGGGAAAATTTTACTGAAGGCATCCTGAAGACTCGATTGCATATCTTCCATGCCGGAGGTGGTCATGATCTCCACCATCGGCATTGATTTTGATTCGCTCAATGACACCTCAATTTCTCGGTCGTCGAGTTTGCCCTCTCTCAGCATTTTTCGGAATTTTTCCCGGGTGGAATTTTCTCCGGGAAGATCCTTTCTGATCGGCAGATCAGGGTTCTGGATGGTAAACGAGTTGCCGCCATCAGGTCCCATTGCCGCCAGCGGCCCCGGTCCGGGAGGCAGGAGGAGATCAAGCATCCGGTCTTCGGTATTGGCCTCCGCTACCCCTTCGATACGGGTTTTTTCCTCTTCTTTGACCATATTTACAGCGAGATCGACAAGATCACGGACCATCGATTCAACATCTCTGCCGACATAGCCCACCTCGGTATATTTTGACGCCTCAACCTTGATGAAAGGCGACTGGGCAAGGGTAGCCAGACGCCTGGCAATCTCCGTCTTGCCAACGCCGGTGGGGCCGATCATGATGATGTTTTTCGGGGCGATCTCCTCCCGTAGCGGCAAGGGTACATGGCGCCGCCGCCAACGGTTACGCAACGCAATGGCCACCGAGCGTTTGGCAGCGGCTTGACCGACGATATATTTATCCAACTCCGCAAGTGTTTCTTTTGGGGTAAATGACTGATCGGAAATCATATTTTTTCAACGATAATTGAGTTATTGGTGAATACGCAGATATTTGCAGCAATTTCCATGGATGCCCGGCAAATCGCCTCGGCGTCGAGATCGCTGTGCTCAATCAGGGCGAGTGCTGCCGCCTGGGCGTAGGGTCCCCCTGAACCTATTGCCAAAATTCCTTTATCCGCCTCGATAACATCGCCAGTACCGGACAGAAGGAGGGAGTGGTCCTTATCGACCGCTATCATCATCGCTTCCAGCCGTCGCAGGAATTTGTCAGTCCGCCAATCCTTGGCCAACTCGACCGCTGCTCTCAGAAGATTGCCGCTGTACTGTTCGAGTTTCTGTTCCAGTTTATCATAGAGGGTAAAGGCATCGGCAGTCGCCCCGGCAAAGCCGGTGATCACCCGGTCATGGTAAAGCCTTCGCACCTTGCGGGCCTGGTGTTTCATAATAGTATTGCCTAAAGACACCTGGCCGTCACCGGCTAGGGCAACCTGTCCTTTATGGCGAACCGCGAGAATGGTTGTAGATCGTATCTTCATTATTTTGTCATTCCATGTCAAAAACTTGCACTTCCATTATAACCTTTGGAAAAACGTATTCCCAAGGCATCGCCTAATCTTTTTCTTCCGGATTAGACAAGGGATGAGCCTTGTCATATACATTGGCAAGATGATCAAGAGTTAAGTGGGTGTAGCGCTGGGTGGTCGAGAGACTGGCATGTCCCAGCAGTTCCTGCACCGACCTCAGATCTGCTCCCATTTCCAGGAGATGGGTGGCAAAAGAATGGCGCAGGGCGTGCGGTGTCACTATCTGGGAGATTCCCGCCCGCTCCCCGTACGCCTTAACAGTTCGCTCAACGCTTCGCGCGGACAGACGACCTCCCCTGCCGTTCAGAAACATGGCCTCCTGCTCTACAACCCTTCCCCGCCCGGCCCGCTCCCGAATCAGCTGCAAACGCTGCGGCAACCAGCAATTAACCGCCTCGATGGCCGGTCGGCCTACGGGAACCAATCGCTCCTTATTTCCTTTGCCCCGTACCCTAAGCACTTCCTCAATGAAATCAAGGTCGGCAACATCCCGCGACACCAGCTCGGAAACCCGCATTCCCGTTGAATAAAGGAGTTCAAGTATCGCCCTGTCCCGATGCATGTAGGTGTCCTCTGCCCCTGGTGCTTCGAGGAGGGCAAAGGTTTCGTCGACGGTGAGAAAAACCGGAATAAACCGGCCGGCCTTTGGCCCGGTTATCCCGGTCAGCGGATCACTTTTTACCATCCCTCGGCGTACGGCAAAGCGAAAGAAGGTCCTCAGGGCCGAGAGTTTTCTTGCCACCGAGCCACTGCTGTTACAGCCATGCAGACTGACAATAAAAGAACGAATATCTCCGGCCGAGATGGTCGCCAAGACTGCACCCTCCCCCAACAAGCGGGAAAACTCCAAAAGGTCACGACGATAACCGATAACCGTATGCTCGGAATAGCCCTTTTCGGTTGCCAGCCATCGGCCAAAAAGCTCAATGGTTTTAATCATCTTTCCCTACTTTCTGGAAATACCGCCATCGCCGGTCAGGCCGGTTCGACATCCGCAGTTTGGCAATACTTTTCCCCTCGACATCCAACCGTAAAGGGAATATAGAATGCTTTTCTCGGTCATTTATGATTTGTTAAGAGAGTTATCGAAGTCATTTACCTGGCGGTAGTTCTAGCCGGAAAGCTCAACCGAAGCAACCTCCTTTTAATCCGCACCATCCTGATCAATATGGCGAAAAAAACCTTTGAAGCGGCTCTTGCCCGGCTCGAACAGATCACCGAAGAACTTGCCGGTGGTGAAGAGAACTTGGAAAGCAGCCTCAAAAAATTTGACGAGGGCATCAAACTGGCCGGTTTTTGCCATGAGCAACTGAGTGAGGCCCGGGCCAAGATTGAAATACTCCTCGAAAAAGACGGCAAGCTTGAGGCAACCACCTTTGAAGGACCGGAAAGTGGACATAAAGAACTATTTAAATGATAAACAACGAATAGTTGAAGATGGCCTGAAAGCCTTCATGCTGCCAGTCAATGGTGCATTTTCCAAGCACATCGAAGCCATGCGATATAGCCTTTTTGCCGGAGGCAAACGGGTTCGACCGATTCTTTGCCTGGCAACCGCGGAGGCTCTGGATAACAGCCTTGAAACAGCCAATAATCTGTTGCCGGTAGCATGCGCTCTCGAATGTATCCATACCTATTCACTTATCCATGATGATCTGCCGGCCATGGACAACGATGCGCTCAGGCGGGGCAAACCGACAAACCACATCCTCTTTGGTGAGGCTGGGGCAATTCTCGCAGGCGACAGTCTCTTAACCTTTGCCTTCCAGTTGCTGAGCACAGAACAAAACAGTACCCTGCCGGCCGAGAACCGCCTCCGGATAATTGAGATAATCGCCAAGGCGGTCGGGCCGCTTGGCATGGTTGGCGGACAAACACTTGATATCGATTGCGAGAAAATTGACGTCCCTTTTCCTGTCCTGCAAACCATTCATCGGGCCAAGACCGGGGCTCTGATTACCTGCTCGGTACAGGCTGGAGCCATTGGTGCCGGTGCAACCGTTCAGCAGCTGCAAAAACTGACAATCTACGGCGAGAAAATCGGCCTTGCCTTCCAAATTGTCGACGACATACTTAATGTTACTTCGACCACAGAACAACTTGGCAAAGCGGCCGGCTCTGATGCCAATCGCGGCAAAGCCACCTATCCGGCCTTTTTCGGCATCGAGCAAACCAAGGTCAAGGCCAAGGAAGCAATTGAAGGGGCTATCGAGGCCCTGCACGATTTTGATGGCATGGCGGATCCGCTTCGCCAACTTGCCAATTATATATATACCAGAAGTAATTGACTATTATGTCAAAGCCCTCCCCAACAACAACCGATTCACTCCTTGAAAGGATAGAGTCTCCTGCCGATATCCGCACACTCACCCTCCCGCAGCTCAACGAGCTCGCCCAAGATATTCGCGCCCTCATCGTTCAGACGGTGGCCGGAACCGGCGGTCATCTTGCGCCAAGCCTTGGGGTGGTGGAGCTGACCATTGCTCTGCATTATGTCTTTGACACCCCTTTCGATAAACTTATCTGGGATGTCGGCCACCAAAGCTACGCCCACAAGATTCTTACCGGCAGGCGACGGCAGTTCGCTTCTCTTCGGCAGTATAAGGGCATAAGCGGCTTTCCCAAATTTAAAGAAAGCAGCTACGATGCCTTCGAAACCGGCCACAGTTCGACCTCCATCTCAGCGGCTCTGGGGATGACCCTGGCAAAAGATCTCAAAACCGATCCCCACCGGGCAATTGCCGTCATCGGCGACGGTTCGATGACGGCCGGTTTGGCCTTTGAGGCCCTCAACCATGCCGGCCACCTCGATAAGGATCTGATCGTCATCCTCAACGACAACGAAATGTCCATCTCTCCGAATGTCGGTGCCCTTTCCAGCTTTCTCAGTCGGAAACTCACCGGCAAGACCATGAGCCGAGTCAAGGCCCATCTGGTGGAAAAACTGCAGATTTCCGACGTTGGTGAAAATATTCTCAATATCCTCCGAAAAAGTGAAGAGAGCTTCAAAAGCTTTTTCACCCCGGGTATGCTCTTTGAGGCGTTTAAATTCAATTATATCGGTCCTATTGACGGTCACAACCTGGAGGATCTCCTGGAAACCCTGGAGACGGTTCGCGATAATTCACAGGGCCCGATGCTTATTCATGTCCTCACCAAGAAAGGCAAGGGGTATCCACCGGCGGAAAAAAATCCCGACATCTTTCACGGCATCGGCCCTTTCGATATAGATAACGGCACCCCGCATTCGGGAAATGGGGCTGTAACATACACCCAGGTATTCGGCGACACTGTTACCCGAATGGCGGAAAATGATGAAAGAATCATTGCCATTTCCGCAGCCATGGTCTCGGGTACCGGGCTATCAAAGTTCGCCAAAACTTTTCCCGCTCGCTTTTTTGATGTGGGGATTGCCGAACAACACGCCTTGACATTTGCCGCAGGCTTGGCAGTAGAAGGAATGCGACCGGTGGTGGCCATCTACTCAACCTTCTTCCAGCGCGCCCTTGATCAAATTATCCACGACATCTGTATTCCCAACCTTCCTGTTACTCTGGCCATCGATCGAGCAGGGGTGGTTGGCGATGACGGTCCGACCCATCACGGGGTGTTCGACCTCTCCTTTCTCCGTTTTATCCCCAACATGGTCGTCATGGCCCCGAAGGATGAGCAGGAGCTGCAGCAAATGCTGTATACCGCCGTTTACTATGACGGCCCTGCCGCGGTTCGTTATCCGAGAGGGCCCGGCTACGGAGTGGCTTTGGCTGAAAGCTTGACAAAACTTGAGATCGGCAAAGGTGAGCTGCTGTGCGAAGGCGACGACATTCTCCTCTTGCCCGTGGGGAATCGAGTGTATCCGGCCCTGGAGGCCGCAAAAGAACTGCAGACGATCGGTATCAGTGCAGCCGTGATAAACCCGCGGTTTATTAAACCCTTAGATGCCGAGCTCATTTGCCATTGGGCCGAACATACCGCCAAAGTCATCACCATTGAAGATAATGCCCGTCAGGGTGGTTTCGGCAGTTCGATCCTCGAACTGTTCAGCAGGCGTGGTCTTTATTCGGTGCAGACATTTATGCTTGGCCATCCCGATAATTTCGTTGAGCATGGACCTCAGAGCACATTATGGAAAAACAGTCATATAGATGCGCCATCCATTATTCGAGCAGCCATTAAACTGACAGGAAAAGGGCAATAAGCTCGATTACCGTACAACAAAAAGGCCGGCACCGTTCTTCGACGGGCCGACCTTTTTATTTCCAAACATCCCCGAACGATCAAACCTTGAAATACTTTTTATACCACTGAACAAATCGGCCTATTCCGTATTCAAGGGTAGTTCCCGGCTTATAGTGAAAATCCTTTACCAGGTCCTCGACATCGGCATAGGTGGCCGGAACATCGCCTGGTTGCATTGGCAGGAAATTCTTCTCCGCCTTTCTCCCGAGAGCCTCTTCGAGCACTTCGATATAACGTAACAGCTTTTCTTTGTTGTTGTTGCCGATATTGTAAATCCGGTACGGGCAGTAGGAGGATGCCGGGTCGGGGTTGTCGCTGCGCCAATCCTTGATACCTTCTGGAATCTGATGAATTACCCGGTACACGCCTTCGACAATATCATCTATGTAGGTAAAATCACGCTCCATATTGCCATTATTAAAGACATCGATGGGACGATTTTCAAGAATCGCCCGGGTAAACAAAAAGAGCGCCATGTCCGGACGGCCCCACGGCCCGTATACGGTAAAAAAACGTAGTCCGGTGGTCGGCAGGTTAAAGAGATGGCTGTAGGTATGGGCCATCAATTCATTGGCTTTTTTTGAAGCGGCATAAAGGGAGACCGGGTGGTCGACATTATCATGGACGGAGAACGGCATCCTGGTATTGGCACCGTAAACGGAACTCGATGAGGCATACACCAGATGTTTCACCCCCGAATGCCGACAGCCCTCAAGAATATTAACAAAACCAACCACGTTGGTATCTACATAGGAATGAGGGTTAATCAGCGAATAGCGCACTCCAGCCTGAGCGGCGAGGTTCACCACCGCATCAAAACGGTGCTGTTGAAAAAGCTTGGCAACACCATCCCGGTCGGCAAGATCGAGAGCCACATGATGAAACATCGGTCCTGCCGCGAGCGCCGACATCCTATCCCTCTTCAGCTGCGGATCGTAGTAATCATTGATATTGTCCAAGCCGACAACCTCGGCTCCGCCGGCAATGAGTTTCTGGGAGAGATGCGCCCCAATAAAGCCGGCAGCGCCGGTGATCAATATTTTTTTCATTATTACCTGAGTTATTCGTTGAAATTTCAATCATTTGTCTTCATGGCAAGAGTTTTACCGGCCGGTTAATCATCAAAATCGCCTTCCGGTCCCTTGTCGCTGTTCAAGGTTTTTGCTCTGGCAATGATCTTCTCCCTGGTCCATTGTTCTGGATCTTCTAGACGTTGACCCTTGGGGCCCAAATCATGGGAACCGGCCCGGAGAATAGCCTCTTTGGCCAGACCGGCAGTTCCTTCCGCATGAAAAACCTCAGTGAGAATCTTGTAGATAAAATCCTCGACACCTTTGCTCATGCGCTCCCGCACCTCTTTTGCCTGGGAAAGCAACAGGCCCTCGAAAGGCAGATTGAGATTCTTGTAATTGCCGCCTTTCCAACCGTTTTTCGCGGCATGGGCGGTCATTCGCTGCCACATTTCCTCGCTCATGCCCTGGCCCTTGACCTTGATGAAATTGCCGTCTTGGTCGAGGATGGCATTGCCATAGTCGTTTACTTCGACACCCCAGGACACCATTTGCAGGGCGGTCGCCACGTTGGCTTTGGTGGTATTGGTTTGACTGGCGATAGCCCGCAGTTTATCGGAATTATTGCCGGAAGTGCCATGCTGGGCCCCGGAGACCCTGTAGGGCTCCAGATCCTTGTGAATGGCGGCGGTGAGTTCGACTTGAATACCCTGACCGCTTGCCTCAAGACCGTGGGTCGTGCCGTTATTTAAGGCGATCCAGTCGGGAAATATGCCGTTGGCATTCAGTCCCTTGATAAGAAACGAAGCATCGGCAACCGTTGACAACCCCTGATCCCCTTTGATTTCGCCGACTTCGGTTTCCAGCCCCGCCCATCCGGGGATAAAGGCATTGAGTTCGATATTGGCGAGCAAATTCAAATCATCAGACATATGCGAGGCATCAATGGCAATAGATGTTATCCCGGCATCAAACATCGCCGGAATATCCATTTTGGCAAACAACAGATCGGCCTCACTTTTTATGCCATAATGGTCGGCATGGATGGCTACCGGGACGCTGATGCCCAGCTCGTTGCAAATGGCATCGACATACATGGCAATATTGTAGGCGTTTACCGGACAATAATTACCCTCGGACCGGGCAATCTCAACAATCAGTGCTGCGTCAGCACGCTGAGCGGCCTGCAGGGCACCGCGGATAATAAAGCTATTGCGACCGTTGGCGGCAATGGTCATGGCCTTGCCCTTGGCCAAAAGGGCGCGGTCGATAACCTTGCCGCTGACGATGAGGGCCTTGGAATGGGGAAACCGTTTGGCAATGTTTGGCGGTCTACCGATCTGAATCAATTTTTCATATTCTGCATTCATTCCCATAAAACACCTCCAGATGTATTTTCCGTATGCCCCAAACTTGGAAAGCAGATTCACAAGCAGGAGAAAGGAGAGAAAACCAGCTTTTTCAATACTCTCTTTTTATAAACCATGGCAAAAAAGAAATCCAGAGAGGAAACTCTTTTTATTCCGATATGTTTTCACTTTCCGGCAGTTTCTTATCGAAGCCAACGAAACCTTTCCTGGCAAAAAGCCATACCGCAACAACACTGATCTCGTACAGCACCATGAGGGGCACGCCCATCATCATCTGGTTGACGACATCCGGCGTCGGGGTAAGAATGGCGGCGGCAATGAAATTAATAAGGATGGCATATTTTCTATTGCGGTTGAGAAAAGCGACATCGATCAACCCGGTCTTGGCGAGAAAGACCATGAAAATCGGCATCTCGAAAATCACCCCGAAGGCTAAAAGCAATCTGGTGGCCAAGTCGAAATATTCGCTCACCGCCGGCAAGGAGGTGAGAAATTCATTATTATAGCCAACCAGAAACTTGAAGGCGGGTGGGAAGACGATAAAATATCCAAAAGCCGCCCCACCAATAAAGCAGCAGGTGGAAAGAAGGGAAAAGGGAACCAGCACCCTCTTTTCATGACCGTAGAGACCGGGGGCGACAAAGCGCCAGAGTTGTGAAAAGATCACCGGGGATGCCACCAGTACACCGCAAACCAGGGCAAGCTTTAGATAAAAAAAAACCCCTCTTGGTAAGAAGTAAAGATCAGGGAAGTGCCTTGCGGCAGAACCTCGACAAGAGGTTTGAAAAACCAGGTTCCAATGGGGCGGATAACCGAATAAGAAAGACAAAAACCGATGAACACGGCCACAAACGAGACAATCAGGCACGAACGCAACTCTCGCAAATGTTCGGTGAGAGCTTGTTTTTCTAATTTTCCACTACCGTCTTGCGGGTTCATATGGCATATACCCTGAAGATTAACTGACAACTACCTCTTGTTCAGAACAGTCCTGCATACCATCCGCGCAGGGTTTTGACAAGGACGTCCACGACACAGAAACGACAGTGTCCTGTACTCCACCACCCTTTAACCCAAACCGTGTACCGTGTCCATGCATGACGCACAAGACAATTTTCCCCTTAAATCATCATGGGTTGTCTATATTGTCCGTTGCCGGGACGGATCATATTATACCGGCATTACCACCGACCTGACAAGACGTATCGCGGAACACAATTCCCTCGCAGGCGGGGCGAAATATACCCGCCCCCGTCGACCGGTGACCCTGGTCTATTGGGAAGCGGCATCTTCCAGGGCAACGGCAGCGCAACGGGAACATCGGATCAAAACACTGCCCCTTGTCGGAAAGAACCGGCTCATTGCCGGTGATCCGGAGGCGAATAAGAAGCCGTAACGAAAAGAATGTAAATGACAGATCTTTCGTTGGAGCTCCTTCGGCTCACAAAAAACTTGCGCGAATCTTTTCGGCTACCGATTTGGTGAGATGCAGGACCTTTACAGCTTGTTCTCTCGATACGGTTCCGGTCCCGCAACTGGGAGTAATCAAGGTCTGCCCATAAATCTTTTCCTTCTCGATACCGATTGCCTGCAACTGTTCGGTCTGTCGAAACCATTTGCCGACCAGAGAATCGGTGGTTTCGGCATCGATAAACTCAGGCGTTGTCGGAATGATCCCGCTGGCCAGGATCCCGCCACCGGCAAAAAACTTCAGCAGGTGTTCAGGGTAGAGAATAAGTTTATCAAAGAAGGAATAAGCGTCATAGCTAACGATATCCACACCGGATTCAAACACCACCGACCACTCGGTATTGGCACAGACGTGTACTCCGGTCAGGCCATTTTCGGCACGAACCCCATCAAAAACCTCTGACAGACAGGCAACAATATCTTCGCGAGTGATGGTTATAAAGGTGGAAGAACCGAGACCGGCCAGTCCCGGCTCATCGAAAAACATGATAGTTCGGTTGCAGATTTCGGCCATTGTTCTAACCTGCCACCTGGCCTTCATCGCCAGATGTTTGATCGCGGCGTCACGGAGTTGATCGTTGTAAAATATTGCCCGACCATCCTGATCCACCAGGCCAATGCAAAAGGTGACCGGCCCGGTGGTTTGTCCTTTGAGTGCCGTAAGTGTCGCCTTTTTAGCCCGGGCCTGCTCTAAAAAAGTATAAAATCCCGGGGCTGCCTCGCGGGCTAACTGAAAGCGCGATGCATCGAGAGGGGTCGCTCCTTCGGTAATGCTTAAATACTCCTCATAGAAGGCAAGCATCTCCCCTTCGCAGGCGGCGCTAAACGCGTCGATGAATGTTTTGCCGTCGAGTTCGGTGACTCCCGGCAATCCGGGTAAAAACTGCTGCATCATCCCTTCTCTTTTGTAAATCGGCAGTTGCGGCCAAAGTGGGATATCGGGAGTATATTGAAAAATCAGGTCGGTAGCTTCCTGATGACTGTCAAGCGGCAGGCTGCCGATAAGAAGTGGCAGACAATTCGGGGTAAATGGCGACATAATTGGTACCTGTAATTTTTATTTTTCGGACAATGGAGCGGTTTCGCCACCACAGTAATTCCGATGGTGCAAATGTCATCCCATTTTTTCCCGAATCCAGCATAACAACACAATTTATCGATTGCCCATCAGATACCGAACGCCTCTTTCCAAACCGTCCAGAGATAATTCGTACATCGGAAAAACGGTGCGGATAACGTTGAGGGAGTGGGTGTACGACCAGTGATTTTCGGCGATGGGATTCAGCCAGATGGCCCGGGGAAAAGTTTCGGCGAGAAACCTGAGCTGTTCAATGGAGGGTTTGCCGCTTCGCTCAAAAGCATAGATGGAACCGTCCGTGGCCATCAATTCATAAGGGGCCATGCTGGCGTCGCCGACGATGATCAGCCGGGTATCCGGGTCAAGTCGAACAAAATCTTGAATGGCAATCGGTCGCTTATAGCGTGCCGCATCCTCCCACAGCAAATCGTAGATAGTATTGTGAAAAAAATAGGTTTTTAGATCCTTGAACTGCGATTTTGCATAATTGAACAGGGTCTGCACCAGATCGACATGGGGCTCCATGGACCATCCGCCATTGTCAATGGCCAGGATAACCTTCAGTCGATCGACGACTCCGCGATCGAAAACCAACTCGATTTCACCACCGTTTTTCATCGTCCGATAAATAGTGGCGTCGATATTCAACCGGTCCTTTATGCCTTGTGGTACTAAATTGCGTAACCGCTTCAGGGCCTCACCAACGGAACTCCGGGTCAGCACACCGCTCGCCGAGTACTCTCTGTATCTTCTTTCACCTGCTACCTTGAGAGCGGAACGGCGGCCCGATATTCCACCTACCCTTAACCCGCCCGGATGAAAGCCCGAATGGCCGACCGGCGAGGTACCGCCGGTGCCGATCCATTTCGATCCGCCGTCATGACGCCCTTGTTGATCTTTGAGCCTGGCTTTGAAATACTCCAGAAGTTCGGCGGGGGACATGGTTGCCAGCTTTTTCTCGTCAAGCCCTAATGCCTCGGCCAGTTTCTTGGGATTTTCAAGCCATTCCTGCAATAGACCGCTGGCCAGCAGATCAAAGGTCGCCTCGTCCTCGGCAGCCGGCAATTCCACCCCTGCAAAAACATGGGCAAAGACCTGATCATACAGATCAAAGTATTTCTCACTCTTTACCAGCACCGTTCTTGCCGCAGTATATAGATCATCGACCGAATTGACCAAGCCACAATGCATGGCCCTGTGCAGAGTGAGAAAGGACGTTGGACTGACGGGAATGCCGACATCTTTCAGCTGATAAAAAAAGGTTATGAACATAGGGTTCCCGGTTTAAAAAAATCTTTTCTTCACCATGCTGCCGGCCGACCTTTGATAATCGGCACTTTTCTTAAACAGAACGCCAAGATAAGGAATTTCTTTTTTCAGCCGCTCCCCGTCCTGAAAGTCGGGGTCGCTGGCCAGGGCTCGCAACCAATTGATCAGTTCCCGAGTGGCCGGTTTCTTCTCCAGACCATCGATGTTTCTCAGATCATAGAAGGTTGCAATGGCATTATCGGCGAGTTTTTTATCGATCACCGGAAAGTGAACGGCAAGAATATTGCGCATCATCTTGGGGTCGGGAAAGGCGATATGATGAAAGTTGCATCGCCCAAGAAAGGGATCGGAAAGATCTTTTTTGGCATTAGAAGTAATAATAATCACCGGACGATGGGTCGCCCGAATCGTTTCATCGGTTTCCATGATATCGAATTGCATCTGGTCGAGTACATCGAGCATATCGTCTTGAAACTCTGTTTCCGCCTTGTCAATCTCATCGATCAGCAACACGCATCTGGCATCGGCGGTAAAAGCCTGGCCGATTTTACCCATCTTGATATATTCCGAGATATTACTGACATTGCGCTGCGAGTCGCCGAACCGGCTGTCGTTCAGCCGCGTCAGGGTATCGTATTGATACAGCGCTTCGACAAGCTTCATGTTGGATTTGACATTTAAAATAATCAGCGGCATCCGTAAGCTCTCGGCAATGGCGTGGGCGAGCATGGTTTTGCCCGTGCCCGGCTCACCCTTCAACAACAGGGGCATTTCCAGCACCATGGAGATATTGACAATTTTTGCCAACTCAGGATCGAGAACATATTTCGCCGCACCGATGAAAGGGGCTAACTCCATTATCTACCTCTTTAAAATAGTATTTTCCGTGAAAATAACGCCTTGGAATGAGAAAAAAGGTACAATACTTTCTGGAAAAATACGATGCTATTGAAAACCGCAATGAAGAAATTGCAAGGTTCTTTTTTTTTGATGGTCGGTAAATGACTGCTCGACGGAGACAATAAAAGACGGTATATTCTCATTGGTTTTTCGTTGCTATTGGGGTAGTTATCACTGGATAATTGCCATGAAGCCGGTTTGCCGACCAGAACAGTCCCCGGTTCCCAGCGCACCTGCTTCATAGGATGTCCTCCCGCAAAGGCAATGAAACGCAACAAACGGACTCGATGTTGCCTACAGTAGTCCAATAGCAGCAACAATAACAACGAGAATAGGAGGAAGCGACAGGCATCATTTATGAGTATCATCTGACATTTGACAGGTTTTTAGATAATCATGAAATGGTAAATCAACAATCATTCCATCGAATTGCATGGAAACAAAGACTGAGGGTATAGAGAATTGGTTATGAATTTTAATATACTGTTAGGTTTATCTGCGGTTGTTTGTCTGGTCGGACTCATCATCCGGTTGTCGATATGGTTTTCCCAAGGCATGCACCCCTCGGCTATCCCCGCTACATCCACGGCCTCAAGGGTCACGGAAGCGTTGAAGGGGGTTCTTGGCTCGCTTTTCAGTGCTAAGATTTTTCTTGTTATCAAATCGGTTTTCGTTGATCTCCTCTTCCAGAAGCGCATTTTTGACAAAAGCGCCCTGCGCTGGGTTGCCCACACCCTGATTTTTGTCGGCTTTGTTCTATTGCTTCTTATGCACGCCATGGATTCAGTGGTAACTGAATCCCTTTTCAAAGGGTACCAGTCAACCCTTAACCCCTATCTATTTCTACGCAATCTTTTCGGGGTAATGGTTCTCGCCGGTGTGGCGATAGCCGCCTTTCGCCGTATAACCCTCAAACCCCAGCGACTGAGAACCTCTGCCAGCGATTGGGCGGCTCTGTATTTTTGGGAGTCATTATTCTTTCCGGCATGCTCCTTGAGGGCACCAATATCGCCTCCCCTTCCAAGTTCCAGAGCATGGTGGATGAGTATGCCTCATTCTCCGACGAGGAAGACGCAAAGGCCCTCGAAGCCTTCTGGGTTCAAGAAAACGGCCTCATCTCTCGCCAATGTTAAGCTGCCCCCAGCACCGGAACTTGTTGCCAAAGGTCGGGAAATTAATGGTGACAGCTGTATTGAATGTCACGTTTCCAACAGAAATGCTTTCGCCAGTTTTTCCGTTGCAAAAATCACCCCTGTATTCTTTGCGGTTCTGGGTGATGCTGCGACGATAACGCTCTTCTGGTATCTGCATATTGTTGCCTGCCTGACTTTTTTAGCATGGCTGCCTTTCAGCAAAATGTTTCACATCCTGGCCGCACCTGTCAGTTTGATCGTCAAGAGCGTCACCGGTGATCGTGTGCAGGAGCCGGCAAACATCCTCACCCGTCAGATGGTTGGACTCTCCGCCTGCACCCATTGCGGAACATGCAGCCTTGAGTGTTCCTCCAACATGTTTTACGAATCCTTTCAGAATGATTTCATCTTGCCATCGGAGAAGGTTCAGTATCTGAAAAAAATTGCCTCCGGCAAGGAAACCGACCCGGCTATTCTGAAGCGTATGCAGCAGGGTCTGTATGTCTGTACCAGCTGTGATCGTTGCACTACGGTCTGTCCATCGGGAATTAATCTCAAGGAACTGTTCGTCAGCTCACGCTATGCCTTGCTCCAGCAAGGAATGCCGGAGACCGCGATGCTCAGCCATTTTTCCTTTCCGTTGGCACTGGCGCAGAACTTCGTCAATGATCATTTACAAGCTTTGAAGAAGGTGACCGACATCTTCAAGAAAAGTTTTCAGCATCTTACCGATTTGACCTTGCCGATAACACTAGGCCAAGGCAAGGATATCGGTAACACCTCCTTCCGGGGATGTTTTTCCTGTCAGCGTTGTACCAATATCTGCCCGGTGGTACGCAGTTATGATAATCCCACAGAAGCCTTGGGGATGCTTCCCCATCAGATCATGTTCAGCCTGGGAATCGGCAACACCGAACTGGCCATGGGATCGCAGATGATTTGGAGTTGTTCCACCTGTTATCTGTGCCAGGAGCATTGTCCAAATCAGGTCGAGCTCTGTGATATTTTCTACACTCTCAAGAACGGTGTCCTTAATAAAATCGATGCAGGAGCGAACTCATGAAATACGCATTTTTTCAGGGTTGCAACATCCCTGTCCGCATTCCACAGTATGCAACATCAACGACAGCCGTCTTCGCCAAATTTGGTATAGAACTGGAAGTCATTCCGGAGTTCAATTGTTGTGGCTACCCGGCACGCAACGTTGATGAAAAGGCTTATATCCTGCCCTCGGTGCGCAATCTCGCCATCGCTGAAAAAAGAGGTTTGGATATCCTGGTCATCTGCAATTGCTGTTTTGCCAGCCTGCAAAAAGCCAAAAATGTCATGAGCAAAAACCAACAATTGTTTGCGGAATTGAATAGTATGCTGGCCAAAGAGGGTCTTCACTACTCCGGAAAAGCCGAGGTCAAACACTATCTCACCGTGCTTTACGAAGAGGTTGGCCCGGAAAAAATCAAAGCGCAAAGAGCCAATGTTTTTTCCGGTCTGAACATCTCGGTCATCCACGGGTGTCATGTCCTCCGCCCAAGGGAAATCACCCGCTTTGATGATTCCTTCGTACCGCGTATCACCGAGGAACTCCTCCAGACCACCGGTGTAAAGTGTCTTGATTGGCGTGGCAAACTCGAATGCTGCGGGGCGGCGCTGGCAGGAATCAACAATGATCTTTCCCATAAATTGCTGAAGGAAAAAATTACCGGAGCTCAGGCTGCAGGGGCCGATTACATTATGCCCATTTGTTCCTATTGCCATCTCCAGTTCGATACCACCCAGAAAAATATCCTCACCGGTTCTCCGGGAGAAAAGCTTCTGCCGGTACTCCTCTTTCCCCAGCTTCTCGGTCTCTGCCTTGGCATTGACGAGAACTCACTGGGAATTGCCGTAAACAGCACCATCGCTTCAGAAGATATACAGCGACTCAACAGTCTCCTCGGCCCACCCGTTGAGGAGAAAAAGAAAAAAAAGGCAAAAGTCGCCGCCTGAGAGCCACTCGATATTCCCCACAGAATCCGCAAAACACCAACCACCCCAGCATCTTCATTGATGGGGTGGTTTTTTTCTTTTTTTTCACTAAAAAATGTTTACATTTTTAAGGTTGTTGATGCTCACCGGGAAACTCGTTATGCTGACGAGGTGATTGGCTATTTTTCTTAATAACAGGCAGATTCGACGGAGATATATATGAGTAAAATTATTGCATTTGCAGGCAAAGGTGGGGTTGGCAAGACCACCGTCGCAACATTGGTTGTCCGCTACCTCGGGGCGACAGGGAAAATCACCAATTCTGGCGGTTGATGCAGATCCCAACAGTAATCTTGGCGAAACCATGGGGCTGGATGTTACTACGACGATTGGTGAAATTCGCGAAACCTACATGAAGGATCCGCAGGGCATCCCTTCCGGCATGGATAAAGTCAATTATCTTGAAACCCTTATTGAACAGGCCCTGATCGAAAAACCAAAATTTGATCTCCTGGTCATGGGCAGGCAGGAGGGTCAGGGCTGTTATTGCATGGTCAACAACATTCTTAATCGTTTCACCGATAAGCTTGCCAAACATTATAAATATACGGTTGTCGACAATGAAGCCGGCATGGAACATTTGAGTCGAAGGACCAGCGGTAAAGTCGACCAGCTCTTTCTCGTCACCGATTATTCCCTGAGGGGTCTCAGGGCTGTGCGCAGAATACACCAAATGCTGGCCGGCTTGAAACTTGATGTGAAAAACCTGGCTATTGTCGTAACCCGTGGTCCGGAAAAGCTCAGTGATGCCTTTATGGCAGAGGTCGCAGAAATCGGCTTGCCGATTGCCGGTATCATCCCCCATGACCCGGCACTTCTCGAGTTCGACATGGAACGCCGTTCCTTGCTCGAACTACCGGAAAATGCGCCCTCAGTATTGGCGATCGACAGGTTGATGGCTGACTATTGTCCGCCGCTTTCCTGATCTTTTCACCTTCTCGGGGAGCTCTTGCTCCCCGAGAAGCTCCGTTACCTTAAACACATCACCATAGGCAACACCCTCTCTCTTCTGCGATAGCTTTCCTCACTTTCCCCCTGAACCGAGAAAAACAGACTGTCTTGACCTAAATCAAAGTCAGATGTGAAGAGTTGCTGTACGTTTTCTTATAATTACCTTTTCAGGTGTGAGGAAAGTGCGTTCGAAAAAGCTTTTCACTGACAATTATCATCCAACCCCGATAGTCGGGAAACGTTTCTTCACAAAAAACTCTTTGCAAATACCCTTTAAATGATTTTTTCAGAGACTAAGGAGAGTATCTATGAAATGCCCCGGACAAGATATGAAATATTGGAAAGCCAGCGCCATTTTCGATGCACAGTGTCCCAAATGCAATACCACCGTTGAATTCTATAAGGATGATACCAGCAGAAAATGTAGCAGCTGTGGCCATCGCTTTGTCAACCCGAAGATGGATTTTGGTTGCGCCTCCTATTGCCCGTATGCAGAACAATGTTTAGGCGCTCTTCCGGAAGAATTTACCGGGGCGAGGGACAATCTGCTTAAGGACAAGGTGGCAGTGGAGATGAAGAAATTTTTTCGGACCGATTTTAAAGGTATTCGTAAAGCCATTTCTGCCGCACAATTCGCTGAAAACATCGGTAAAGCTGAGGGTGGCAATCTTGCCATACTGCTGTGTGCCTCCTATCTCCATGATACCGGTCTCACTGAGGCCCAGGTGATATTAAGAAAGGTCGGTACACCTGAGCCGATGATCCAAGAAATCAGTGAACTCTTGAATCAAAGGGAACCAATTACAGAAAGCGACTCACTTGAGGCTAGAATCATCCATGACGCACTGACACTCAGGCAGTTGCAGGAAGAGTTAAAAGAGGGCCTAAAGAATAGTGGAAATGGACAAAACCTGAGTGATGCCATATTTTTCACTCAATCGGCAAGATCTTTTGCCGTTTCACTTACCCAATGAATTACCGAGCAGATATTGCGACAGACTGCCTACTCTTTTTGTTCGCAGAGCACAGGCCCAAAACTCTCCCTTGCCTGAGGCCTGATATCGCTCATCGGCCATAACCGGTGAAAGGCAGATATATTGTTTTTCACCCTTCCTCCTATCCCCTTCTTGTCTCTTGCCGCGCTATACGATATTATCAGAGATGAGATTTCCAATAAAAAACCAGCACTCGAAATCACCGGTGCAAACGGCCACAATCACCAAATGTTGAAATCGTTTCCGGACACGACAATCTGAACAAAAATTTGCTCATTTCTCCGACTGCTGTTTTTCAAGAATGTACACACACCGGAGAGATATAGAATCTCAACCCAACGCAGTAAAAATCAAAGCAGGTGCCCATGGCCTCGGTATTGATCGTCGATGATGAACGGAGTATGCGGGATTTCCTCAAGATCCTTCTGGAAAAAGAAAGGCATAAGGTTTTCATTGCCGAAAATGGCAAAAGAGCCCTGGATATCTTGGAAAACCAAGAGGTGGACGTTATCGTCAGTGATATCCGCATGCCCGGCATGACCGGCATTGAACTCCTTGAAACCGTTAAAGGAGAAAATCCCGACCTGCCGGTTATTATGATTACAGCCTTCGCTTCTCCCGATGATGCTGTTCTGGCTATGAAAAATGGGGCTTTCGACTATATTACAAAACCATTTAACGTCGACGAGATTAAATCGGTTATAGAATCAGCCACCAGTAAAACCCAGCAAACTATAAAACCTCAGGATCTCAGCAACTCCTTTCCGGAAATAATCGGCAAGAGTCGAGAAATGTTAAAGATTTTCGACATGATCCAGCGGGTTGCCCCAACACCAGCCAATGTCCTGATCTATGGAGAATCCGGGACCGGCAAAGAACTGGTCGCCCAGGCCATCCATAAGCACAGCAAGGTGGCCAATCAAAACTTCGTGCCCATAACCTGTAGTGCAATTCCCGAGGATTTGATGGAAAGTGAGTTGTTCGGCCACGTCAAGGGATCTTTTACCGGGGCAACAAGCGACAAATCGGGTCTCTTCAACGAGGCCGATAACGGTACCGCCTTCCTGGATGAGATCGGCGAATTGACACTCATTATTCAGACCAAGCTGTTGCGCGTTTTGCAAGAGCGGGAAATAAAGCCGGTCGGCGGAACGCGATCGAAACGAATCAATGTCCGTATTATTGCCGCCACCAACAAAGTTCTCGAAGATGAAATTCGAGAAGGCCGGTTCCGGGAAGATCTTTTCTACCGTCTGGCAGTCGTCCCCATGCGAGTACCACCGTTGCGGGAGAGAAAGGAAGATGTGCCGATGCTGGTCGATTATTTCCTGAAAAAATACTCTCGACAACTCGCCAAAGAAGTGCAGGAGATCTCCTCCTATGGTTTACAAGTCCTGATGAATTATCATTTCCCGGGAAACGTCAGGGAACTGGAAAATATTATCGAACGAGGCGTTGCCTTGGCCGGCTCGAACATCATACTCCCCGAGAGCCTGACCTTTTCCGGCAAGACCAGGCCGGCAGAGCCCGACAACGCAAGCAATGAGTATGGCAACCTCTTTCAGGCAGCCACCAGCGAGGAGGAGCTCTTTGATCTGGGTTTAGAGAAAATAATCGATAATCTGGAAAAACGCCTCATCTCCCATACCTTGGAAAAGACCAATAATTCGAAAATGCGAGCAGCCGAGCTTCTGCAACTCAGTTTTCGGTCCCTGCGCTACAAAGTAAAAAAATACGGATTGAGCTGACACATGGACCTCGCCACCCTCTTCGGACGCGCCCGGAACACCATCAGTATCAACCAGATCCTCAGGAACCAACTGCTGTGGATGTTGGTGTTGCGTATTGTTCTTTACACGCTCTTGCTAACCATCAGTTATGTTTTCCGCGATGCACAGATTGATATCATAATTCTGCCCTCCAACTTGCTCCTCTTGTTGCTGCTGATCGTCTTTCTGACGACCATTTTTTCGGCATTTTTTCTCCTTGTTTATGAAGGCAATCTGCGCAAATTCGGCTTTGCGCAGAATCTTCTTGACACCTTTTTTGTCGCTTTACTGGTCTTCTTTTCCGGCTCTTCACAATCAATATTCACCTCAGTCTTTTTTTTCCCCATCGTCGCCGGCGGGCTGATCCTGCCGCGCAAAGGAGGCCTCGTGGCCGCTGCTTCGGCAACCCTCCTGTACGGCAGCATCCTCTTTCTTGAAGTATACGGCCTTTTTCCGGCATATCTGCGAGAATATATTTGGATCAAATCACCCAATCCGATGGTTATCCTCAACCATTTTGCCGTTCAGGGCTTAACCTTCTTTCTCGCCGCTGTTCTCAGTGCCCTCTTTGGCTTACGCCTCCAGAGCACTGAAACAGCCCTCTCCGATTCTCTCAAAAATTTTGACCGGCTTGCTGTTCTTTACAAACAAATATTTGATAATATTTCTACCGGCATCATCACCATCGACGCCAACAACCTTATTACCTCAGCCAATAATGCCATTGAAAAGATCACCGGATTACCACACACAAATCTCATTGGTCACAAGCTGGAAGCAGCTTTCCCCAGTTTTGATCTGTCCGGTGACAGCAACCGGTTGACCACCGATTTTATCAAGAGCGATGGCAGCAAGGTACGACTGGGTTATTCCCACATAAACATTGAACACTCGGAAACCGAACGACCATCTCAAGAACCACCACACAAAATCATCACCTTGAAAGATATAAGCGAAATTGAACAATTAGAACGCCAACTGCGGCAAACGGAAAAACTCGCCGCCATCGGAATGATGAGTGCGAGCATCGCCCATGATTTTCGCAACCCCCTGACGGCAATCTCCGGTTCGGCCCAGGTCCTTGCCAACGAATTCTCATCCGGCGGATCGGAAAATTACAGTAATTTTCAATTGACTGCTATAATCCTCAGGGAATCCAACCGTCTTATTGAAACCATAGGAGATTTTCTTCGATTTTCGCGCCCGGAGGTCGCCAATTGCAGCTGGTTTTCATTACGTGGCTGCATCGAAGAAGTGTTGCAAGTCTGCAAGGCGGATCCGGCCTGGCCTCTGTCCGCGCAGATAGTCTGCGACTTTGACCGAACACTTGATATCTGGGCTGATGAAAAAGAGATGTTTACGGTATTCACCCATCTCATTCTGAATGGCTTGGCCTTTTGTCCCTCCGGTACAGAGTGTGTTTCCATAAAGGCGCGGGAGGTTAATAACAATGATCAACAGGAGGCAATACAAATCTCGATCCATGATAACGGACCGGGTATTGCTAAGGAAAAAAGAGAACAGATTTTTGAACCGTTTTTCACGACACGGGCCGAAGGAACTGGGCTTGGCTTGGCGATAGTCAAACAAACAATAACCGAGCACCATGGTTCGATTGAAGTCAGTTGCGGCGAGAATGGTGGCGCAATTTTCACCATCACTCTCCCTCTGCCGCAATAACCTTGACAATGCCTCCCTGCAGAGGTGTTTTTTTCAGTTTGCCGGCGGCATGTTTGCAGGCAAACCTGATTCTTCTCCGATTTTGAGATGTTCGGTTTTCAGATAGATGGTCCCTGTTCCGGAACGATCAACCGAGAGAATTTCGCCACCGATCCATAGTTTCTTTCCAGGCTCCAGGTCACGAAGCTGTGGAAATGCTGAAGTGTCGACTTCACTCTCAATCACTATACCAAAACCATCCTCAGCGACATCAAGAACAAGAGTGGCTTTGCTTCCCGCAGTCGATTGCAGGGTAAAAAAATATACCGGCCAGAGAACCCGCAACCCGGCATATTTGGCAACCACCACATCCTCATTAAAGTTTTCCAAAGAGGTCAGCTGCTGCAAAAGATCGTCTGGCGAAGGCTTGAGAAAGAACGAGGCCGATTCCGGAGCTTTTTCCGTCTGCTCTTTACCCTTCTGCTTTTGTTGGAGCTTCAGTTCAACAGTCTTTGGAATACCCTCCGGTTGAAACTCTTTGCCTGATCGCCGCATTTTCTGGAGTGCGATACCGCCACCAATAGAAACGGTAAATATGAGGATTACGCCGACCAAAACAACTCTTTTCTTGTGCGTCTTGACGAATTCCAGCGCTCTCTTTTTGGAAAAACCTGTTGTCATTTTTTTCAACCAAATTCCAAATTATCAGCTTTCAATCTTCTTACTCTTGCTCCTTCCACACCCGGGCGCCCAAACTGGTGAGCTTCTCCACCAGGTTTTCATAACCACGGTCCAGATGGTAGATTCGCGAGATGTCAGTCCGCCCGGAGGCCGCGAGGCCGGCAATAACCAATGAAGAACTGGCCCGTAGGTCGGTGGCCATGACCGGAGCACCGCTCAGCCCTTGCATCCCGCAACCGGAAACAACTGCCGAATGACCATCAACCCTGATCTTGGCACCCATACGCTGGAGTTCAGCCACATGCATGAAACGGTTTTCAAAGATTGTTTCGGTTATCACGCATATATCCGAACTAAGAGTCATTAATGCCATATACTGTGCCTGCAGGTCTGTGGGATAACCGGGGTAGGGCATTGTCTTGATATCGACACTGCCCAATACCGGTGCTTCGTGTAGCCGTGACGGCCAACTGATGCTGATCGAATCGGCAGTCTCAGAGATGAGGAGACCGGCAGAACGCAGTTTTTCGAGAAGAGATGGCAGATGGGCGGGATTGCAGCCGGTGACCGTACCGGAGCCACCAGTCGCTGCTATGGCAATAAGATAGGTCCCGGTTTCAATCCTATCCGGTATAATAGTACAATCGGCGGGGATAAGCTCTTTCACCCCATGAATAATAAGGGTGTCAGTGCCGCGACCCTCAATTATCGCACCCATCATATTCAACATATCGATGAGGTTGCCTACCTCAGGCTCTCTGGCGGCATTTTTGAGGACCGTCTTTCCTTCCGCCAAAACGGCCGCCATCAGCAAATTTTCAGTACCGGTGACTGAAGGAATATCGAAATATATAACATTCCCCTGCATTGGTTTAACTATATGGGCATCGACATATCCCCCGGCCAAATTGCAGATAACTCCTAAACGTTCCAGCCCCATGATATGAAAATTGATTGGTCTCGCACCAATAGCACATCCCCCGGGCAGAGATACTTTGGCCTTTCCGAACCTGGCAAGCAAAGGACCCAACACCAGTACCGACGCACGCATGGTTTTAACGAGATTATATGGCGCTTCAGCATGGCTTAAATGCGTTGAATCCAAGATAAGCGTGTCACCATTACGTTCACTTTTTACTCCGAGATTTTCCATCAACCGGATAAAGGTTCGAGTATCACGCAGATCCGGGACATTGCGAAGAGTGTGTCTTCCGGGCGTCAGCAGTGTCGCTGCCATCAATGGTAATGCGGCGTTCTTTGCACCACTGATTCTTACTTCTCCATGCAGCGGTCTGCCACCCTCAATAACCAGTTTCTCCATTGTTTGTCACCTTGTATATCAGTGCGCCATTCTGGCGTATAATACTCTGTCACGACCGGCATAATCTACTAGTATATCAACTTGGTCAAATTGCCCACGATCTTTTGACTCATAAGTGAAGAGCCGGCGCGTAGCATCGCCCTGATCCGCACCTATTTCCAGAAACAACTGTCCACCGGGACAGAGGAGATTCGGCACTTTCCGGTGTATTCTCATGATGAAATCCATGCCCGCCATTCCTCCATCCAAGGCTAGCCTCGGCTCATGCTTCGCCACTTCCGGCTGCAAATTGTTTTCAAGATCAACACGGCTGACATACGGAGGATTCGAAACTATAAGTGAAAAATCACGGTGCATGCGAAAGGCAGAAAAGAGGTCAGCAGCAACCAACGCCACTTGGCCTGCTAGACCGTGACGATCAAGATTGTGCTGGGCAACTGCGAGGGCCGAGGGCGAGACATCCGAAGCGATGATTTGTTGCCCTGTTTCCTTAGCGAGCACGGCAGCAATAACTCCGCTTCCACAGCAAAGATCGAGTATTGACCCCTTTTTCCAAGTTTTCCTGTGCGACGAGAGCCAAAACCCGGTCGAGCAAGAACTCAGTTTCCGGCCTCGGGATGAGGACAGCCGGAGAAACGGCGAATGGCATTGACCAGAATTCCTGTTCTCCGAGAATATAGGCTGCCGGTTCTCTCTTCGTTCTGCGGTCGATGAACTCGAGATACCTCTTTTGATCCGCGGCTGCTACTTCCTCCTCTCCTAAAAGGAAAAGCTCAGTACGTGTTTTTCCCAGACAAGCACAGAGAAGAAGCCGAGCTTCCAGGGAGTATTCCTCGATCCCCGCCAGTTTGAGTTCACTTGCAGCACGATGGAGAAGTTTTGAAAGGCGCATGTCTCATTGCCCATAGTCAGCTATACAGCGTTTGCGAAGGGGTAGAAAAGTACATTAAAAACACCTGACGCTCTTATTGAATGTCTTTAAGCTTTTCCGCCTGATCATGGGCAATCAGGGGGAAAATCACATCTTCGATTTTACCGCTTATAATCGTATCAAGCTTATAGAGCGTAAGATTGATACGATGATCGGTCATGCGCCCCTGAGGAAAGTTATAGGTACGAATTCTTTCACTTCTGTCACCACTGCCGACCTGGCTCTTGCGATCCTGGGAAATCTTGTCATGACGTTCCCGCTCCATCTGATCAAGCAATCGGGCACGCAACACCACCAAGGCCTTGGCCTTGTTTTTATGTTGCGACTTCTCATCTTGGCAGATGACGACTAGACCGGTCGGTAGATGGGTCACCCGCACGGCGGAGTCTGTGGTGTTCACCGATTGGCCGCCAGGTCCTGAAGAACGGAAGACATCAAACTTCAACTCATTCATGTCAATATTCAGTTCGACCTCGTCGGCTTCCGGCAAAATTGCTACAGTTACCGCCGAGGTATGGATTCTCCCCTGGGTTTCTGTCTCGGGTACCCGCTGCACGCGATGGACACCGCTTTCATACTTGAGCTTCGAATAAACCTGTTCCCCACTGATTAAAGCAATGATTTCCTTGAATCCGCCTATACCAATGGGGTTGGAACTCATAATCTCAACCTTCCAACCCATATTTTCAGCGAAACGGCTATACATCCGAAAAAGATCCCCGGCAAAAAGTGCTGCTTCATCGCCACCGGTCCCCGCCCGTATTTCAAGGAAGATATTTTTGTCGTCATTGGGATCCTTCGGCAGAAGGATAATCTTCATTTCCTGATCAAGTTGCTTTTCCTGCTCAGCCAATTCGTCGAGTTCAGCCTTGGCCAAGTCTTTCATCTCCTGATCTTCCGCTTCATCAAAGAGAATGGCTTTGTTGTCGCGGATATCCTGCTGGATCTTTATATATTCCCGGTACTTGGCATTGAGTTTCACCAGATGGGCATGCTCTCGAACTACCTTTTGATACTCCTTTTGGTTGTTTACCAATTGAGGATCGGACAACCGCCCTTCAAGATGGGAAATCTTTTCATCGAGGTCAGCAAATCTTGCAAACATAACCTTATTAACCAGGCAAAAGGCAAAGAAAAAAGTCCACAACCATGGCTAGCATCGTTGTGGACCACACAGAGAATAGATTGTTTGTCGGAAAAAGAACCGACACGGGGGAAAAATCAGGACTTGCCCTTCCCTAATTTGGCATAGTGTTGGGCATAACGCTGCTTGAATTTTTCGATTCGTCCCGCCGAGTCGACAAGTTTTTGCTTACCGGTAAAAAATGGATGACAGGCAGAGCAGATCTCAACCCTCATCTCTTTCATTACCGACCCCAATTCGACTGTATTACCACAGGCACAGACTGCATTGATTGTATTATACTCAGGATGAATTCCGTTCTTCATGGCCCCTATTCCTCCAACACCCCTGAGGTGTAAGCAAATTTTTGTGAGATTGAGATCTTAAACACGAGGTGAACATATTACCAAAACAACGCTTTTTTTCAACATAAAATGGAGAATTTCATGTCTTGTTAACGATCTTATGCATTCATGGAATCAAGAAAATCTGCGTTGGTTTTTTGCAATTTCAGTTTATCTATCAGGAAATCCATGCAATCGGCGGGATTCATTGAGTTGAGAAGCTTTCGAAGTATCCAAATGCGGTTAAGAGCATCTGCCTTGATGAGCAGATCTTCCTTCCGCGTACCGGAGCGTTTGAGATCGATAGCCGGAAAAATTCGTTTATCGGCCATCTTCCGGTCAAGTATCAACTCCATGTTGCCGGTTCCTTTGAATTCTTCAAAAATGACCTCATCCATTCGACTTCCCGTTTCGATCAATGCCGTAGCCAGAATGGTCAGACTGCCACCTTCCTCGATATTTCTTGCCGCACCAAAAAATCGTTTAGGTCGATGCAAAGCATTGGCCTCAACACCACCGGAAAGGATCTTGCCACTTGCCGGGGTGACGGTGTTATAGGCTCGGGCAAGCCGGGTAATGGAATCGAGCAAAATGACTACATCTTTCTTATGTTCAACCAATCTTTTTGCTTTTTCTATTACCATTTCAGCAACTTGAATATGACGCTGCGGTGGTTCATCAAAGGTTGAGCTGACGACCTCGGCCGTTTTAACACTTCTGGTCATTTCCGTGACCTCTTCCGGACGTTCATCAATCAGCAAAACAATTAAATACACTTCCTTATGGTTTCGCACGATGGAGTTGGCAATTTTCTGCATGAGAACCGTTTTTCCGGTACGGGGTGGAGCAACAATAAGTCCTCTCTGCCCTTTGCCGATAGGGGCAAACATATCCATAATCCGCATGGAAATGTTATCCGGCTGCCACTCCAAGCTAAAGGCCTCATTGGGATGAAGCGGTGTGAGATTCCCGAACAAGGTCTTCTGCTTGGCTGCTTCAGGGGGATCAAAATTGACACTGTCCACTTTTAACAGGGCAAAATATCTCTCACCCTCTTTGGGAGCTCGAACCAAGCCTTCAATGGTATCGCCGGTGCGAAGATTCAACCTGCGTATCTGCGATGGAGAAACATAAATATCATCCGGGCCAGGCAGGTAATTATAATCAGGGGCTCTGAGAAAACCGAAGCCATCTGGCAGTATTTCCAGGACACCATTACCACGCATCTTGCCATCCTTGTCGGATTGGGCTTTGAGAATTGCAAAAATGAGTTCCTGTTTACGTAGCGCACTGTAGCCTTCGACCTTTAATGATCGGCCAAGCGCCACCAATTCACCGATTTTCATCAGTTTAAGTTCCGCCAGATTCATTAATCTACTTCTCCTTTCTGGAATTATTGGCAGGATAATGGGGAAACACCGTTGACGCCAAGAATCTCGTCAGGCTTTTGGCCATAGGATCGGTGTGAAGTTATTATTTTTTGTAAGACCACGACGCATTGCAGGAAGTGCCTAGGCAAAATCCATGACAATGGAAACCATTTATGATTTCAGTACGACTTTTTGAGTGCTGTGTGTCGGTCAGATAACGTCAATAGAATGGAGTATATGACCAGATCTGTGACGAATCAAATATTTGAAGTCTGTAGATGGTCCAGGAACTGTCTGCCGGATACAATTATCTCACACAACGGCGTGTAACAAACAGGATTCAAAGAGATGATTCAGCATAGACAGGGATTGAGTTTCAAAATCATTGTTTCCCTTATACGTATTCATGCCTTTGCTGTCAAGCTTTTTAGAAGTCTTTACGAAATAACTTGACGAGTTATTCTTTGTTTTGTGCAACCCCTTCTGTCGTGCCCGTTATTTAAACAATCAAATGATGTTCAACCTATCTTTGGCGCAGTTTCCATCATCTTCTCTGCCTTGCAGATTTTTCCTGAGCCAGGCTATTTGTTGGACCGTGCTGACAAAAGTTCCGCTATTATCAATGACGAAATGAGCATACTTGAGTTTTTCCGAAAGCGGTAATTGCGCATCACAAACCCGCTGTATCTCGCCAACCGTAAAACCATCTCTGGCCGCCACTCGGTTGAAACACAATTGTTCAGGAACAAATACGACCACAGACAAATCAAAATCATCTTGCCAGCCTACCTCAAAAAGCAGTGGAACCTCCACTACCAGGTTTTTGCCGGCGGCACAACACCGCAGGTAATAATCGGCAACCTCCATGCGAACCAAAGGATGGAGAATCATTTCCAGATCCCTTTTCACCCCGTCGTCAGTAAACACATCCTGTCGCAGAAGCTGTTTATTAAGCGAGCCGTCAGGGAAAAGATAACGGTTACCGAACACCTCGGTGAATACCGTAAAACCATGACTTCCAGGCTGCATCTGTTGCCGGCAGAGCTGATCGGTATCCAGGTGCTCGGCTGACATGGCATTAGCCAGGATCCTGCTCACCGTACTCTTGCCGGAACCCAAACCACCGGTCACAGCAATATTCACAGTCCTGTCTCCTTTATCTGCTGGCTGTGTAACGCATTTACTATATCGGCAAAATCAGGCCAAAGGGCGGCCTTATAATCCATGAGTTGATCAGTAACGGGGTGATGAAAAACCAGTCTCGATGCATGCAGAAGGTGTCTGGGAAAGTCACTGTTATTACGATGCGCTCCATACACTCTATCGCCAGCAACCGGACAACCGAGAGAGGCCATATGGACCCGGATTTGATGCGTTCTTCCGGTTTCGATTTCGATTTTCACTAAACTGCAGGTGTTGGAAAACTCCTGTAGGACCTGCCAATTGCTGACGGCATACCGACCGCCATTTTCTTTTACAGCCATCTTTTGCCGATGAACTGGGTGGCGCCCCACAGACGCAACCAGTCGTCCATTTTTCTCTTTAAGCACGCCGTGAAGCAAAGCCAGATATTCCTTGGTGAGTCTTCGGTTCTTAAAATCATCGACCAATTTCCGATGCACGAAATCCTGTTTAGCCACCAGCATAATTCCCGAAGTATCCTTGTCAAGCCTGTGAACAATCCCGGGCCGCAAACTATCGCCTGCCTCAGCAATCGATTGGCAATAATGGACCAGTCCATTAACCAAGGTTCCCTGAGAGTTGCCACTTCCCGGATGCACAACGAGTCCTGGAGGTTTTGACAAAAGAAGAAGGTGTTCATCCTCGTAGATAATGGGGAAATCGATGGGCTGTGGCTGAACATCGATCACTTCCTGTTTTTCTATATCCCCACCGACAATTTCCCCCTTCTTAAGCCGATAACTGCTTTTTCGACAAACAGCATCAACCCGGATATGACCCTTCTTGATAGAGTTGGCAAGGACAGATCTTGAGACCGATGGAATAGTGAGAGCAAGAAATTGGTCGAGACGCATTCCAGACAATCCCTCTTCAATGACAATCTGAAAAGGGTTGCTGCTGGAAAAACTCTCTCGCTGTGGAACCTTGGACTCCATATCCACTACTTTAGGGGAGCGTAGAAAAAATCAAAGACTCTGAAGACACCGAATTTTGAGCATATTGGGAGGAATCGCATACCTTTTCTATCATAAAATTATCTCTAAAAGATACGTACCCCCCTCAAGAGGGCATCAACATGAGTTTTATATAACGAGGTCAGGAGAAGATTGCTTCGATGGATTTACTGACAGCGGCTTCTTCCGTGTTTTGTGCTAATGACAATTCTTTGACGAGAAGATTTTTGGCAGTATCAAGCATCTTCCTTTCACCATAACTAAGATCCTTATCGACACTCAGGAGAAAAAGATCACGTAATACCACAGCCACTTCATGGACAGATCCGGTCTTGATTTTTTCCATGTAGTCCCGGTAACGCCTGTTCCAGGTCTGGGTGCCTAAAGAGACAGTGCGATCCGCCAAGATATCGAAGACATTACTCACTTCATGTTTTCCGACAATTGCCCGTAACCCCACATTTTTACTTCCGGTAGTGGGAATCATGATCCTCATACTGTTGTCAAGTATTTCTAAAATGTAAAATGATTGATCAATTCCACCGATTTTCTTCGTTTCGACGGCCTTAATAACGCCAACACCATGAGCTGGATATACAGCCATATCACCTTCAGAAAACACAGTTCTCTCCTTTTATCAAAGCGCCTTGCATAAGGCTGGACACAGTAGTAGCTGAATGACAAGACACTACAAAAGCATTTGCAAATAAGGAACGCACCGGACCACAAAAATATTTTTGCTATGCCGGTTGTGATTGGTATTTTTGCTGCAGCGGGTGATACTGAAGATCAGTATTTTTTAACACTGTACTTCTGTACTATAACCTATATGCGGAATAATTGCCGCACTTTTTCCCAACCATTCGAGTGGAGATCAGGCTTTACGGAAAATTGCTGGAATTTACAATGTCTTAAACAAGGGATTTTCTTCACTTCAGACCATTAAGAATCCCCATAGCCTTGTCCGGCATATCCTGAAGATAGAAGCGTATTCCTTCTTCCAGCACGGGATATCTGATGGCCATGAGAGCCGTCTCGCTTTCATCGAAGTCACTGAGAACATACTTTTCTACTGGAAATCCAGGATGAACTATTCCCTTCCCAGGTCTTCCTATGCCGATCTTCAACCGGTAGAAATCGTTTGTCCCTAAAAATTCGACAAGAGATTTGATACCATTGTGTCCACCAGTACCACCGCCCTTGACAAGCTTTATCCTGCCCGGATTCATATCAAGATCATCATGAATGACCAGCAATTTGTCAGGCGCTACTTTAAAGAACCGGTAATACTGAACTACTGCTTTACCACTCAGATTCATGAAGGTAACAGGCTTCATGAGGTGAACCTTTTTACCCTGAAACGAAAAAATTGACGAAGAAGTTTGCCATTTTTCTACAAAATGAGAAAGTCCCCATCTCCCGGCAAGGTCATCGATAACTTGAAAACCTACGTTATGGCGGTTAAAACGGTATTGCGTACCGGGATTGCCGAGTCCAACTATCAAGTAATCATTCGCTTCCATATACAGATGATAAATAAGAAAAAGAAAGGTCCGAAAAAGTTACCTTTTTCGGACCTTTTGTTTTTTCTCCGTGCGAGAGTATGTGCCTAATTTTCTTCTACAACGCACACGTCAGCCGGGAACTCTCTCACCTTGCACATCCTCATTGTTTCGCTGTCAGACAACAGCTTTCTGTCCGGGCTTCATGACACTAACGGCTAAAACCTCAACCTCTGTCACCATTCGAACATTTTCAGGAATAGCTATTTCACCACATTTGACACTGTCACCAATGGCCAGCGGAGTTACATCGACCACGCATTCATCCGGGATATCAAGAGGTTTGCCCTCAAGAACAACCTTGTTGTGGGCAATGACCATATCGCCACCCAAGTCAACACCCTTGGCTACACCGTTATACACAACGGGCACAGTGAAAGATCGCTTTTTCTGAAGATCAATTTCGCAGAAATCGACATGGATCAACGTGTCGCGAACGGGATCGGTTTGAACTTCACCTATCATCACGCACTTATCAGAAGCCCCGGCTATCTTCAAGGTAACAACCGTATTACGACGATAGAACTCGAGAAGTTTCGCCATAAGGGTTTTGGTTTCGAGTTGAAGCATCATAGCTTCTCCACCACCACCATACACTACCGCGGGGGTAATTCCTTTCATACGTAATTGCCGCATGGGACCTTTGCCGGAAGTATTTCTCACCGATGCAGACATTTCAACCTGAAACATAAAGCCTCCTTTGCCAGACAGTCGCCATTACTCGTGCTAAAAAACGACTGAGCAGAATATTATAAACAGTTAGAGTATATTTCGAAAATCAACAAACCATGCCAGCTATACAAACAAGGAACTGACTGAATCCTCATTATGAATCCTGCTGATTGCCTCTGCAAGCAAACGGGAAACGGAAAGGACCTTAATTTTCTCACACTTCAGGGCCTCGCCGTGAAGGGGTATAGAGTTCGTAACGACGAGCGATTTCAATTGCGACGCATTAATTCTGTCAATTGCCGGCCCGGAAAGGACCGGATGAGAACAACACGCATGTACTTCTTTGGCACCATGCTCCAAAAGGGTATGAGCACCAGAACACAGGGTTCCAGCTGTATCCACCATATCGTCCATTAAAATTGCCGTTTTCCCTTTAACATCGCCAATTACGTGCATTGCCTCACATTCGTTTGGTTTGTCGCGACGTTTATCGATAATGGCCAGACCGGAATTCAATCTTTTGGCAAACGCACGGGTTCGTTCGACCCCACCGGCATCCGGAGAGACCATGATGACATCTTCCCCGAAGTTTTGCTTGATATATTTAAGAATCACCGGCGCTGCGAAAAGATGATCAACGGGGATATTAAAAAAGCCCTGGATTTGACCGGCATGCAGGTCCATGCACAGCACCCTGCGAACCCCGACCGCCATAAACATTTCCGCAACCACCTTGGCAGAAATTGGCACACGCGGGGCATTCTTGCGATCCTGACGCGCATATCCATAGTAGGGAACAACAGCGGTTATCCTTCTCGCCGAGGCTCGTCGCAGCGCATCAACCATAATCACCAACTCCATAAGGTGATCATTCACTGGTGTACATGTAGGTTGAATAAGAAAAACATCGGTTCCTCGAACATTTTCCCTCAACTCGACAAAGATCTCTCCATCACTGAATTTTCTCAGATCGGCTTTGCTCAAGGGTATATTCAAATGGCCGGCAATTTCTTCTGCCAACTGCCTGTGTGCATTGCCTGAAAAAATCTTTAAATCTCGTCCCATGTTTTATGCACTCGGAAAAACCGGATAACGTATGTTAGCCCCCCACAAGGGGGATAAGTGCCTTCACGAAATTATTCCTGCAAAAAACACGCAGAAAATAATTTTTTAAGGCACTAATAATGGCTGGGGCGGAAGGATTCGAACCTACGGATGCCGGGATCAAAACCCGGTGCCTTACCGCTTGGCGACGCCCCAGTGCAAGCTCTTAACAAGTATACTTTTTCACCGTATTTCTGGCGCAATTCGCCAACAATACGTGCAAAATCTGAATCAATCGACGAATCGGAGTCCGGGAAAATCCCGAAAACAGTCGGCCCGCTGCCTGACATCAACACCCTTGACGCCCCCGCAGCCGAAAGAGATGCTTTTATACGCTCAATTTCCGGATGTTTCGCTGACGTTACCTGCTCAAGATCGTTATGCATCTCCGACAGCAGCAATGAAACAGTTTTGTACTTTTGAAAGCATGACAATTTAGAGTTTTTCGTCAGTCTTGTCAATGTTAAATTTTGAAAAACCCAGGCAGTCGAGACAAAAATGTCGGGATTAACCAAAATGAATGAACAATCATCAAGCGAAGGTACAGGGTGAAATAAATCGCCGATACCTTGGGCAACAACAGCGGTATGGTCCACAACAAAAAATGGGACATCGGCACCCAAGGGACGAGCAAGAGATATCAACTCCTCTTCGCTAAATTCTTGGTCAAAAAGAGTGTTCAAGCCCCGAAGAACCGTGCCGGCATCGCTGCTCCCTCCACCGAGACCGGCCGCGACCGGAATTTTTTTTGTTAAAGAGATTTTCACCCCGCATCCGATCCCCTTCCGGCTCGCGGCAAAATAGGCATTTGCCGCCCGTGTTGCTAGATTGCTAGCATCCTCCGGAACATGCGGATCTGAACAGAATAACTCAACTTTCCCTTCCTCAGGTAAGATTTCCAGTCTAATGGTGTCATACAACTGCAACTTCTGCATCCACGTCTCTAAATTGTGATAGCCATCCGAACGCCGGCCAAGAACATACAGAAACAGGTTGATTTTTGCAGGTGCAGAGAGTGTGATCGTACAATTACTGGGAATCATTGTGCAATGATTTTACTTCTTCACTACTTTGACAAAGCGAATTTTGATGTCGTAGAGAATGTTTTTTAGCAATTCTTCTTCATCCTGTGTCAGGTTTCCTTTGGTTTTATTTTGAATGAGCACCAAAGTGTCTATTGCGTGCCTTGCCAAATCAGGCTCAACTATCCGTTTTCCTGTTTGCGGATCAGCGATCTCTCCTAGATGATAGAGGGCAGAAGTGTTTAAAGACAGTACAAAGGCAGGAAAGGTAACTTCCGGCATCACACACCGCCCCTCTTTATTGGGTACCTTTCCCTCATCACACCCACAATCACTACCAGCTGTTTTTTCATCTTCTGCCATGTCACTGTTCCTCTCTTCAAGTCACTTGCATCCCGAAAATCGGGTATATAAACCTTCATTTAATGTGTAATTTCCGCGTTTTTTCACCCCCATTGAGGGAGATGGATCATGTTTATCGGAGTTAGGGTGCTAAACAGCCGGTAAATCAAGAATTTGGGCATTGTTAATATTGGCCAAACTCTTGACCTTAGTTAATAAATCCCTGGAAACCAGTTCGTCGGTGCTCAAGAGGATAATATTTTGATTGCTTTTTTCTTCCCTGCCAACGGTCATTCGTGAAATATTTACCCGGGAATCACCAAGAGTCGTTCCCAGCGCCCCTATTACCCCGGGGACGTCATTGTTGAATACCAGCAGCATAGGCCCGGAAATCATGGCCTCCAACCTGAAGGAATTCAACCGGACCAGACGTGGCTCATTACGCCCGAATACCGTGCCGACCAAAATGTTCTCACCTTCACTGGTGGTTACCTTGATCGTCAAGGTATTGATAAAATCGTCGGACTTATTACTCTTCGATTCAATAACTCGAATCCCTCGCTCTTTGGCAATGATCGGGGCATTTACAAAATTCACCGCATCCTTGAGGATGGGTGTGAAAAGCCCTTTCAGAAAAGCCACGGTTATAGGATTGGTATTCAACTCCGCCAAGGCCCCACTGTACTCAATATTTACCTCAGCCACTCCGCCTTTGGCGATTTGCATATGCAGAACCCCGAGCTTTTCACCCAAGGTCAGATACGGACCTACCTGGGCCAGCACATCGTCGCTTACCGACGGGACATTTACCGCGTTGGTAACCGCACCTTTCAGAAGAAAGTCGGCAATCTGTTCGGCTATGATCAGCGCGACATTTTCCTGGGCCTCACTCGTCGAAGCACCAAGATGCGGAGTACAGATAAAATTATCCAGTCCGAGCAGAGGGCTGTTTTCCAGAGTAGTAGGCTCTTTGGCAAAAACGTCAAGTGCGGCACCGGCAATTTTCTTGCTTGACAAGGCCTCGTAAAGCGCTGCTTCATCGCACACTCCCCCGCGGGCACAATCGATAAACATGGCCTCGGGTTTCATGTTGGCAAAAAACTCGGTAGACACAAGGTGTTTGGTTTCTTGCGTTAACGGAACATGCACGGAAATAAAATCGGAACGTTTAGCCAAATTTTCAAGGCTGACGAGTTCAACGCCTATTTTTTCAGCCATTTCCCTGGGCATATGCGGGTCATAGGCTATCGTTTTCATTTTCAGGCCTTGCGCCCGACTTGCCGCTATGGCACCGATTCTCCCTATACCAATGACCCCAAAGGTCTTGCCGGTAACTTCTCGCCCCATGAACTTTTTCTTCTCCCACTTCCCCTCTTTCATCGATCGACAAGCCTGGGGAATGTTGCGGGCCAGAGACATCATCATGGAAATGGCGTGTTCCGCAGCGGTCGTCGCATTGCCGTCCGGAGCATTCATCACAACTATGCCTTTTTTACTGGCTGTTGGAATATCCACATTATCAAGACCTATCCCTGCCCGTCCGACCACCTTCAGCCTATGTGCTGCTTCTAAAATATCGGCTGTAACACGGGTAGCACTGCGAATTGCCAGCCCATCATACTCACCGATGATTTGTTTCAGCTCCTCCGGGGCCAATCCGGTTTTCACATCTACTTCCAGGCCGGCCTTTTTCATAATGTCTATGCCAACCTGAGATAAGTTATCACTCACCAGCACTCTCATCATATCCCCCTTATAAATGTTCACCTCGACTGATCGAGCATGTCTTTGTTTACTGCCCTTTCCAGTATAAAACGACCCCAGTTTCAGGCGCATTAAAGAAAAAAACAACCAACAACTTCTCGGTAATAAATGAAAAACTATACAAACTTCCCTATCATAGAACAACCAAAAAAACGGCAATTGTCCGTTCCGGCAAGAGATTGTCCCACCCCCCAAATCCTCTTTTGCCCAAATTGCTCGAACCGCAATAATGTTGTACATTGAGCGGGAAAAAGATATATAACAGCCGCCATGATTTTCGATGCAAAACTCTTGCATTAAACAACCATACCACTTACTTTCATGAGTAAGTTGACGATTATATGAACATCTTTTCTCATTATTCCGGCCGCGAAATGCAGCCTGAAGGAGTATTTTATGTCTGAAACGCGACTGCGTTTTCCGCCGAGTCCTACCGGTTATCTGCATATTGGAGGAGCAAGAACGGCTCTTTACAACTGGCTCTACGCTAAAAAAACCGGCGGCAAACTGATTCTTCGTATTGAAGATACCGACACTGGCCGATCCAGTGCAGAATCGATTGAAGGTATAATCGATGGTCTGAAATGGCTTGGAATTGATTATGACGAAGGTCCATATTTCCAGACTGATTTTGAGGCCGATCACATAGCTGCTTGCGAAAAATTATTAGCATCGGGAGCCGCCTACCGCTGTTTTTGCACCAAGGAAGAGCTGGATGCCAAACGTGAAACGGCCCTTGCCGCCAAAAAACCTCTGGGCTATGATCGGACCTGCCGGGATCTCTCGAGCAAGGAAATATCGGCCAAGGAAGCTGCCGGAATCCCCTCCGTAGTCCGCTTCAAGGTGCCGAACAGACAAGGTTTGCTCGGTTATGATGACAAAATTTTTGGAAGAATTGAATCCGCTTATTCGGAAATTGACGACTTTGTCATTGTTCGATCAAATGGTAAACCACTGTATCTCCTTTGCAATGTAGTTGACGACATCCGCGATCGCATCACCCATATTATTCGTGGACAGGACCATATGACCAATACCCTCAAACAAGTGCTGCTGTATGAGGCTCTAGAAGCACCATTACCGGTATTTGGCCACATGCCTCTCACCCTTGACACCAAAAAGGCAAAGATTTCCAAACGGAGTCACGGTGAGATAGTAGCTGTGCAGTTCTATCGGGACAACGGATTTATTCCCTGGGCTTTCAATAATTTCCTGGCTCTTCTGGGATGGTCAGCTGGTAATGACCAAGAATTTTTTTCAAAAGAGGAACTCATCCGCGACTTTTCCCTCGACCGAATCAACAAATCGAGTGCCATCTTTAATTATAAAAAGGATGATCCGAAATTCATTACCGACCCCAAAGCCATCTATTTCAATGAACACTATCTTCGTACCATGGAGATCAACGAGCTTGGCCAAATGGTGCGCAAAGAACTTGAGGCGGAAAATCTCTGGCAGGAGTCCTATGCTCACGAAAAGAAACAATGGTATCTCGACACTCTGACTTTGATAAGAGATCGCTTTCATACCCTCAAAGACTTTACCTCGCTCGGTCGGGCATATTTTGCCGACGACTTCATGGTTGATCCCAAACCACTCGAAAAGAATGTGTTGAAATTCGTTGAGTTGCAAACCTGGCTCCCCGAACTTGCAGCCAGATATGAAAAGCTTGGCGATTTCACCTTGGAAGAAACGGAAAGAGTGGCGAGAGAAATGGCCGAAGAGCTATCGATTAAACCGGGAATCCTCATCAATGCGATGCGCACCGTAGTCACCGGTCAACTCGCTGGCCCGTCGATGTTTGACATCGTTCTGACGCTTGGCCGAGAAACCGTTGTACAACGACTCCGGGATGTAAAAAAATATTTCTGAGAATACCGTTCACCATCACACTGGTCCTCATTTATGAAAACACAAGAAGAATCTGAGAACAGACCGCTCGACTTTATCCGCCAGATAATAGCTGACGACCTGCAATCCGGCAAACACCAAGGAACGATCACCAGATTTCCCCCAGAACCTAATGGTTTTTTGCACATCGGTCATGCCAAATCAATCTGCCTGAATTTCGGTATTGCCGAAGAAAACGGCGGAATCTGCAATCTGCGTTTTGACGATACCAACCCCAGTAAGGAAGACGTCAGCTACGTCGAATCTATTAAGGAAGATGTGCAGTGGCTGGGATTTAAGTGGGAAAAGGAAGCATTATATGCCTCAGATTATTTCCCACAACTCTATGAATTTGCCGTTGCTCTGATCAAACTCGGCAAGGCCTATGTTTGTCAGCTGTCTCCTGATGAAATACGGGAATATCGCGGCACTTTGACGGATCCTGGAAAAGAAAGCCCATACCGTAACCGCAGTATCGGGGAGAACCTTGATCTCTTTGAACGAATGAAAAACGGCGAGTTTGCCGAAGGGAGTCATGTCCTCCGAGCAAAAATTGACATGTCCTCACCAAACCTCAACATGCGCGATCCGGTCATCTACAGAATTCTCAAGGATCACCATCACCGGACCGGCGACACCTGGGTTATCTACCCGATGTATGATTACACCCATTGTCTTTCCGATATGCTGGAGAACATTACTCATTCTCTCTGCACCCTGGAGTTTGAGGATCATCGTCCCCTGTACGACTGGGTATTGGATACCCTTCAAACACCATGCCATCCACGACAAATCGAATTCGCCCGACTCAACTTGAGTTTTACGGTTATGAGCAAGCGTAAGTTATTAAAAATGGTTGTGGGAAATTATATCGATGGCTGGGACGATCCACGAATGCTCACCATTTCAGGCTTGCGCCGCCGTGGTTACACCCCGGCATCACTCCGTAATTTTTGCAAGACAATCGGTATCGGCAAGAGTGAAAGTCGTATCGATATGGGGGTTCTGGAGAATGAAATCCGTAGTGATCTGAACCTCAATGCACCCCGCAGAATGTGCGTGCTCGACCCGGTAAGGGTAATAATCGATAACTACCCAGCTGAACAGGTCGAGGAAATGGCCGCAATGAACCATCCCCAAGTGCCGGAGATGGGTGAGCGTATGGTGCCTTTCACTCGGGAACTGTACATCGAACGTGACGACTTTCTGGAAGATCCTCCGAAAAAATATCACCGCCTGGGACCCGGCCGTGAGGTGCGGTTGCGCTTTGCTTATCTGATTCGCTACGTATCCCATACAAAGGATGCGGTAAGTGGCAAAATCACCGAAATCCACTGTACCTACGACCCGGAAACCCGAGGCGGTTCAGCCCCCGATGGGCGCAAGGTAAAAGGAACAATCCACTGGGTATCGGCGGAGAAAGCAGTATCGGTAACCGTCCGCTTATTCGACCGACTCTTTAAGGTAGAGGATCCGGAAGCCGATAAGGATATTGATTTTCTCGACCAAATGAACCCTCACTCCAAAGTGGTGGTCGATAGCGCAATGGCCGAACCGAGCCTCATCGCTCTGCACCCCGGCGATAAGGTTCAATTCGAACGCTTGGGCTATTTCTGCGCCGATCATGTTGAGTCACAGATTGGTCGACCGGTATTTAATAGAACAGTAACCCTCAAAGACTCCCGGGAGACAAGCAGGTAACCGGCAATGGCAATAGTCAATATGCGACGGATGGCCAAGCACCAATCTGGCATTATCAAATCCATCAAGGTTGGGGGAGAACTGGGGAGGAGAATCAGAGAGATGGGTCTCGTCCCCGGCACGGAAATCACCATACAGGGAAGAGCTCCCCTCAACGACCCTGTTGCCCTAAGAGTTATGGACAGCACGCTTACCCTGAGAAATAATGAGGCAGACCACATCATGGTGGAAATTATAACCCATCCTTGATGAAGATTATTTTCTCAAAGCGGATGCTTTGAACTAAAAAGCCACAAATTTCCCGCATTATCTATTCCTTTCTGCGACATTTTCCTCACTTTCAGCTCAAGAAAAGGAACTTTCTAGACTTTACCAGTTGCACGTGGAGTAGAATACTCTCCAACGCCTTTGGAGTTATTTTCAAAGGCTGTTAGCGTCACCTAAAAATATTTCTATCCATTGAAAAACCTGTTGACTGAAGTTATTGTTTGGAGTACCTAAAGAGTCACAACATGGAGGATGCAATGGTGCCAAAAGAAGAGAAAACAATGAGTTGCTGCTTTGCAGATACGGTGAAAAAGTATCTGCGCAGGAAAAACTGCAACGATTCGATCTCTCCGCTGTCTCGAAGAGGCAACACCGGTCGAATAAAAATCTGCAAAGTTACCGGAGACCGAGCGATATGCAGTCGCATTGCGGCCATGGGAGTATATCCGGGTGTTGAGGCCGACGTTATCTGTTCGGGAAAAGGAAGCCGATGTCTGTTGAAGGTTAACGGAGGTACAGTCAGCCTCGACGCTGATGTATCGGAAAATATCCTCGTTACAAGTCTGTAAAATGAATTAAGCTAAAGTCCGTTTATCCGGGCTTATTTTTTTGCCCATAAAGTTAGGGACTTCTAACTGAAATCTTGAGATCAAAAATATGGTAGAGAAAATCATAATTTGGTTAATTATTGCGTTCAGTGCAATGTATATTGGCCGTAAATTTTATCGGCAATGGCGAGCAGCAATGGACAAAAAAACGGAAATTTCCTGCGGAAATGGTTGTTGCTCCTGTAGTATTGCTTCAGATTGCTCGACAAAAGACCAATAATCAAGAGATGCTATAGGACTGCCGATGAGCAATATCTGTTTACGACAAATGCACAAAAATCAACACGGTATCATAAAGGCAATCAGTGTTACCGGTGAACTGGGAAGACGGTTACGGGAGATGGGGTTTGTCCCCGGCACCCGTATCAAGGTTTGTGGTCGCGCCCCGCTCCACGACCCGGTTGCCATCCGGATTCTCGACAGCACGATTACCCTGCGCAACAATGAGGCTGATCATATTCTCGTCGAAATCGAATAGCAGAAAGCTCCCCACTCCCTTTTAATCCCATTTCTTCATTTTTCAACTCATTACCGACAAATTCCATGCAGCTGAAAATGGCCCTGGCGGGCAACCCAAATGCCGGAAAGACTACTCTCTTTAATCAATTAACGGGGTCCAGACAGCATGTCGGCAATTATCCCGGGATAACCGTTGATCACAAGGAAGGCCACCTGAAATACCAAGAGCAGACAATCGTCATCACCGACCTTCCGGGAACCTACTCGATGACGGCATATTCGGCAGAGGAGTTGGTGGCACGCGATTATTTGGTTTATAACCGACCCCAGGTAGTGATCAATATTGTCGATGCCTCAAATCTCGAACGCAACCTCTACCTTACTTGTCAGCTCCTCGAAATGGGTGCCCCTCTGATAGTCGCCCTAAATATGATGGATGTTGCCGAAGCTCGGGGAATTGAGATCAATGCAGCTGCTCTGGCAAAGCATTTGCAGGTTCCGGTTGTGCCGATAATTGCCCGTTCCGGGTTTGGCAAGGACGCACTTCTCAGTGCCGCCATGCAGGTAGCCTCGACAAATCAACAATGGAATCCGTTGAATATTTCCTACGGTGATGATCTTGATGCAACTTTAGTTGAATTGATGGAAATAATTGACAACAAAGCCCTCATGACCAAAACGTACCATGCTCGGTACACAGCCATTAAATATTTGGAAAACGATGAACAGCTACGCGAAAAGGGTCGAGAGATCTCCCCACAAATCGCCCAGCTTCTCGAACAAATTGTTGACAAAACAGCAGACCACACTTTCCGGACGCTCGATGTTTATCCCGAAGCAATAATTGCCGATCACCGATACGGATATATCAAATCGCTGCTCCGACAGGGCGTGATCACCCGAAAATTTGACGCTGACCGTCTCTACACTTCCGATAAGATAGATAAGGTCCTGACCAATCGCCTGGTCGGACCAGTGCTGATGCTCGCCATCCTTTTTGCCCTGTACCAGTTTACTTTCAGCTGGAGCGAGATCCCGGTCTCCTGGCTGGAAAATGCATTTTCTTGGCTTGGCGATATAGTAGAAGAAAAATTGCCGGACGGCGTCCTCAAATCGCTGATCGTTTCCGGAATCATCGACGGCGTCGGAGGCGTCCTTGGGTTTATCCCTTTGATTATGTTCATGTTTTTCGGAATAGCCATCCTTGAAGACTCAGGCTACCTCGCCCGGGTGGCCTTTATGATGGACAGAGTTTTCAGGATCTTCGGCCTGCATGGCTCGTCGGTTATGCCGTTTGTCGTCTCCGGTGGTATCGCCGGTGGATGTGCGGTGCCGGGCGTTATGGCCACGAGAACCCTGCGCTCACCGAAGGAACGAATGGCCACCCTGCTGACTGTGCCCTTCATGAACTGCGGTGCCAAACTTCCGGTGCTCGCCCTGCTGATTGGTACATTTTTTAGTGAAAACAAGGCAAAATACATGTTTTTTTTCACAATGCTGGCCTGGATTGTCGCCATGCTTGCCGCCAAGCTGTTGCGTTCGACCGTACTCAGAGGGGCTCCGACTCCTTTCGTCATGGAACTTCCCCCCTACCGCTTTCCAACCATTCGCGGCCTGTGTATTCATACATGGGAACGTACTTATCAATATGTTAAAAAAGCAGGAACAGTCATACTCGGCATTTCCATCTTGCTTTGGGCGATGATGACCTATCCCGGCCTACCCGAGGAGGTTTCCACCTCCTTTGAGCAGAAACGCCAGAACAGTTATGGCAGCAGCCGTACCTGAGACTGTCGCCGAACTGAAGACAAAGAAAGAAATTTTATCGGATCAGGCCAAAGCCCTCAACGAGGCTATCACCTTGATAAGCAATGAAGAAGCCGAAACGGCCTTGCGTCATTCAATAGCGGGCAAGATCGGTACAAGCCTGGAATCGGTTTCGCTCCTGGCCGGATTTGATTGGCGTACCGATATCGCCCTCATCGGTGGATTCGCCGCCAAAGAAGTTATCGTTTCAACTCTCGGAACGGCATATTCGATGGGCAAGGTCGATAACGAGGATTCTCAATCTCTCAGCAATCGCCTCAAAGAGGATAGCAATTGGAACAAAGTGGTTGCGGTTGCAGCCTTGGTCTTTATCATGTTTTACTCACCCTGCTTTGTCACCTTGGTGTGCATTGCCAAGGAATCGTCCTGGAAATGGGCGGCCTTCTCGATGACCTTCAACACCATTTTCGCCTATCTTATGGCAGTTGCGGTTTATCAGATCGGGATGTTTTTCAACCTCGGTTAAAACTTATTCGATGCGAATTGACCCGATATCACCTTTAGGCGGTGAGGAATCTTTTTCATCCTCTTCCCGATCATCGAGGATGATTTCATATTCATCAATCGGCGCTACTGGTGATTCAGCTTTTTCAGCTTGTTTGCCACCTTGGCGGGAATGAGGTTCCAGTGTGAAATCATCTTGCTTCGGTCGAAGCGGAACGTATTGGCGCTCTACCTCTTCTTCGGAAAAATTGGCTGTCTGCCTGCCAACGCCGAGAGGTTGTTTAAAAACGGCAATCAAACCCTCCTGGGTCTCGAGAATCGATACCAGTTCCCATCCCGCCTTGCCATATTCGTTAAGCGACAACTCAATTTCCGATTCATCGAGAAAGGCATTGCCCAACAATCCCTCTTTTTTTAATTCATAGTGTACTGTTTTATAACTCCAACGCATAGTTACATCCTGTATAATTTGCTTTTCCGGTATCTTGTCGACCGCTAATTTCTATTTCTTCTGGATCAGCTTATCATTTTCGAAGATTCCTTCAAATATCCGTCCGTCCGCACGCACCAGACGCCCCTGCCCTTCCCGACGTCCGAGTTTGAAAGCGCCTTCATAGCGACTGCCATCGGCGGAGATCAGAACGCCCTCCCCATGCGGCAGATCATTGCTGAAATCCCCCTTATATATGCTGCCATCGGCATAGACGAGCTCGCCCTCGCCACTAAAACTTCCATTGACATATTCACCTTTATAGTGACTGCCATCGGCAAAATGATATTCTCCGCTGCCGGAATATAGATCATTTTTAAATTCACCGGCATACCGGGTACCATCGGGGTAGGTAAAAACCCCATTCCCATGTTTTTTACCTTTGACAAAGTCTCCTTTGTATTCACGGCCGTCGTTGTAACGATATGTCCCATAGCCATGAATTTGACCATTCGCCATCTCGCCTTCGTAGCGATCACCACCGGCAAAATCGAGCTTGCCGGGCCCATGCATCAAACCTTTTAAAAATTGACCGCTATATTCACGCCCGTCCTGAAAAAGCGCGTGTCCTGGACCCTCTAAGAGCGGTCCCCCCTCACCATCATAAACAAGGCTGTCTTTGACAAAAGAGCCTTTGCCTGCCTGGGGTGAAGGAGTTGCAACAGCTTTAGCTGCTGGTTTATTTTCCGGCTGAATTTTTTCGGCGGGTGCTGCCACCGGCGCCTGTCTTTACCGGTGTTGCCGATACTTTTTCAACAGTTTCCTTTGCCACAACGCGAATCGGTTCTTCCTTCACAGCCGGCTTTTCTTTCATAATTGGCTCATTTTCCACTATCGGCTCGTCCTTCTCCGTCGCTTCGTCCTTTGCTACCTGCGGATGACCATTGACAAACTTTCCGGAAAACTTTTTCCCATCGCTGGAGACCATAGTTCCTTCGCCATGCATTTTATTGTCGAGAAACTCTCCTTTATAGTACGCGCCGTCAGCATATCGCAATTCCCCACGACCATTCCTGTTGCCAACCATAAAACCGCCCCGATACACCGTGCCGTCGGGATATTCCTGTACGCCCTCACCGTGCGGAAGGCCTTCCCTGAAACCTCCCACATAGCGCGAGCCATCACTATATTGGAGGGTGCCCTGGCCATGACACTCTCCCTCCTTAAATTCACCTTTATAAAGACGACCGTCACGGTATTTCAGTGTACCCTCACCGTGGTATTTATCACCTGCAAACCCTCCTTCATAACGCTCACCGTTTGGCAACTCGAAGACACCCTGTCCGTGACGATTTCCCTCTTTCATCTCCCCGAGATAACTTGAGCCATCGAGGTATTTCCTCGTCCCCTTTTCCGCCGGTTTGCCATCGTGAAACATTCCTTCATACCAGGTGCCGTCGGTATAGATCAGTTTACCCTGGCCGTCGATGATGTCATTGCGAAAATCTCCCTGGTATTCCCGCCCATCGGCAAAAAAGAGAATTCCCCGACCATGAAGTCGTCCAAAGCTAAACTCCCCCATATACTGTGAACCGTCAGGTCGAATGAGCGTCCCTTGACCTTGGATGACGTTGTCTTGAAACTGCCCCTCATATTTTCGTCCATCCGGACTCTTCAGCCGCCCCTGGCCATGGAACTTGCCGTCACGAAACTCTCCGATATATTGACTGCCGTCCGCTAAAATGAGAGTCCCGGTGCCGTTGGCAAGACCATTTTTAAACTCCCCCTCATACCGTCGACCATTGGCGGCGACAAACAAACCCTTGCCGTTGCGACAATCACCTTGCAAACATTCGCCAAGTCCTTGCAATGGCATCAGGCACACCGCAAAAAGCATTATTATTCCCTGTAAACACACTTTTTTCGTCAAAGGTTCTCTCCATCTTATAAGCTGGATTTATTCTTTTTTGCGACCATGCACCGTATATATTCGTCGTACCACTTCGGCTATGATCGCCAAACCACGCTGGATATCATCGTCGCTCTGCGAATAGGTCACCCTGATGCACTCATCCTTATGTCGCCATTCATCACTGAGGCCAGGAAAAAAATAATGGCCGGAAACAACCAGAACCCCATTTTCTTTCAACTGTTGATAGAGTTCCAGACTGGTTATGGGCAGACCTTCAAACCATAGCCACAAAAACATTGCCCCCTCTGGTTTATGGATACGACAGGGGAGGCCGGTAAATTTATCGCGTACGATGGCGACCGCCTTCTCCATTTTTTTCCGGTAAAAGGGTTGGATAAGTTCTTTGCTGAGAGAGGTTATCTCCTGGTTTATTACTAAATTCCGAGCAAGAGTCGCGGCAAAGCTGGTAGGAGTCAGAGAAATAATGGCATTCATAGCAGTAAGTGCCAGGATGATCTCCTGCTGCGCCACGACAATACCCGTTCGCAACGAAGGCAAGCCCAGTTTGGAAAGGGACAAACACAATATGAGATTCTCGTTCCATATCGACTTTGCCCCTACGTATACCATGCCCGGAAAAGGCAGACCATAAGCGCTATCGACGATCAGGGGGATTTGTCGCTCTGCCGTCAGCTCGACCAACCGGGCTAATTCCGCATCGGTTACCACATTGCCCGTCGGGTTAGTCGGTCGGGAGATGCAGACGGCACCGATATCATCACCGATTTTTAACTTATTGAAATCGATATGATATTTAAAAAGCCCCCCGTCAAGAAGTTCAATTTCCGGTCTGGTCGAAACAAACATATCCTCGATTAGACCGAGATCAGCATAGCCAATATATTCAGGCGCCATGGGCAGGCAGATTTTCTTCCGCCGCCCATCGGTAAGAATACCTCCAAACAGGTTAAACAACATAAAGAAAGCAGTCTGACTACCGTTGGTCAGGCAAATATTTTCCGGCCCAATATCCCAACCCTGCTCTTTTTTCAGGAGAGCCGCCAACCCTTCGATAAAAGTCGTTTCTCCCTGAGGAGGGGCATAGCCGCTTATAAGTTTCTGAAAAGTCAACTTATTCTCACTGATCGCCAGCAGCTCCCGACGCATTATTTCCTGAAATTCAGGAACCTGTCCGGGATTGCCGCCACCCATCATGATCATCGGCTTGCTTCCTGGCGCAGTAGCCTTGCCAAGATCATCCATCAAGGAGAGGATCCCGGCGTTGCCGGTCATTTTTTTACCGAACTGAGTAAATTCCATATGTTGATTATTGAAAGAATTTTAATTTTGCTGAACATCTCGTCGTACCCGTCTATCGGCAAACAGACGCAGCAGTCTGACCAGCAAATAGATAACAACAAGTGAGAAGACAATTCTTCCCCAGAGAATACCCCCGAATTTTCCACCGATAGCCGCCATGATGAGGGTATCCTCCACCAATCCATGACAGAGCCCCATCAGGGCCATGGAATTGAAGACCTCTTCCCTGCCCAGTTTACCGGTATTGGTTTCTCGTATTATCAAAGCTCCACCATAGCCGATCCCCATAATCATCCCAACGACAGTGATCGGTGCCGCCCGGCGACTCATACCGAAAAAGGGCAGCACAGGTGCCAGGGCTTTTTCCAGTAATCCGAGAAAGCCTATAACCCTAAACAACCGCATAAAAATGACAATGAGGAAGATGACGGCAACGATCAGGCCAAGGTTTTGAACCTGATCGAGCCCCCATTGCAGGAGGTCGCCAGAATTGGCAGTGGCCTTAAATAAAAGCACGGCCGGTTGCTGCCATATATCAAAGGTGAGGCAGAGGTGATTGAGAAGAAAACCATAAACAACGGCGCCGAGCAGACGGATCAAGGCTATCGGCAGAAGAGCCGCTCCAGCTCGTTTACTAACACTCAATTCAATGGGTAATGAGTGGGCTATAAGCATAACCGAACAAAGCACCGTCACTTGCGCGCCGGTGACAACAAGCCCCGGCAGCAGGGCAGCAAAGACCGCGATGCCGCCATACATATTGGTCAGCATGGCGGTTGCCCAGACCAGACCAAGGGCACCGGGCAACCCAAGAAAACCCATCACCGGTTCAAGGACGATACTTAAGGAAGAAATAAGCCCAAGCTCCTCAAGGATTTTCGTCGCAATGGCAACGGGAATGGTTATCCGGATGAGTTCCCAGCTGGTCAGCCACGTTTCACGGCCGAGGGATATTGAAACCTCTTTCAGCCTGTCCCATTTGTTTTTTCTGTCGAAATTGGTAAACATTAATAGCAAAATATATCGCCAAGCCGATTCAAGCCATCCTCGAAGTCCCGGAACCGTCATTCTGTCGCTTCTTGGCAGAAAACAACTGACAGTGCATGCCGGAAGATTCATACACCAACCGAGCCGGATTGGTTCGGCTTTTAAATCCCAAAGCACGGCAGCCGAAAGGTTTTTGCGGATCGTGGGTAATAAAATAATGGCTGCAGAGTAAACAATTTGGCAAGGAATCGGTCATCTTTGACATCTACCGACAACTTGTTGATATGTGCAACATATATAATTATTTATGAACACCAGCATGATCTTTTGGAAACCAGAAAAATGCCAAATTACCGCGCCCCGCCGTATCGGAAAAACCCCTTCCCGAATAGTCCAGGGCAACGACACCACAGGTCGGCACATTACCGAGAGTGCGACCGCTAAGGTGTTCGGCGAGTTCGGTTATAGTATTATTATGGCCCACCAGGAAAAGCACCTCGACCTTTTCAAAAAGAGTGGTAAGCAAACGACAGTGGTAGGAAACCGAGCCCAGGTACAGGTTTTTGTCATACTGAATAGCATCCTGATCATAACCGGTCCCCTCTGCCATGAATCGGGCAGTTTTTTTTGCTCTCACCGCAGGACTGGCAACGATCAAATCAGGCCGGATTCCAGCAGCGGCAAGCCTTTTGGCCATCGCCACCCCATCGGTTTTACCGCGCTGGTTGAGAGGCCTTTGAAAATCGTCGAGACCCGGTTCGGCCCAACTTGATTTGGCATGTCGAATCAGATACAACATCTTCATTATCGCTCTCCGCTAGGACTCACTATTTTCCGACGACTTTTCAACAAAGGGATCAGCCAAGCCGCACCACTGATAACTGAGTTTTCCTGCTTTTATCATATTGCCAGTATATGTCACTCAATTTCTTACACTGACCGGAATGAGCAGTGCAATACCATTTACACCTAATTGATTGCAGACCTGTTTCGACGGGGCTTTCTTTGTCACTTTTCCGTTTTTCTAAATTCACTCAGGTCAATGCCATACTTGCCGATCTTATCGTAAAAACTCTTGCGGGAAATACCAAGCCGAACATGGGCCACCGCAGCCTGTCCTTCGGTTTCCCGTAATACCCCGACAATATAGTCCTTTTCCGTGCAATCCATAAACTCCTTCAGTGGTAGACGTCGGTCTTCTTGCTTATGAACTGCACTTTTTTCTTCACCATCACTATGCTCCTCAAGAGCGCCGAGGATACATAATCGCCGAACATGGTTGCGCAATTCCCTGACATTTCCCGGCCAGGGATTGTTCATGATTTCGCGAAGTGTCTCTGGACCGAACGGGGCCGGGGTCGTCATTTTGCCGTATGCGTACTCCTGCCGAAAAAATTCGACGAGGAGCGGAATATCCTGCCTTCTCTCGCGCAGCGGCTGGATGTGCACCGGCAGGACATTGAGACGAAAGAACAGGTCCTGGCGAAAATTTTCTTTTTCAATCTCCCTCCCAAGGTCCTTATTGGTAGCGGCGATGATTCTCGCTTTGAACGGCACCTCGGTGTTGCTGCCGAGGGGACTGACGACTCCTGCCTCCAGGGCGCGTAGAAGCTTACCCTGCAGGGCAATCGGCAGGCTACAGATCTCGTCGAGAAAGAGTGTGCCTTCCCCGGCATATTCAAACTTGCCGATCTTTCGCTGCACGGCCCCGGTAAATGCGCCTTTGCTATGACCGAACAGCTCCGACTCCATCATCTCTGTGGGCATGGCTCCCATATTTATGGCAACGAAGGGTTGGTCGGCCCGGCTGCCGATTTCATGGATGGCTCTCGCCACCAGTTCCTTGCCGGTGCCGGTTTCGCCATGGATCATCACCGGATCGTTTTCCGCCGCCACCGCTTTGATAATATCGTAAAGCCGGTGCATTGCCGGATGGTTGCCGATAAGACCGTAAAAGCGAGTGAGATCATGGCGTTGTTCGGCAAGATTGTTGTTAAGCCGCCGATTCTCGAGAATCAACCGGCGTTTTTCCACCGCCCGGACCAGGCAGGCGTTCAGCACATCCTCATCTACCGGCTTTTGCAGAAAATCGTATGCGCCGCTTTTTATAGCGGTGACCGCCAGGGCAACATCACCATGGCCGGTAATCATTATCACCGGCAATTCCGGATCACTGGCACGCACATGGGTAAGAAACTGGAGACCGTCCATCACCGGCATTTTAATATCGGTGATGATCGCCGCATACGTCGTCTTTTTCTGTTTTTCCAAAGCCTCCAGAGGAGACGTGAAGGTATCCACGGAATAGCCGCTGAGCGTCAGGGTTTGGCCGATGGCCATGAGCAGATACGGGTCATCGTCAACCACCAGGATATTGGGTTCGACGGGTTCGGCGGATTGCGTCATATTCATATGGAAATCCTATAGAAAAGAGTGGTCAAAGTTCAACTCCTGTCCTGGTGGGCGGGTAGATAAACGGTAAAGCAGGTACCCTTGCCGGGTGTACTGTCAACCTTGATATAGCCGCCAAAGCTACGAACAATCCGGTCAACGATCGACAGGCCAAGGCCCATACCGGAACCGGTCGCTCGGGTAGTGAAAAATGGATCGAAGATTTTTTCCTGATTGTCCGGGGAGATACCTTCGCCGTTATCACAGACGGCTATAAGGACAAAGGGTTCCTCGCGAAGAGTCTTGGGATTGAGGGAGGTCTCAATAGTCGTGCTGATCGTCAAACGCGGCTCGACTGTCTTCCCCATGGAGAGAATGGCGTTTTGGATAAGGTTGAAAAAGACCTGTTCGAACTTAACCTCCTGGCCCATCACCTCAATGGTCTGGTGGGTATCAAGCTGCAAGTAGAGGCCGATATCGGAAAGGGTGAACTGCGATTCGAAAAAATTGAGAATATCGAGAATGATTACATTGATGTTGACCGGCACCATGGTGTCCTTGGCCTTGGTGGCAAAACTCTTGAGACTGTTGATGATGCTTGAGGCTTTGTTGACCCGATCAATGATGATACTGAGATTTTCTTCGAGCATCTTACGATTTTTCAATGGATCCTGCATAGCCTTCAGACCATTTCTGGCAAGCAAGAGGATGGCGTTTAACGGTTGAGTCAGTTCATGGCCGATCCCGGCTGCCATCTCACCCAGACTGGCAAGGCGGGCAGCGTGGGTCAACTGATCCTGAACTTCGCGCATTCTGGCCATCATCTTGTAAAAATCGCTTTTGTCCGAAGCAATAAACATGTGCAGCACCCGCCCCGATTCGGTGACATAGGTTGAACCTTTGAGGGTCACCGGAACATCTTGGCCATTGCTGGCCCGGAGATTGGTCTCGATGATCTGAAACTCGCCATCGGCCAGGGCTTCACGGATCATTGTACAATTTTCCCGATCGACCAGCTGGGCCAAATTGAGTGACCCATTCTTGTCGAGCACATACCCGAGGCAACGAGTAAATTCGTTGTTGCACTGGACCACATACAGATCCTTGTCGAGAAGAAAAAACAGCTCGGTCAAGCTAGTGAGAATCTTATTGGTGAATTCCTTACCGGCCTGCAGTTCTTCATGTTTTTTCAGAACACGGATAACCAGATCGGTTTTTTGTTTTTCAAGAAGTTCGACCAGGCTATTTTCAATGGTGTCCGGATTTTGCCGTTTGGGTATTTGCTCTTTCGGTTTTTCCATGGCCTTCTCTTTCCTGTCACCTTTTCTGTCCATTTCCTTGTTTTTTACTCGGGCGCTGTCACTATTTCTGCACATAGCCCATTTTCACGGTAAATACAATAGCATAACTGCTATGGCAAGACTTTACCGGCACCAAATCTATACAGCCACGCCCGAGGTTCTGCTGGATCCGCCTCCGAGCTGCCCTTGTTTATCCGATATCCCATTGTAATACCAACACTTATATAATTTTTTTTACAGTTTTCCCCTTGGCCTGAAAGTTGCTTTTAGAAAAACAAGGATTTGTGCTGGCCTGTACGCCAGCACACCGGAACCGCAGGCAGAAGAGAATTATGAAGATTATGGAGTATAAAAGTTCAACTGACGAATTCAGGTTCGGATGATGAAGGGAACGACAGAAAAAGAAGGAACGCCGGCATTGAGAATCGAACAGGTGGCGCTCCTGTGTGGCGTCTCTGTTTCCCGAGTTCACAGCTGGATCGAAAAAAGCGGCCTCAAATTCATTTTCTCGGGGGAAGAACGAAAGGTGCAACGGGAAGATCTCGTCGGGTTTCTCATGCACTACAATATGCCCATTCCGGGGGGAATCCTGCCGATGAATGCCAGAAAGATACTCTTCATCTGTCCCGAAAAGCGGGGAAGAAAAGCAGGAAACGAGTTTTTCAGATTGTTCTCCGAGCAATTTGGCCGGAATGCCAACTGCCTCATCGACAGTGTTACCTTTGGCAAAGGTGCCGAATATAAAATTCTTACCTTCCGTCCCGATCTCATTCTGGCGGATGCAGTAAATAGTGACAAAGAAGCGCTCAACGTTATCCGGTTTGTCAAAAGTATCGGTGGCATGCGGGCCGTTGCACTGGTTCGACGCAATCTGGCCGGAGCAAAAAGACAGCGGATACTCGCTGCTGGTGCCCATACGGTGGTGGAACGAAACGTGGCCTGGGACGAACTCCTCGCTTGTTTTAACAGGGTTTTCAACTCTCTCGGCAAAAACCCCTCACAGTAGCAAAAAAGGTGTGCCTGCTTTTTAGTAAAAAACGGAAATCTCAAGTCATACTAATCTCAAAAGATCGGAACCTCTATGGAAAGCAACCATTACAAAAGAGTCTGGCTGCGATTGACCGGTGTCTTTTGTCTTCTGATCACCATTCCGGTGGCGATTCTCGTTTTGGTAACCACCAACAGTCTCAGAGACGCGGCGATCGAAAAAATTGAGGTTTCCCTCGGTCGACTCATCGAGCACAAAAAAGATGTCGTCTCCCTCTTTCTCAAAGAGAAGGAAAATCTCCTGACCATGATGGTCGGCATGTATCCCCTCGCCTATCTTGGGCGCCAGGAGAACCTCAACAATCTTTTTATAGCCGTCAACAAAACCGGCGGTATTGTCGATTTGCATGTCATCGATTCTTCCGGCAAACAAATGGCCTATGTCGGACCCTACGCGCAAAGCCTCATCGGTAAAAGCTACCATGATGCCCAATGGTTTCAAGATGTACTTATCAACGGCAGCCATGTCAGCGATGTCTTTCTTGGTTTTCGCAATGTTCCGCATTTTGTGGTGGCGGTCTCCGATCCGCTGAAGACCTATGTACTGCGGGCAACGATAAACTCGGAACAGTTCAACAAGCTCCTCCTCGCCTCGCAGATCGGTCCGCACGGCGACTCCTTTATCGTCAATCGGGAGGGAGAGCTGCAAACCCCCAGTCGGTCCGGACTGAACGAATTGAATAGCCACGACAGGCTCCTCCTCGAACATCATGAAGGAACCTCCATTGTCAAAAGAGAAGCGGAAGTCATGGTTCAAACGGGTGACAAAGGCGTTACCGATTTAGGCGCTACCGATTTGGGGGGAACATCCATTGTCAGAAGAGAAGAGAGTATAGTCGCCACCAGATGGGTGAAAGATGGTCAATGGACCTTGATCGTCAAAGCTTTAATTGAGGATTCCCTCGGACCATTCTACAAGGTCCGCAACAATATAATTGCTGTCGTCATGGTGACGAATGCAATCTTCTTGGGCATTGCCGTACTCTTTGCCAATTACATCCTGCAACGGATCGAAAAGGAGGATCGCACCCGGGCCGAACTCGGCCACCAGATGGTGCAAATGGAGAAAATGGCCACGGTCGGCAGGCTTGCCGCCGGTATCGCCCATGAAATCAACAACCCGATGCAGATGATCACCACCCAAGCCGGGTGGATTGCCGATCTGCTGCCGGAGGAGGACCCGACGCAAGTCAAAAACCTCGATGAATATAAAAAGGCCATCGAGCAGATCAGTCATCATGTACGCCGAGCCGGGACCATTACCCACCGACTTCTCGGTTTCTCGCGCAAGATATCGGCTGAGAAACAGAGTGTCCATCTCAATGACCTGCTTGAGGAGACCATCTCCTTTGTCGAAAAAGAAGCCGGATACAACCATATCACGATCATCAGGAACTATGCCGAAGATCTGCCTGTCACCTCCACCGACGGGCCACAACTGCAGCAGGTATTTCTCAATCTCATCAATAACGCCATGGATGAAATTGGTGAGGGCGGGACCATTGAAATCCGCACTTCGGTTGAGGATAACAAAAAGCTGGTTGCTGAATTTTCCGACAACGGTCACGGCATCAAACCGGAAAACCTCAAACGAATTTTCGATCCATTTTTTACCACCAAGGATCCCGGCAAGGGCACCGGACTTGGGCTGTATGTCAGTTACGATATCGTCAAAAAACTTGGCGGGACAATAAGTGCCGCCAATAAAAACAGCGGAGGTGCGGTCTTTACGATTGTCCTGCCGATCATCAATCTCGATTCGCAGTGATGGGCGGAATCACTGAGTGCTTTCGCAAAAAACTTATTCAATGAAAAAGGAGAAAGGCCATGAGAGAATTCAACATACTAATCGTCGACGATGAGGAGGAATTTCGTGATATTACTGTGAAAAGACTTGAAAAGCGCGGCTTAAAAGTAAAAGGGGCGGAAAGCGGCGAAAAGGCTCTTGAAATCCTCGAACACAGCTACACCGATGTTGTGCTGCTCGATGTAAAAATGCCGGGCATAGACGGTATCGAAACCCTGCGCCGTATTCGCAGCATGAAACCTCTGGTGGAAGTTGTACTGCTTACCGGTCATGCCTCGGTCGACTCGGGGATTGAAGGTATGAAGTTGGGAGCATTCGATTATCTGATGAAACCCATCGAACTCGAACCCCTTCTTGAGAAGCTGGCGGATGCCTACGAAAAGAAAAGATTACACCAGGAGAAAATTGAACAGGCAGAAATTAAGACGGAATATGTCCAGGCCGGCCTAATCGCTCCAGCCGGATATGCCGGGATTGACTGTATTCCATAACTATCAATTTTAAAAAAGAGGATTGCATTATGAGCTGTTTCAAGGATTTTTACAACCTGCTGGTGCAGGGGTCCCAGGCCCACGCCCGCTGGGAACTGGAGATGTCGACCAACATCTTGAAGAGTCGCAAAAGAAAGGGTGTACTTCTTCTCATGCTGCTGCCTATTCTCGTCGGCGGCATTGCCATTGCCGCCGGTGACGGGGCAGGGTTGCCCAATGCCTTGGGCGGTAAGTCGGCCTATATGCCGTCGTACTACACCAACCTGATCTTCTTCGCCTCGATCTTCGTCGGGCTCTGCGCCGGGTTGATCACCGGCTGCATCGGCGCCGGCGGTGGCTTCATCATCGCCCCCGCCTTGATGAGTGCCGGTGTCAAAGGTATTCTTGCGGTCGGCACCGATCTCTTCCATATCTTTGCCAAGGCGATCATGGGCAGCGTGCTGCATCGCAAACTGGGCAATATCTCGGTGTCGTTGGCGGTGACCTTCCTGATCGGTTCACTGGTCGGTGCAACACTCGGTGGTATGCTCAACCGCTGGCTCTACGACCTCAACCCGGTGCTGAGTGATCTGTTCATCACTTCAGTGTATGTGTTTATCCTTGGCTTCCTGTCCTTTTACGCCCTGAACGATTATTTTAGTGCAAGAAAGGGCGAGGCCAGCGGCAAAAAGGTCTCCGGTGCCGAAGAAATTCCACCGATGGGCAAAAAGGTCCAAGCGGTGAATATTCCCCCGATGCTGACCTTTGACGAAAGCGTAACTCCCGGCGGTCGAAAGATTTCGGCGATATTTCTGGTACTGAGCGGACTGCTCGTCGGTCTCGCGGCCTCGATCATGGGTGTTGGCGGCGGCTTTCTGACCTTCCCGATCTTCGTTTACGGCCTCGGCGTTTCGTCGATGACCACCGTCGGTACCGACATCTTTCAAATCGTTTTCACCGCCGGCTACAGCGCTCTCAGTCAGTATGCCCTCTACGGTTTCGTGTTCTATACCCTGGCCATGGGGATGTTGCTTGGCTCCCTTATCGGTGTACAGATCGGTTCTCTCGTCACCAGGGTCGTTCCGGGGATCATGATCCGCGGCTTTTTCGCGTTGGCGGTAACCGCCGGCTTTATCAACCGTTTTTTCGCCCTGCCGGAGAAACTGCAGAGCCTCGGTTATATCAAGATATCCAAGGAACTTGGCGAGATTCTCGGCATGGTCGGCAACACCCTGTTCTTCATCGTCATCGGCGCCTTTGCTGTCTGGGTTTTCTATGCATTTTTCAGTAATATTTCCAAATTGAAAACGGAGGAGGGTCATTAATATGAGCACACAAGCAAATCTCAAGACACGTGGCATCATCATGCTGATCACCTTCTTCATCCTGCTGGCGGTGATCTTCATGCCGGTGTTCCCGGGGAAAATCAATGGTCTTAATTATATGGACAATCTGTTCAATATGATTTCCAAAGGTTCGTCATACTTTATCCCCGAATCACTGGCGAAAAGCGAAAAGATGGCCGGCAAGCTCATCGACGTCAAACTGAAATTCGACGATGAAAAACAAGTGACCGAAACGGCAAAGCAGCTTACCACCAGTGGTGTGCAGGTAACCGCCGCCGGCAAGGATCTGGCGATAAAAGGCGACATCGCACTGATCCTCAAGGCCAGTCTGCAAGATGCCGACTTCATGTTCAAGAACGAAGGCAAGCCGATTTCCGACAAATACGGTTTCTCGGAAAAACAGGCTGTGTTCAATTGGCATGTGCTGTTCAATAAAATCAGTAAGGATCTGACCAAGCAAGAGAAATTCGAGGAAGCCAAGCCCTTTGCCGATGTTCAGAAAAAGGCTCTGGAGCCCGCTTATAACTATTTTGGAGTCAAGTCTGAAAGCTGGAAAGACAATATCGCCTTGGTGTGCTTCGCCCTGGCATTTTATGTCTTTTATACCCTGTGGTATGGTTTCGGCCTTATGTACCTCTTCGAGGGTCTTGGCTTGAAAATCGGCCATTAAACAATCAATTCTAATCTGCTTTATGTGAGGCAAGGAGCCGAAACGAGATGTCAAAACAATTACAAAGATGTTTCGCGACGGCTCCCCAATGCACTTCATTTTTTAGCGAATTTCGCACCAAACATCTTTCCCGCTTCGATCGGATCGGCCCGTCGCAGGACTTTATGCGACACTGAAGAGGACTTGTACCATGGAAAGAAACTATAGAAAAATCTGGTGGCGACATTGGCTGGTTATAACCTGCTTTTCCGTTATCCCCCTGCTCTTTGTAAGCTATTCACTGTATTCTCTCTTTTATCGAATATACACAGAAAAGGTCGGTGAGACCTTGCGCAGTTCCGTGGAAAATCAGAGGGAATCTCTTGAGCTCTATTTCAGCGAACGAATTGCCCAACTGTTCACTCTCGCCAACACCAACACCTTTGAAGAGCTGACCAACGAGAGCTATCTGAACAAGGTTTTCGAACTTATGCATGTCAGATCCAATTCCTATATGGACATTGGCATCATTGACGATGAAGGACGCCATCTTTCTTATGTCGGACCGTATTATTCACTGCTCAAAAACGTCAACTACAAAAACGAGGCCTGGTTTAATGCGGTAAAGGCTAACGGCATCTACATCAGCGAAATCTTTCTTGGTTATCGCAAGATCCCGCATTTTATCATTGCTGTTATGGTTCGGGAAAAGAGTACCTCATGGATACTCAGGGTGACCATCAATCTGAAAAATATCGATGACATTGTCCAAAAGGCATGGGCCGGCAACCAGGGCGATGCGTTTATCATCAATAAGGATAACAAGCTCCAGACGAAGCCAAGGTTCCGAGGTAATTTCCTTGAGTCTCCGCAACTGAAAGAAGCGTCGAGTGATTCAGATGTTGCTGAATATCTAGACTATTCAAACATCATTGGTACCAAAGTCGAACGCAAAAAACTGTTTGACCAAGATGCATTCTTTGCCGCTACCCCGATCAGGAATACCACATGGATACTGGTCAACAAGGAAAGCCCGGAAGAGCTGCTCAACCCTCTCCTGACCGGAAAATACTGGACGTGGTTTTTTACGGTCTTGGGTCTGGTGGTGATTGGCTTGGGGGCTGCATTGTTTACCAACAATCTGGTTAATAAGATCAGGGAAACCGATCTCGAAAACGCCACTAATTTTGATATGCTCATTCAATCTAATAAGATGATTGCTCTCAGCAAAATGGCGGCCGGGATTGCTCATGAAGTGAATAATCCGCTGGCATCCATAGGCGAGACAGCGGGCTGGATGAAGGATCTGCTTGCCGAAGAGGATCTTGCCGCCAGCAAAAATTTCACTGAATTCGACGAATCGGTCGATAAAATCGAAAAGCACGTTATCAGAGCGAGAAAAATAATTCACAACCTCCTGGGATTCGCCCGAAGGATGGAGCCGGCAAAAGAAAAAATTAATGTCAATAACCTCCTTGATGAAACAACCGGCTTTCTCGAGAATGAAGCCAAGTATCTCGGTATTCGCGTTGAGAAAAAATATGAGGACGATGTACCGGTCATTGTCAGTGACCTTTCGCAGATACAGCAGGTCGTACTCAACATATTGAACAATGCCATCGATGCCATCGGCACAAATGGTATTATAACGGTTTCGACACGATATCTGAAAAAATCCGAAGAGATCGAGATTGGTATCGCGGATACCGGGAAAGGCATACCGGAAAGCGAATTGACCAGGATCTTCGACCCATTTTACACAACCAAAGAGGTCGGCAAGGGCACGGGACTCGGTCTCTCAATTTCCTACAGTATTATTGAAAAACTTGGCGGACGCATATCAGTAGAGAGCAAATTGGGCGAGGGAACGGTTTTCACCATTCTCCTACCGAAGAATTAGGGAACAACATAGGAAATACCATGGAAACGCAACAACAGCTGATAAGGGTTTTGATAGTTGATGATGAGGATGACTTTCGGGAGACTATCGTCAAGCGGCTCAACGCCAGGAAACTTGTCTCGGAAGGTGCCGCAAGTGGAATTAAAGCACTGGAAATATTGAAGACCAAAGATTTTGATGTCATTGTTCTCGATGTAAAAATGCCGGAAATGGATGGGATAGAAACTCTCCGCCACATTAAAAAATTAAAACCGGAAATCGAAGTCATAATGCTGACCGGCCATGCCTCAGTGGAGTTTGGCCTCAAAGGTATGCAATTAGGGGCCTTTGATTACATTATGAAACCGGCCATGTTGAACGAGTTGCTCGACACTATAAGCCAGGCATATCACAAAAAATGCAACTTTGATTATTGAGATAGCCATCTCGTTCACACTGTGGGGTCATGATCCCGGTTGACTCTAGGGCCAACCAGGATCACATAAATGGTCGTATGAGTAACCATAATAAACCCTCGAACCTGGGCCAAAAAATACTCCTATGCGTGTTTGGGATTTAAGTCATTTGCAGGATAACCTTCCTGCCGACCGCACCGACTCCGAGATTGTCTTTGACTATATAGATAGTCAGGCCAATATCAATAGTATCAGGCAGCATTTCAAACAACTCCAAACCAGATTGATACTCGGTCTCCTCCTCGGCTTTCTGCTGCCAAACGCCATTCTCTCGGCATATTTTCATTATCAATTCACCTATACGTTGAAAAAAAGCTCAATGCTCAACCTGGCGGCGGTTGCTGAAAGCCAGAAGAACACTATCGACCTGTATTTGCAGGAAAGGGTGGCCAATCTCTATAATCTGCTGCACAGTAGCGATTTCACTTTCGAACCAACAACGACTCACACGGAAAAATATCTCAAAGACCTTAAAAATTTCAGCGATGGTTTCATCGATGTCGGTCTCTTTAACACCGAGGGCATCCTGACAGCATACGCTGGGCCCTTTCCTTTGCTATTAGGCAAAGATTTCAGCAAGCAGGAGTGGTATCAAAGACTCATCAACGAGAACAGAAATTACATTATAAGCGACATCTATATGGGATATAGAAATATTCCCCATTTTACCATAGCCACACGCCAAATACTCGACGGTCGGCCTTATATAATTCGAGCAACCCTTGATCCGGACAAACTCTACATGTTTCTCCGAAGTATCAGCCAGGGCAAGGAGGTCGAGTCAACACTTGTCAACCGGCAGGGACAGTATCAAGTGGTGGATCCTGGGAAAAGCAGGTTTCCGGCAAGCAGCGAATATATACCTCCTTTCACCGCTGCCGCGGGAGTAGAGGAAATCCAGTCGAACTATAAACCCATGCTGGTTGCTTTTACCTGGTTGAAGGAAACCCCTTGGGCACTTCTCGTCACTCAGCCGGTGAGTGTCGCCCAGGCAGGAATGTACAGGGCACGTATAGTGTTGACCATCAGTTATGTCGTCCTCAGCCTGGTATTTTCTATCATTATCTATTTTACCATCAAAAGGCTGGTTAACAATGCCCGAAGCATGGCCGAAAAAGGGCAGCAGCTCCAGGAAATGCTGGCCCATGCATCCAAGCTCGCCTCAATTGGGGAACTTGCGGCGAGCGTTGCCCATGAAATCAACAACCCGTTAGCCATCATCATGGCAACCAGTGGGGTCGTCAGGGACATGTTGAACCCGGAATTCGAACTTGACCACAGTCCCGATGCTATCTGCAAGGAACTGTCAATTATCGACAATGCGGCGACTCGGGCTAAGGGTATTACCCGAAAACTACAGGATATGGGCAAAAGCCGCGTTCCTTGTTCAATTCGTTGTGATGTCAACAAGCTGGTGGCCGACGTTTTGGAACGGTTGAAGAAAGTCGAATTAAAATCAAAAGATCTTGAAATAATAACAAAATTCGATGAACTTCTACCGGAAATTCTTGCCGAACCCGATCCGCTTCGCCAAGTGTTCGGCAACATCCTTATCAACGCTGCCGATGCCATAACTGATAAGGGAACTGTAACGATAACCACCGAATTGAAAGAAGGGTCGGTATATGTGACAATCGCCGATACAGGAAAAGGAATAAGTGCCGAGAACCTGAAAAAAATCTTCAACCCGTTCTTCACCACCAAAGGGGGAGGAAAAGGCGTCGGTCTTGGTCTCAGCATTGCCGCAAGTGTAGTGACATACCTTGGAGGCACTATTAAAGTGAACAGCATTGAAGGAACCGGAAGTTCTTTCACCGTAATACTTCCTGTCAACGGGCAGGGAGAAAATCCCATTAAAAAATTAAGACCAAGCAGCGAATATGGAAAAGAAACTAAGAGGATTTAAGTTACTCCTGGTCGATGACGAGGATTTTTTTCGTGAGGCTACTGCTCGCCAATTAACGGTTAGGGGATTTAACGTCCTTACCGCCGATTGTGGCGAAACGGCTATCATCTTGACGCAAAGCGAACGACCGGAAATTGTCGTTCTCGATCAGGAAATGCCGGGAATGCGCGGCTCGGAAACATTCATTGAGATAAAAAAGATCGATCCACTGATTGAGGTGATCATCCTCACGGGCAATACCAGTGTCGATAATGCAATAGAGATGATGCAACAGGGAACTTTCGATTACCTGATGAAGCCAATCAACATCGATGAGCTTCTTTACAAAATAGAAGACGCTTATACTCGAAAAAAACTCAATGAACGACAAAAACAGGATACCAAATTATGAAAGACGATCCCTATTTGCATGCCGACGGCCCATTTTTACTGGTTAAGAACAAGACATGTTGAAAAAAATTGCCTCTTCCTTAAAAGGGCTCTTTTCAAGAAGCCAAGAAACGGACAATTCCCGGCTGGAAGCTGGGGATGTGGAAAAATTGCGACTGACTTTTAAGTCGCGATATCACAGTTTCAAGCTGCTGTTGGCCAATAATAACAGGATCCTTGAGGCAATGGCTGATATGGAAAAAGCACTCCAGGGTGTTGAACCTTTCAGCATGTCCTTCGTCCAATCGAACTCGACCAAGGTTTCTGTTAATGTTTTCCGAATGATCGGCGATATGGAGAACATATGCCCCGGGCAAATACAGTGCGCTGAAGGATTCCTTCAAGGAAATTCAACGACGAATAGATGCCCTGCTCTGTCGGAAGAAGGAGATAAGTGATAAAAGGCTGGTTATTCCCCTTGAGGCTGTAGACAGCAGTATGGTCGATCTTGCCGGTGGCAAGATGGCCAATCTTGGCGATATTAAAAACAGGTTGGAGATGAATGTTCCTGAAGGTTTTGTGATAACCGCCACAGCACATCAGCAGTTTATGGCCAGCAAAGGCCTGCAAAAAGAAGTTGACCGGCTCTTCCAGGTAGCTGGTTCAGACGAGGACCGCAATCTCGATCTTGTCAGTTCTCAGTGCAGGCAATTGATAATGTCGGCGGAAGTTCCTGAACCTGTTTGCCAAGCCGTAAATGAAGCCTATGCCCGTATAAAGGAGAGAAATAATGGGCAAGAAATCAGAATGGCCGTGCGAAGCAGCGCCTATGGTGAAGATGCTGAAAACAGTTCCTTCGCAGGGCAATACCGCAGTGAGCTGAACGTGGTGTTTCGCCAGTTCTTTCACTATTACAAACAGGTAGTGGCCAGCAAGTATAGTGTTCAGGCAATCTCCTACAAACTGAATCGCGGTTTCAGAGATGAAGATATTGCAATGTGTGTCGGTTGCCTGGCAATGGTTGAAGCCGTTGCCGGCGGGGTAATTTACACCGGCAATCCCCTCGATAACAGAGATCACTCGATCTACATCAACTCGACCTGGGGTTTGCCAAAGGCTGTTGTCGATGGCAACGACCTGTGTGATCTTTTTGTGGTTGAACGGGATGAGACCTTGACCATAAAACGTAGAGAGGTACGCGATAAGAAATTTCAAGTTCTTTGCTACGAAGAAGAAGGCTGTATCAGAACCGAGACCGCAGCCGGTAAAGAAAACATGCCTTCTCTGACGGACGAGCAGATTCAAAACCTCGCCGACCATGCCATCCGCATAGAACAATACTACGAGTCTCCGCAAGACATAGAATGGGCTATAAATGGTGAGGGTAAAATATTTATTCTCCAGTCCCGGCCTCTACAGCAGCTTGAATTGGTTTTGCCGGGAGAGGAATTGAATCTTGAAAGATACAAAGGATCCTTGGTGGTTGAAGGAGGAATCAATGCCAGCCCGGGGGTTGCGTGTGGCAACGTCTTTAAGGTTACCAAAAAGGTCGATATTTTAAAGTTTCCGGAAGGTGCGGTGCTGGTGGTGGAACAGGCTCTACCGACTTGGGCTCCGCTCATTGCCAGAGCCGCTGCGGTGGTTTCCGAGCAGGGTGGCTTTGCCGGACATTTGGCCAACGTGGCCCGGGAATTCGGGGTCCCAGCGCTTTTCGGCGTCAAAGGTGCAATGGCCAAACTGCAGAACGGCGATATGGTGACGGTGGCTGCGGATCTTGGGCAGATGTACCTGGGTTGTATCTCCGTTCTCCTCGAATGGACCCGACCACTTTCCAAGCTCATGCTCGGAAGCCCTGTTTATGAATTGTTACGAGAAGTGAGCCGAGAAATCATTCCTCTCAGCCTTCTCGATCCGGAATCACGTGAGTTTACCCCACAAAATTGCAAGACGTTTCATGATATCACCCGATTCATCCACGAAAAATCCGTGTATGAGATGTTCAACTTTGGCAAGGATCACAGTTTTTCTGAACGTTCGAGCAAGCAACTGCATTATAAAGTGCCGATGAACTGGTGGATCTTAAACCTCGACGATGGTTTCAATCAGGAGATCGCAGGGAAATATGTCAAACTGGAAGACATTACTTCTATTCCAATGCTGGCATTCTGGGAGGGGTTTGCCGCTATTCCCTGGGACGGACCTCCGGCAATGGATGGCGCGGGGATGACTTCCATCCTTTTCCGATCGACTATGAACCCGGCGCTGGTAACTGGCATTTCCACGAAATATGCAGATCGCAACTATTTCATGGTTTCGAAAAACTATTGCACCTTGAGTTCCAGATTGGGTTACCATTTTTCGACGATGGAAGCCATGGTCAGCGAGAGGTCAGCGGAGAATTACCTTGGTTTTAAATTTAAGGGAGGGGCTGCGGATTATGAGAGGTGCCTGGGCCGTGTGCACCTCATCAGGGACATCCTTGAACAGTACGGGTTTCACGCAACAGTCAATATAGACAATCTCGACGCCCGGTTGGAAGGGTTTGACATGGAGTATATGAAACGCCATGTCAAGATTCTCGGATATCTGACCCTTCATACCCGTCAGCTTGATATGGTAATGAATAATCCGGCCATGGTTAACTACTACATGGCCAAATTCACGAAGGATATCGATTCCCTCATCAATCAGTAAAGCGATTACTATGCCGACAATTCTTGACAATCTTAGACAACTCTTCAGGGACATTAAGAGCCGTAACCAACCGGCTCAGGCAGGTCGGACAGCCGAGATGAACGGATTATTCCGCTTCCGATATGCCCAGTTCAAGGAATTACTTGTCGCCAACTCGGAACTCCTCAACACACTTTCGGAAATAGACGAGAAGCTCAAAGGGGAGAGTGTTTTTGGTATTACATTTATTAGAAAGCAGGTAAATAAAGCGCTGCAACAGGCATTTCAGATGACTAAATGCCTCAGTGTCATGTCCGGAGGCAAATATAAAGAACTGTATTCCGCACTTGAACGGATTAATCTGGAAATTAAAACAATACTGGCAGAACGAAAAATCGATCAGGTACAAGACTCGGTAATGCCATACGGGGAGATATCACTCAAAGATGCTGACTGGGTTGGCGGAAAAAACGCTAACCTGGGAGAAATTGCCAATAATTTGCATATTGCCGTACCGCAAGGTTTCGCAATTACCACCAAGGCATTTCACACATTTCTCGAACACAACGATCTGAAGGAAGAAATCATCAAACTGAAGAATCAGATCTATACCGACGAAATCGAACAACTCAATCATCTCAGTACCGCAGCCCATGATTTGATCAAAGCAAGTCCCCTGCCTGCTGTTTTGGAAGATGAAATTCATGCAGCCTGCACGAAGCTTTGGGGAGAGAATCAGAAAATACTGCTGGCCATGCGCAGTAGCGCAGTTGGTGAAGACGGTGAGATCTCCTTCGCCGGCCAATACCTCACCCTGCTTGGCCTGACCCGAAGCGAAGTATGTACAGCCTATAAAGAAATTGTCGCCAGCTTGTATTCGGCCCGCTCGCTGTCCTATCGCAGTTCTAAAGGAGTCCATGAGGAAGATCTGGCCATGGCCGTGGCCTGCCTGGAGATGGTCGACTCCAAAGCCAGTGGTGTCCTCTACACCCGGCACCCCTACGATATCATCAACGAACATATCTTGATAAATGCGGTCTGGGGGTTAGGCCCGTACGCTGTTGACGGCATTGTTACGCCGGATTCCTACACAGTATCCAAAGACCAAGGGCTGTCAATCCTCGCAAAAAACGTCTCGGCAAAACATGTACAGCTTGTCTTGCAAAAAGATGGCGGAGTCGCGGAAATTCCGGTGCCGATCGACAAACAAAAATCACCATGCCTGAGCGACGAACAGATCCGTGAATTGGCGGGATATGGTGCGGCACTTGAAAGACATTACAAATGCCCGCAGGATGTCGAATGGGCGGTGCGGCCGGACGGGAAACTGATGATTCTTCAATCAAGGCCACTGAAAATTCAAACCTCAAAAAATGTTGGTCTGGTCAGAACCGCACCTCTGGCAGGATACAAGATGCTTATCGATAACAGCGAGATAGCCTCGCAAGGGGTAGGGGCTGGTCCATCCTTTCTCGTCGAAAACATTGAAGATCTCGCTGGATTCCCGCACGGTGGAGTGTTGGTTGCCCGCCATTCATCGCCCGAATATGTTGTGGTCATGAGGTATTGCAGCGGTATTGTCGTCGAAGCGGGTAGCGTAAGCGGACATATGGCTGCCCTCGCCCGAGAATTTAATGTCCCGACCATCATCTGCGCCCAACCAGTGACAGAGATACTGCCAGCGGGAAGACAAGTTACCGTCGATGCGTATTCAGGTCGGGTGTATGAAGGCGTTGTCGACGAACTCCTTGTCGCTATAAAAAAAGATGAAGCACATATGAAGGGAACTCCTGTTTATGAACAATTGCAGCGCATCGCCAAGCATGTCACCCCCCTCAATCTTGTGAATCCTGCAGCTCCGGAATTTACGCCAAAAGGCTGTTTGAGCTTGCACGATCTTGCCAGATTTTGCCACGAATACTCTTATAAGGAAATGTTCCAAATAAGTGATCTGGCCTCCAAACATCACGGTTGCTCACTGAAACTCGATGCCTCCTTGCCCATGGATATTCATCTGATCGATTTAGGCAACGGTCTAAGGGAGGATCCGCTTATTAAATGGAATACTGTTAAAATCGATCAGCTCGATTCAGCGCCATTCATCGCTTTATTGCAGGGCATGTTGAATAAAAATGTCAATGATCGTGACCCCAGGCCAATTAATATCTCAGGCTTTTTATCAGTCATGAAGGAGCAATCATTTGCCCCTGACAAAGTAGGGGAACGCTTCGGCGACCGGAGTTACGCAATAATAGCTGACAAGTATCTCAATTTCAGCTCAAGGGTAGGATACCACTACAGCGTCATTGATGCCTATTGTGGAGATACTATAAACAAAAATTACATTACCTTTACTTTCAAAGGTGGAGCTGCCGACTCGGTTCGCAGAAACAGACGGGTTAAAGCCATTTCGCTTATTCTCGAGCAGGAAGGCTTTAAAGTAACCGTCAAATCCGACAAGGTCGACGCCCAACTGAAGAAATATCCCAAATCCTATATCGAAAGCAGAATGGATATTCTCGGGCGATTGCTCATTTTCACCCGTCAGCTGGATATGCTCATGGTCTCAGACAACAGTGTGGAATGGGTGGCGAAGAGTTTCTTGACAGGCAACTATAAACTGGTAAAACAGGATTCGTCACTGGAACAGCCCATTACCAGTCTCCCTCAGAAAGAATGACTGGCAGCTGATTGTTGATCTTTATAACCAGCAGTTTGTCATTGTAAAAAGCATCTCTGCTTAACCTCAACCCAAAGAGCATAAAATGGCAAACATCGTCATTCTTATAGTAATCATTGGTTCGATCATCATTGGTTTGGCCATTGGCCTTCGCCTTAAAAATAAGTGGAAAAAGTGAGAAAATCTATGCTCCATTGGTGTGTATTTATTTGTGGTGGAGCCATAATGATAATAGAGCTTACCGGATCTCGCATCCTTGCACCCTTTCTCGGCACTTCACTTATTGTCTGGACAAGCCTTATCGGGATAATCCTTGCCAGTCTCAGTGTAGGGGCCTGGTGGGGCGGAATTCTCGCCGACCAGCGTCCTCAGACTCGGATTCTTAGTCGAATCGTTTTGCTGGCTGCTTGGGCAACTGCCGTCATTGGCCTATCAAAAACTTGGGTGCTCGAACTCATCCAGGGAGTTGGCGATCTCCAAACAATTGCCATACTGGCGACCGTAGCGCTTTTTACACCTGCTTCGGTATTGCTCGGCATGGTTGCACCATTTGCCGTACGCCTGCGGCTCGAAGACCGGGAGCATACCGGACGAACAGCGGGCAACCTCTATGCGGTATCGACCATCGGTTCCATTGCCGGCACCTTCCTCGCCGGTTTTGTCTTGATCGCCTGGGTTGGCAGTACATCGATTCTTTATATAACCGCTGCGGCACTCGCTCTTGCCTCTTTTTTTGCCGATCAATCCGGGAAGCTTATCAAGGGATGTTCCCTCATTTTCTTCCTGCTCGCCATATCCCTCAACCAGCATTACAGCAATTCTCTTGCCGAACGAGGGTTTGTCGATATTGATACCCCTTACAACCGCGTTTTGGTTTATAACAGCAAAGAATCTTACACGGGACGATTAACTAAGCAAATGGTTACCGGGCCGCATGGTCGGCAATCGGCAATGTACTTGGACGACAGCATCGAACTCGCTGTGCCCTATACCCGCTTTTATCGACTTGCCGAATATTTCAAACCGGATATGAAACGAATGCTCGTGCTCGGTGGAGGTGGCTTTTCATTCCCCAAATACGCCCTCGCGCATTATCCCGAATTGCATATCGACGTTGTGGAACTCGATCCGGGTATCATCAGTCTGGCCCGGTCACATTTCGACTTATCGGACAACCCTCGACTGAAAATCATTGAAGAAGATGCCCGGATATTCCTTGAAAAAACTCGGAAACCCTACGATGTGATCCTCTGTGACGTATTCACCTCGCACTATTCAATACCCTTCCATCTCGTTACTGTTGAGGCGATCAAGCGCATGCGCGCCAACCTGAATCCTTCCGGCCTGCTCCTTGTCAACATCCTGGCGGCACAAAAGGGTCAATCCAGCGATTTTTATTCAGCATACTACCAGACGCTGAAAACCACCTTTCCCGACGTGCGAGCTTTTGCTGTTCACAACCCGGTCGATATGCGGATGTGGCAGAACCTCATCTTAGCAGCGTTTGCATCTCCTTATACCGAAACCGTTCCAGTTCATGCAGATTTTGAGGAAATGCTTGCCAACCAGATCGATCCTCCACTCAAGGCCATCGCCCCCTTCACCGATGAATTTGCTCCTGTTGACCGTTACACCGGCCTTTTGGGTGCTGATTGACTTCTCGTCGAAAGACCATGGAACATGAAGTGTATCACCATGCAAAGACAATTGCGCAATTCCGGGCTATGCACTGGAAGCGCATTGCGCTTTTACGAAAAACACATTCGCGATAGGAGCATAGAGGCTGTCACCTGAACCTGCGTTTTCATCAACCACTTTCAGTAAAGCTCTTGAGGCTGCGAGTTTACAAGTGAGCATGAAAATATTTATGGAAGTGTAATTTGCACCAGGTAACGGGACGAGGGACCTCGTCCCGTTTTAGTAAGCAGGCCTTTGGCAGTCAAGTCTTGCAGATCATATTGAGCTGTACGAATGGAGATTGCCTCGCCGGCCGCGGCCTGGTATTCAATCCGCGTAATGGAGCCGTTTTTAGCAATGATCGGCCACGCTTTGCGTTGACGGTCATTAAGCTCAATAAGCCGGTCGTGTCCTTGACCAGCAGTATTGACCGCACTTGCCGCACCAGTATCAACAGCATCGGTGTCAGTTTCAGGCACAACAACGACTGATGCCGTTGGTCTTCCGGACGTTTCGATGGGCTCAACATGTTCTCCAACTCTTTCGTCAAAAAGAATATGCGAGGCAGACAGGAGATCGCCATCAGCAAAGGCCAACGACCGAGTAATACAGTTTTTCAGTTCCCTAATATTGCCTGGCCAATCATAATTCACCAATTTTTCCAAAGCACCTCGACTGATGCCAACAGAAGGTTGCCCTGAGAGAGAAACGTTTTCCTCAAGAAAGTGTTTTACCAGCACGATAATATCCTCCTTTCTGTGACGAAGTGGAGGCATGACAATGGTAATGACCGCAAGACGATAGTAGAGATCTTCCCGGAACTTACCGGCAAGCGCCAACTGGAGAAGATCGATATTCGTTGCCGCTATTATCCGCGCATCAAAGGCAATATCTTTGTCTGAACCCAGCGGCCTGATACGTCGAACCGAGAGTGCCCGCAACAAGGCCTGTTGAACCTTTGGCGAGGCGTTGGCAATTTCATCGAGATGCAGAGTTCCGCCTGAAGCCGCAAGAAATGCACCCTTCCTGTCGGTTTGCGCCTCCGAAAAAGCACCCTTGACATGGCCAAACAGCGCATCCATAAGCAAATTTTCATCAAGGGCACCGCAGTTAATCGAAAGAAAAGGTCCATTGCTCCGATGGCTGACGGCATGTACCGCCTCTGCCGCCAACTCTTTTCCCGTTCCAGTTTCTCCGATGATAAGCACGTCGGCGAGAACTCGTGATGCCTTTTGGATCTGTTGACGCAGATTACTCACTGCCTGACCGCCACCAACTATGCCATAAAGCGGCGTCGCCAGTAATTGGGGAATAAGATCCTGGGAATTAGCGATTTCTTTCTCAAGGTTTATATTTTGCCCCATCCAATCATTCTCATATAGTCCTTCCCTGAGAATCGTATCGTTTCGGGCTATTTGCAACTGCATCAAAAGGATATTGAGTGATTGTTGGAACCGGCTGATTTCAGAAAATATCGGAGGAAAATCAAGAGGCGATGGGTCGTCACCGGCAACCCGAATATCAATAGCCTCGGCGAGGAGATTCAGTGGTTTGCAGATTCGCATACTCAGGTAAAACATTGCAATAAAAAAAAGAATTAAACTGACAAGAAAAGCAATGCTGAGCGTCCAGGCCACCTGATATGTAGAAGCCATAAACATAAAACTCGTGTCAAGGCAGCCTATTCCGCCGACTATTTTCTGCGAATCAGGCGTTTCTTGAAAAACTATAGGTACATAACTCAGATACAGTTGTCTTTCATTCGCCGGAGAAGGAGCGAACGAGCGATCTGAAAGAACCTGTCCGCTTTTCCCTTTTTGGCACTCGGAAACTATTGTCCAGTAGAGTTCATTCGCTGAATCAGGGCGAAAGGCTGTGCTGAACCCCGGCCGACCGACATCCCCTCGTAAACCTATGCGCAATTCTTCAACAGACAATTGCGCTGGAATGTCCTGCCTCGATTCCGATTGAAAAAGAAGCCAACCGGCTGCATCATAAAAGAAACTTTTTTTAACTTCATTTTCCTGTGGAAATAAAAAGAGCGGCGACTCCGCCGAGGCATGGAGCGAGAGAATATTTCTGATCCGGGAAAGATCTATCGAGAGGGTTAATTGTCCCCTATAGACCATTTCCGGTGAAAACACCGGCATGGTCAGCCTGATGACATGCATAGCGATGGCATTCACCCCACTCTGTGAGGGCACAGCAGGATAAACTACCTCAACCGGGTCACCGACATGCACAAATTCTTTTGGCTTCCCATTGAATTGATCATTGACGGGAAAGATTCCAGGAATTCCTCCCAGGGCCTGTTCAAGCGGAACGGAGATTACATTCGAACCGTTATTGATAAAGACAAATCGTTCATCAACCGTATTTCCCTGGAAAGCGATTTCTCGATACAGGTTTCGATCTTCTAAGGTTTTCCTGCTCAGGTGGTTGAAGATTTCTTCGCGCGACAGAATACCGTTGCCGATGAATTGCAATTCCTGCCGGGCGGCAATGAGAAGTTGATTGATTTCATGAGCCTGGGCCTTGGCCCTCAATTGGGCATTGCGGGAATATGCCGAATTTAACGACGTCGAGGCGATCTTATAAGCAACAACGACTGATATCGAAAGAAGTATGGCCAAAAGGGTGGTGCCATACAGAACGAGGAATTTACTGATGCCCCATGAATAAATCGCACTATTCATGCGAATAACCGGGTTCAAAATGGGGGGAAGAGAATAGCGCATATCGTTTCCTCTTTGCATTATATCCTATTAAATCATGCAGCCAGCGCAATAATTAGCAATAAATGCGCAATTATTTCAAGGACAATCTTTTATATGCTTTTGAAATAATATGATATTCAATAATTGCACAATTGATGGAATACAATTTGGATATCATCAAACAAATTCCAGAAATATCGACTGATGCACGCAATAGTCTTCGGGAAAGGTTTTGGTTTTAAATGCGCAGATGCAATTTTCGTAGAAGTTGCTTGTGCTGAAAATTACTCCTTAAGGAGGTTTAACCGATTTTCGATTTGTTTGGTGGGAGCGCATTACGATGAATTTTAACAAAAGGAGAACACAATGAAAAAACGAATGCAACGGCTATGGTGGGGACTCATAACTTTGGTGCTGCTGTCTCCGAGTTTCGCTCTGGCAGCAGGAGGCGGTGGGGCTGCGCCCATTGTCCTGGTCGCTGATACCCGAAAACTTGACGGCATAATGCTCTGGTGGGCCAATCTTTACAATGAAAGTCACCTGTATTTCATGCTGCTGACGATCATCATCATTCCGGTTACCGGTGTAGTTTTTGGAGTTATTGCCGACATTATCATGAGCTGGATCGGCATTGATCTGAAAAACCGGGAATTGGCTGAACATTAAATTAAAGTTAAGGAGATACTCATGGATTGGCTCTATATTCTCATGCCCATTGCCGGTGTCAAAATCTTTTGGCCTGGCCTGATCATTCTTGGCGTCGGCGTCGGTATCATTGGTGGTTTTTTTGGCATGGGCGGTGCCTGGATGGTCACCCCCGGTCTGAACATTCTCGGATTCCCGATGGCCTTCGCTATTGGCACAGATATTGCCCATATGGCCGGCAAATCGCTGATATCAACAATGCGCCATGGCAAATTCGGTAACGTCGACTACAAGCTCGGTATCATTATGCTCGTCGGCACCGTCGTCGGTTTTGAAGCCGGCGCGCAAATGGTTATGTGGCTCGAACGGATCGGTTCGGTAGAAAAAGTCGTGCGTTGGATATACATCGCCCTGCTGGCCTTTATTGCCTGGATGGTTTTCCACGATGTCGCCAAACGGGCTCAGAAGGAAAAGGCTGCTGCCGCACGGGGTGAAAAACTGGATGCTACAGCGACCGGTGTTGAGTGGCATAAGACTCTCCACAAAATCAAGATCCCGCCCATGGTTCATCTCGAAGTGGCCGGCATCTACTGCAGCGCCTGGCTGCCGATCTTCGTCAGCTTCTTCACCGGTTGGCTCGCCGGTATTCTCGGTATCGGTGGCGGTCTGATTCGTATGCCGGCATTGATCTACATGATTGGCTGTCCTACCCATGTGGCCGTCGGAACCGATCTTTTTGAGGTTGCCATCTCCGGACTGTACGGTGCAGGAACCTATACCTTTAAAGGTCGTACTGAACTGGTTGCCGCCATGGTTATGCTGATCGGTGCCGCAATGGGTGCTCAGGTCGGTGCTGTTGCCACTAAATATATCAAAGGCTACGGTATTCGTGTCGCATTCGGTCTTGCGGTTATCGGCTGTGCGCTCTCAATTCTTATGAAACTGGTACAGCCCTGGGTGCCTCAATACAAAGCCGCCCTTGACACCGGTTCAACGGTACTGGTTCTCGGTTTGGTGAGTGCGATGTCGATCTACATTTTTGTCAGAATGATCGCCGGCGTCAAAAGGGAACTGGCACAGAAACAGCAGAAGATCTAACCAAGAAATGCATAGGAGAACGTATGATGAACTTGAAACACATATTGCTTTCTGCTGCCGCCATGCTCATTGCCACGGCTGGTGTCTGTCAAGCAGAATTTGGCCAGGTTGAACAGGGTAGAGTTATTGCCTTTGACAAGGACAAGAAAGAGGTGACGCTGATCCATGACAGTTCCATGGATCAATTGAAACCGGTTTATGACAAGCTGCCGCCTTCCGTCTTCAAACTGCCGGACGACCCGAAAGAAACCGGTCAGGAGCCTAAAGCCGGGGGACGGATGAAGCTTGACACCGACAAGAAGGTCATTGTTATCTTTGACACTAACACCAAGAAATTTGAGACATTGCCGATCACCATCGTCGATCTGCAGCAACCCATTGAAAAGGACCACCCTCTGGTTTTTGATAAAGCGGAAAACAAAGCAAAAAAGATGCCGATGATCGACAAAGAGAAGAAGACTATTACCATTTATTCCGGACGTCAGAAAATGCTCTGTACCTTCTCAGTGCCTGATAACTACTTTGGCTATCCGCCGAGTACCTGGGATGCCGGTGATGAAGTACGGATATATTACAAGGTTGCCGGACAATCTCTGCGTTTCATGAACATTTCCAAGACAGACATCTTCAAGAAGTAACAGCAAAACAGGCGGGCGGATACTTCTCCGCCCGCCTACCACCTTGAGAGGCTACTATGTCAGAATATAGATTGTTCTTCTTACAAAAATTACTGGTACTGGCAATCAACCTGCTCATGGTAGTTGCCGTATTCATTTCCATGTATCTGGCTTCACTCAATCCGGAAGATTTTAATACGACCTTCTTCAAAACCATTTTTTCACTGCTCATCCCTACCCTTATCTTCGGTTTCTTGGGAAAACGCTTGCTTCGCAGTCGGGAAAAATCACTTATATGATTTTCGAACCAGGTTTGGCAAATTGGCAAAGGTTGAGTGGCATCCTGGCCATGATTTTTTTGACGGCCGCTCTAGCCGCATTCGTTGACGCCATGGTCGGCGGGCTGCAAGGCAATAGCGGCACCGTCGAACTCATCCCGGACAGCCGATTTCTCATCAGCGGCCCAATGCCCCCGAAAACGGAAGCCATCGCCGATTTTGTCATTGAAGGACAGCCGGAAGATGAGTCGCTCAAGCTGATCCCTGAGGCCATTTTCTCCGGATACTGGTTCGGTGGATCGATGTGGCGAGGGGTTATCACTGTCAATCCATATGCCCGGGAAGGCAACTATACAATCGTTGTCAAGGATCGCTACGGAGAAAAGCAAAATCCGGCTCTTGTCTTTTCGATACGGATTTGGCCTGATTTAGCGACTCAGAAGGCTCATTCCCCTTCTTTTCTGACACGAAAGACAGGTTATAGCCCGTTCGTGTTTGCCGCGGTATTTCTGGTTTGTGGAATTGTCACCGGAGGCATAACCTTTTTGCTTGGCTGGCTGTGGACCAGACATCTTTCCAGTCGTAGTTGTGGGGAAATATACATACTTCGTCGTGTTGAGCAGGAGACAGAAGCGACCTGCGAACTCCTTAGACCTCTTGATCTCAAAACTGGAATGTCATGTAGTCTCTATAGTCGGTCGGGGTATGTTCTCGGCAGAGCTGTTATCGTCGACTACGAAGCTCGTAAGGTGCGTCTCACAGTCAAAGAACCAAAGCTGGCTCGAATTGGTGATGTAGTGTGTTTTCAGAACGTTATGAATGGTAACACGTCTTCAAACGCAGAACCTGGATGATTCATTTTTTGGGAAGAGTAAAGATAAAATTGGGGTGACCCGATAAAGATTCCTCACACCACAAGTCACCGCCGTGCCGTCGCACCAGTTCGCGGATAACCGGCAGTCCGATTCCTGAACTTGCCTCACTCTCAAACATTTCAAATATGGATTTTCTCTTCTCCACGGGAATTGATGGTCCGGTATTGAAAACATTCAGGCGGTACACCTCTCCGTTATCTTCAAAGCCATAAGCGATCGTCCCTCCTCTGGGGGTGTAGCGAATAGCGTTGGCAAAAAGATTTCGATAAACGATGGCCAACCAATTTTTATTAGCAGAAACCAAAATTTTGTCGCCAGGTATTCCGCCTAAACGATTGTCAAATTGAATTGCCCCTTCTTCAATTTCCTGTGAAAATTCACCGATAATAGGATCAATAATATCCTCACGGAGATCAAGTGTTTCTTTTTTGCCTATCTCGCTGGAATGCATGATGCTTGATTTGGCCAGATATTCTTCGACGATTTTCTCCAGTTTAATCATACGATTAAATACGTCGTTGAGGGTTACTTTTACGCTTTCACTCACCGCACCAAATCTCCCCCGTGCCAGCAATTTAATAATTGAGGCCACGGAAACGATGGGAGAACGCATATCGTGGGTTGCGATGGTAAGCATCTGCAAGATATGCTTTTCCAGTCTTTTCCGTTCCGAAATATTGCGAGAAATGCCGATGACGCCAATGGTTTCGCCATCTGCATCTTTCCAAGGGAATTTTGAAACCGAGATCCATGATTTGCTGCCATCGGGACGAGTCAGTTCTTCCTCCTTATCGATGATCGTCTCTCCCGTTTCCATAATGAAAATTTCATCGTCTCGGCATCTTCGAGCCTCTTCCACAGGAAGAAAGTCAAAATCGGTTTTGCCGATCATATCCTCCCAGCGAACCTCAGATCTTCTGGCTTTGGCCTCACTTACCAAGGTGAATCTTCCATCCATATCTTTGAAGAAAATGAGAGTCCTCTGAGTATCGTAAAAGCGCCATCATCTCAGGACATCTTTGAGCGAAATTATTGGCCATATTTACCCTTTGAAAAACCTGAGGTTGAATGAAAAAATTGAAACTTAAGCCATATGCTGCAACTGTTTTGAACTCCGACAGAGCGATAGAGTGGTGGCATGGCAATTCCCTCCCACAATTTTCGCAATCCTCAAGGGCAACACCACAGCGCTGCCTTCTCCAACTTGCCGAGAAGCTTGGCGGTAGTGCCACCGGCCAGGCTCACGCTCTTTTCCCGCTCCTGTCTCTCCCCCCTCATCCCCAAGGCAGCCGCGACATAGCCGCCCTTGTCGAGTTCACCGAGAATCGTTCCGGCGACCGACAAACCCCTGCTTGGTTTTTCTGCCGATCCGCTCTTGCCCTATATGATGGGCGAACAGTACGGCCTCCGCACGCGCAAATAATTCGTTGGTTTTACTGTCCGCGCCGCTCGCCGCATGGAACAGGGTGATCGTGTGTTGTGTCTGCTCGGAGAGGATATAGCCCACATGATCAACCGCCCGGAGTGAATTCTCCGAGCCATCCAGACAGAGCAGTACATTTTTCCGATCCGGATCCGGCTCAGGGCAGATCCACAGCGGGGTCGTGCAGCCACTGTCCCTGATGATCGCCAGGGCGGTTTCGTCGGCAGAACGTTCAAACATCCACTGCAGAGCGTAAGACGCCCTTCTGCCGAGGATGATAGCATCGTAAAGCCCCCGTGAACCTTCGCCAAGGATATCCTTGACTTTGCCATAACGCTCGGCAAAGGTCTTGGTCATCATATGCTCAATGGCCATTTTATGCTGACAAAGCATCTCCTTGGCCTTGAAAATCGCTCGCCTGGCCTGAACCGTGACCTTGCCCTCAATACCCTCACTTGGCCCCTTCCACATCTGGTTTAAGGTTTTAGCCATTGCGTTGTCGTCGGTTCGGCAGATATGCAGCAGGGTGATCTGATGCTCCTCCATAGTGTTGAAAAATAAACAGAGAAAACGAACCCCAAAGAGATTTTCAATATCATTGCTGATGGTGACGAGAAAGTGCTTTTTCATAGTTTCCATTGTTGTATTGAGTTAAACAGAATACCTTGCCGCAATCACCAAGTCGTGGATGCCGGCCTTCCATCAATTCTCCAGTTCAACCTTTGCAAGATCGATGGTCAGGTCGTAGGCCCCTTCCTCGCTGTTGAATTTCATTGTAAACCCCGCCTTTTTCCCAAGATGCTGCATCTGAGTATTCTCACGCAGGACTGTGCCCCAGACTTTTTCCACTCCCTGTTTCTTCGCTGCCCTGAGAAGATGGAGAAGCAAGGCTGCACCCACTCCCTGCCCCTGCCAGGGATCACCAACCATAATGGAAAACTCGGTATGGGAGAGATCCGGATCGGCAATAACCCTGGCCACTCCCAGCATCTTCTCCGGCGACGCAGAAAGATCAAGGGCCACCAGGGCGAGATGTCGGTCGTAATCGACCTGGGTGAGCATAGCCAGCAGCTCCGGGGTCAGCGATTTCATATGGCGGAAAAAGCGATAATAGACACTGGTCGGCGACAGCGTTTTGAACAGCTCGACGAAGAGCTCGGCATCTTCGGGCTGGATGGGCCGAATAGCCAGACGCAGGCCGCTCCTGGTGGTGGTGCAAACCTCATATTGCACCGGATAGGGGCTGATCGCCAGATGCAAAGGCGACGATAAAGGTGACAACCGCAGGAGAATACGGGCGTCGACCACCACTGGTATACCATTCTTGACAAGCACCGGATTCATGTCGAGTTCGGCAATTTCCGGAATATCAATCGCCAACTGCGACAGTTGCAGGAGCATAGTCTGCAAAGCTACCATATCCACAGCCACACGGTTGCGGTAGCCGGTCAGGATTTTGGCGATCCGCGTCTCTTCGACCAGGCGGCGAATCAGTTGGCCATTAAGAGGTGGCAGGCCAAGGGCCCGATCACCGATGAGCTCGGTATACACGCCACCGCTGCCGAACACGAGGACTGGCCCGAAAAGCACATCTCTCTTGATCCCGAGCAATAATTCGAAATCAGGTCGGGCAAGATAAGGCTGCACAGTAACACCCTCAATACGGGCATTTTCGTTGAAGTGCTTTGCCCCGGCCATGATTCCGGCATAGGCAGCCCGCACCTCCCCGCCATCGCGCAGATCAAGGTGCACCCCGCCGGCCTCGGTTTTGTGGGTGATATCCGGCGAAAGCACTTTCAAGGTCACCGGCCAGCCCAGCTCCTCCGCCATGGACACCGCAGCCTCTGACGAGTCGGCTGTGCCTGTCGGGTTAACATGGATGCCGTAAGCCGAGAGAAGCTCTTTGCTCCGCAATTCGCTCAAGAAACCGCCTTCTAGACAATCGGAGGAGGCGACTATCTCCTTTGCTTTGGCCCTGTCAAAGAACAGCTGGCGCTGCGACCGCGGGGGGATCTCCTTCAGCAGTTCCAGGTTGCGGGTATGCTGGACGAGGGTCGCGAAGGCATGCACCGCCCGCTCGGGGGTTGCGTAGGTTGCAATACCTGCATCGTTTAAAAACTGTACTGCACCCGCCACATCCCGGCCACCCATCCATACCGCGAAGATGGGGAAAGGCCTTCCCTTGAGATGCTGAACCAATTCTTTGGCAACAGACAGTGGATCGGTCAGAGCCTGGGGAAGAAAGATAACCATCAGCCCGTGCAGATCGCCTTCCCTGGAGAGAATCTCCATCACCTGCCCATATCGATCAACGGTGGCATCGCCCAGAATATCCACCGGATTTTGGCGGCTCCAGTGTGGCGGCAGGATTTCATTCAGAGCTCCCAGTGATGCGGCACCTAAAACTGCGGGTTCCAGCCCATGGCGAGCCAAAGCGTCGACGGCCATGACTCCGGGTCCACCGCCGTTGGTCATAACAACCAGATGGGGACCGGTGGGCCGGGGCTGTTTGGCGGTTAATTCGGCGCTATCGAACAACTCTTCAATGGTGCCGACCCTGATGACTCCAGCCCTCCTGAAAGCTGCATCATAAATCGCATCCTCGCCGGCCAAAGCGCCGGTATGGGAGGAAGCCACCTTGGCCCCGGCCGTGCTGCTGCCGGCCTTGAGAACAATTATCGGCTTAATTCGTGACACAGCCCGGGCAGCGCTCATGAATTTTCTGATATTAGATAACTGCTCTACATAAAGCAGGATGCTTTTGGCCGCCGGATCCCTGCCCAGATAGTCGATCATGTCGCCAAAGTCGATATCGAGCATGGAACCGATACTGACGAAATGGCTGAAACCGATTCCCGCCTGAAAGGACATATCAAGTATGGCAGTACAGATTCCACCGCTCTGTGAGACAAAAGCCAGATTACCGGCATTGGGCATATCGGCTGTAAAACTGGCGTTCAGTTTGGAACCGGGCACCATCACCCCCAGACAGTTGGGACCCAGGATACGGATTCCACCGGCCATGGCAGCCTTTTGAATCCGCTCCTCTATCATCAGGCCGGATTCTCCGATCTCCTTGCCGCCGGAAGAGATAACTATAGCAGTCTTGATCCTAACCGCCGCGCATTGCTCGATGACTTCTGGTACCTGATGAATAGGCACCGCCACCAACGCTAAATCCACCACGGCATCGAGTTGACCGACGGAAGATGCCACCGGCAAGCCCATGATCTGCGGATACTTGGGATTGACAGGCAGCAACCGCCCGGTAAAGCCGCCACGGATGAGATTGCCCATCAGGGCTGTGCCGATTCGACCCGGTTGTTCGCTGGCGCCGATAACGGCGATCGCCTCGGGATGAAAAAGCTTATCAAGGTTCCAAATACCCATGCCAATCAACTCCTTACCTCTTCTTTCCGGTCACCGTCAATCTTCGGATAATTCACTGACCATTGCCTGACAATCAAGGTGCGAACTGTCGCTAGTGTGTTTAGATTTACCACAGATTTTTTGAAAATAAAGAGGAATTAATACAAACCATTCCAGTCTGTTATCGAATAGAATCGCCACACCCTTGGAATCGCTGCGAACTATTTTTCCGCTCACTTTTTCAATCACCAGGCGACTGTGGTCACCTTCCAAATATATTTTCATTTCACAGGTATTACCAACAGCCGGATACTCGTCCATTTCTACAAAAAGACCTGTGATGCTGATGTCGCGCAATGTTCCATCATACTTTTTTTCACTGCCCTTGACCTGACACACCAACTTTGAAATAAATGGCATGCGAAACGAGGTTCTGCGATTGGTAACCTTACTCATATTTACGCTCATTTTTAAAAATTAACAATTTTCTCAAATATCCACCAGATACTTGCTTCATATTATTTTATTTTCCTGGCAATTGTCAACTCCGATAAGACGACCAACCATTTGACAGGACAAGAAGAGAGGAAATTATGGCAAGCATCGAGAAAGTTGTTTTCGCATTGGGCAGCAAACTCTAAAGCCGTTGGAAAAAATTGCTTGGACGATGCAGATAGCCGGAAACGACAGGAGGGGCTGTGAGAAAATCGACAGAATGACTACGCATTTCCTAACGGTTCTAAAAGCCAGCCTTGAAGCTGGCTTATGATCGGTAATCGGCGTTAATTTTCACGTAATCAAGTGAAAAATCACAGGTTAAAACCTCTGCACAGGCCTTGCCGTCATAGAGGTCGATTGTCACGGTGATTTCTTTTTCCTTAAGCACCCTGGTGGCGGCAGCTTCGACATCCTTGCCGAGGCCGAGGCCATTTTTAACAATCACCACATCGCCAAACGCAATATCCACGCGGTCCGGCGAAAACTTCACCCCCGATCGTCCCATGGCCGCCAGGATCCTGCCCCAGTTGGCATCTTCACCAAAGAAAGCGGTTTTTACGAGACTCGAGGTAGCCACGGTTCTGGCAATCTGTTCGGCCTGATCCTCCTCTTTGGCACCACATACCCTGATGGTGATAGTCTTGGTTGCCCCCTCACCGTCTGTGACTATCTGCAGCGCGAGATTTTTCAAAACGTGCTCCAGGGCATTTTGAAAGGTTTGACGATCAGCTTCCGAGTCGCCGTCTATCCAGGGATTTGCCGCTGCACCATTGGCCATGACCAGAACCATATCGTTGGTACTGGTATCGCCATCGATGGTGATGCGGTTAAAGGTCCGCTCGACTCCTTTGACCAATGATTTGTGCAATTCGGGAAAATTGATGCGCGCATCGGTCATGACAAAAGCCAGCATGGTCGCCATATTGGGCATGATCATTCCCGCCCCTTTGGCCATTCCCATGATCTTGATTTCCTTGTCGCCTATGGTGACTGCGGTTGAGGCGGTTTTCATAACCGTATCGGTGGTCATGATCGCCTTGGCTACGAGTTCGAAGTTGCCGGGATGAAGACCCTCGACAAGCCCTGGGATACCTTTTTCGAAGGCCGAGAGGTTAAGCTGTTCACCGATAACGCCGGTTGAGGCCAGCTGAATCATGGCCTCAGGGATATGAAGCCTTTCAGCCAACATCGCACCGGTTTGGCGAGCCGTCTCCATGCCCTTTTCCCCGGTGCAGGCGTTGGCACAGCCACTGTTGACCAGGATAGCCTGGGCCATGCCGGACTTGAGCCGCTCTTTGTCGATGACAATTGGTGCGGCCTTGACCTGATTGGTGGTAAACATCCCGGCAGTAACACAGGGAATGTCGCTATAAATAAGCCCGAGATCGAGCCGGTTGGCATACCGAACACCGGACTCTATGGCGGAAAAAGAAAAACCCTTGATATTCATACGAAAGAATCCTTAGATGACAGAAAACCTGCGGCATGGACAACAACTTATGGAAACCACTTCCCGAAAGGTGAAAAAATCCTCTACGACAACCATCAAGCCGAAACGGTAAAATACATCTACCACTTATCCAACTGATTATGCTACTTTAAAATGGAGATAGCAATCTATCACTTTCGAAGCGGGCATGTTTTGCCAAAAAGGTGGACATCTTCGTTTTATCCCCGGAGAAAAGTTGATGAATGCCGCAAGAATCTGACCAGGGTTTCATTTGAATTACAGCCTTTTTTCAACATTACTGCTCCTTGCCGATCTGGTTATCCGAATAGGTTTATCGATTCGTGTAATCATGCGCAAGAGACCCTACGGTGTTTCACTGGCGTGGCTGGTAGTCATCCTGCTGGTGCCTTTTCTCGGCGGATTTTTCTACCTGCTTTTCGGCGAAAACCGAATCCCGGAAAAACGCATCGAACGCGCCAGAATTTCCTACAGATACTACCAACACTGGCTAAAAACTCTCAGGCAACGGGCACCTGTCTCCTGGCATGGGCTCAATCCCGAATGCGCACCGCTGAACCGCCAAGCGGAAACCTTAGTCGGTTTACCGGCCCTGGCCGGTAACCAATTGACCCTCATTACCAAACCACAGGAAATCATCCATTCGATCATCGACGAGATTGACAAGGCGACGTCAACCTGTCATTTGCAATTTTACATCTGGCAGGATGGCGGCCAAATAGACAAGGTAATAGCCGCCCTTATCAAGGCTGCCGCCAGAGGCGTTACCTGCCGTTTGCTGCTCGACTCCATCGGTAGCCGTGACTTTCTGGGCAGCGCGACCGCTGATAAAATGAGAAAGGCAGGAATAAAAATCCGTGAATCGTTACCGGCAGGTCTGATCAAAGCCCTCTTTTCCCGAATTGATATCCGCAACCATCGAAAGATTGTCGTTATCGATGGATCTACAGCCTTTACCGGCAGTCAGAACATGGTCGACCCGGAGGTTTTCAAAAAAGATGCTGGTGTGGGCAACTGGATCGATGTGATGGTCAAGATTGAAGGGCCGGTCGTTGAGAGCCTTGCCGGTACCTTCATCAGTGACTGGTATCTTGACACAGAGGAAAATGAGTACCGAACCGAGTCGCTCAAGAAAGATATCGAGATGGTTCGACAAAAAGGAGATATCCACCCCCTGCCGGTCGTCGGTCAATGCCCGATCCAGTTTGTTCCATCAGGTCCCGGCTTTGCGCTGGAGACCATTCACAGCCTGTTGCTCACCACCATCTACGCAGCACGCAAGGAACTGATTATGACCACGCCTTATTTCATACCCGACGAGCCTCTGCTTATTGCCTTGAAAGCAGCAGCCCAGCGCGGGGTGGAGGTTACCATCATCGTTCCGCAAAAAAATGACTCCAGGCTGGTCCATTATGCCAGCCAGGCTCGCTTTGAGGAACTTGCCGAAGCAGGGGTGAGAATTCGACTTTTCCATGGCGGGCTGCTGCACTCGAAAACCATCACCGTTGATCGGAACTTTGCTCTTTTCGGTTCGGTCAATCTCGATATGCGCAGCTTCTGGTTGAACTTGGAAGCAACCCTCTTTATTTACTGCGAGGAATTCACCCAACGACTTTTGGCCGTGCAGCAAAGTTACCTGCAGCAATCACTGGCCCTCGACTTGACGACTTTTTCTCGCCGGAAAAAGCTTATTAAATTTAAGGAAAACACATGCTTATTGGTCTCACCGCTCCTCTAACACCGACCCGTATACTGCTGATTTCCGATATTCACGGTAATTATCCGGCACTTATGGCCATTGCTCGGGAACTGGACGCAACTGCTTTTCATTATATCGTCAATTGTGGCGACTGTCTCGTTTACGCCCCCTTTCCCAACGAAACACTCCGCTGGCTCTCCCGCAATAAAGCTCTATCTATTCTTGGCAATACCGATAAAAAGGTTATTAACCTCCTCAACAATCGACCGTTTGCCAAACCACGGAAACCGGAAAAACGCATAATGTATTCCTCGACAGCCGATATCCTCGATGAGGCTGGCCAGCGTACTCTTTTAGCTTTGCCGGAATCGGAAACCCTGGTTCTGCATGGTTCAGGTAACGCTTCGCCGACAAAACAGCACAGCCTGGGGATATTCCATGGCAGTCCCACCGATCCCGATGAATTCTTATTTGCCGATACCCCGGACGACCGTTTCCATGAACTTGCCGCACAGGTCGACCTGCCAGATTGTCGTCACCGGCCATTCGCACAGTCCGTACCACAAATTCCTCTCCGGCGTCCATTTCATCAATCCGGGCTCGGCCGGGAGGATGTTCGACGGCGATCCACGGGTCAGTTGTGCCATATTGGAAATAACAGAAGGAAGTGTCAAAGTCAGCCATTTCAGGATCAGTTACGATATAGCCGAAGTCGTTGCGGCAATACGGAGGCAGCACCTTCCGGAAATCTATGCCACGATGTTTTTACAGGGCAGGAAACTGAATTGATTCTTGCTACTTGATCGAGTTTTTGACTATGATAAAAAAGGCAGGCGCAAGCTCCAGGCGCTGGCCAAACGAAGATATGCTCGGGCACTATTCTTTGCCGCGGCATCTGTTCAATTTACCACAAAATCTTTTCAACCTCCGCAAACAAGGGCGATCAACATGGGTAAGAAGAAGAGCGACAACAAGGGTAAACAAGACGACAAGGCAAAACACGACATTGAAGATTTCCGACTTGCTGAAGGAACCGCCGCAGACAATCTTCTTACCAAAAATGGCGACGACACTACAGCTATCAACATCAAGAATTCCCAGCTCAAGTATGAGATAGAATTAAAAAAACTGCAAATAGAGCTGATGAAACTGCAAAACGCGATGAAGGTCAACGGGCAGCGTGTCCTGGCGATCTTTGAGGGCCGGGATGCCGCCGGTAAGGGTGGCACCATAAAACGGATTACTGCCAATCTTAATCCCCGCAGTGCCCGGGTCGTCGCCCTCATGAAGCCCAATGAAACGGAGATGACCCAATGGTATTTCCAACGCTACGTCGCCCACCTCCCCTCCGCCGGCGAAATTGTCATTTTCGACCGCAGCTGGTATAATCGGGCCATGGTTGAACCGGTCATGGGTTTCTGCAGCGATGAGCAAAACAAGCGGTTTCTTAAAGATGTGCCGTTGTTTGAAGAGATGCTGGTAAAGGATGGCATCAAACTGTTCAAGTTCTATTTTTCCGTCTCGAAAGAGATGCAGAAGGCTCGGTTCGATTCACGTAAAGAAGATCCGTTGAAACAATACAAGCTTTCGCCGGTCGACAATCTGGCGCAAGAATACTGGGACCAGTATTCCATCCGCAAGTTCCAGATGCTCTCCGAAACCAACCGGACCATCGCACCGTGGACCATTGTCCGTTCAGACGATAAAAAGAAGGCCCGCCTCAATTGTATGAAACATATCCTCAGCCACCTGGGATATGAGGACAAACTGCCGTTGGAACAGTTGGAAACCGACCCGAAAGTCGTTATCACCGGTATCGAAGAGCTCAAACACATGGAAGATAATTTGATGAATCCGCAGCAGCTGCACGGATAACCTTCTTCCACTGCAAATAACAACGGGGGGACGGCACCTTGCCCACCATCCCCCCGTTGTTATTTGTATGACTGAGTATTTAGGCTTCCTTGCCGCAACACCTCTTGTATTTCTTGCCGGAACCGCAGGGACAAAGGGTATTTCGGCCGGTCTTGTCGCCGTCACGACGAATCGGTTTCGGCGGCCCCGGGGCCTCCCCCGCCGCACCTCTGTTCAGACGTAGTTGTTCCTGTTCCTGCTTTCGGCGACGTTCTTCTTCCATACGTTCGACATCATCTTCCCGGACGACACGGACACGCATCAGATTGGAAACAGTCTGGGTCTTTACCGTTTCGACCATGCTTTGAAACAGCTGAAAACCTTCCCTTTTATATTCATTGAGAGGATTTTTCTGACCGTAGCCACGCAGGCCGATACCTTCCTTCAAATGGTCCATAGACAGGAGATGGTCTTTCCAATGACTATCGACAACCTGGAGGAGTATCAGTTTTTCGATCTGGCGCTGGGTTGCCGGTCCGTTATTGATGTCCTGGGCAGCATAGGCCTGTTTGACGAAATCGAGGGTTTTCTCCCGGAAAGACTCAAGTTTCAGACCAGCCAATTCCTCCTCCGGCCACTCCGGAATAGTATGAAACACCTCTCCCATGCGGATCTTGAATTCCGGCCACTGCCATTCAGGCGATTCAAGCCGCTCCTGGTAAAATTCGCTGGTCACGCCATCGACCAGGTCCTCGATCATATCCTGGACCACCTGCACCACATCCTCCCCGGCCAGGACATCCCGTCGCTGGCGGTAAATGATCTCCCGCTGCTGATTCATGACATCGTCATACTCAAGGAGATGTTTACGGATATCGAAGTTATGGCCTTCGACCTTACGCTGGGCATTTTCGATGGCCCGGGAGATCATGCCGTGTTCGATCGGCTCATCCTCCTCCATCCCGAGTTTGTTCATGATCCCGCTTATCCGGTCGGAGCCGAAAATGCGCAACAGATCATCTTCGAGAGAAAGATAAAACCGCGAAGAACCCGGATCACCCTGCCGTCCGGCCCGACCGCGAAGCTGGTTATCGATCCGCCGCGATTCATGCCGGGAGGTGCCAAGGATATGCAGGCCACCAACCTCGACCACCCCGGGGCCAAGCTTGATATCCGTGCCGCGACCGGCCATGTTGGTGGCGATGGTTACCTTGCCGAGTTGCCCGGCACCGGCGATGATCTCCGCCTCTCGCTCATGGTGCTTGGCGTTGAGAACTTCATGCTCGACTTTGATCTTTTTCAGCATATTGGAGATCTTCTCGCTGACGTCGATGGAGATGGTACCCACCAGAACCGGTTGTCCTTTGGTATGCAGCTCGCCTATTTCCTTAATAACTGCCCGGTATTTGGCCGCTTCGTTTTTATAAATGACATCGGCGAAGTCAATTCTGATCATCGGTTGATTGGTCGGCATGACGACAACGTCGAGGTTGTAGATTTTCTTGAACTCGGCGGCTTCGGTATCGGCGGTACCGGTCATACCCGCCAATTTTTTATACATCCGGAAGTAGTTCTGAAAGGTAATGGAGGCAAGGGTCTGGTTCTCCTGCTCGATCTTGACATTTTCTTTCGCTTCCAGGGCCTGATGCAGGCCGTCGCTGTACCGCCGCCCCTCCATGGTTCGCCCGGTGAACTCGTCGACGATAATAACCTGGTTGTCGCGGACAATGTAATCGACATCCTTTTTGAAGAGGATATGGGCTTTCAGTGACTGGTTGAGATGATGGAGTTTTTCGATATTGATCGGGTCATAGAGGTTTTCGACATCGAGCATATCTTCGCCAAGGGCGACGCCATCTTCGGTCAGGGAAACCTGCCTGGCCTTTTCATCGACGGTGTAGTGCTCATCCTTTTTAAAACGCGGGATAATCCGGTCGACATTCTTATACAGTTCGGTGGAAAGCTCGGCCGGTCCGGAGATGATCAGCGGGGTTCTCGCCTCGTCAATGAGAATGGAGTCGACCTCATCAACTATGGCGAAATTGAAACCGCGCTGGCAGTAATCGCTCAACTCGAATTTCATGTTATCGCGCAGATAATCAAAGCCGAACTCGTTGTTGGTACCGTAGGTGATATCGGCGGCGTAGGCGGCGCGCCGTTCAACATCATTCAGGCCATGGATGATTTTTCCGCAGTTCATCCCGAGAAAATTGTAAATCTGGCCCATCCACTGACTGTCACGGGCGGCCAGGTAATCATTGACGGTGACAACATGCACCCCTTTTCCGCTCAGGCCGTTGAGATAGACGGCGAGGGTCGAGGTCAGGGTCTTGCCTTCGCCGGTCCTCATTTCGGCGATCTTGCCCTGATGGAGAACGATTCCACCCAGCAGCTGCACATCGAAGTGGCGTTCGCCGAGTACCCGTTTGCCCGCCTCCCGAACCACCGCAAAGGCCTCCGGCAACAAGTCGTCGAGAAGTTCCCCTTTTTCCAACCGTTCCTTGAACAGCACCGTTTTAGCCGCCAATGAGGCATCGTCGAGAACCTGGATTTCTTCCTCCAGTCCGTTTATCCGCGCCACGATCGGTCTGAGCTGCTTGAGGTACCTGTCGTTACTGCTGCCAAAAACCTTCGTGAGTAATTTTCCAATCATAATATCCAGCCGTGTGTTGTGGTGTGAACCGTCGTCAAAAAAGCATCGTCAAAAGTACACTTTTTTAGGGAAGGGTGTTCGCTCCCCACCAAGAATAGTCCAAATCATTATTGTCATGCACGGAGCGCAAAGCTGTTATAATCCGGCCCTACTCCGTCTTCTTCACGCTCTTCTTTTCCGCCCTTATCGACGGCGGCTCTTGAACCTTGCCCTTCTCCTCGACCACCAAGGCCTTTTTCTCGTAGGCGGGCAGGAGGAGCGATTGACCGGCCCATACGCCGAGGAGAAACATCCACAGGAACAGGCAAAAAACGATCACCGCGATACCGCCGATCGCACTTCTCGTCAGTTCAAACCTGATCTTTTTTACCTGACTTTTCCGTACCGCAACCATCAGGGCCAACCGCTCTACATTTTTTCCGGAGCGGATAGGCCAACCATGTTCAGGCCGTTTTTCAAAACTCCCTGCAGGGCTTTTATCAGACAAAGTCTGGCCCGACTGAGGGGCAGGTCGTCGGTGATGACTTTGTGTTTGTTATAGTAGCTGTGCAACTGTCCGGCAAGCTCCATGAGATAAAAAATGATTTTATGAGGCGCCAGTTCCAGAGCGCAGTTTTCAATAGTCGCCGGAAAGGTCGACAAAGTTTTCAACAGTTTCAACTCTTCCGGCGCAACAAGCAGAGCCGTCTCGGCATTGGCCGGATCGATCTCGCCTATGCCTTTCTCCATGGCCTGACGGAGGATCGAACAGAGTCTGGCATAACCATATTGCACGTAATAGACTGGATTTTCCTGGCTTTCCTTGGTCGCCAAAGCGAGATCGAACTCCAGCTGGCTGTCGGCTTTACGCATCATAAAAAAGAAGCGGACAGGATCGACACCCACCTCGTCGATCAGTTCATCGACGGTTACGAAATTGGCCTTGCGGGTGGACATCTTGACCGTCTTGCCATCCCGGGTCAAGGTGACAAACTGATGCAGTACCACCGTCACCTTGTGCGGATCATAGCCCAGGGCGCTGACCCCGGCCAGGACATCCGGCACGGTGGCGATATGATCGGAGCCGAAAATGTCGATAAGCCAATCAAAGTTTCGTCGGAACTTTTCCCGGTGATAGGCGATGTCCGGCAATCGATAGGTCGGTTCCCCGGTGCTTTTGATAATCACTCGGTCCTGTTCATGACCGAAGGCGGTGGTTTTAAACCACACCGCATTGTCTTTTTCATAGACATAGCCTTTGTCCCGCAGAATGGCAACGACATCGTCGATGTGACCGTTTTCATAGAGAGAATGCTCGTTGTAATAGTTGTCAAAGACTATGCCGAGTCGTTCCAGGGTGGCCGAGATATCTTTAAAGATGTGGGCCTCAGCCTGTTTCTTGAACGGGGTGACATCTTCATGATCCTTGAGGGAATCGCCATGTTCATCGATGAGCGATTGGGCGATGTCGACGATGTATTGGCCCTGATAGCCATCCTCCGGAAACTCACTGTTTTCTCCCAGCAACTCAAGATACCTGGCCCGGGTTGACTCACCGAGGACCCGCATCTGCCGGCCGGCATCGTTAAAGTAGTACTCCCGATAAACATCGTGGCCGGTGGCTTCAAGAAGTCTGGCGATGGAATCGCCAAGAATCGCCTGCCGCCCGTGGCCGACGCTGAGCGGTCCGGTAGGATTGGCGCTGACAAATTCGACCATGACCTTGCGCTTGCCGCCGACCGTGCTCTTGCCAAAATTTTCACCGGCAGAGAGAATGGTTGGGATGAGCTGGCGCCATACATCGGGGTTGATAAAGATATTAATAAAGCCGGGACCGGCAATATCAACGCGACCAATAAGGCTGCTGTCCTTCGCCAGTTTTTGGGCGATGATTCCCGCAAGCTCCCGGGGATTTTTCTTTTCGCTGCCGGCGACGACAAGGGCCATGTTGGTGGAGAAATCCCCCATGCTGTCGTGTTTTGGCAGTTCGACGGTAAATTTACCGGCGGCTCCACTTGTCCATAAACCCTCGGCAACTCCCTGGTCAAAACACCCATCAAGGGCACTTTTCAATTGTGCTCGAATCATTGCTGTTATTCGATATATTCTCGTTGATTATTATTGCCAAGCAGGCACAGCACTTCATAGCTGATGCTGGTCATCCATGCCGCCAGATCCTCGGCGGTAATGACCTCGTCGCCCTGACGCCCCATTAAAACCACCTCGTCTCCGGCCTGCACACCTGGCATGCCGGTAACATCGACCATACACATATTCATGCAGACCCGGCCGCGCACCGGCACCCGCCGTCCATGGACCAGCACCTGACCGCGGTTGGAGAACAGCCGGGAAAAACCGTCCTCATATCCGACCGGTAGGACCGCCAGGGTAATCGGTTCTTCGGCGCGATAGGTATGACCGTAGCTGATCCCGCTTCCGGCAGGAAGAGTTTTTACCTGGACGATTCGGGTGACAAAGGACATTGCGGGAATCAGGTTTAACGCACTGTTGCTACCGCCGGTGTGCTGTCCGGCTGGGTGGTAGCCGTAGAGAGCGATGCCGCTTCGCACAATGTCGCAGAGGCTGGCGGGGAAATTAAGCACTGCACCGGAATTAGCAATGTGACAGATCCCGCCGAATCTGCTTTTTATCTCCCGGCAAACCTCGGAAAAAATCTCGTAGCCACGAATTGTGCTCGCTGCTCCGGAGATGTCTGCCTCGGGAAAATGGCTCATCATTCCGGTTATTATGATGCCCGGCAAATTGACGATTTCGGCCAGAAAAGCCGGTAGCTCGTCCGGTAACAGCCCTAATCGACTCATCCCCGAATCAATTTTGATATGAACGCCGATTTCCTTCCCCAAGGATTTCGCCTTGTCAGAGAGGAGGCGGGCCGTTGCATAATCATAGATTACCGGAATGAGATCATGACGAAAGAGCAGATCGACATCCTCGGCCAGAAAACCAAGGGTGACATAGATTGCCCCTTTGATACCGGCCTCTCTGAGGATTACTCCCTCTCGCAACTCGGCAACACCGAAGGTGGCGCAGCCGACGCCGGCAAAAGCCCGGGCTGCCATAACCATGTCGTGCCCATAGGCATCGGCTTTGACCATTGCCATCACCGGTACATCCGCTCCGGCAAGGTTCTTGATAAGAGTGTAATTATGCTGTAACGCCGAACCGCTTATTCGTACGCAATTAAAAGATTTTTTATTCATGCCGGTAAAAACTGGGTGGGTATTACCGCTTCAGCCATTCTCTCCAGGCGAGCCTGCTGGAAAAAAGGAGCGCCCAACCTATGGTGAGATAAAAAAAGCAGAGCAACTGAACGGGAAAAGAAGAGTTCCGCAAAATAACACCCAAACTTATCATGCACAATACCAATAACCATGTTTTGCTTGAGTAAACTGCACCTAGACAGGTGCCATCGGCGAAATTGAGAATACGATCAACGCCGCGCCTGGCAGATTTGTCAAGTATCCAAAAGGATTTGACAGTGCCGACAAAAATTCCCGAGACAATTATGACGAAAGTGATGCTCGGGAAGCTGATACCAGCGATAGCCTCCTTTTGCCAGCAAAAGCAGGCCAATGATCGTCCACAGACAAGCGGATGAAAGCAGCAGGGTATTTCTTCGCACCGCCGGTTTGAACCGAGCTATCCCTTTCCGCATCTCCACCCCACCGATACCAAAAAAAAAGCCCATCCCCCCTTGTTCAGGAGATGGGCTTGTCCATTTCGGATGAAACGTAATCGAATTAAACTTCGTTTACGGTGATAGCACCCTCAGGGCAAACTTCAACACAGGTCTCACAACCGAGGCACTCATCGGCCTCAGCAGGTTCGGCTTTGCCGTCTTCCATTACGAACACCTGAGCCGGGCAAGCTGCCACACATTCCTCGTCGCCGCTGCACTTATCTTTATCAACTATTACCTCAAACATAATTCACCTCCAGAAGTGAGATTTTAAAATAAGTATTCATGATACTTAATCATCAGTTCGAACACCATCCCGAACCCGTCAATATGTGATGTATGCTGTAATTCACGGCCAGAAATTTGTCAAGCAAAAACGGCTATCGGTCGGAAACGGCTGCAATCCCGGATGAAATCGACAATTTGATGTAGTTCCATACTCTTACGCAACAATCAATAGCTTTTTGGCGATGAGCGAAACGCACATAGCTCTTGACCGGCCAGTATTTTGTTAGCTATATTAGACGTTCCTTGGGTTTATGGCGGGAGAGTCGGTCGGTTTCGCCGACCCGTCCGGAATCACCAGTTCAACCACCGACAATTGTTACCAATAGGACCAAATGAAAGAGAAAAAAGGCAAAAAAGTTCTTCAAGCGGAAAAACGCGAGCTGGCAATGATTGAGGGAATCCTGGAAGGCAGCCCGGAAGGTATCGGCGTCGTGGTAGTGCGACTGGAATGTGGCTGCCGCAAGATGGCGGCCGTTTCCAAGGAGGGAGAACCGGCTTCAAAAATCATCATGTACCGTGACATGGCGGAGAGTATCTGCGCCAAATGCAAGGAAGATAACGGCAGTTATATGCGGGTCACCGAGTCTTTTATTCATTGGCTGGAACCCGCCCCCAGCGAAGAGCTCCAGAAAGAAATCAGCCTGAAAGTGCTCGGTTCCAATACGGCTAACTGATGTGCCCCCTCCGGCGGCAGCGCTGCACAAATTGCCCGGCCCATCCCGGCGTTCCCTCGGCATGCACATGGGTATATAAGGCAAGGACATTGTTATAGATCAAGCCATCGCGGCCGTTGATAAAGCCGACCCCTCTCTCCATCTGCAAAACCAGCTGTTCATCTGTTCCCAGCCATTCGAGAATTTTTGAGTAGCGGAATTCATGCCCTTTCACTTCTTCACCCACACGGTAAAAACCATTTTCCCCCTCCACCCGAAAGGTCGTGTAGCCGTGCGCCTGCGGTTTTTTTGCCATGCCGAAACGGACGGGGAAGACGCCTGCCAGCGGGAACTCCTCACCGTCCAGCATAATTGAAGTGCCGAGATAGATCAGTCCGCCGCATTCGGCGTAAATGGGGAGACCCTGGTCGGCGGCCCTTTTAATCGACTGGCGAAAACTGGAGTTGGCCGCCAGTTCCCGTGCCCCGGTTTCGGGAAAACCGCCGCCGATGTACAGACCATCGATATCCGGAAGACCTTCGTCCTGCATGGCATTGATATATATGAGCTCAGCCCCCTCCTGCTGCAGCGCCTCAAGGTTTTCCGAGTAGTAAAACTGGAAGGCCGCGTCCTGGAGAACGCCGATTTTTACGAAAGGCTGGGCCACCGCATCTTTCCTGCTAACGGTTGCCGCCGTGTCCGCCAGCGGGGCCATAAGCTCTTCTAAACGGGCAAGATCGATGTTGGTTGCAACCAGATCGGCGAGATAGGCCAGGGCCTCACCGCTGTTACCGTATTCCTGGTGGGGCACCATGCCCAAATGACGCATGGGAAAAATGTCCCGTTTTAATCGCGGTACGGCGCCAAGCACCGGAATACCCGTATATTTTTCAACTGCCTCGGTGATCAGTAAGCGCTGTCGGTCGGTGGCAATCTGGTTGAGGATGACCCCTCGGATATCCAGTCGCTCATCAAACCTTTGGCAACCGAGAACCAAGGCGGCAACCGTCCGGGTGGTCTTGGTGCAATCGACCACCAGTACGACCGGCAGGTTAAGAGTCAAGGCCAGATCGGCGGTGGAATAACCGCCATCGGCGTTAACCCCGTCAAACAAGCCTCGATTTCCTTCGACAATAACCCTCTCGGCGGGAGCTGACCGACGGGCAAAAGAATCGATAATGGCTTGTTGCGACATCAGATACGGATCGAGATTATAGCACTTTTGCCCGGCGGCCAGCTGCAACCAGCCGGCATCTATATAATCCGGCCCCTTTTTAAAAGGAACGACTTTATACCCCCGGCGCGCCAAGGCGGCAGTGATCCCCACGGCAACGACGCTCTTTCCCGACCCTCCGGCAAGTCCGGCGATCACCACTCCTCTTTTCTGCATTACCAGCTGTATCCTCTGTTTATCAAAAGTTTGTGAAGCTGAATCGTTGGATAGCCGATCTGCCCGGCTCTCCGCGGCAGCCTCCCCTTTTCAATGTTCGACCCTATTATATTGCCCCCAGGCCTCGGCGTAAAGCATGTTCAGCCGATCCTCAAGAAGTGTCCGGTATTCCTCGATACCCTCGGCCTTCAGATCGGCCGGGACGAAAATCGGATCGCCATAATAATACTCGATACGGGAGAACGGCTTGGGAATGACCGTTTTGTCCCAGGAACGGATGGTAAAATAACGTTCGGCCGACCATAGCATGGGTACCAGCGGAGCGCCGCTTCGGGATGCGAGGAGAATGGCGCCCGGCTGAGCGATTCTCGGCGGCCCCTGGGAACCGTCGGCAACAAGAGCACAATTATCACCGGTGCGAATTGCCCGAAACAGTGCCTTCAACCCCTCCACCCCTTTGTTGTTTCTTGAGCCGCGCGCCGCGGTATAACCGAATTGCTTTGCCAATCTGGCGATATATTCCCCGTCCCTGCTGGCGCTGACCATGGCGGTAACCTTATAGCTCCGCACAAAATAGAAATAAATAGATGATCGAATAGTGCCAGAAGGAGGCGATAACCGGCTTTCCGGTTATCTGTGGGTCGGGAAAATGTTCCATGTTGTGCACCCGCACCCGGCAGGTAGCAAACCACAGCCGCATGAGCAGGGCAAGAAACACCGGTACCACCCGCAGCAAAATACTATTTAGCACCCCTTCGGTCATCCGAGCTCAATCTCCATAAGACGAATTTTTTTTATACGATCGCGCAATTCAGCGGCTTTTTCAAAGGCCAGTTCTTTGGCTGCGGCACGCATCTCTCCCTCGAGTTTGCGGATCTCTTTCTCCAGATCCTTCACCGAGGAGAAAAACGGTGCTTCCTCGGCCGTGGCCAGCAGGTGTTGCTGGTAATCGTCAACAATGTATCCGGAATTTTTCAGATGCTGCTGCATGGAATCTTTAACCGAGGAGATAATGGTCTTCGGTTCGATACCATGCTGCCGGTTATAGGTTTCCTGAATCTTTCTTCGCCTGTCGGTCTCGTCGATGGTGTAACGCATGGAGCCGGTGACGACATCGGCGTACATGATCACCATGCCTTCGGAATTGCGCGCCGCCCGACCACAGGTTTGGATAAGGGAACGTTCGGAGCGGAGAAAGCCTTCCTTGTCGGCATCGAGAATGGCCACCAGCGACACCTCCGGGATGTCCAGGCCTTCCCGGAGCAGGTTGATGCCGATGAGGACGTCAAATTCGCCCTTGCGCAGGTCGCGGATAAGCTCGATCCGTTCGAGAGTTTTAATATCCGAGTGGAGATAACGGACCCGAATGCCCAGTTTCTCATAATAGTCGGTGAGATCCTCGGCCATGCGCTTGGTCAGGGTCGTCACCAGCACCGCCTCTCCCCGGTCGGCGCGGAGGCGAATTTCCTCTAGCAGATCGTCGACCTGGCTGGTGGCCGGCCGAACCTCGATCCGCGGATCGAGAAGCCCTGTTGGTCGAATGACCTGTTCGACAACCCGCCCCTCCACCTGCTCCAGTTCATAGCTGCCGGGTGTCGCCGAAATATAAACGACCTGATTGATCCGTCCGACAAATTCATCAAAGCGCAAGGGCCGGTTATCGAGGGCGGAAGGCAGGCGAAATCCATAATCCACCAGAGTCTGCTTCCGTGACCGGTCACCATTGTACATGCCGTTCAATTGCCCGATAGCTATGTGGCTTTCATCGATGAAGATGAGGTAATCCTCGGGAAAATAGTCAAGAAGGTTAGGCGGAGGTGCACCCGGCTGTTTGCCGGTCAAATGCCTGCTGTAGTTTTCGATACCGTTGCAATAGCCCAGCTCGTGGATCATTTCCAGATCGAACATGGTCCGCTGCTCCAGGCGCTGCGCCTCAACCAAGCGATTCCCTTGCTGGAAATCCTCAAGACGCAGCCGCAGTTCGTCCTTGATCGTCGCACAGGCCTTCTGCAACCGGTCTTTGGAGGTGACAAAATGGCTGCCCGGGAATACCGAATATTCCTGAAGTCGCTCGGTGACCATACCCCGCAGGGGGTCGATGATCGCCAAGGCCTCGACGCTATCGCCGAAAAATTCGACACGGATCGCTCGTTCCTCTTCATGCACCGGGAAGATGTCGAGGACATCGCCGCGGACTCGGAAGGTGCCCCGGTGAAACGACATGTCGTTGCGCTCATATTGCATAAAGACCAGGCGACGCTGCACCTCCTCGATCGGATACTCATCGCCGACCCGGAGAAAAAGGTGCATGTTTTTATACTCATCCGGCGAGCCGAGACCATAGATACAGGACACCGAGGCGACAATCAGCACATCCTTGCGGGTCAAGAGGGAGCGGGTCGCCGAGTGGCGCATCTTGTCGATAGCCTCGTTGATCGACGAGTCCTTTTCAATATAGCTGTCCGATTGGGGAATATAGGCTTCCGGCTGGTAATAGTCGTAGTAGGAGACAAAATACTCCACCGCATTGTGCGGAAACAGCTCCTTGAACTCACTGAAGAGTTGTGCGGCCAGGGTCTTATTGGGGGCGATGACCAGAGAGGGTCGCTGTACCTTGGCTATGACGTTGGCGATGGTAAAGGTCTTGCCGGAGCCGGTGACCCCGAGCAGCACCTGGCCGCGCAATCCCGCCTGAATGCCATCGGCCAGCATCTCGACGGCTGCGGGCTGGTCGCCGGCGGGTTTAAATTCCGTAATGAGTTGAAAGGGAATGTCCATACAATTCTCTATCTTGATTTGAATTTCTTACGACGCGCCCATACTAACAAAAGGGCGCAGGTAAATCCACTTTTCAGCACATCGCCCAAGAAAGAAGAATAATCATGGCTTGGAAAAACCCGGGATGGAAACACAGTATAGTCGGAACTCCACCGAAATAATAGACTGAGTATTTTCACCTATTGACGAGGAGGACCTTCACAGATTCGATTGTCGGATAATCGTCAACCTCCCAGGAAATGCAGCCCTCAGGGCAATTTTTAATAGCCTCATCGACTATCGCCTCAGGATATTCATCCTGTTCAATCACTTCCATCATGCCAGTGGAGGAGTTATAGCAAAATATTGTCGGGGCGATTTCAATACAGCCTTGGCATTCGGTACATCTGCCAAGATCTATGGACGGAAATTTCTTCATTGAAAGAGCACTCCTTTACAGTGCCTTAATTTTAGCTCAAAATATTCCCTGATATTTGGTAATAAGATGTTTTTGGCTAGCATTTCAAGATTATCCTATTATAGTAATCATTCTTATTAAAAGAGTGCTTTCGACACCCTTTATTCGCAACAGATATCCTTTTGTTTGTACTGATACACTATACAATCAACGCATTGAAAAATACTCAAAATACGGAGCCACAGAATGAGCACTACTGAACTTGCCAAAGGAATTTATTGGGTTGGGGCCATAGACTGGGACGTCCGCGATTTCCACGGATATTCAACCTACCGAGGTACCACTTACAACGCCTTTCTCATTGTCGATGAAAAAGTCACCCTCTTCGACACCGTAAAGAGTTCTCACATCGACGAAATGTTGCGAAACATCAGGCAAATCATCGATCCGGCGAAAATTGACTATATCGTAGTCAACCATGTCGAAATGGACCATTCCGGTGGCTTGCCGAAAATGATGGACATCGTCAAACCGGAAAAACTCATCTGTTCGCCAATGGGACAAAAGGCGATCATCGACCATTTCCATCGTGAAGACTGGCCCTTTGAAGTGGTGAAGTCAGGCAACGAGATAAGTCTCGGCAAGCGGACCATTCAATTTCTCGAAACCAGGATGCTGCACTGGCCCGATTCGATGTTCAGCTTTATCAAGGAAGACGGTATCCTTTTCTCCAGCGATGCCTTCGGCCAGCATTACGCCACCAGCGAACGGTTCGATGATCAGGTTGATATGTCCGAGGTCATGCATGAAAGTGCCAAATACTACGCCAACATCCTCTACCTCTACTCCCCACTCATCAAGAAACTGTTGGCGACGGTCAATTCCCTGAACCTCGATATCAAAATGATCGCCCCCGATCACGGCGTTATCTGGCGGAAAAATCTGAACAAAATCCTTGAAGCCTATGATCATTGGAGTCGTAACGAGGCCGGGAAAAAGGTTTTGGTCATTTATGACTCGATGTGGCATTCGACAGAAAGCATGGCCCAGGCCGTCGAAGCCGGACTGAGAGAGACCGGAGTCAGCACCCGCCTTATCAACCTCAAGGTGCATCACCGCAGCGATGTCATGACCGAGGTACTCGGAGCCAAGGCGGTGGTGCTCGGTTCCTCAACCCTCAACAACGGCCTGTTGCCGCGCATGGCGGGATTTCTCATGTATATGCGAGGACTAAAACCGACCAACAAGTTCGGGGCAACTTTCGGCTCCTATGGCTGGAGCGGTGAGGCGGTCGGTTTGATGAACACGGCCCTGCAGGATATGAGAATCGATGTCATAGAGGAAGGGCTGCGCATGAAATATGTGCCGGACGAGCAAAAACTGAAAGAATGTGTCGAACTGGGACGAAGAGTCGGAAAACGGGTGATCGAGAGTTTGGCAAAACAGGGATAATTGACTATGAAAAGGCTCTCTCAGCACAAAATTCTCCTGTCCGGAGATTCTTTTGAACATTGCTGTGACCAGCTTCACAAGTTCTTCGACCTTACCTCCCTGGTAATCTATGACTGCATCGAGGCCCGATCAGAACACTCGTGTTCCGGCCTCGATGACCAATTCTTTACCCGAATTGCCGCGGCGGAAAACCGCAACCGTAAAATGATGGCAGAGCTGATTACCGAGCTTGAAATATCCGGCATACAAAAAACCACGGATCTGCAAGACATCGCCCAAGGCTATGTGAGTAAGACCTTGCATATACTCAGCCATTTCCTCGACGGCTTCATCGGCATCGATTCCTATTTCTACAATTTGCTTGACGACAGCCACTGGCTGCCCCCCCAGACCCGTCAGACGATCCAGGACAATCCCGGTCATTACTGGCTGATGCATATCGACTGCTACTCGGCCACCCCGAAAGAGGCCGGTCTTCTGCGCATGTAAGCCAGTGCCGAGTTCCTCCAGATGGTAACAATCTACCGGGACTATCAAGACGAGCCGGGTGACGTGTTCCTGAGTCTTCCGGAAGACCTGGCCGGCAGCTTCTACGCCCTTGAGATGGAAAACTTCTCGGAAGATTGTGTCTTTTTCGACAAGGTCCTCCCCGAACACGGCTCGGTTCTTGAAATGGGCTGCGGTACTGGCCGGGTCGCCCGCCATCTGGCGAGAAAAAACCGACCGATCACCGGCATCGACATCTCCCTGCCGATCCTGCGACTGGCGACGCAGCACCAACAACCCTATTGTTCATTTCTTTGCATGGACATGCTGGCCCCAGCCTTCAAAAGGCCGTTCGATACCATCCTTATCCCCTACAACACTCTGAATCTGTTCACCACCAGAGAAAAAATCCTGCGCTGCCTGCTCGGTTGCGGAGAAAATCTGTGCCGGGAGGGCATTCTTATCGTCCAGCTTTTCATTCCTACCCAGGATTTTCTCGACAACCAGCGTACCACTTTCCAATTTCAGATGTTCGACCGGCCGGGCGGCGGCCGCATCATCAAGGAAATTCTCAAAAAATATCTGCCGGAATCGCAGACGGTGCAGCTGGAAGAACGCTTTCGCATCCGTCCCATGCAAAAAGGAATGGCCAACAAGGATTACCGGGCTATCACCGCCATCGCCGCCTTCAACCTTGCCACCTGGCTCGCCATCTTCGCCCGGGCGAATTTCATTCCGCAACATATTTGGGGCAGTTACGGCTTCGCCCCCTACGATGCAACGCTCTCCGCATGCTGTCTTCTCGTCCTCAAGCGACAATAATTTTCAAGTATTTTTTTGTTCTTGACCTACATCAAAGATCCTGAGACACTTATAGGGTACTTTCCTCCTTAATACTGATTGAGGAGCCAGCCACCTCGCCTCCCAATCACCGTGTTCATCCCGACCTCAGATAGCTCGTAAACCGAACGTATTCGCACGACGAATACCCAAACCTAAGACAGGAGAGAAAAAATGTTTTGTAATCAATGCGAACAAACGGCCAAAGGAAGTGGTTGTACCAAAATCGGCGTGTGTGGAAAAACCGATGAAACCGCCGCGCTCCAGGATCTGCTCACCTATGCCGTCCAGGGACTCTCTCTGGTTGCCGACGAAGGGCGAAAAAACGGCCTGACCGATGCGGCAGTCAATCGCTTTACCGCCGAGGCGGTCTTCGCCTGCCTGACCAATGTTGATTTCGATCCGCTTCGCTTCCAGGCCTGGATCAACAAAACTGTGGAACTGCGCGAATCCTTCAGAGGAAAAGTCAAGGCGGCAGGCGGCAATGTGCAGTTCGCCGCGCCGGCCGCCACCTTCACCCCTGCCCCGACCCTGGCCGGCCTGATCGCTCAAGGGCAAGCGCTCGACTTTCTCAACAGTCTCGACACCAACGACGATCTTCGCTCTCTCAAGCAGATCAATATTTACGGTATCCGCGGCCTGGCTGCCTATGCCGATCATGCGGCAATTCTCGGCAAAGAAGACGATTCCATCTATGCCTATATCCATGCGACCCTGGCGGAACTGACCAAGGGTGGCCAGGAGCTCGGTCAATTGGTCGGCATGGTCTTGAAATGCGGCGAAATCAACCTCAAGGCCATGGAGCTGCTCGATGCCGGCAACACCGGAACCTATGGCCATCCGACCCCCACACCGGTACCCCTTGGAGTCAAAGCCGGCAAGGCCATTCTGGTATCGGGACACGATCTCAAGGATCTCGAACTGCTGCTCAAACAAACCGAAGGCAAAGGCATCAATATCTACACCCATGGTGAGATGCTGCCCACCCACGGTTATCCGGAACTGAAAAAATACAGCCACTTCTTCGGCCATTTCGGTACCGCCTGGCAGAATCAAGCGAAAGAATTCCCGACCTTCCCCGGGGCGATCCTCTTTACCACCAACTGCATCCAGAAACCCGCCGACAGCTATAAGGCCAATGTCTTCACCACCGGACTGGTCGGCTGGCCGGATCTGGTGCATATCGGCGGCGACAAGGATTTCAGCCCGGTCATCAAACGTGCCCTCGAACTGCCCGGCTTCCCTGCCGATGTCGACAATGGTTCGGTTCTGGTCGGCTTTGCCCGCAATACCGTCCTCGGCGTTGCCGACAAGGTCATCGAGGCGGTGAAAAGCAAGGCGATCCGCCACTTCTTCCTGGTCGGCGGCTGTGACGGCGCCAAACCGGGCCGCAACTACTACACCGAGTTTGTCGAGAAGGTGCCTGCCGATTGTATGATTCTGACCCTGGCCTGCGGCAAATTCCGTTTCTTCGACAAGAAACTCGGCGATATCGGCGGCATTCCCCGTCTCCTCGATGTCGGCCAGTGCAACGATGCCTATTCGGCCATCCAGATCGCCGTGGCCCTGGCCGGCGCCTTTAACTGCGGCGTCAACGATCTGCCGCTTTCCATGATCCTTTCCTGGTACGAGCAGAAGGCGGTGGTCATCCTCCTGACCCTGTTCAGCCTCGGTATCAAAGACATCCGTCTCGGACCCTCCCTGCCGGCCTTTATCACCCCCAATGTCCTCAATGTCCTGGTTGAGAACTTTGCCTGCAAACCGATTGCCGCAACCCCGGAGGAAGACCTGAAAGCCATCCTCGGATAAACACACGCTGGGTGAAGAAAAAACTGAGGCGGGGTAGAATCTACCCCGCCTTTTTTTATTGTTACATTACGCAATTTGACCCAGATCAAAGATCTTCCCGCCAGTTGTGTTACTTTATAATCATCAACAGCGCCACTTGTGCTGACGGCGAAACGCTCCTATGACGGAACCGTCTCGCCCTACCTTGACTTCAATCACCTGACCGGGAGGAAAGTATATGAACAATGTTAGAAAAATTATTAAAATCGACGAAGAGTTGTGTAACGGTTGCGGCCAATGTGTACCGGATTGCGCCGAGGGTTCCCTGAAAATTATCGACGGCAAGGCGAGACTGGTCGCCGACAAACTTTGTGACGGTCTCGGTGCCTGCCTCGGCTCTTGTCCTACCGGAGCCCTGAAGATCGTCGAACGCCAAGCCGATGAATTCGACGAGAAAGCGGTCGAGGAATATCTCGCCGAGGAGAAGAAAAAGGCAGAGAAAAGTCCGGCTAAAACCATGGATTGCGGTTGTGCGTCAAGCCATATCCAATCCTTCAAATCCCTGGCTCAGCCAGCCATATCACCCTGCCAGGCAGCCAATGCGCCAAGCCGAATACCGGTCGCCGGGACGGCAGGTTCCGAACTGACCCACTGGCCGGTGCAGATCCGTCTCATTCCGCCACACGCCCCGTTCCTGCAAAATGCCGACGTTCTGGTGGCTGCCGATTGCACGGCGGTCGCAGTCCGTAACTTCCAGGAAAAATATCTCGCCGGGAAAACGGTGATGATGGGCTGCCCAAAATTCGATGATGCCGACAGTTATGTCCAGCGATTTGCCGAGATTATCAGTACCTGTAACCTGAAAAGTCTGACGGTGCTGATCATGGAGGTTCCGTGTTGCTCAGCTATGAACGTCATCATTAAAAAAGCCATGGAAGTAGCCGGGAAAACCGTTCCGGTTGAACAGATAACCATCTCCACGAGAGGTGAGGAGGTGGCTCGGAAAATCTGGTAAGCCTTCGAGTCGGCAGGTATTTGCAGGGTGAATTCATGCACCATTCACAAAACGGATTGTGCATGAAATGCACCCAAAAAAACTATCGGTATGGAGCGCTATCCTTCCCAATGCAATCGGATCCCCGACGGACCTTCGGAGATGCGCACCCCCAGGGCCTGAAGCAGTTGAAAGAACGGCCGGCCGAAATAGAACAGTTCTTCAGAGAGTTGTAATTGAAACTCGGCAACTCTTTGCATGCGAAACCGCATCTCCTCATTGGCCCTTTTTTCCAACTCGTCTCTCAGTTCGATGGATATTTCCCAACGCCTGCTTTGAATCTGCTGCAGCTCATCGCAGGGAAAGAGCCGGTCGTGCTCCTTGATTGCCGTCAGAAGGAAATGGTCCTCGGCCAGGATATCCATGCGGCTCAGGGTATTCTTTTCAATGAGGGCTAAAATTTCGTCGGTATCCCAGCATTTCAGCGTCCGGCAGGCCAACGGTCTGTGTCCGTAGATCGTACAGCCTTTGCTCCCATCATAATAAAGGCAATCCCATCGTCTTCCCGTCCCTTTAATTTTCACCAGTTCCATGGCAACCGGCTGAACGGCACCGGTCAGCGGGTTATGTGCCAACTCCCCTTTCCTGATAGTTATCAGGCTGGTTATCGGTATCTTGCCACTACGCACCAGATGAAGGTCATCCCTATGGAGGGCCGGGCCTCCCTGTTTACAACACTTCCCGCATCTTTCACAACCCTGTTGTATCGTTGTCATATTACGCCTTGTAAAGTAAACTGTAAAATCACCATTCCCGTCCGGCCACATTCTTTTATTGTGGGAAAGGGCCACATCCAGTACCTTTATTACTTTGCAACGTCGGCCAACAAACCCTCCTAGGAGGTTGTCCGAGAATGCCTGCTGCATCCACTTCCTCCCATAACCACCCATCATGCGTATTACTTTCTACAAATCGAGACTTTGCCCTCGCTGTTTTCTCGCCAAAAAACACCTCCTGGCTGTAAGGTCTATACATCCGCACCTGGAGATTGAAGAGGTTGAGCTCTTGATATCGCCACTGCGAACCTGGCGGGACGGCATAAAAATGGTGCCGGCTCTGAAGGTTGGCGATTCGATTCTCAGCGGCCTGTACTTAAGCGAAAAAGCGATAAGAGACTTTATCGCAATGGAGAGCAAGCAGCCGTCGCCGTAGTGCTGTTCCTGTGGTCCCGCCTGGCGAAAAATGGTGCCGCACCCGTATAGCTGAAATTTCCCTCGTTTTTTCTTGCAATTGCCGTTTTCTTTCCGCTAGAATTGTGCTGAATTCAAAACGTTTTCTCGGCAAATTTCTGCTGAAAAATATATCCGTTCTTCAACAAATAATACGACAATCAGCCTATGAAGTACCTGTATATTATCCTGGCAATCATCGTGGCGGCAAGCATCCTTACCCTCTTTTTCATCTTTCCGGAGAAGCGCATGCCACAGAAAGACATTGTCATCTCCATCAATGGCCATGACTTTGCCAAAGATACCATAACCATGGAAGGAAAGAAGCATGGCTACCATGCCGATCAACAATCGGAGGTATTTGACACTCTGATCACCAGGGAGGTGCTCATCCAAGAGGCAGAGAGACAAGAAATACACAAAGAGGAAAGTTTCCGCCTGTCTTTGAAAAATTATTATGAAAACTCTCTGGTGAAAAACCTCCTTGATCGCCAGAACAGCAAGCTGCAGGTTGCGATCAGCGATGCGGATATTGACAAGTACATAAGCTTTCTCGGGAAGATAGTGACCTTTACTCGACTCGACAAAATCCCCAAATCGGCGGCAGAGGCGTCAACCGGCAAAGGCTTGACCAACACTGCCCTCTTTTCCGACCTGGCCAGCCCGGTCCGCCTCCTGCTTGCGTCGCTTCAACCCTTACAATACGGGGTAAAATTTGATACAGGCACTGAAAACTATGCACTCCGACTGGACAGTGTCCAACCTTCTCCAGACCATGCCGTTAAAACGGTCGATAGACAAAAGATAAGGGAGATGCTGGAAGAGTATCAAAAAGAGCAGCAGATGAAGCGTTGGCTTTTGGAATTGCGACAAAACGCAACAATCACCATCCACAAAGAGCAGAACTAACCATGGCGCAACCGTACAAAAGAAGAAATTTTTTTATAAAAAAGGATTTTCAGGGCAAGCTCATTCTCGGTTATTTTCTATTCGTAACTGGTGGCTGCCTCTTTTTCCTCTGTCTCCTTGGTCTTTTTTCGGCGGACACCCTGATCATTTCCTACACCAATCATGAGCTGCAGTTGGGGCAAACACCTATCATGCTCCTCAAGGAAACCCTTGCCGCCCACTGGCTGTTCCTTGTCATTGGCGGCGCCTTTCTCGTGGCTGCTGCCATGCTCGTCACCCATAGAATCGCCGGTCCTCTTTTTCGACTGGAAAAAACGCTTGAAAGTATGCTCAAGGGGAATTTAAGCGACACGATATACTTGCGTACCAACGACGAAGGCAAGGATCTTGCAAAAAAAATCAATGATTTCAACGCAAATTTATCGCTGGTAGTGAATAATCTCCAGGGAAACGCCGAAGCCATTGCCAGCCTTCTTGAGTTGGCCCGGCAAAAAACCGAAAGCCTCGGTCATGAACAGCAGGAAGAATTGCAGAGTATTTACTGGAATATCAATGAAAAGACTAACAGAATAAAGGCAATCTGCGCGTCGTACACCTTGAAGGATGTCTAAAATACTCCTCTGCACTACTCTTTGCTCCTTACTTTTTTTCCCGTGTTGGCTCATGGCAGCGGAGGCAAAGGGCAGATATGCCACCTTGCACTATTGCAGCCAGCAACTGCTCAGCGATTTTAATGAGGAGATTGACCTGGGGAGAAATCTCGGTGGTTTTGTCAGAACAACCAAAATCGTCACCGTTGAAGACGAGGTCCTGGCAAAGATAGACACGATCATCGAAAAGGCAGAGACTATTTTGGAGATGTTTCCCGACCAGCTGCACATGAAGATTGTCCTGCTTGAGAAATCCGCCGATGTTGCGGCAGTGTTTATGAAAAAATATGGTAAGAATGTCGATTACGTGGCCTTTTACTCCCTGTCTGAAGACACCATTTATATCTCTGTTGACGATGCAAAACTCTCGGTATTGGCCCATGAAATCGGCCATGCTATAATTGACCGCTATTTCAAAGTCCGACCGCCCTATAATGTCCACGAACTGATGGCCCAGTTCGTGGAAAAGCGTATCGAAGATTAAAACCTTCAATCTACCCCGAGCTATTTCTACTGCGGCTTGCTTACCTTTTCAACTTTCCGACGTACCGATTCGTTAAGCGGTTCAAGCAAAAGAACCTGCTGATACTCCTCTTGCGCCCGGTAGACGATCCCCTCCTTCGCGTAATAATCGCCAAGCCATTCGTGAAACCGTGGATACCTGGGAAGCTTTGAAATGCCCAGGCGCAGTACCTCCAAGGCTTTCTCGTCATCTTTTTGTTTTTTAAAAGAGTTATAGAGCTGCGAGAACCATTCCGGCCGGATTGTTTCTTCATGATCAAGGAAATCAAGAGCATGCCGGCGAAGAAAAGCAGCATCCTCGGCTTTGCCGTTGTTCTCAAAAAAATGTGCAGACTGCAACCAAACTTCAACCGACTTCGGCAGCAAAACAGCCAGTTCTTCCCTGGTTAATGAAAAGCCATCCAATAAAGATAACACGCTGTTGACCAGCTTAATATTCTCTTCAAGGCCTTGCCGCAGAACGTCGATAGCCCTTTCCCGTTGGCTAGTATCCAGTAACCACTGGGCACGCGATAACAGAAGATCGTCCTTTTTTACGGTTCTTTTCGACCCTTGGGCCATAAGTCGTTCAGCTCGCTCATGTTGATCCTGCGGCAGCATCATGGCAATCTGCTGGAGATAGGCCCCATCCAAAGGATCTTTTCGTCCCGCCAGCATATAGTATTCCAATGCCTTTGCAGGTTGGCCCAGATATCTTTGGACATCACCCTGCAGCGCCGGATAAATCCCTTCAAAAGGATCAAATTGGGCAGCCTGTTTGAGAGCTAGGGATATTTTTTGCAGATGTTCTTCCGACAATTGTCGATTGAGATAGATGTCGCTGACATGTGCATATTTCCAGCGCGCAAACATTGCCCCACATTGAAAAAACAGTACTGCACAGAAAAAAGCACCTCCGGCAAACAACACATTTCTCCTCGACAGCCATCTCTCTTTTTTGAGTAAGGTAGCGTCCATTTGATAATAAAACCGGGTGTTTCCAGCCGACACCAGGAGTCCGCAAAGAAAGAAAAAATAGAGCCCGTCCGCACCGTTATGCATATTGAAATCGCTCAGGCTGTGGATAAGCATGGCAATGATACCGCTCAGCGCGCCGATGCTCATCAGTCTGGAATACCGATCCCGCCTGCGGATGATCATTCGCCATCCTTCGCGGATGACAGCTAAGACAAACCAGGCAACAAGGGCAAAACCAATTATCCCGCCATCGGTCAACAGTTCCAGGTAATCATTATGGGCATGGTCATAAATTTCACTGCCAGAGAAGGTTCGGTACAAGGGGAAAATAGCAATGAAAGTTCCAAAGCCACTGCCGGTCAGCCAGAAATCCTTGATCACCCGTAACGAATCCGACCAGACTGCAAATCTGCCAATATCCACCTGTCCTGAGGCATTGATAATACTCTCAAATCGATCAACAATCGGTTGCCAGCCGAACCATGTAACCGAAAGAAACAAACCGGCGAACACCAGCAAATAAAACAAGGTCGAATACCTTGCAGCTTTCCATGCCGATATGGCAAAAAAGACCAACAAGGAAAAAGATACGGCGATTATTCCGCCCCTGCTCAGGCTGATGAACGCCGATGACACCAGCAGCAACACCCCGAATCCCATCAAAATAAAGAGATTCCCGCCACCAACTGCGAAAAAAGATGCGATTCTTTGGCGTAATGACTCGTCGGAATTTACAACAGGTCGATAATACAAACAGAGAGCAAGCACCAGTGGCAACACCATCTCAATATATCCGCAATACTGAGAACGGTTTACCCATGGACCGACAGGGGAAGCATTTTTCACCAGGGGGCCAAGCCAGTAAATTTGCTGTGGTGAAGAGAATTTCTGAAGAATCGCCAGGACAGCGATACCAATCGCCAGCCAGCAACAAATGAATACCGTTCTTCTTCAGCCGTTCGCCGTTGCTGAGCAATTGAATGGTCAGGATGTAAAATAAGCCATATGCGGCAATCCTTAAAAACTCGAGGATGGTTCCCTTTTGATAGACCGACAAGGACATCCAGGAATTTTCCCCCGAGAGCTCATGCAACGGCTGATACACCTGGTAGGATGCGGGAGAAAGAACCTTAATAACAGCAGCGGGCAGAGGCACGAGCTGCAGTACCATAAATCCAAGCAGCAAGAAAAGAGGAACCAGACCGGGTATATAAAGGAGTTTTTCCGATGAGGGTGTCGGACGAAGGATAAAGAAAAAAACCAAAAAAACGACTGACAACTGCACTGTCGTCATCGACCATTCTTCAGCCGTACCAAAAGCCAGGGGTGCGAAGACCAGCGTCGCAATAAAAAGAACAAATGGAATATTTTTCATTACTCAGCCGATCACATTACAGCTGACAAGACCATTATCCCTGATTGTCCTTGGCATAATAGGTTGTATAACCATAATAATACGAACCGGCAGAATTACGTTTGCTTTGCCCGTTCAGAACGCAGCCCAAAAGATGACACTGTACATCCCGCAATTTCTTCAAGCCGCTCTGGAGATTTTCATAGGTTGTAGATCCTGCCCGGACCACGACGATTGTACCGTCGACGATTTGGGTCAACGCCAGACTATCGGTAACACTCTGGATGGGTGGTGAATCGAGCAATACAAAATCAAAATTCTCAGCCATTTTCTCGACAAGAACCTTCAATTTTCGCGAACTCACCAATTCAGCCGGATTGGGTGGGATTGGCCCCGAGGTGATAGCATATAACTCTTCTCCGGGAATCTTATGAATAATATTCTCTTGCAAAGTTCCAGTCAGAAAATTACTCAGCCCCTTATCGTTTTGCATGGCAAAAACGGCATGCAGCCGAGGCCTGCGCAAATCGCAATCGATAATCAATACCTTTTCACCGCCCTGGCTGAGAACCCGGGCAATATTGATCGTTGTCGTTGTCTTGCCCTCCTTTGCACTCATACTGGTTAACAGGATGGTTTTTGGCGGACGTTCGGCCGATGAAAGCAACAGTCCCGAGCGGATTAAACGATAACTTTCGGTGAGCGGTGAGAGGGGTTTTTGCACAATGTGCGATTCAATATTCGACCCCTTTTCCTTGAGTTGCTCGACAGAGCCAAGGACCGTCAAACCGTATCGCGTCTCCAGATCTTTCTCAGACTTTACGGTATTGTCCAGGTATTCTATGAAAAATGCACAGCCAATTCCACCCATCAGGCCGAGAATAAGGCCCAATGCTAAATTTCTTGGTTTGTTAGGTTTGGACGGGGCCTCCGGCAAAAAAGCATTTTTAAGAACCCAGATATTGACGCTTTGCGATTGTTCGGTGACGCCTTCTTTTTTAATACTGGCAGTCAATGCCTCATAAACCACCCGGTTGGAATCGACCTCTCTTTTCATTATGGAAAATTGAATAAATTTCTCATTTAAATTGAGCAGTTCATTTTTGGTAGAATCGAGAAGCCCCTGAAGGTTGTTTTCATTTGATTTTGCCAGTGCGTAGGAATTTTTGGTCGTGGCAACAACCCGATTAATCTCCGCTTGCTGTTGGGTGAGGAGTTGTCTCAGTTCATCGTTGGCCTTGATCATTTCCGGATGCTTGGCACCAAATTTTTTTGACAGTTCGGCAATATTCTGACGAGCCTTGAATATATTCTCGCGCAGGTTTTTCAATACCGCGTTTTCAGCAAAAACCGGAATATTTTCCAGTTGAAAGACATTATTTCCAGCCAAATCAATTTGCCTGGTTAATTCTTCCAATGCCTTTCGATCGGCCTGAGCTTTCGACAATTGCGAGCTGAATTCCGTCAAACGCTGGGGGGCAATTGCCAGCTTATTTTCAACAGTCACCAGATCGCTTTCCCGCATATACCGCTGCATGGCTTTTTCCGACTCTTCAAGCTTTTTCCGCTCTTCATCCGCCTTGGTAGTCATCCACTGCAAGGCATACCTGCTGGTGGTAAGTTTCATGTCGAGAATTTCATCGATATAGGCCTTTGCCACCCCGTCTGCAACTAACTTGGCAATTACCGGGGATTTGTGGGTATAGCTGATCTCGACTAATTTCGTTTCCTTCATGGGTTGAACAGCCAGGCCACCCTGGATCATCGTGGCGATGATATCTTCAACCGTTAAAGGCTCAGCTTGCAATTCTGATTGTTTATCGCTTTTCTCGACATTTTCTCCCAGGCCTGGCAGCTTATCGAAAAAACCGGATATCGCCGTTTGCATAGAGGCAAAAGGCGACAGTGAAGATTTCTCTTTATCGTCGAGGAAATAGGTCCGGTACGTTGTCGCCAGTTTCTGGCTCTCAACAACCCGTCTTGCCACCTTCATGCTTTTGATAATGGCGGACTGGGTCTGCAGAAAATCCGGCTCATAAGAATAGTATTGGGCATCAAGTCCTGATGTACCACGATTTCGTTCTATAAGAACCTCGGCAGAAGAGGTATAAACGGGAACTTTTTTAAAGGTGCCGATGACCGTGATCAAAAAGACAACCGCCAAAACAGTCAGTACAATGAATTTTCTTTTCCAGGCTATGAAGAAATATTCACGAAGGTGCACTTCTTGTTCGACGTCGTCATCGTGAAAAGAATCCTGGGCTTGATAATTCTGCATGGTTAAAGTCAGCTAGTAAAAGAATAAGAGCGGGGAGAGGGGCTAAAAAAGCGAAATAATTTTCTCAAGAACTAAAAAAAACTTTCGGGAACAACAATGACATCGTTGTGTTTTACCGGGGTATCAAGGTTGACATTCTCTATGACATTCTTCTTGTCGCCTTCCATCCTGACGATATCGATGCCGGACTTTGATGCCTTGCCGGTAAATCCTTTGGCCAGGGTGACCAGCTTGAGTACCGTTGCTCCGTCGCCGCAGGGGTAGGTCCCGGGTGTGCCTACCTCGCCCGTCACATAGCACATCCCGGCACCGGAGATATAGACGGTATCCTCATCGTTAATCTGCATGTTCTGACTGAGATCGCCACCCTTCACCAGAGAGATGAGATTTATAACTATTACACTCTCCTGATCGTTGCCTTTTCTTTTAATTGTCGCAGTATCGCCGGCATCCTTGTCAAACCCGCCGGCCTTGGAGATAAGCTCAAGAAAGGTGGTAGGCCCGTTTAATTCAATCAATCCCGGATTCCTGACGTTGCCTAAGATAACCACTCTTTTGCTTCGGAATTCATCGACAAAAACATTGACCTGAGGATTGACTATGTAGCCGTTGGCGAGAAGACCGGTGATTTTTTCGGTGATCGCCGAAACCGATAACTTGTTGACATTCACCTGCCCTAAAAGCGGCATAACAATAGTACCATTGCTGGAGACTCTGACCTTGGTCTTTAAATCGTCGTTGTCATAAACAGTGATGCTGAGAACGTCACCCGGACCAACCAGATAGTCCTGGGCCGCTACGACACACCCAGACCAAAGTGTCAGGACAGCGATAAAAACACCTATACCGCTTTTACACAGCCCGAGTTGCCGACCGAGAAATGAAATACTACGCAAAGAAATCACCCAAAGCAAATAAAGGAGCTTCCGCCGCACTTTATAAAGCGAATTTGATGTTGGCAAAAAAGGTATTCGTTTGATAATCAAACAGGTCATCGCTGGAATCACGTTTTTCAAATTGATAGGATACCTCACCCATCAACCATTCACGAAAAAGATATTGGGCAGCCGGCCGAACGGAAAAGGTAGTATCGTCCCTATCCTGCTCGATCAGTTGTGTATATTCGGCATCCTCATAGTTGACCGCCAGAGTACCGCTAATTTTATCGGTAAACTTTTGTTTATAGCCTAGAGTACCACCTAAAACAGTCTTATCGGAGGCCACAACGCTGTCAGTCTCCTCATTCGTCCGATAGACATCAAGAGACAAATCGGTCTTCTCGGTAAACTTGTAGGTGGCTTGGACTTCAAAGGCCGGATCATTATAATCGCTTCGTCTGCGGGCAGTACTCCCCTCGTTATCAAATTCTTTGTCCTGCCAACCAACCTTGGCCATCAGGGATATCTTTTCCGTGGTGTCCCATTTGATACCACCATAGAAAAAATACTGGTTGTTATCATTCTCCGTGGCCGTATCGTACTGCACATCGACAAGTTTCCCCTCAAGGAAAAACGCAGTTTTTACACTATAGTTAAAGTACCCGTAGAGATCGAAAACGTTATCGGCGCGATCTTTAAAGGCGTCAATATCTTCATCATAATCGAGCCAAAAGTTCGAGTACTCGAACTTGGCCCGTAATTTTTCGGTGATGTTCCAGTCGGCGGTAGCCAAGACAATATTGGAATCAAACTCATCTTCGCTTACGCCGGCCTGCGAACCCACATCATATTTATCCTGATCGCGGGTATATCTATCGACTAGCTGCAGAGACAACCCCCCTCGCATATTGTAGCGAAACATACCCTCCGCCAGACCATTAACGGTATTGAGATCCGAGTCCTCCGAGTAAAATTCAAAATCAAGTCCGCCGAGGGCATAAGCCTGATAGCGGTCTGTTCCTTCATAGTCTTTTAACTGCAGGGCCATACCACCCGGCGAAGTATTGTTGGGTGCCAGGGTAACGGGGATAACCTTTTTCCTCGGCAAAGCGAACCATAGTGCCGGAGAAATGGTCGTCAAAAAGGTGGAGGTTTTGTTCGAGTCGATATTATAGAGATTATCGGTATACTCGCCTTGCACCATCAGATTGGCGTGGAAGTAGCCACCCTGACCGCCGAACAAACCTGCTTCATCGGTCGATTTTACATCTTCCGGCAACAGAGAGACCTGGCCGCCACCGCTTTGCCCGATCGGCATATCGCTTACCGCTGCGACTCGAGGTGGAGGTTGGGTATTGCTGACGCCAACTATTACCAATTTTGATATATTAATTGCCTGTACATTGCTGGACAGGCTCAAGCTGCAAAGAATTGCCACTCCTGAGCACAGAGTTACACCTGGATGAAATTTCATAGCCCCCGCTTTCCCATGAGTAAAGTAAATCGTACTAAAATATCTTAACCGTGTCGCCATACAAAACAACAAGGTCAATCTGAAGAACCATCCAAATTGACCTTACCCTGTTGAAACAGAACCTTGCCGAGTACGTGAAACAACATCAAACATCAAGGTCTTGATGGACTGGCAAGAGAACCTCCTCGAGTGCTGACGGGTGTGGCAAAACTCGGTCCTAGACCGACAGGGGTGTATGCCTGGGCGTCAGCAACCATGTCACTGCACTCAGCTTTACTCTTTTTGAAGCCGGCCGCCAAAATCATCTCGGAAATATTATATTTTTCAGCAGCCTCTCTGATATCCTGGCCTTTCGCCCCGGCACAATACAGTGCCTTGATGAGGTTCTGTGGATTGAGCCCCTCCAACTCCAGAGCCATTCTCAACGATCAGATCCGGGGTTTTCCCCTCTTTCATGGCATTTTCAACAGCTTTATCAATTCCCTCCGACACATATGTGTCTCGAAAATCAACCTGCCATTCAGCACAAGCTATAGAAACACTCACCAATACCAACATGCATGCAGTCAATAATCCTTTCATTCGGACCTCCTGTAGCAGAAACCATTTCAATTTCAAACTACACCTTTTTCTTCTTATGATGTACCACCCGTAACAAACCTGATGGTGTTTGTTCTGCAATGATTATACCACTCGTAATAATTAAAACCATCAAAAAAACAAGGTATTAAAGGGAGAATAGGCAGAAATGGTACTCTGTCTCATTCAATTGTTCGGATGTTCGGAATAAACGTTTCGACTTTCCGGAATCACCCCGCAAGAAAATCCCCGATGCACAGCATACTCACTCTCAACCATAGTTACACTGCTGCAACAATAATCAAAGACGGACTACTTGTAACTCTTATATTACCTCTATTCCTTCTTGTATTTAACCAAAAATTTAAAAACCACCTGTTCCTGGTCGCCATCAAATTCAAGAAATCTGAATCCATGAAAAAAACTCTCCCCTTCTTGGGAGAACCACAGATGTTCCGCGGGCAATTCAAGGGTATGGGATTCCTTTTCCATAGGAAAGGTAATCCTCGCGACTACTCTATCGAGAAGACTATCCAGACCAGGAATACACGCCATAAAACCGTCATTGGAAATATTCAGAACAGTACCGCGAAAATCGAGATGATGCTCATTCTGCCCGGCATACAAATGCCAGTTTCACTTCGTAGCGGGGCGATCGGCGCAAGATTGACGTGAAACGTAATTTTCCAGTGAGGACTCGACGGAACCAGAGCAAAAAACCATCGCTCTGGTTATTTGCCTTTTTGATCTTCAGGCTGACCCGCATTGTATAGATTATACACAAAGATGCCCCGATATAGATAGAAAAATACAAAAGAAATGCGCTGAACAGGCAGACATCGGGCAAATTATAGATTGGCCCAAGCAGACTGATACCGCTGAGTAAGATGGTGGTGCCAATGATTATCTTTACAACCAAAACCCTGCCCATCCCGTACCGCATAAAAATATGGTGCAGATGAGACTGATCGGCCTTGAAAGGGCTCTGGCCGCGGAGAATTCTTTTCCCCATGACCGCCAGAGTATCGGTTATCGGTACGGCCAGGACCAGCAGCGGAGTGACCGGACTGACCTGGGAATTGCTGCCTTGGGTCAAAGCGAGCGCCATAAATGCCAACGAAAAACCCAGGCACAGGCTGCCCGCATCACCCATGAAAATGGTGGAAGGATACCAGTTGAAACGCAGGAAACCGAGCACCGCTCCGGCCAGGGCCAGATTCATGAGCATGAGACCTTCTTGGCCGGCCATTGATGCGTGAATGGCAAAGGTCATGAAAGCGACAAAGGACACACCGCCGGCTAGACCATCAAGACCATCGATAAGATTGAGCGCATTGATTACCCCCACGACACAAAAAATCGTGACGATCCAGACAAGCCAGGGGATATCCGGTATGGAGATGACGCCCAAACCTAACAGATTGCCGAAAGTCACCAGACGAATTTTACTGAAATAGATCATCATCAGCGATGCGACAATCTGCGCCAAAAATTTCTCCCTGTGCCCTAATTCCCTGAAATCATCGAGAAAACCGATAAGCAAAAGGAGAGAAAGACCAAGAAAATATCCTCGAAAACCAACATACGGCACCAAAATCATTGAACTGAAGGTCGCAGCAATTGTAATCCCGATCCCACCAACCAAAGGCCTGGGAATCTTGTGAATTTTTCTCTCCTCGGATGGTTTATCCACCAAGCCGATTGCCATGGCAATACGGACGAGTTTCGGGAGCACATACAGCGCAGCAAACAGTGCAACCAAAAAGACGAATATTATTCTCAGACCAGGGTTCAGCACGTTTCATCACCACAAATTATTTCAGCTCTATATCCAACCATTCTCGACTAGGAGGTCGTCCTGGCCCATTGCTCGAACAATATGCCACACCAAAATAAGTATAAACCTGCATGGGCCGATTTTGAAAGAAGAAACACCCATAAGAACTCTCACTTCAACAGATTCAACTTACCGGAGGCAGGAATTTTCTGGTATGAACCAACCCACTGCAAATTGCAAATTCACTTATTCGCGTTAAAATAATTTTATTATCTCAAGGTTTGAACGGTGAGGTGTTTATTGCCTGATCCGCCGGACTTGAAGCGCCTCGCGCCGACGGTTCGGCGCAATTACATGGAAATTGAAAGGTATCTGAATTATTTTATCCGTGAGCAGTTCCACTTTCTTTCCCCGATTAATCAAAATGCCATAGGGCGCCCCGGTGTCAGCCATGAAACCTTCCAGTCCCCGTAAAGAGATGCGCTTTCCCAGAGAGCTCAGCTTGATTTCAAAGGGAACAATGCCGAAAGGGCCTTCCACCACCAGATCAACCTCTGATTTGTCAATGGTTCTATAGTATGCATACTCAAGCTGGGTAACCATCGTTGCCTGGAGTCCCCGGATTATTTCTTTAATGACAAAGCTTTCAAGCTAAAAAAAGCAACAGGATCGCTGCTGATAAGCTGATAGTCATCCGGGCCTTCAAGGTCATAGTATTTCCAATCGCTTCGTAATCCGCGAACCAAGGTTGATTTCCCGCATTGCCTCGGTCCGATAATGGCTTCTATCGGAAACATATCGAGCAATCGTGTGATTTTCTCTTCAAGAGCTCGTTTTTTATCCATGATATTTACAGTCTATTCATAAATATCATGGTCATTAACTTGCCAAATCGCATATGCCCGCCATCAATTCGTGTTTCTTACGAAATATTTTCGTCAAGATAGCTTGTCCACTATCCTTTCAACACCCACTGCCCCAACTTACGCAAAGGTTTGCAAAGCAGCGTCCAGGGGAAAGGCCGCAGTCCATTTACCGCCCAGGCTTTCCTGTCCATCCTGTTTGCTTCCATACGCCGCGAATAGGTAACATTACTTGCCCCGCAGTTGCGCATCTTCACCAACACCCGCGGGATATATCTGGTCGTGGATTTATGTTTGAGGAGAAAGCGCAGCATCAATTCATAATCGGCAGCGGTACCGAGCTGCAGATTAAAACCGCCATACTGTTCGTACAATCTTTGCCTTACAAAGAAGGTCGGATGCGGCGGCATCCAGCCCCAGCGAAATTTCTCCGGCTTGAAAGATCCGGACTTCCACAGGCGCACAGTTTTGGCTGTATCAAAAAAATCGACATATTTGAGATCGCCATAACAGCTGTCCACGCCCGGCTCGGCAAACGCCTCGCTGACATCCTGTAAAACCTTGTCATCGGCATACATATCATCGGCATTGAGGATGCCGATGATATCGCCGGTTACCAACGCCAAGCCCTTGTTCATGCCGTCATAGATGCCGGTATCCGCCTCCGACATAACCCGTCGATGTATAGCCGGGCAACTCTCCACCACTGCCAGGGTTGCATCAGTTGAAGCTGCGTCAATAACGATATGCTCAACGTTCTTAAAGGTCTGGTTATCAATACTTTGCAGGCACCCGCGCAGAGTCGCAGCACCATTAAACACCGGGGTAATGATAGAAATTTTCATCATTATGCGCTGCTACCTGAATAGTTTGCGGCTATATTTGCCGACCAACCGTATCGGGCGAAGAATATAATAAAGAACAGACAGTGAGGCAGGCAAACGTATCCATATCCAGTCGCTGTGGGTTGGATTCGACAGCGATCGCCAGCAACGACGAAGCCAGTCTAAGCGGTTATCCATGATATCATAATGAAAAATCACATATTCCCGATAACGCATCTGCAATGGTGATGACTGGGAAATGGACAGCATCTTGCCGGCAATACTCCCGGTAACAATTTTCAACTTCGGATATTCAGCCATTTTTTCTTCAACCTTGTCCGGCAGCGCCAAGCCGAGCATCTCCCTTGCCAGCAAAAGGCCCAATACAACCATTTTCAAGGCACCCAGCTGTCGGGCTAGCTGCCAGACAAGATGCCAATCAAGGCCCTTATTTTTCTTCACCAACTCAGCAATGCAGCACACTGCATCGAGGTGCACCCAATAGTGGTGACAGCCATGAACACACAGGAACAGCAGTAAATCTTCCGGACCAAGCATCTGCACCTTATGCCGGGCCATTTCGATTTCTACAATTCGTGGCAATAACGATTCAATCTCGACGTTCCTGGAAAAATACCGCCCGGTCAACTCCCAATGCAACTCGACCATCACCCCATCTTTCGTAAGCACCGCATGGTGCCACTTATCAACGAGTTTTTGATATTGTGCAGGTGCAAGGTCTATGTCCTGACGAAAGCCCTGCTCTCTCAATAACGACACCGCCTTCTCCAAATCCCTGTGCGATATAAGAAGGTCAAGGTCGCCGAAAACACGAAAACCGACATTACCATAGACATCCTCTGCCAAGGTCGGCCCTTTGAAAGAAAGGGCTTGAATGCCATGTTCTTTCAGCAGGGCCAGAATCGATAGTAACCGGCTGAGCATGAACAGATTCTTCGTCCCATTGCGCACAACCATATCCTTCAATCGCTTACAAATATCATCGGGAATATCATTAGGTATGTGTTTCTTGATGTTGTGATACAGCAACGGAAAAACTCGATGAAAAGAGGCTATTTCAATCAGATGCTCCCAATTCAATGTGTTACATGCTAACTCCCGGAGGGTCTTTAGTTCACTCTCTTGCATCTCGACACGAGAGGACAGCAGAAGAAGTTGTTCTTCATTTTTAAACCTTGGGCTGTTTAAGGACATTAGGGGCGGCCAGGAAAACATTTGGTTACTTATCATTTCTGCAAAGAATTTAGGTCTGTCTTTTTCCCGTTGCAGATGGAGCAGATGCATCTTTCACAGATCAAGACAGGATCCGGAAGGGTCCGGTTGCAATCTAATTCCCAATACCTGTTCAATTGCCACCGTAGGTTCACATCGATGTTCAATCAGATAGCGTTCCACCTCAGCGATCTTGGCATCGACCAGATAGCGATACCAGAATCCCTGTAGGAAATGGAACGCTGTGCCGGCAGAAGCCATCCAAAAAACCAAGACGAAGTACATACCGATAAGAAAAAATAGGTGAATGCACGAAAACCACCGGGCAATCGTGTATAGATCGATTCCTTAATCCAGCGTTTTACACCAGCCTGGGAGGCCTTCCGAAGACCAGCCACGCTGTCATGCGGCATGAAACGGTATTTCAGATTCAATAGGTCCACTGCTTCACGGCTGGCGTAGCCGTTATGCTTGGCAGTCCACCAGGTAAGGGAATTCAGGTTGTCGTCAATGATTTCACCGCTGAAATTTTCTGTCAGTCCTGCCACCTTAATATGTTCGTCCATCCAGCGGTTCTCGCAACTGCCTCGTCCGTTGCGAAACAGACGCAGCACCCGAATCGGGAACACTCCCCCAAAGCGGATTAGCTTCCCCTGGAAGGTCATCCTCCGCCCGCAATAGACCCCTATCGACTGCGCCCCCCACGTAGGCAAGCGATCCCGTATTTCTCAGATCAACAAAGGGGTCAGGTATTCGTCGGCATCGAGACGCAACACCCACTCCACGGTTGGGTCGAGCTGAGACAAGGCCCAGTTAAACTGGGAGGCATGATTCACGAAAGGATGCTGCAACACCTTTGCACCATGTATTTCGGCAATCTGCAGGGTATCGTCGGTTGAAAAGCTGTCCAACGACCAGGATAGAGTGCGCCCACACACTTGACACTTTCCAGACACCGAGGCAAGTGTTTGGCTTCATTCAAGGTGAGAACAATGACTGTCAGGTTCATGGATTCCGGGCTTTTTCAATCATGTTCTTGGCGAGTGCTGGTGTCCACTCAATTTTATTCTTCATGTTTGACAAGTATCCGTTGTTTAACAAATCGTGCCGGATTTCCGGCCACCACAGTCCAAGGCCAACATCTTTCATGACCACGGCTCTGGCTCCGACTACCGCACCTTCACCAATGATCACCCCCGGCCCGACAAAAGCATCGGCGCAGATCCATGCCTGGTCTACGATAGTAATTGGCGGTTTCTGCAATGGCAAATCCGGGCGAATGTAATCATGCGTACCGGCACAAAGATGGGCACGATGGGAAATTGTAGCTTTTGTTCCAATTGTAATCTTGCCCAGGTTATAGACAAATGCATATTCACCTAATGCTCGACCAGTCGCCTATTTGTAGATTCCAGGGCATATAAATTATGGCTGTATTATAGATATGAACATGCTTTCCTACGCTCGCCCCGAAAAATCTAAGAAGAACTCGTCGCCAGCTAAAGCAAATGCGCGGGCTGAAGCGGAAAAATGGGGTAGCCACTGACCAGAGCACACGGCGGAGCAAGTCGAAGCGGTCTGTATTTAGCCGCTTTCCGGTTGGCAGCAATATCGAGGTCATCACCAGCCATCAGTGAAATCTCACGTATTCCGGAGGGATACCACCGCCCAGAATCCATTGATTAATAGCGTACATTTCTTCGGCAACTTTTTTCCATGTATACTTCTGCTTCACCAAAGACAACCCACGACTCCCCATTGCTTTACGGTCTGCATCTGTTAAAGAGAAAAGATTCATCAAACCTTCAACAATTTCTGCCTGGTCTGGTTCCACTTTGATTGCCGCATTGATTTGAAAGCCTTCAGGAATATTGCACTGCGGCGTCATCACAACCGGCAATCCATATGCCCAGGCTTCCAGCACCGTCATTGGTAGACCTTCGCTGAACGAGGGTAGTACAAACGCGTCGGCATGAAAGTAAGCAGCAGCTTTCTGCGCATCAAACTGAGGGCCTATGAAACTGACACTTTCCTGTACCTGGAGAACCTCCACCAGTTTAAGGAGTTCTTGCTGGTGGCCGGTGGTGTCCCAACCTGCGATGACCAATACCCAATCAGAGATGAGTGTAAGGTTGTCCTTCAGCACCTGCGCCCAGGCGACTATTAGGTTGTGCAAGCCCTTTTTTTCGTGAATTCTGCTTAGGAACAAGAGTATCTTTTTACCCGGCTCTATATCACCACACCACGGCGCTGGACCGGAAACCGGCACTACAGGCAGGTCAATGCCGTTGGGTATCTGGCAGATCGGGTTTTGCAAACCATGCCGCCGCATGGAAACTGCTTCTGATTCACAGAGCGCTCTTAAACAGGCTGCAGTTCTGAGGTGCTCATTTTCGTAAAGTATGCCAGCCACCTTCTTTTTCAATGAAGAATTATTGACGGCCCACGGATCGAGCATACCGTGGGGGTGAACGACGTACGGGATACCTCGTTTTTTACTGATGCTCAGGCATATATGCGAATAATACATCCAGATACCGTGTACCTGCATGATGTCTGGGCTGAAAGCGCTCGACGGCATCGTAATAACCAGGTGCATAACCGAGTGCTTTCGGGCCTAATTGCCGGAAATATCTCGGGAACAAGCGGAGACCATTCCGGTAGATCGTCATGGGTAAAGCTATCCTGTAAGCCAAACACAGCGATATTTCTGCGGAAATGCAGCAAGCATTTCTTGCATCGGCCGCTTGATGCTACTGAAGGTTCCTCCGGCCAGACGACTGACAGAACCTGTCAAAACGGCTAATTTCATCGCAGCCCAAGTCCTTTGAGTATAAGGGTGTCAAGCAGATTTGGCTTAATCATTGGTGCGTTGATAGCCGCCTCTGCCGCCCGCATGAGGTTTTCTGCGAAATTGTCCGTCCCCCATCCGGCAATGATCTCTTTGCTTGCCTCTCCCATGGCGGCTAAATCGCATTCCCCTGAACTGAGCTTCATCATAAGTCCGGCCAATTCTGCCACATCGTATGGATCGAAAGCAAAACCATTCCTGCCGCTTTGAACCAGATCTTCTGTACAACCGCAACGGTTAGAAACCAGCACAGGGAGGCTCGATGCCATCGCCTCATTCACCACCAACCCCCATTGCTCGGTTGTGCTGGCGTGGATAAATGCGCTGGCCAAGACCATAGTAGATGGGAAGTTCATTGTATTGCTTAAAACCTGGCATTAATACTGCGTCGACAAGGTCTAGTTCCTCTCGTTTACGAATGATTTCTGGTTTCAGTTCACCATCTCCCAGAAGGACTAGCGACCAAGCTATGCCCCCACTGTTCTTCCGGTATCTGGCGTAGGCCTGTAACAGGAAGGGAAGGTTCTTCTTTTCAATAAAACGGTTCGAAGCCAGAAAATAATCGTTCCGGCAGGTCAAGATCTCGTCGCAGCTCTGTAGCATCTCTGCGGGCCTGGTCTGAAGCCGCTTGAAATAGTGGTTGTCAATAGCATCATACCCTGTGAAGATTCGCTCGCGGTGCATGCCAAGTTGGTGAAGATAATCGATATGCGGCGAACCTCCCACCAAACCGGCAGAAAACTGTTTAACCACGAGACGTTTGATGGTTTCCTTCCACCATTTGCGATCCTCGTCAATCGACTGGCTCTCAGACATAACGATGGTCGGCACACCGTACCGACGGCACCACAGCAGAGCAGCCAAGGCATCCTCTGCCTGACCAACCAGGGATGGCAATAACCTGCGGCTGAAGTTCGGCAAGTACGGAATTTAACTGCTTTTGCACTTCTTTACGTGGTTGCAGTTTGGCATCTTCATGTGCAAACAGAGTTACACGCTTGAAACCACTGGCCCCTTCAATCTTGTCCCATTGGTATGTCTGATCAATGCCACAAATTTCCACACATGACAGGTTACAACGTGCGGATAATGAGCTCAATCGCGCATGGTGATAGGGTCCCAAGCGATTAAAAAGTATGGCTATCCTCATCATGATTCACCCATCACCCTAGATCGGCAGATGATACTACCTGGATTTTTTTTGAATATTTACTAGTTCTCTTGTCTTTGCAAAAGGCAAACAACACCAACAAAGGCAAAAGCGTAAAAGGAAGGGTGTAAATCCAGGACATTGGAGTAGCCGCCGCTTCCACAAAGCCAATTTGAATAAGAGTGGACAGAAGAATTATGTCACCCTCCGATCTGCTACTCCGGTCATAAACATTCCGGATAATCCGCAGGAGTGAACCAGTTAGCAGACCTCCCAGAATTAGCCCCAATGGTCCACCGACATAGTACCAATGTCCGACAAATGTGAATGCCGGCCCCATGAGCAAGCTCGTGCCGCGAACACGGGCACTCGTCAAGTTCGCCCGGCGTAATACTCCTTGCACGGCTTCCATGCCCGGATATTCTTTTCCGGCCAGATTGCCCGAGGTATAATACGGGTAAATATCTCCATGTGACCGTATCCATAGTTATACGGTACGGTTTTGGGACCAGATTCTACCACCGACATCACACAGTTAGAATTCTATCCCCCTTGTAATTTTTTTGGTCTGTACTTCGCGGTCACCCCCGAGAAAACCCGGAGCGGAACGGCGATAGGCTTCATCAGTATCAATATTTTCCAAGTTGAAAGAAAGGTTGGTGAATTGACTTCGGTATTGGGCCTGAAAATTTACCAGGATAAAAATGAAAATAAAGCCCCATGCAACAAGCCAAATCGGGGGACTACTTCTTTTAGGAAGATAATAGGCTGCAAGAAGCATCAAAGCGAACATGATGGTACGGCTTCGAGTTCCCAGGTAGACGAACCATAGCCACATGAGACAACCCAAGAACCAGATCAGAATTTTTTTCAATCTCGTGACATCATGAAAGGAAGCATGGAAAAGGAGAAGAAGAACCCCCAACGGCAAATAATTCATCAAGCAAGGCTAGATAACCGCTAATATTGGCATAATCTGTCCCGCCGCGACCAACTGCCAGCCAATTAGTCACACCTCCCGCACTGGTAAACAAATAGAGATAGCCAACAACTCCTATGCCAATCAGAAGATATCCGGAAAGTGCCAGACGAGACGGGATGAGGCGATCGGGACATCGCGGTATGATCCGGGAACGAAGGGGACCAATGCCATGCTCATAGCCAATGACCACGCAGAGAAGACCGATGAAAATCCAAAAAAGGGTTTCTTCAAAAACACCATCACCATGCCAAGAAATGAGTGTTTCTGCAAATGAAACAGGCTGTACGACATAGACGATGAAGACACCTGCCCAAAATGCATTGAGCGGATCAAAAAGCAGCCAGCGCTTGGCAGATATCAGCCTTACAGTGTGAACAGACAATAAGGCCGACAATCAATACAATCAGCAGGTCTGCTGTAATAGAAGGAGTGAGGATCACGTAATCGAATTTCCTTCAGTAATAACATTCAGGAGTCGCGTGCCGTATTTGTCGATGGTATATTCTGAAGCCTTCAGACATGCATTTATGGACATCTTCCCCATCAACTCTGGATCGGAAGCCAACGCAGATACCCTCTCGGCAATAACCATGCCGTCACATACCGGTATAATATAGCCATCAACACCGTCAGTTACCACACTGCCGGTATTGGGTGTACAGATCACAGGCAGGCCCATCGCCAGTGCCTCGTAGGTCACCGTTGCCGAACCTTCGCAAAGCGAAGGCAGGCAAAAAAGATCGGCCCAAGCGAATTGCTCACGCACTGCTGTCCGAGGGACCGGTCCAGTAAGGAGAACATTTGTTGGGAGTGATTCCAAGGTACTTATCGGCAGGTTAATCGAACCGACCAGACGGAAGTGGATCTCCGGGTGGCTCTTTTCCAGCAAACGAGCCGCGTTAATCAGATAATGAGCTCCCTTGCGGATACCCACCTGGCCTACAAACAGGACATTGAGTTCTGTATAACATTGTTGTGTGCGAACATGCGGAGTGAAGCGGGTCAGGTCTATTCCATAAGGTACCACGACCGCTTTTTCGTCAGGACCTCCGGCTTCGCGGATGCCATCAACGACAAACTGCGAACCACAAAGAATGCAGTCTGCCTTCTCCCATTCAGCAGCCTCACGGTCAGCAAAACGCTGCCAATTATCTTTGGGCTCTATCATCTTCTGCAGATCAGAGTACCTGGCAAATTCCGGATCGAGCAGCTGTCGTTCAATAACATGTGGAGCTATGGTCTGCTCCATAATGGTCTTCAGAGCACAGCGCTTGGCCTCCTGCAGTAGTGACAGTCCAGCGGAGTTGAAAGCATAGACTGCAGCCGCTTCGCCGATGCCATGCTTTATAATGAGGCGGTTAAATGTCTCACCAGCCCATAGATGTACTGCCATCGTCTCAGTAAGGCTTCTGGAAGCCTGCCGTCGCTTTGCGTACTCCCAGCCAAACGAGCTATATGCCCGAATTTTTGCTGGTGGAACACCATTGGGTACACGTCCCAAGAGTCGTTGCAACCCCTTTGGTTGCAAACCGGTCGGTACCAGTTGTCGTAATATTGCTGGCCACCCTTTGACCCCACAGATGTCGGTATGGAGCATCGTTAGCATGCCTGCTTCCTGGAGAATATGCGGCACGGCATAGTGCATGCGAGCGCCAAGCTGGGCAACTAGAAACTTGCTTTGCATCTTTATCCCAAAAGCCCATGCAGTGCTGTGGCAAGGCGGGTGCCATGCTTTTCCAAATTCATCTGGGTAGAAAACACCTCTTTCATACGCTTGCGACGGACTTCGAAACCCGGTGCTCCTTCAGCAATATTGCGTATTGCATCAGCTATCTGCCTAGGGTCATGACTATCACAACATTCCCCTAATCCGTAACGGTATACTATCGATTCAAGATTCGGATAATCGGAAGCGACAAATGGAATGCCAAGGGTTGTGAAAATGGATAGCTTATCAGGATTACACATGAAGTAACCACTACTCAAACGGTCGTCATACAATATTGCTCCTAGATCAGCGCAAGCGAGATAATTCAGCATTTCTGCAAAGGGTATCGGCGAAAGAAACTTTACTCTTTTTGAAAGTGAATCTACGGCAATCTGGTGGACACATTTTTGATAATAGCTACCTTCTTTATAAAAGGTGATAAGCCTGTAATTCTCTGGTAGGAAATTGAACGCTTTAATGAGTTCCAGCGTCATTCGTTCAAATGATTCATCACCTCCAGCTGCAACCGGATATATCAGCAATTTAACGTCTTCAATCGCACCATCCCCGATTAATTTCATTCGCAATTCATCGGAACGAATAGGAACGACTGTACTAAGGCTCATGTAGTTTGGTATCCAGAGTGGAACCTTTTCCAGATGATACAGTGTTTTTGAAATTCGCCCGCGAGCACGATCTGTATTGATGACGAGACTGGAGTTTTTACATATTCCTCTTTCAAAGAAAATATGAATTTTCCTGTGTAAACCTGGCTCCAGCCAATCATAGGTATGATAAACTAGAACAGTTTTTTTTCTTTTGTACCTAAATCCATTGGCAATCCAATAGAGAGGTACTGTCCAACTATCAATCACGTAAATAATATCGGGATGGATATTAGAGATAAACTTTCGCAACTCTCTTGCTGCCTTTAATAAAAAGAATATCTTCTCTAACCCCGAAACTTTCGCAATATTCAGACTTATCAGCTTAACATCATTGCTTAGAAGTTCGGCCCGTTTTCCTACAGCAGAAGCTAATATTAAAGTTATATCAAATCCGTTATCAGCCAGGTAGTTTACTGTCGTGACAACATTACTCATGTGGCTGATGTCCCCCCACCTTATTATGAGTAGACGAGGAATGCTCATTATTATGTCCTCCTTCAAAGACGGTGTAGATTGCCAAATTCATCCACATGCTTTATTGCTGAAATGATCGCTGAATGGTTGGGATGGCGGAAAAAATACCATTGAGTGCATCTATTTATGAAATTACCGATTGGCGATTGAAATATTTTATTCCCTCTAGCTGTGCATCTAAGCCCAACTCCCGAGCCAAATACAGTATACGCACGTGCTTCAAAGTCATGGGGAAACCATCCCGAAAGATGACGTTGAAAATAGTTGCCGTCATAATCATGCTGTTCAAAAAAACCGTAGGGGGTTTCAATATAAATCAACCGCGATGCTAACTCCTCAACTCTTCTTATAACATCAAGACCTTCGTCACGATTGAAATGTTCGATGACATGTGACATGACAATGACATCATATTTCTTCTCAAACTGCATGGTACGAAAATCTCCCAGCAGGTATTCGTCATGCACATCAGTCGAACGTGAAGCATCAATACTAGCTTGAGAAACATCTATACCGGTTGATTCAAAGTTATACTTACGTAGTGATGTGAACAGACTACCCCCACCACAACCTATATCGAGACCTGTTGTAAGCCCCAGTTGAAGGATGAGCTGTTGCAAATATCGCTTTGGAGCAGGGCATAGTGCTTGTATCCAATGTGATCTCCTGGGATAATACATATAAACCTTATCGGATATAATTCAGGTATTCTTTGGTATGCCGTATCAAACATTACTGATGAGCAAAGGCAACAATCCTTTGCCAGATATAAACCAGATCATTCTTTCTAGGAACCAAATGCCTAATATCTGCGTCACAATAAAACCTCATTGAAACAAACAGAAGCCCTGTGAAACTAACCGCCTCACCAGCCATAAATCCCCAAGCTATGCCAACCGCCCCAATTTGGCGTGCAAGATACCAGCCTATACACGCAATTACCAAGAGACCTAATACGCGGGCAGCGACGCCAGCAATCGGCTTCCCCTGGCCACGCAAGTCCTGATTAACGATACCACCCAAACTGGCAAGAGTTACACCTGGCAATAGCAAGAGTGCTAATGTCACTGCTCCGACAAATTCGTGACCATAAACCAACGGAAGGAGAAAAGGAAGGGCTGCCCCTAATGCAACAGCACCCATGGCTGACAAAATCGTGCCTCGACGAAGTATTTGTGCTAACGCGGGAAACCCAGTACCATGTGGTCGCCTGGTAGCATTGGAAAACGTTACTGTCCCCAATGCCTGATTGAGTGAGTTAAGTACAGTACCCGCTGACAACGCAACAGTGTAACATCCAATCTCGCGAGTTGGGAGCAACCAGACCAATAGCATCTTATCTATTTGCTGATAAAGAATTGTCAACACATTGGCACAAAAAAACGGGATGCTGTCTCTGAAAATATCATTTATTTGTAATTCAATGAAACTAAGCAAAGGTGCTTTTTTAATATTATATATGCGGAATGCCACTGCGGCGGTATTGGCAAAGATTAAGGCCACAATACACCAATAAACTTTATCATGCGCCGCCAGCCAGCTCAGTATAATGCCCAAAAGATACACTGGATAAAGGATAGCTCTTGAAAAATTTAACAACGTGAAATTTCCAATGCCCAAATCAATACCCTGAAGGTTCATCATTACGTGGTTTATCGGTATGAAAAGAATAAAAAGATAAGCGACCGGCAGGATGTGATTAAGTGTTTTGGGGATCAAATATGGTAGTGAAAAACCACACAAAAGAGCAGTCGTTCCACCTGTCACTAAAGCAGCTAGAACTGCTAACTGAACAAATGTCCTTGGATCTTTTGATTTCCCAGCTAGACGAGCCATAGCCATATCAACACCTAGAATTCCAAGCCCTGCGAACAGACTGGGCCAAAGAATAATAGCTGCATACTCCCCTCGTCCATCGGGGCCAAGTATCCTCGCTAGCAAAATGCCTTGCAGGACTGTACAAACCTGTATGAATACATTCGTTGCAAAGGTACTAACATAGGATTTGGCGTTAACGCTTACGGTCACTTTTATATCTCCAACATCGTTTGCCAATCGCACAATCTTTTCCAATCTTTCAGTTTTAAGCGATACCGAACATATTCCATAAAGAGGGTCTTTCTTTTCATGGTATACGTGTTTGCGTGGATATTTCCTATCATTAAAATTACTCAAATAATTAATTGCAGTGTGTAAAAAATTCGTACGCCAAATTGATTCACTCATTCCATTTGAAATTGTGAACACTGACTTCCAGGCACATCCTTGTTGGGGTTTCAATCCCAAATCAAGCCAAATCGATGGCAAAAATGCGTAGCGGATACTGCCTATAAAGGACCTTGCAAGCCAGGCAATTTAATACAAAGACCCTGCTGAACAAAAAGCTGGGTTGGGGCAAAATCTGTAATTTCTATAACTTCTGCATCTGAATCTTCGGCGAAATTCCGAGCAATATTCTCTGCTATTCTCGTATCGCCCCCGTCAGGGGTAGAATCTTTGTCTGAATTATCTAAATATAGGATGCCACCTGGTTTGACTAATTTTGCTGCATGGGAAATACATTTGCTCCTACAGCTTCCATCAACCATAATCAAATCAAACCCCTGCTTGTCATCGGACATAAAGGAAGAATATTCGTTCTCACTTTCGGCAAATCTGTAAGTAATGTTGTTTAGATGGTTCTCTTCGATGATTTTGGCTACTTTGTCATACCATGGCCGATAATCCTCAACTGAGAAAACTTTACCAGCGTGTTTAGCATACCAGATCGTGGACATTCCTGACCCGAATTCAAGTACTCGACTGTTTTTATTCAGGAAACGCTTGAAATGCTTAATTGTCGTATAAGCAATCCAGGGCAATTCAGGTCGATAACCAATATAAATACGCAACAAACTGGAAGCGATTGCAGGACTACCATGCAAAACTACATTTTTCCAAGTCGCAAAGTTCCCCTTTTCATCATGAAGCCTAGACTTTCTCAACCTATCACCACTAATAATTTTCGTAAGTAAAGTCATGTTCTATCCTGAAAGTTAAACAACATTTTCATACTAATCTTTGGTTGCTTATTCTAAAAGAACGTTGGATTTAAGGAAATAAATGATCCCCGCCGCAAGGAGCGGGGTATTAAACCCGAGCTACGCAATAAAATCACATAACAATATGATATTAATATATTTATTTGCTACTCCAGACTCCTCTCAGACATTGAAGAATGCATATTATATCTTTATGTTGCCAATTTGCATCATGATAATCTAACAGAACCCTAACTGCATCAAACCCCAACATTAAGCTATCATTCCCGCACCGTCTCTTTGCCCCGATAGCGAAGTCCCTCTGCATTACCGTAGGCGATTACGTCTTTGAAGATCGTTCCGAAGACATTCTGTCCAACATAGAGACCAACACCGGAAGCGCTGGAGCAACTTCGGCTCTCCATCATGGCATTAGCAGAAAGCGACGAAAAGTCTGTTGCGGAAAACACACCACGATCCATAAACCAGATCCCTCCCCAACTGAACTGTTCGTTGATGTCGATGGGGGAAGTGTTGAGCAGGCTTTGGGCTAGAAAGCGTGAATCGTTCACCGTTGTGTTATACAGAAAATTCCCATAGGCAAGGATACTTGATGCCTGGCCGAGGGGACGGATGGCACCCACCCCGACGGTGCCGCCGTAGTAAACATTAAGCTGGTCGGCCATGTTGAAATAACATGGTGCAGCCGCGCCTCCCCGACGTTGATTCCCTAGGAACGCAACACCATGCGTTCCCTCAGAGACGTGAGAGAAGACTGTATTATCGACGCACGCACCAAGAAACTCAACGCCACCCTCATGCCGAATATCCACGTTGTTGGCTACCAGATTTTGCAGGATTAATGGACCGATATAGAGCTGATGACCAGCTTCCAGCATGGTCGGCAACGGACTGTTAAACTTAAGCTCAGCCGCCGAACCAGCGGCAATGCGACGGATCGTGCCTCGTGCTGGTCCACTGATAACTACGAGCCATTTTCCTGCTGGATCAGCGCTGTATGTATTGTTGCGAATTAGGATCCTAGTGGATTGGGACTGGACCACCTCTGCATTGCCGCCAGCCTGGGCACCATCGAACACAAAGCCCATCGGCAAATCAATCGGTGTCAGCTGCACCAGTTTGTTCCAAGCAACCAGATTGTGGTACACATCACCATCATGTAACCGCAGATAATACGTACAAGGAATGTTGCGACATTCATTAAACTCCACAATACTGTTTTCTAAACGAGCCTCCACTTGGAGACCGGCCTGGTTGTAAGCCACATGGGCATATTCGGCCCTGCCAAACAAACCAATTAAACTCCGACCCTCCAACACGCAGTCGCGCACTGACAGATTCCGGCTAGGTGCAGCTACCACAACGGCGCAATAGCGCTTGGGGTCATCCGCAAGACCGATCTTAGCGATGATCCGGCAACCACTTAGGTGCACATTCTCTACTCTCTCTGCACCTTGTCCGATTTGGACGGCAGGCGCCCGATCTGCGGATTGATTGACGGTGAGGTCCTCCAGAGCTGCCTCGCTGCCCAAAAAGATCCCCGTCTCATCTCCATTGGTAATAAGCTCTACCCCGCCTTTGAGACGCCCCGCAATATTACTCCCGATGGTACCTTAACGGTTTCTTCCAGGCTGTACTCACCCACCGGCAAGATGGCAATACCGCCCCCCTGGTTGGCAATTTCGCTCAATCTCTTGTTCAACCAAGTGGCGGTGTCTGCCTTTTTTTCGTCAGGAACGACCAACACCTGCACCTTTGGCAACTCGGGTTTAGCCTTCGGCAGCACAGTGAGGGCGAGCGGATCAGCCCAGCCATACACACCACCACCGCCATTATGCAAATAGAGGTTGTAGACCCCCGGTGAACAATCATCAGGTATCTTCACATAGGTATGGTAGGTGTTCTCACCAGCATCATTGTTGGTGAGGATCATCAGCCCCCAGTCGGCACGGATAACTTCCCCGGTATTCTTCTCCTTTAGGGCAACAAGGCGAGTGGAACGGGTATAGACATCCATAGCCCTACCGACAACACGAACCCATTGACCCGGCATTGCTGCATTCGGAACGATAAACCACGGATCGACGGCATTGCCAAGAAATGGCTCGCTGAAGCCGGCAGGAGTTTCGACCCAATAGATACGCGGCATCTTCTGCCCCCATGAGCCCCACATCGTCGTGTGCTCAAAAGCCAAGACATCAGGCTGACATGTCCAGGGACTCACAGCGGCAATGCGCTGATCATCGGCTAAAGGTTGCCATGATGCGCTGGTAATGGCTTTGCCATTCTCATCCTTATCCGGTGGCAGGGGCGGCAACGCAGGAAGCGGCCCAGCAAGGGCAGCCAACAACCCTTCTTCGCTCTCCTGACGTTCTTTGTCCTGCATTAACCGTAAGACGGGCGCTTCCTGAATCCACACTCGAGTTTTTCCGGGGACAAAACCGGAACCAGCCATGAAGTGATTTTTATAGGTGCCCCGAGGCATCCAGAAAATGGTTGGCTTATTTGCAACATCAGATCCAGCCTCGGCTCCAAAACACAGGAAATGAAATCCGACGACGGCGAACAGCACTGCTATGCTCTGCCTAATTACTGTCTTCATATCGGTCCCGCCCGTAGTGGCTGACGTTGGTAGGACAGTCCTCGAACGAGTTGCCGACAACAAAAATATTACTGGTATCACCATCAACAAATATGCCTGATCCGGTACGCGTTCTGCGGATAGTGTTGCCGGTGAGGAGGTGGCCATACTGAAATTCACCATCGTACAGTAAGCCACGACGAACGGTGTGAATTGTGATGGCCCCCTGCGTAAACATCTCCTTCCAGCGAGGATCGCCCCACTGTGAGCCGCCATAGGCAGAGAAACCAACATCTTCGACTACATTGTTACGCCATTCGCAACCAACGATTATTGGAATGGGGAGCCTGGGTGGAGCTTTATCCGTCCAGAAGATAGAAACTTGGCTCTCCATGCCATCTCCGCGATAAAAGCCGCAATCGCGAAATTCATTGAACCAGGCTGATGCCCATTGTTGGAAATCGCCAACGTTCATCATCATCCCGGCATTGTGTAGCTCGTGTCCGGCGACAATCTGCTCCACATTACCCGTATAAAGGGACAGAGAGTTCAAGCCACCGCCCGAGTAGTTGCGCACCCAAAGCGAGCGGCACTGAAGCGGGCCAATGGCCGCGGTTGTTGTGTGGTCCGGGACTACATCCCATGGACGCTCTATCTGGTATACACCTTCGGCAAACCCGGTGATTCGACGCATCTGGTATTTACCCTTGCCCGAGGCAAGCACCACAGTTAAATCGTCGGCCCGCCACCATCCCTCGGCGCCCTTTTCCGGTGGGTTTTGGACGGTCAGTTTATCGGCACTTGCCGACACAACCGAATATGGCTTAGCACTGCCACCCTCGCGCAGATAGTGCTCACCCCCACCGGGCAGCAGCCAAGTCTCCTCAACCCGGTTGCGAAACAGTGCCACATATTGGCCGGCACCCATGATGCCACGGCGACTATAAATGTCGCGAATTGTATTTTCTTCAATGAGGCTAAAGGAAATCTGCGTACCATTCACTCCGGGACTGTTGAAATTTCGTTCGCCCCGGCAATACCAGGCTTTGCAACCGTATTCCATATTTATGCCGAAGTCCCGGCAATGGCTGACTTGAACGCGGCGAAGGGAGCTAAAGGCCCAACCGGGATGAACCCCGGAAATCCATTTGCCAACAGGACCTATTTTGTGCTCGGGGACATGAAAGATGGTGCCTATTCTTTCGAATAGACAATCCTGCGATTCATCCTTGCCGTTGGCTAGCATCAGGCCGTAACCGGAACTCAGCCCGTCCATATTTAAGGTGAAGTCAGACAAGCGGCTCTGTGTCTGTACCCACAGCATCATCGGGGAATCTTCGCGCCAGCGCTGCACGTATTCTAGAGCTGTGTTGTTCTTAGGCAACTGGTCAATGTCGCGCAACCCCGAAAACTTTTCGCGGGGATTAATGGCAATGATTGTTGCATCGATCCCCGCCCCGCTCAGATTAACCTTGGCTGGAATTGTGATAACGTTTGAGATCAACAAGGTACCGGCCGGAAGGAGCACCGTACCACCACCCGCCTTCTCCACTTCCTTCAGCGCACGGGTAATTGCCAACGTGTCGTCGGTTACACTATCCGCTTTCGCGCCATAGCGGGTTCAGCTCGACTGTCAGGTCGGAGGTTGGATCGGGCGTCGCGATTTCAATTTCCTTGGGTCGACTCCAGCCGTATTGCTCACCCGTACCTCCATGGAACCAGACTTGATATTGGCCCGGTTGGATGTCCGGCGGCACGATGAAACCCGTCTCATAGGTCAACGATAATGGGTCGGTGACGTCGCCGTCGATCCCACCACCGGCAAAGCGACACGCTCGACCGGGCTCGCCATCGCGTTTGATAAAGATAAGCGGTGGTTTCTCGGGCAAGCCGCCCAACAGGTTGCGACCGAAGCCCCGAATCCGCTCGCCCGGTGCAGCCCGGTCGGTCGAAAACCACCACAGCTGTGGTCGGTTGATTACCCGAACCAGGTGAAGTCCGGCCATCAGTCTCCACCCACAGCACTGCCGGCATTGGTTTTATGGGTAGACCGAGCTGGAGTAACAGCAAATCCGGACGGACCCGCAACGGTTTAAGCGGTTTCAAGTCGGCTGGTGGCTGCGCCGCGACTGAAAAGTCAGGCCCTTTATCTAAGGCCGCCAGGGCTTGGGTCTCTGTCCAAATGTCCTGCTGCGGCATGATTTTGACTGTGGTTTTGTCCTCAATGAATTCTTCTCCCCAAACTGTGGCGTATGTGCTGCCACGTAGATCCTCGCTGGAGCGTACAACCACCGGGGCGGCATTGAGCGCTGTCTGGAAAATCAGGACGAATAGATATCCCAAAAGTATTTCTCGGATTACCATCTAAAGCTTCTTTAGCAAAAGAGGTGATACGTTTTGTAGATCGAGGTCTCATACGGTCCTTCACTTTGTGAAAATGAATGTTATGTTCCTATTTATTCATAATATTGGGCAAATATCAACTCCTGCTTCGGTAGGAAGCCGATTATTCGCTCCTTTATTCCAGCATCAAAAACTGCACAATAACCCTTTTCGGCACTATTAAATAAATATGAATAAGGTGTGGCGATCGCAGGAAGCAAAAAATAAATTCAGCAATCTTGTGAACAAAGCTCGTAATGAGAGACCTCAGATCAGTTACAAAAACACGGCAAGGGGTCTGTTGTCTTTCCTTAAGGATTCGCCCCTTTTTGACACAGACATAGACCTTGCCAGAGGTAAGGGGACTTTCTAGAGAGAGAAATTGGGCGAAGGGCAGTTCTGGGTCATCGCCCTGGGCGGCCGCCGCAGTCGACCAGGATATTGACGCTGTCGGGGGAACCTGCGCTGGTTTGTACCAGGTGGCAGGAGCCGACGCTGTAATTTATGAGCCAAGATACCAACTTCTTCTTGGATTTCACTCGGGAATTCTCCTGGATGAATAGCAGATAATCCATACTTTACCATGTAGACCAACTCTGATACAATGGACCAACATCGTTCATCGACAAGAAGGCGCAAATGATAGTGAATATTTCTGAGGCAAAAGCTCATTTATCTAAACTTGTTACCATGGTTTACCATGGTGAAAAAGTAGTTATTGCCAAAAACAACTTGCCGTTTGGTTGACCTGGTCATCCACAAACCTGAAGGCAAAAGAAAACTCGGATTGCTTGTCGGTAAGCTGAAAGTACCAGAAGATATAATGAAAGAAGATTCCGATATTATTGAGATGTTTTATGGCAATGAAGGAAAAAAATCGAAGTGAAGACTCCCAAAGTATTGCTACAAAATACCCGCTCATGACGGACGATGACAAAATCAGGTTATACCAATACCAGGTGATTTAATTCGCATGAACCGAACAGATAAACAAACATAATCACTCTATACTGCTTCCTCACTCTTGCGCGTATACATCCGTTTTCCCACCCGCTCGATATGCTGCACCAGTTCCGGTTCATCAATTTGCTCAAAATGCACTATATCGAAAAAATACGGGAGGGAAGATTCTTCGTTCAGGATATACGCAAGACCAGCCACACAGGAGTGCTCAATTTTATGGCCTTTTATGGCGATATCAACATCAGAACCGGCTTTATAATTGCCTTTGGCCCGCGAGCCAAATAATATCGCCTCATCAATTTCCGGAAAGTGTCTGAACGTCTTGAGTATTGCATCGATATCCTGCCGCGAAAGGCCATATTTCATCGCTCTGCCTTTTCGCTAAGGTCTCTAAACAGCTTCGCAAGAGCCGGGAAATATGCATCCCGTATCTTTTTTTCCACGGCAATCGCTATCTTTTCCTCATAGGTATGAACCGTCAGATTTCGGTCTTGCAAGGCCTCAATCCAGGTATGGCCATCGACAATCAAACCGGCTTGAAAAGCCTGTTTTATCGTGTCTCTGGGGCTTATTACCCTAAACCCTTCCTCTTCCAGATAATCTTTCAATACTTTCCAAGCCAACTCAAACGAAATCTCAAAAAACTGGATCAGCCCGGCGCGCTCTGCATCTGAAGGGTCACTAATGGCAATGGTCTGTTCGAGCAAGGCAAAGGCCTTTTTATAGTGAGCAAATCGCTGTTTCCAACGAATATCCAGGTTTTCATCGTCCATTGGTGGTATTCACGCGAAAACTCCATATCCTCAATTGAATCCCAGCTGCAATAGTGTCGCCGATCAATACCCAGCCCACTTGGCATCAACCTGTTGCTGTACCTTTTTCACACTCTCTGCATCAAGCGATTTAAACCTACCCTGGGCAGCAAAATATTCCGACACGGGAAGCCGGGTTTTGCCGAGAAGCTGGAGAGATGCTCCGGTCAACCTGAAGGCACCGTTTTCAATTTCATAAAGATCGAAAAGACCTGTTTTGACGGCAAGTTTTCCAACTTTTATAGTAAATCGCGGATCAAAATTCCATCCCGGCGGGCAGGGTGTATGGACATGAATATATCTTGGCCCGGCAATGGTGGTAGCCTTCTTGACCTTATCATATAAATCAAGAGGATAGGCGGCGGAAGCGGTTGCCACATAGCCGATGCCATGGGCGGCGATAATTGCCGGCACGTCCTTTTTCTCCTGGAGTTTGCCCTTGATCGGAGTGGTGGTGGTGAGAACCCCCTGGGGAGTCGTGCCCGACCGCTGAACGCCGGTATTCATATACGCTTCATTGTCGTAACAGATATAGATGATATCCTCGCCCCTTTCGCATGCCCCGGAAAGCGCCTGGATGCCTATATCGCCGGTACCGCCATCGCCCGCCCAGGCAACGACGTTGACATTGTTGGTTTTCAGCGCCCGCATTGCCGCACGAACCCCTGTAGCGGCGGCCCCAGTTGAAGCAAAGGTCACATTGACACAGGGCAGTTTGGTGGAGGCCACCGGGTACAGGCCCTGCAACACGGTGAGACAACTTGGCGGCACGACGAGAATGGTGTTTTTGCCAAGTGCCTTCAAGCCCATACGATAGACAATTGACAGGCCGCACCCCGAACAGGCCCGATTTCCCGGATGGACGAATTCTTCTTCAGTCAGGTTTAAAATAGTCGTTGCTTTTTCCATAGTAATTATTCCTGTAATTTTAAACCGATCCAGCGAGGACTGTCGCCAAAGGTATCGGGGGATTTACATGATTGGGCCAAGGCATCGAGCAGGTGTTGGGTTTTAATCTCCCTGCCGCCGAGGCCCAGAATATAATTGTGAATCCGCGGCCTTCGTTCGCTGCTGTAAAGCGCCGATTTGATATCGGCGTACAATGCACCCTGGTTTCCGTAGCTGAGGGCCTTCTCAAAGACGATGACGCATTTTTTGCCGGCCAGGGCAGAAACGATGGCCTGATCCGGAAACGGCCGGTACATCTGCACGCCCATGACGCCGATCTTCACCCTGTCGTCGCGCATCATATCCACCACATCCCGCAGCTGATATGACAGTGAGCCGATGCAGACGGCGACAAACTCAGCATCCTCACATTTATACTCTTCGACAAACGGATTGCCGCCGCGGCCGAATTCTTTCTCGAACTCCTGATCAATGGTCTGGTAGGTATCGATGGCCGCCCGCAGATCGTCCTGCAGATTGTGGCGGATCTCAATATAGCCGGGGGCCATTTGACCATCGACGTCCGGTCGTATATCGGGCAAAGTTACCGTGTTAAAATTTCCGGGGTTTTCCGGGTCGAGGAAATGCTTTGGCGTAAAGGCCGGTAGAAACGCATCGACCTTGTTTTGCTCAGGTTGCTCAAACGGCATATAGGTGTGCGACAGCAGGTAGCCGTCATAACACACCATGACCGGAATACTGACCGTCTGGGCGAGTTTGAAGGCTTTGATCACCGAATCGATGATCTGCTGATGATCATTGCAGTACAGCTGAATCCAGCCGACATCTCTTTGCGAGATGGTATCCTGCTGGTCGTTCCACACCGTCCACGGTGCACCGATACCCCGGTTGGCAACACACATGACCAAAGGCAACCTTGCGCCGACCGCCCAGTGCAGTTGCTCATTCATATACAGCAGACCATTGGCGCTGGTGGCGGTAAAAGCTCTGGCCCCCGCCGAAGAGGCGGCAATGCAGACCGCCATGGCACTGTGCTCGCTCTCTACCGGAATATACTCGGCTGCAAGTTCTCCCGACTCGACAAATTCCGACAATTTTTCCGTCAAAGGTGTTTGCGGAGTAATCGGATATGCGGCAATGACCTGGGCCCGGGAGAGTTTCACTCCTGTCGCCGCTGCGACATTACCGGATTCAATAATATGCATGGAATTATTTCTCCTCCGTGATCGGCGTTGCCTCGTCAACCATACTGATAGCGCCCGCCGGGCACTCCTCGGCACAGATTCCGCAACCTTTGCAATATTCGTAGTTGATAACCGGCGGTATGGTCTTTGAGACGACACAGTCCGGGCAATACAACCAGCAGTTAAAACAGGCTTTTTTCTTAGTCTTGACCGGGATGCATGCTTCAAGATTCAGAACAGGACGCATTACCCGCCACGAGCCGGTGTTGCCGCCGTCGCCCGGGCCGGGTTTACTGCGGGAAATCATCTCACAATATTTTCTCTCGACCATTCATCAACCTCCGATAGCCGTATTATCAAAGACAATGCGTGCAGCCTTTGCGTTTTTTTCGGGTTTCTTACCAATAAATTCCTTTTCAATTGCCTGTACCAGCACCTCGATATCGACAAGGCCGGTCGCTTTAGAAAATGCACCGATTATGCCGGAGTTGACTACTCCCGGCGGCAAGCCGGCCTCGACGGCATGTTTGGTCACATCGGAAACCGCCACCCTCATGCCCGGAAAGGAGTAGGCGGCGAGGGGTCTCGGTCCATTGAGCACTACCAGACCGTTTTCTTTCAAGCCGGCGACGACATTGACCTCCTCCAGAAGGGTATGGTCGAGAACAACCACCATATCCGGTGTGGTAATGGGTGAAAGATCATAAATCTTCGATTTGGAGATCTTCAGCGAAGTGAAAACCGGTGCCCCCCTTCTTTCGGTTCCGAAGGTCGGGGCCATCACGACGCCTTTATATCCGGAAACAAAGGCGGCATTGGCGACAATCTTTGCCGCGGTAATTGCGCCCTGGCCGCCACGTCCATGCCAACGTATTTCAATTATATCCTTTCTCATTTCCCACCGATTTTGTGTTAATCTCAATATTCTCCAAAAAACCTTACACTTCCAAGACGAACAGTATAAACGGTTCTTCAAACCTTGCTTTAAAAAAGATTAGAGGTTGAATAAACATTTAAGCTGGTATTATATTTGAATTCATAATAATAACTTAGCAAGCAGAATGCTGTGATTTTTTCAGTAAACATTATTATTTTTTAAAAAACTATTGTAATTACAAATCATTAATACCCTGAGGTGCACATGGAAATTACATACAAAAAGGCCGAAACATTAAAAAAACATCCTGATGGTTCCGCCCTGGGTTTTGGAACCATTTTCACCGACTACATGTTTAACATGGATTACAACCCCGAGGATGGTTGGCACAACCCTCGTATTGAACCGTATGGCCCCATCGCCATGGATCCCTCGACCATGGTTCTCCATTACGGCCAGGCAATTTTCGAAGGCTTGAAGGCATACAGAAAGGATTCCGGTGAGATACAGCTTTTCCGACCAAAGGATAACCTGCATCGTCTGAACATCTCCGCTCACCGGCTGTGCATACCGGCCTTTGATGAGGAATTTGTCCTGGAAGCGCTCCTGCAACTGATAAAAATCGACAAGGATTGGGTCCCCGGCGCTCCCGGCACCTCGCTGTATATTCGTCCGACGATAATTGCCACCGACCCCTATATCGGCCTCCGTTCATCCAATACCTTCCGGCTTTTTATCATTCTTTCGCCGGTCGGCGCGTACTACCCGGAAGGCTTCAACCCGGTGAAGATCTGGGTGACAAAAGAGTACGTCCGCGCCGTCAGAGGCGGGGTCGGTCAGGCGAAAACCGCCGGCAATTACGCGGCAAGCCTCTATGCGACAAGCCTTGCCTACAAGGAAGGATACACCCAGGTATTGTGGCTGGACGGTGTTGAACAGAAGTATATCGAGGAAGTGGGCACAATGAACATCTTCTTCTGTATCGGCGATGAGCTGATCACCCCGGAACTCAATGGCAGTATCTTAGCAGGTGTCACCCGAGACTCGGTAATAAAACTGGCAAAATCCTGGAATGTAAAGGTTGTCGAGCGGCAGATCAGCATCCAGGAGGTGTTTGAGGCGCATGCCAAGGGATTGCTCAAGGAGGTCTTTGGCTCGGGAACCGCCGCGATCATTTCTCCCGTCGGCAAAGTTAAATATGATGGCCAGGAGATTACCGTCGGCGACGGCAATGTCGGACCTTTCTCGGCTAAACTCTTTAATGATCTTATGGCTATCCAGTATGGTAAGGCTGAGGATCCGTTTCAATGGACTCTGCCGGTTAACTAGTCGAACGCACCGAAGGTTTTATAATTATAAATCCTGCGGCCACAGAAAGATCACCCGGCACGAGACCGATCAGGAGGACGAAGCGATACATTCTGCAATTACAGAATGATCATCTCGTCCTTGGCGTAAATTACCGCCAGAATAGTCGCCGGTTGACCCCCATGGCAGGCAACGATATGCGGCATGGTTGAATCATAATAGATGGAGTCACCGGGGTTGAGGATGTCGGTATGATCGAGCAGCTTCACCTCGACCTCCCCTTCTAGGACAAAAATAAACTCTTCACCGATATGCTGATTCGGTTCGACTTGCCGAACCTCCAAAGGGGTAAGAGTTACCAGAAAAGGCTCCATCTGTTTCTTTTTCTTCTGTTGTCCGAGGGCCTCATAGCTGTAGCCGGATGTCTTGCCGTCGCTGGAATTGAAGCGTGATACGGGTTTTCGGTCTCCGGCCCGGACAATGCAAAACGATGAATCACCTTTCTCCCCGAAAAATTCTCCGACCGAGACCTCAAATACCTTGGCGAGGCTTACAAGATTGCCCAAAGGGGGAGAAACCAGATGGCGTTCGATACTGGCGATGGTCTCTTCGGATATCCCGGATCTTTTCGCAACCTCCTCCACCGAAAGTCCTCTGGCGATTCTTAGATCCTTGATTCTTCGTCCGACTTTGCTGTTTTGTTCCGGCATCACTGATCTCCTTGTTGGCGGCATTTAATTGGCTTTCATCGGGTGCAGTTGGTATACCTGCTGTATGAATAGGATATACAGAACGCTTCCAGCTCTTCCCTTCCGCTGTATGTTATCTTGAAACTTTCTGGAATTTTACCGTATCTGCATTCCCATTGCCAGATATTAAGCCAAAGTGTTTTACTGAATACTGACGAAGGTCTTATTACCCTTCGACTTCGCGTACCCCCAAACAATGCCGAGAAAATAAAGGAATATGCCCAAAGCATCGAGGCCGACAGCGAACGTAAATACACCGTTGCCGAGGTTTTTCCCGAATTGATAGGCAAAGAACAACAGACCGCGATTCGCGCATACCGATATCGTGAAAATTTTACCCAACGACAAATCTCCATCATGACCGGCAGTCCTCAGCGGCGCATCAGCGAAAGGGAAAACGGCAAGAGAGTTATCGGCAAAGAGATGGCCAAGCGATTGGGCAAGGCATTACAAGTTGACTATAAAACGTTTCTGTAGAAAATTTTGCGATTCATGCCTACAAGCTGGAGGTTTTCCGAGTAAAAAATAATTTTCGACATATTTTTCACGAAAAAAATGCGAGGTTCAGGGTGATGACAAAATGTAAATGGAAGCATACATCTTTCATCAACCATGATGGTTGTTACCTATCCTTTCAGCGATGATGGAAACAACCAGAGTATTCATGCTGACACCTTCCTGGTTTGCCCTGGCGACTAGACGAGTGTGCAGGCTTTTCGGGATCCTGGCGACAAACCGACCGGATTCACCACCACTACCAGGGGCGGGAACAGGATCGCCAACTTCTTCAGCAACCGCCAACCAAGCCTTCGCCGCTTCAAGACCGTCGGCAGTAGCTTCTTGCGGAGTTTCACCGTCACCCATGCAACCGGGCAAATCAGGAAACATCTCCAGCCATCCGCCACCATCGTCCTCAGACAACGGACGAATTTCAATGGGCTATCTTTTATGGTCAATGATTCTTCATCTCCCTTGCCGGTGTTGATAAAACGGACAAAATTTTTAACAAACACCGCCTTGATGGGTCGATATTCCGGGACGCATATTTTGCCGCCGTGAGGATGCCTGAGCACATGGTGGCTGCCGCCTGGAAAATGCACGGTGAGGCCAAAGTTTTTACCTGCTCGATACGCCAGTCATGCGGATTGTTTTCAATGGCCTTCAGGATTTTTTCTGCCTTCTCATGCCTTGCATAATGCTAAATACAGTATCATTGTCAATACAAACAATATCATGCTGGATGTTGGTTATGCAGCCATCTATGATCGGCAGACCTTAAACAATTCTCAAGGGGCGCAAAATAAGAAAAATTTGCTCAAAATATTAATTAAATCTGTCCCCTTTTGTCAAGCACCACCACCAGGGCATAATTTCTTATACCCTGGTAATAGGTTTTTATCTCTTCGTTATTCCAGAAGAAATGATATTCCCATCGTAGTTAAAACTTGAGGGATAGCTGCACACCACCTTCCATCACATCTTCTTCACCGGTAGCATCACCGGCAAAAAGATATGCAAAAATAGCCTGAGCGGTCAGGTTCTCATAAATGTTATAGGAAATTTTGCCATCAAATTCCCAACCGAGTTCCGTATCGCCGGCGGCATTGTCCTCAGCAAGAGAAGCATACCATACATCTGCATCGATTTGCAGCTTGTCCATCGGTTTGAGGGTCACACCGGCGTTGCCTGCCCAGATGTTAGTGATATAATCGCCAGGAGAGCCATTGGAGACATTATCATCGAAGACGCCTAAGCCCATGATCTCAGACCAGTAGTAGGATCTTCCCGGGGGTAAGTATTTTCCGTCCTGGGGTGGCGCAAAGGCATTGTCTTCAGTTACATCGCTGCCGTCATCGCCACTGGCATAGAAAAACTGGCCATGGGCTATACCTGCATCAGCACCAACGGCACCAAGAAACGCCTGTTTGTCTGCACCATCAAAATCCCCACCGTTGTAGATACCAGTGGCCCAGACGTTAACGGTACCGAATTTCATATCAGCATCAACACCGAGGAACCAGCTGTCACTATCCTCAATCGTCTCCCCAGATGTAATAGCCTGGTAAACGAAGAATGGGGCGACAGACATGTTGTCATTGATCTGCACAATCGCCGATGCAGCCCAGATATTATGGTCAAGATCAGGAATGGCTGCGCCGTCCCAACTTTGGACATCCTCGTTGCTCGCATTCATCCAGATAACCGGCACAGTTACGTTACCGAATTGCCCAGTAAGCGTCACCCCTGAGGCGTCGTCATCAAAGATGAAGCCCCGCGAAATTACGATATCTTGGATACCGACCTTAGCGTTAACAGCGGACCCCAGATTGAAATCGGCATAAGAGTTTTTAACCCTCCAGTTCCCCTTGCCATCTGCACCGATATCGCCACCATTCATGTCACCCCAGCCAGTGTTGAATTCAAATTTATTAACAAATTTAAAATCATCATTGAACCTGGCGGTGTAAAATAAACGGGTTCGTGTGTCAACATAGCTGCGACTCGGGCTGTCCTGGCCGTCAAAATTATCCATGAAGATAAAACGAGTGCGCCAGTAACCACCAAACTGATTCTCAACCGCCGAAGCGGTCGTAGCAGCAATTCCGCTGGCGAGCATAAGACCTACAGCTGAAGCAAGTACTTTTTTCATTTTCTATCTCTCTTGATTAGGATTTTCACTCCTCTGCCGAGGAGCCTCTTTTTCTTTTCCCGGCTTAACAGGCTGATTACCACCTGCATTTTCCATTTTGCCAAAAAGAAAACCAGCAAAAGCTATCAACTCGTTCTCTACGTTATACTCCAGCTAAAACTTCTGTCAAGATTTTTACACCAAATTGTACAATTTTTTGTACTTCTGCAACAGATCTATATCACATGGTTTTTCATGTTGATCCAGGATCGAGAAGTCAGTGCCACTTTTTCATTGGCCTTGACTGCAGCTCCAGGGTTGAGAAGTAAGGTCCACTTTTCTATTGGCGGTTGTGGGGCACAATGGGGGCACAAAACGAAAACAGCCACTCAACAATTTATATGTTAAGTGGCTGTTTTTATTGGTAGACGAGGCGGGATTCGAACCCGCGACCTTTGGCTTCGGAGGCCAAATTTTGGCTTTTACCTAATTTTACCAGTTTGTTTATAATTGTCCTATATTCAATGATATATACGTCTTTTCTTTTTACCTTGACTTCCCCGCAAATACCGCTATATATACAGAAAAGGTGGGGGATACGGTGGGGGATACAGACTTTTGGCTTAGAGTTAAGGTTCTCTTCCCTCCCCCACTGTATCCCCCATTTGATTGAGGATAACATGGCGAAACAAGAAAGGTTTCATACTGCATACCCAGGAGTTTTTTATATTGAAGGAAAGGCCGTTGGGAGATCCGGCACCGAACGAATTTATTATATCCGTTACAAACGGGAAGGGAAACATACCGAAGAAAAGGCCGGTCGACAATATCAAGACGATATGACCGCCGCAAGAGCTGCAGGACTCAGAGCGCAAAGAATCGAAGGGAAACAACAGAGCAACCAAAAAAAGCGTGAAGAACAGGGAAAACTTGCGGATAGGTGGACAATAGAAAGACTTTGGAACGAATATCGAAAGCACTTGCCAGGCGGCGAGGCAACCAAGCCTGACATAAGCCGGTGGCAACTTTATTTACAAAAAGGATTTTCCCAAAAGGAACCAAAGGAAGTGGTCAGACTTGATATTGACCGACTCAGGATCAACCTACTCAAGAAAAAATCCCCTCAAACCGTCAAACACTCTGTAGCCCTACTTCGACGTATAATCAACTTTGGTGTTGACCGTGGCCTCTGCCCTGCCCTGCCCTTCAAGATCGTTTTACCACCTGTTGACAACCTCAAAACCGAAGATCTTTCACCGGACCATCTACAAGCCCTTTTTGCTGCTATAGAATCGACACCCCACCAAACGGCGGCCGCCATGATGAAGCTGGCACTTTTTACCGGGATGAGGCGTGGCGAAATATTTAAATTACGCTGGGATGACCTGGATTTTCACCGAGGCTTTATTTCTATCGTTGAACCAAAGGGCGGAAAGAGCCAGAAGATACCGATGAACAAAAACGCCGAAGAGGTTTTTTCGGCCATTCCAAAAACAAGCGAATACGTGTTTCCGGCAAAAAACGGCGGCCCCCGGAAGGACATTTCTAAGGATCTGCGAGAAATCAAAGAGGCTGCAGGCTTACCAGCCAACTTTCGGCCTCTTCATGGTTTACGGCATGTCTACGCTACAATGCTGGCAAGCTCTGGAAAAGTGGACATGTTCACCTTACAAAAACTCCTGACACACAAAAGCCCACAAATGACCCAGAGATATATCCATTACCGGGATGAAGCATTAAGGCGAGCTTCTGATACTGTTGATGAAATTCTTTCCGATGTGATTCAGACCGAGGGTGGAAAAAATCGAGCACTAAAATAATTTTCTTTTGCCGGGCTAAGTTGGTCAACGAAAAGCTGTACCCTAACGGCCTGCCCAGTGATTCTTCACAAGACAAATGACCATAGGGATGTTTTGCAATAAATCAGAAACAAATCTTTGCCACCATGGCCTCATTTATCTCACTGGTCAATCCTCAACAGCACACCCGATTAATCTCCAGAAGAAGCCCGACTGTACAAGGCAGTACTCACTGACTATCACGGAGACTCAGGAACAATCTGAGGCTTCTACCTTTTATTTTCCTGTCAGGAAATGTTTGCTTCTCAAAAGATCAATATGACCTTTTTGGGTTGCTAGGAATTCGAGGCAACTCATTGATTATATTACAGTAGACATTTCTCGCTGGGGTTCTGTTGCACTTTTGAGAGGTGTTCTTTGGTAAGCTCTTCTTTGCAGTTGCTCCATTTCTGAACAATTCTCTGCTATTAGCCGATCCTACCCTCTCAGGAATAAGGTTAACCTATGATGTGTGCTTTCCAACAGAGGATTGACAAAGGATATCTTACTCAACTCAAGATTGAGATACTGAAAAACAGGACTGTTTGATCGTTCATCATTTTGTCCAATGTTTGTCGGTCATCATGACAGGTAAGCATTTGATGTTCCGTCGCCGATTTTCCAAGGATTAGAGAAAATAATCTATTTTGTCGGATGATAGATGTAGCTCCAAAACAGTAATGTCATTACTGTTCAAATTACAAACGAAAGATTGCTTCTTTGACTTCAATTACCTCGTAATGATATGATAATAAATCTCACCATTGGTTGCTGTTATCTCGTATTACTGGCAAAACTTGGTGATAGGCCAGTATATGAATTATTTCAGGATGTGGTAAATGCATTGTATTTTATATGAAAACAATCTCCCATTAAACACTCTGTTAAACATATCTACAGAACCCCTTTTTTCAAACTTGTCGCCTTTGTATTTCTCCTTATCTCAATTGCACTCTTTCTAATTCAAAGTGAGATTGTATTTCCAGTTTTAGAGAAAATGCAGAAGACGAGCATTGAGTCTGAGGCAACCAGAACTGCAAATCATCTCCGGAATTTGTTGCAAATCGATAATGAGCCGGCGCCCAACGATCTATCGGATGAGCGCAAACAAGATTTGCAGAAAAGTATGAAAAATTTTGAATTGGTAAAGGTCAAGATTTTCAACGCATCGGGATTAATTGTGTATTCTTCGGAGTCCAAGGAAATAGGCGAAATCAACACGAACGATTATTTTCACGAACAGGTTGCGAAAGGACAGATATTTTCCAAAATAGTCGAGAAGAACCAGGCCTCAATGGAAGGTAAACTTGTTCCAACCAGCGTTGCAGAGGTATACGTGCCCATCCTTAATAATGCCCATTTTCAGGGAGCATTTGAGATATATTACGATATCACCAAACAAAATCAGACTATTATCGAGAACGAGTTCGTTTTCAAAGTTGCCTCTCTCTCAACTTGGTTTCTCCTGACACTTGTATTCGTCTCACTGCTCATTAAGGCCAGTCGGGCAAATCTACTGAAAGCTAACGCAGAGGAAGAGCTCAGACGAAACCAATCATTGGCTTGAACAAACTGTTACCGAAAAAACTCGGGAAATTAAAGAAACCCAGATAGTTTCCGTTGAGGCTCTTGCCACCTTAGCTGAGTATTACGACCACGACACCGGAGCACACCTGGAGCGGATACAGCTTTACGTCAGAACTTTGTTGGAATATCTGGCTTCGTCATCTAATCAATACACGGAATATGTCCAGCGTAACCCCGACTATATTGAGGACATCGTTTTTGCCTCTCTCCTTCATGATATTGGTAAAACGGCTATTCCTGTGGAGATTCTGATCAAACCGGGAAAGCTCACTCCAGAAGAATTTGATATCGTTAAGGACCACACAACAATAGCAGGTGAAGCTCTGGATAAGGCCAACCACATATTTAGGGAAGAATTCGGTAAAGACAGTTATCTCGCCCTCGCCAGAGATATCGCCATGTATCATCATGAAAAATGGAATGGAGAGGGATATCCTCATCGCCTGAAAGGTGCTGACATTCCGCTTTCTGCGCGGATCACAGCCATCGCCGATGTTTATGACGCATTAACTAGCGAACGACCCTATAAAAAAGCGTGGTCCCATGAAAAGGCCACTGAGGAGATCGTGAATGGTTCTGGCAGCCATTTTGAACCTGAACTGGTGGAAGCGTTCAAGCATTGCGGAGAACAATTTAAAAGTATTTCGAGAAGAACAGTCAGTAAAACCTAATGCCCAAATATCGTGAAAGGATACGGCTATCATCCACCTAATTCTTTTCATAACTGCTCCTTTTTTTGCGTGATTAAACAAAATAATTCATTTTGTCTAATGTTTGGCTGTCGATGTGGGCAGCAATATTTCAGGAATCTGAAATTATACCTTTTTGGTAATCTCTAATTTGCAGTTGCTCCATTTCTAAGCAATTTTCTGCTGTTAGCCGATCCTACCCTTTCAGGAAGTATATCTTAACATCCGGGCAGTGCCGCCCAATTGAAGCTTGCCAAGGGATACCTTGCCTCGACGAAATAAGAATTAAATGAAAATCGATAGGAGATCTTTGGTCCCACAATACCTTCTTGGAGGTCAATATTTATGGAGCACTTCGAAAACGATATCCCACTCCGGATTCGGTCAGTATATAGCGAGGACGCGACGCATCTTTTTCGAGTTTATGGCGGAGGTTGCTGACATTGACCCGCAGGATATGGGGTTGCTCCAGATAGGCAGCACCCCATATCTGTTTGAGAATCTGACGGTGGGTCAGTACCTTTCCGGCATTGATGACGAAAAGCCGCAACACATCGTATTCCGTCGGGGTGAGCGAAACTTCTTCGCCCCGCAATAATACCAGACGACGAGCAAGATCGACCTCCAGTTCATCTATTCGATATACTGGTTCCGGCAATTGCTGAAGGGATCGCCGCAGCATCGACCCGTATGCGTGCCAGGAGTTCTCCTACCCCAAATGGCTTGGTCAGAAAGTCATCTGCTCCTGCGTCAAGGGCCCTTACCTTGTCACTCTCGCGATCCCGAACAGAAAGGACAATAATCGGCACCTGCGACCATTGCCGTATTCTCTCAATTACTTCGACCCCGTCCATGTCCGGAAGTCCGAGATCCAGGAGGATGACATCCGGTTTTGTCGCAACTACTGCAGTCAGGAGTGCCGCTTGACCGTTTTCCGCTTGATACAAGGGAAAATTCGCCGTTTGAAAGTGCAGTTTTCAGAAACCGCTGGATTGCCGGCTCATCATCAACAATGAGAATTCGTGGAAGATGTGTTTCAGTGGGCATTTCTGTCACAAAGGGAGTTGGATGGCAATTCGTAATCCGCCATTGGTACGATTTTCCGCCCAGATACTGCCACCATGCGCCTCGACTATGCCTTTGCAGATTGATAGACCCAAGTCCAGTTCCGCGAACACCTTCCGGAACCGGCAGCCGGTAGAACTTGTCGAAAATCCTTTCAAGATCCTGCTCGGGATTCCGGGGCCATGGTCAAGCACCTCAATGAGCAGATGGTGAGGCTTGCATGTGAGCAGATATCTCTATTGAACTCCCGCCGGGGTATATTTCAAGGCATTATCGAGCAGGTTGATCAATACCTGATTCATGAGAACCATATCCATGCAGACAAAAGGGAGATCTCTTCGGCAAGTGTTACCTTCACCTGCCGGCCCTCCAGTTTCCGGTCAAGTGCGGCAAGTGCGCAGCCGATCAGATCCTGGACGTCACAGGGAGCTTTCTGCATTTTCAATTCCCCAGCTTCCAGTCTGGTCATATCCAGGAGATTGCCGACGAATCTGTTCAGCCTTTCCGCCTCGTCCCAGGCTCCGGTCAAAAGATCCTGCCTCCTCGAGTCATCTGATTTGCAGATTCTCGTCCCGCAGACTGCTCAAGGCACCGATGATCGAGACCAGCGGCGTTCGGAGATCATGGGAAATGGAGTTGAGGAGCGCCCTCTCCAGAGATTCTCTTGCCTGCAGAACCAGGGCTTGTTCTGCCTGTTGGGCGAGAAGAACCCGTTCCATGGCAAGAGAAATCTGGGTGACAAAGGCATCGAGGAGACGACGATTGTGGGGAGAATGATATTCGGACATGTTCGCCAGCTTGACACCCAATGACCCCAAGGAAACACGTTGAGGTGTGGAGCGGTAGATACAGGAGCTTGGCGGAACTGAGTGTTTCGGTGCCAACCCCGGCTTCCCGGCGATTGCGGAATGACCAGTCGGCGACTGCCAGTTCTTTTTCATCAAGCGATAGATCTTTGCTGATGGTCGAGATTTCCATCTGCTCGCCCTGTGGCACAAGGACGACCAAGTTGGGCATTCAGCGTCTCACTGATATTTTTCAGCACCGCCGCCATGATGGTATCCATGTCGGCAGCGGTTGCCAGATCGCGAGTCAGATAATACAGGCTCTCGGTCTGCAATTCGCGTTCCCGCACGACTTCCGACCGTATCTCTGGCCTTGTCTACCAGTGTGCTGATGACTATACCGACAACGAAGAGGCCGAAAAAAGTGAAAACATACTCGGAATCATTCACCTTAAACGTCCATCGAGGCGGGACAAAACAAAAATCAAAGGCCAGAACCCCTAATGCTGGCGGTAAGCACGGCCGGTCGCAAGCCGAGACGAAAAGCAGCGACAACGACGGCCAGCAGATAGATCATGACCATATTGGTCGGCGACAACACATGGCTGGACCAGGCTCGAGAGAAGTGTCGCCCCTGCCACCAGGGCCAGACTCGCCAGGTAGTCAAACCAGGAGATCTCGGTTTTTCGTTTGAAAAATCCGGCTCACCGGATTGGTAGAAGCCCCGTTGATGCTGACGACATGGACGTGAATTGCGCCACTGAGGCGGATAATCTGATCAACAATGGGAGGGCGAAAAAGCTCACGCCAGCGTGATTTGGCAGGTTTTCCGACAACTATTCTGGTGACGTTATGCCGCTGGGCATACTCGATGATCGCCTCGGCTACCGAGGAGGCGGTAATGGTGGCCACCTCAGCCCCAAGGCTTTCGGCCAGACGCAGGTCGTGCCAGATCCTTTCCCGATTCTCCTGCTGCTGTCTGGCGTGACTTGGGGTCTCGATATAGACGGTAAACCACTCGGCTTTCAGTTCTTCGGCGAGACGACGGGTGGTGCGGATCAGCTTCTCGCTGAACGGGACTGCCGCTGGCGCAGACCAGGAGACGTTCGGTCGCCGGCCAGGGACCGGGGATGGCGCGCGTTTCCATGTAGTTCCGCATCTCGTCGTCCACCTTGGCGGCAGTGCGACGCAGGGCCAGTTCGCGCAGGGCGATAAGATTGCCAGGTCGGAAAAACTTCTGGGCAGCCCAGGCCGCCTGTTCAGGAATATAGACTTTCCCCTGACGCAGACGTTCCAGCAATTCCTCCGGCGGAATATCGACCAGGGTGATTTCGGCTGCCTGGTCAAGCATGCTGTCGGGCACGGTCTCTCGTACGGTAACACCGGTTATCTGGGTCACGATGTCGTTGAGACTTTCAAAATGCTGAACATTAACGGTGGTGAAGACATCAATGCCGGCTGCCAGAAGCTCTTCAATGTCCTGCCAGCGCTTTTCATGGCGGGCACCGGGAACATTGGTATGGGCCAGTTCGTCGACCAGAACGATCTCGGCTTTTCGGGAAAGGGTTGCGTCGATATCCAGTTCAGGGAGCAGCACACCCTGGTATGTATAGTGGGCTTTGGCCAGGACTTCCAGCCCCTCGAGCAGGGCATCGGTTTCGGCCCGGCCGTGGGACTCGACATAGGCAGCCACCACATCCCGCCCTTCCAGCTTGAGCTGCCCGGCAGCCTTGAGCATGGTGTAGGTCTTGCCGACCCCGGCAGCGTAGCCCATGAAGATTTTCAGCCGCCCTCTGCTGTCTTCTCTTTCTTCCGCCTGTACCATCTTCAACATTGCCTCCGGCGAAGGCGCGCTCTTCCTGTGGCATGCTCATGGCGATGCACTCTCTCTGTCAAGAGCCATATTCAAGGTCAGTACGTTGACCCGTGGCGCTCCCAGCGTTCCTGCCTGCGGTCCTTGTGTCGCCGCGGCAACAAGCCCCTGCACTTTTGCAAGAGTCAGTCCGCGGGCCTGGGCCACACGGGGAACTTGCAGCCAGGCTGCCTCTGGAGAAATATGCGGATCCAGACCGCTTGCCGAGGCAGATACCAGATCGGCAGGGATCTCTTCTGTAACTCCCTGTTTCTCGGAGTCGGGCGATGCGCTCAGTAGCCCGTCGGATCAGTTCAGGATGGGCAGGACCAAGATTGGAGCCTCCCGACAAGAGTGGGTTATAGGCAAAACCGGGTGTGGCCGATGGCCGGGGCCAGAAGTATTTCGCGTCGTGTAAATGGTTGGCCGATGAGGGTTGAGCCGACCACCCTGCCGCTGCCATCTGTGATCAGACTGCCCTGGGCCTGATGGGGAAAGAGGAGATTAGCGGCGAACGGTAACAACTGCCGGATAGACCCCTCCCAGCAAAAGGGTCAGGAAAATGAAGAGAATAAGATGCCGATTTCAGATCTTTCATGTACTACCTCCACGTATGGCTGCAGACCAGCAGGCCGACAACCATATCGATTGCTTTGATGCCGATAAATGGCACAATCATTCCGCCGACCCCATAGATCAGAAGGTTGTAGATCAGCAGTTTTTCGGCCGGCAATGGCCGATACTTCGTGCCTCTGAGCGCGAGCGGGATAAGAAAGGGAATGATAACGGCATTGAATATCACCGCCGAGATGATGGCACTGTAGGGACTGGCAAGGTGCATGATATTCAAGCCTCTCCAATTGAGGATAGAGGGAGACAAGTGCCGCCGGGATAATGGCGAAGTATTTGGCCACATCGTTTGAGATACTGAAGGTGGTGAGATTACCGCGAGTCATGAGAATCTGCTTGCCAATTTCGACGATATCAAGGAGCTTTGTCGGGTTACTGTCAAGATCGATGATATTGGCGGCCTCCCGGGCCGGCTGGGTACCGGTGTTCATGGCAACCGCCACATCGGCCTGAGCCAGGGCCGGGGCATCGTTGGTACCGTCGCCGGTCATCGCCACCATGAAGCCCTGTTCCTGGTAATCGCGGATCATTTTCAGCTTGTCTTCGGGCCTGGCCTGGGCGAGAAAATCATCGACCTGTGCTTCCGCGGCAATGGCGGCGGCGGTCAAAGGATTATCCCCGGTTATCATGACGGTTTTAATCCCCATGTTGCGCAGTTGCACGAAACGCTCCTGAATGCCGGTTTTCAAGATGTCCTTCAGATTGATTACTCCCAGAATCTCTGCATCGCGGCAGACCACCAGCGGGGTGGAACCGGCGTGGGCGATAGTGTTGACGAGATCGTGCAAATCCTTCGGTATGCTGCCGCCAAGCTTCTTGACAAAGGCAATAGTTGAATCAGCCGCTCCCTTGCGGTATTGTCTGCCGTCTATATTGACCCCGGAAAGGCGTGTTTCAGCGCTAAAGGAAACGTTTTCGGCATTCTCCGGGAGCGCGCTCCTTTGCAGATTATATTTCTTCTCCGCCAGCAGGACAATGCTGCGGCCTTCCGGCGTCTCGTCGGCCATCGACGCCGTCAGGGCAACCTCCGCCAGTTCGTGTTCGGTCTTCGACCGCTTACCGGGATAAATGCTACCGCCTCCCTATTGCCGAGAGTGATGGTGCCGGTCTTGTCGAGCAGCAGGACATTGACGTCGCCTGCAGCCTCGACCGCCCTGCCGGACAGGGCAATGACGTTTTTCTGGAAGAGCCGGTTCATACCGGCAATGCCGATGGCCGGCAGCAGGGCAGCAATGGTGGTGGGAGCCAGGCAGACGAAGAGGGCCACCAGAATGGTCAGAGACACAGGCTCACCGTGTCCGGTTGCCTTGACGCTGTAGATCGACAGAGGACTGATGTTGGCGCATACCAGCAGAAAGACCAGGGTCAGCGATATCAGCAGCACTTCAAGGGCGACTTCATTCGGGGTTTTGCGCCTCTTAGCGCCCTCAATCAGCGCAATCATCCGGTCCAGGAAGGTCTCGCCGGGATCAGCGGTAATCCTGACTATGATGGAATTCGCGATGACCGTCGTGCCGCCGGTGACGGCGCTGCGATCTCCGCCCGACTCGCGGACGACGGGAGCTGATTCACCGGTGACGGCGGATTCGTTGACGAGGGCTGCACCGCTGACAACATCACCGTCGCCTCGGATCAAGTTCGCTTGCATCAACCAGGATACAATCACCTTTGCGCAGGTGAGCCGGCCTCCACCAACAGTGAAGTACTGCGAATTCCGGTCTTTGGCGAGGCGTTTTGCCATGATATTGGTGCGCGATTTGCGCAGAGAGGCGGCCCGGGCCTTGCCGCGTCCCTCCGCCAGGGCCTCGGCAAAGGTGGCGAAGAGAACCGTCAGCCAGAGAAAGAGGGTAACCGACCCGGTGAACCAGACCGGCTCTCTGCTGCTGCCGGTAAGCGACATGATAAAGGTGATCAGGGTAATGGTGCTGGCGATTTCTACGGAAAACATGACCGGATTGCGCCAGAGGGTGCGCGGATCGAGCTTTTTCAGAGAATCCAGTAGGGCTACCCGGAAGAGTTCACCGGCAAAAACAGATGGAGATGCTTGCCTGTGTTGTGACATGATCTCAGTTACCTCCTGTCATGATCAGGTGTTCAGCTATTGGTCCAAGGGCAAGGGCTGGAAAAAAGGTCAGGGCGCCGACGATGATAATGACCAGCAGCAACCAGATGACAAACGGCGCATCGGTCGGTGGGCAGGGTACCGAGACTGGGCGGGAACGAATTTCTTCTCGGCAAGCGATCCGGCCATGGCCAGTACGGCAACTGCCGGGATATAGCGGCCGATAAGCATGGCTACAGCCGCCGAGGAGGTTATAGAAGTTGACGTTGCCGTTCAGTCCGGCAAAGGCGCTGCCGTTGTTGTTGGCCATGGAGGCGAAGCCGTACAGCACCTCGGAAAGACCGTGGGCACCAGGATTGGCCATTGAGGCAACAGCCGAAGGGACAAGCAATGCCAGTCCGGAAAAGATCAGGACTGTGACCCCGGCGGTCAGAATCGTCAGAATTGCCATCCATATCTCCCGCACCTCAATCTTTTTGCCGAGGTACTCCGGCGTCCGACCGATCATCAAGCCGGAGACGAAGACGGCAATGACGGCAAAGGCAAGCATGGTATAGAGACCGGAGCCGACCCCGCCGAAGACCACTTCGCCGGTCAGTATGAGGCTGAGCGGTACCAGACCGCCCGAGCGGGGTCAGGGAATCGTGCATGCTGTTGACCGCACCGCAGGAGGTGCCGGTGGTGGCTACCGAAAAGAGACTGCTGCCGGCCAAGCCCAAACCGGACCTCTTTGCCTTCCATGTTGCCGCCATGCACGCCGAGATCCCGAGAGCAGCGGATTGCCACTTGTCTCCGCCCATTGCAGGACGGCAAACGAGACGATGAGCAGGAAAAGCATGACCGAAAGGAGTCCCCAGCCCTGTCGGGTGTTGCCCACCATCACGCCAAAGGTATAGGTGAGACTGGCTGGAATGAGCAGGATCAGCAGGATCTCAATGAAGTTGGAAAGGGGCGTCGGGTTCTCGAAGGGATGTGACGGAGTTGGCGTTGAAAAAACCGCCGCCATTGGTTCCCAATTCCTTGATGGCTTCCTGGGAGGCAACCGGTCCCATGGGGATCTGCACTTCCTTGGCGTGTCTTGGTTGACTCGAGCAAGGCACCGTTGTGTAGAGGGGCTGAAATTCTGGATCACTCCCTGGGAGACAAGGACAAGTGCGGCCACCAGAGAAATGGGCAGGAGGATATAGAGGGTGCCGCGAACCAGATCAACCCAGAAATTGCCCAGGGTGTGAGGTTTTTCGCCGTACGAATCCCCGGATCATGGCGATGGCGACAGCCATGCCGGTTGCGGCAGAGACGAAATTGTGTACAGTGAAGCCAGCCATCTGGGTGAAATAACTGGCTGCTGCTTCACCGCCGTAGTTCTGCCAGTTGGTGTTGGTGGTGAAACTGACGGCTGTGTTGAAGGCCAGCGTGCCAGGAAAATGCCGGCAAGTGCTGCGGGTTGAGCGGCAAAAACTGCTGGCAGAGCAACATGATAAAAAGCGCCGCAAAACAGACGATGTTGAACAGCAGCATTGCCAGGGCATAACGCCGCCAGTCCATCTCCTCAGTCGCTCCACCCGGCAAAGGCGATACAGAGCATTTTCACAGGGCCGAAGAACAGGCGAAAGAAGAGTCCATTCTCCCTGATAGACCCTGGCCATGAAAGTCCCAAGCGGTTTTGTCAGAAGGAGCAGAACCACAAAAAAAAGGATTGTTTGCTGCCAGTCATAGACATTCATTGCAATACTCCCTTCTCTTCGTTGCATCAGATGCGAGGCTTGGCGATTTAACCAGGTTGACTTCTGTTCCATGTTGAATGCTTCTCACTTTCATTAACTGTAGCACTTCTGATATCAATAAAAGGTCAAAATACCAGGTCGAAATATCAAAAAAGTGTCAAGACCCGATGAAGATCGATACAAGGAAGCGTTTGTGGATTTTTTGAGACTGGGGGGAATTATTGCAGAGGAGACGACGGCAATCTTTGACAGAGATGCATCAGCACATAGAGAATATAAAACTCCACCATACGTGGAATGTGTATGTTTACAAATTCCACGCATGCCAGGAAGATGAAGATTACTTAATCCGGCTTCAGCGTACTGTGAAGTTCAGTACCCCAACTCCCTCCCGCTGCCAGTGCCTGGCACTGATCAAGAAGTTCATTGATGCCGGTAAACACCGCCACCACATCTTGGGAAAGGTCCGCTCCCGTGCAGCGCCGCATGGTATCCCCGTTGCGATGGGCGATGATGACGGCATGGATTTCCTCCAGAGGCATGACCACTCGCCGGGTCAGGCTTCTGATAAAGATGACTCCGACCAGGAACGCTGAAAGTGCCATGAACACAACCCCCCAGGCACCGGCGCGGCCAAGCTGCTGCGCTCGCTGGTCGGCAATTGTCATGGCATCTCGATTGATTTTTCCAAGCTGGACAGCAGCTTCGACAACTGTCCTTGCGGACGGCAGCATCACCTTGAAACAAGGGGGGAAGGATTGGTTCCATCCGTTTGAGGATTTCCGGCTCCTGCGGTTCGGTAACATTGGCCGTTCGCCCGGTCAAAGGCTGTTTGAAAAACACGGGTCTGCTCATGGGAAAAGGGCGATCCGACTGCCGGTGACCGCCATTAGGGCGAGCATATCCTCGCAGGCCTTGAGCGAACGTTCATTGCGTTCGATAATAATTGCAATCGCCGGCGCCATCCTCGTGAAAATGGCAATGGTGCCAACTGCCATCAGCAGATTGAGGCCGACCAGGAACCAGGAACCGACCCGTACTGCCTGTGCAAGACGCATCTCAGACCCCCTCGGTGAGTTTGGGCACTGCCGCCTCGCTGGAAACGATAATGAGACGGTCATCTGCCTGCAAAGGCTCATGGGGAGAAGGCTGGAGCACTTTGCTGGGTGTACCCCGGCGGATCGCCACCACCATGACGCCGAATCGCTTCGGCAGCGAGAGTTCGACCAGGTTTTTGCCGATCATCGAGGGATAGATGGACAGTTCGGTGAGGTGCAGATCCTCACTCAAGGGCATGTCTGAAATAACATGCCGGTTGATCACGCGGTTGGCAAACCTTCTGCCGAATTCCTCCTCCGGGTTAACCACCAGATGCGCCCCAACCAGTTGCAGAATGCGCCGATGCATAGCATCGTTGGCCCTGCCGATGACCCAGGGTGAACCCATCTGGCGGAGCAGGGCGGTGCAGATGATCGATGCCTCCTTGGAGTCGTCGCCGATGGCGCAGACCGAACAATCACGCTTGCCGGTTGGAGCCTGGCCAATTCAGCCTCGTCGGTTGCGTCAAACATGACCGTTTCGGTGACAAAGGCCGAGGCCTCATCCACCAGATCTTTGCGCCGATCGACCGCCAGGACTTCAGTTGCCTTTCTCGGACAATGTGCGGGCAAGCGACATGCCAAACTGGCCGAGTCCTATGATGAGTACTTGTTGCGGCATGGTGAGTCTCTCAGTTTAAGGTAATGCGAGCATCGGGACATCGCGAATCGGCTGGAGCGACATCCAGACTCAAAAGGGTAAACAGGGTCATCGGCCCGATACGGCCGATAAACATGGTCAGTATGATAATGATTTTGCCGATCCCGTCCAGATAAGGTGTTGCACCCAGGGACAACCCCACCGTGCCCAGGGCCGAAGTCACCTCGAAAGCCAGATCCCTGGCGGGAAGCTGCTGGGTTATCTGCAAGGCCAGCACGGCCAAGAACCAGACCAGCACTCCGGAACCAACCACGGTAATGGCGCGATTGATGGTGCTTTGCGGTATCCGCCTGTTCTGGGCGATGACCTCGTTATGGCCGGTGATGCTGGCCCAAAAGGTCATGGCCAGAACACCGATGGTTGTGGTCTTGACACCGCCGGCGGTTCCGCCGGGGCTACCGCCGATAAACATGAAGCTGAGCATGATCAGGAACGTCGGCTCCGAGCACACCGCTGATATCGACCGAGTTAAAGCCGGCGGTCCGCAAGGTGACGGATTGGAACCAGGCATTATGGAGCTTGTCCGCAAAGGATAACGCCTGCCAAGGCGTTATTCCATTCAAAGACAAGAAAGCACACTGTGCCGGCAAGGAGAAGTGTCGCGGTTGTCATCAGAGCGATACGTGGAGCCAGCGGGATGATGCGTCCCTCTGATCCAGGCTGGGCAGCATCAAGCAGGTAGCCGGGGCCAGGCCGCCGAGAATGATCAAGGCCGCTACAGTATGCAGGATCAGAGGGCTGCTCTGATAGGAAATCAGATTGTTGCTCTGCAGGGCAAAGCCGGCATTACAGAATGCGGAAATCGAGGTGAAAATCCCTCTCCACACGGCGAGTGAAAGGGAATCGCCGGCGCTCAGGAAACAGCCTGTCAGGAGCACTGCGCCAACGAGTTCCGTCAGCAGGGTGAACCGGACAATCATCACCAGAGAATCAATCAGGTCACTGTGACTGGTCTCGGTCAAGGTGGTCAGCAGGCGTTCCTGGCGAAGGCTCAGTCGCTTTCCCATGACATGCAGCGCAACTGTGGAAATGGTCATGATGCCGAAACCGCCCAGCTGAATAAGGATCAGAATGAACCATTGCCCCAGCAGGGTGAAATCGTTTGGCGTATCCAATACCGTCAGTCCGGTGACGCACACGGCACTTACCGAAGTGAATGCTGCGTCAACAAGTGCAATGTTCCCTTTGGCCGATGCCCAGGGAAGTTGAAGCAGCAGGGTGCCGAACAAGCATAATCCGAGAAAGGTGCTGATGAGAACCCGTGCCGGGTGATTGAGGAAAAGTTCCCACCAGTGTTCATGATACTCAAGGGTGATCGTGGCCGGGGAAGAATAACGAGGGTCAACAGGCTCATAGAGAGAGCCGCGAGCTTGGTCTGGCCGATTGAAAGGGCAAAGAAAGTCCTCCAAGTCGAGGCAACAAGGGGCAGGATCATCCAGGCAATTCGTCAATAATCCTTTTTGACACCTCCCTGCCCAATGCGCAACCATTCCCTGGCTGATAAGCATCGAAGCGGCAATTGCCATCTCCCCTATGAGCTTGACCAGCGGGATCAAGGAAGAAACCGGAGAGGGCGATGAATGGCACGGTCCATAAAGCCCCTCTTGCCCGCTGAAGGCTCCTGTCGTGGGGTGAATTGAAGAAGCTCGGGTGCTGACGGACGCGAAATTCCCTGAGGAAATAGGTTGATTGGATCAAGGCAACACCACCGAACAGAGCAATCAGTGGCTCGGTGGCGAAATAAGGAAATCCAGCGATACCGCAGCCGACAATAGCCAAGCAGCCAAATATTTTCCCCGGCAGAGTTCTTCTTAAAAGGAGTATGGAAGTCGCAAGGCAGAATAAAGAAGCGATCGCGGCAGCGATGACCCTCCAGACAACAGGGTCTTCACCACCTGTCCCGGCACTGGCCAGCAAAAAAGGCAAGGCCGCAAGCGTCATCAGCACACCTTCGATGCCCACATTGGTCAATGATGCTCGAGATGAAGTTGTAGGGGTCATTGCTGAAGTTCTTTCAAAATATGTAGCCAGGCGGCATGGTTAAAACTTGATTGATCAGAGACTCATTCATCGATCCCAGCCTCATATTTACTTTGAAATTTAAACACACTACTTGGAAGATTTAAAAGGTCTGTTCTTAACGGCATTTTGAAAAGCGGCAAGTACCTCGGCACATTGAGCTGAAATTTTCCTTTTATTGCCTATTGATAACTCTAGTGACTTGACATTACTATTTTTTCTTGAAAGGTCCTGGACATGGGTCGTCACTTCCATAAACTCGGAAAAAGCCATTTTCGCCTGCAATAAGGTCTGCTGGTTTTCTTTATCGATAAATCCAAGAAGCTCTTCAAGAGACAGTAAAACTTCTTTTTCCGCCATTTTTATCTCTATGTCTATTTGGTCCATTTTCTCGTCAGTTATCTCGGCGATGTGGGAATTATGCATATTGAGAATTTTCCCACAAGCAGCAATTGCGTGCCATGCAATTCTGGCGGTCCTATCTTCCCTAGGAGTCAGTGAAGTCAACCGTATTAAATCTTTCAGAGCTTGCTCAAAGCGCTGCATCGTCTCAGCTCCTTTTCCTCGGGAGAGGAACGCAGCCTTGAGATTGGTATTCTGCACCGCCAGATCTAAAATGACTTGATCGAGTTTGCGGAATTCTAACCAGCAGTTTTTAAACTCACCGACAAATTTATTCTCATCTTGCAAGTTGGTTGCATCGATGAGTGATTGTATTTGTGTTAAATCTTGTTCTACGGCCTCCGAGGAAGCGAGTGATTGACTGGCATAATCCTGCGATTCCTCGTCCGTAAGTGCCATCACTGCGCTTTTCTCCATTTCTACAGATTTATGGAGATTAATGCGCATTTGAGACAAAATTTCAACCTTCTTCCTGACATTGAGGTAGGTATCTCTGCTTGGCTCAAAAGAGTCATAAGATCTAGGTATTATAAATAAAAATAACACCCCCATGGACAGACCGACACCCCACAAGACCGCAATGAGGGTTTTACTGTCTGGAATCTGCATACCTGCCTCCTCCGTTGTAAACTTCAACAGTGGTTTCTGTTCATATCCAAGATGGTAGGATTAAACGGCGAACAAATTCTCTGATTATCTATCATTTCCAATATCAAGATTGTGTCAAGAATCACAGAAATGATAACAATTTTGGTTATCAAGACCTTTAGCAGGTAACAAATGATTTATTGAGCGGCAGGGAAGGCCGATGGTGTGAAATGAAAGAATGAAATCATGGAAAGGTGCTTTGAATAATTCTTAACCGAAAAAAATGTTCATCTGAAGATGGGAATGACCATTGATTTATCATGGCGCTATGGAATCCTCTATTTTAGGTCTCATTCAGAGAGCAGGATAAAGATTCCTAATTCGAATCTCAAGTAATTATGGCCGATCACAAACATAACAAGTCTCGCAACATCACTACTGTATCTTGGAACTTCTGCTCGCCCAGATTCCTAGCAACAAAATATGAATTTGGCAGATGAGCTTATCCATGAGACCTTGCAGCATCAATTTGTAATTTTTTATGATTATAGGATTTTATACCTTTGGTAAGCTCTTCTTTGCAGTTGCTCCATTTTTGAACAATTCTCTGCTATTAGCCGATCCTACCCTCTCAGGAAGTGTTAACTTGCAGGTTTGCTTAAAAAGTTAAGATTGGCAAGAGGCATCTCTCCCCTGGATAATGGGTGTGGATTGGTTTGAGATGGGCAAGGAGGATTCATCGGTAAGAAAAATGTAAGTGCTGCCAGTTACATTGCCGCCTTTGTATACAAAACAAAGGGACTGCAATGGATTGGAGCGACAAAGCGGAAGTTTATCGAGGCAGAAAACCTCGGGAGTCACCGTTGTGGCAATTGCTCGATAATCACTCTGATGACTTTGAGTGTCGCTACGACGATCTCTTTTCCCGTGAATTTGGCTTTTTCCGTCCGGTAATTTCCCATATAGTTCGGAATAGGCCGTTCAATTTGGCAGCCATTTGCATGACAATGTCCTTTTCCCCGTTCCGCATCGCCAAAAGTGCCGAAACCATTTCTCCTCAGCTGCCGGCAGTGCTAGGCGCGTAGCCCTGTATAGAACCTAAAGAAGACACGAATGTTCAACATCAATGACAGAAAGATTGTTGAGGAGAACTTCCAGGAAAATTTCTTGACGGAGTGTAAGGTCCATGAATTCTACCCCGATCTCTAATTCGAATTTTTCGGTAAGATCCGGATGACCGCTGTTTATTTCCCAGACTTTATGAACTGTAAGGTGCTTGATATGTATACCTTTGGCATCAATGATATCCATCGACCAAATGGATGGAAAGGTATGAGGATAAAGGCAACCGAAGGAGAGGCCATCCCTGCTGATGTCCAAAATTTTTCCTGTGCCACGACCGGTGATGACGATAAGGTTCATTTCGCCGCCACTGCGATCACTTTTTCTTCGTTCTCTGAGAAACGCGGGAGCAAGAGCTTCCTGGGTAATGAGCTGGTTCATTTTTTCCTCCTCAATGTATCAATTACTTGATACTGCATCCTGCAACTCAATGCCGGCGATCGTCAGTCCTGTTACTTAAAGATTGATGTCATAGTACATCTCGGACCATTTAGAAACGTATACCACAATGTGGTGCAATAAATCTAAGAGATGGCTATGCATTGTCAAGAGGACTAAGGAGGAATATCAATGCCGCCAGAAGATGTGCAATCGACACATGATTTGATCAATGTTCAGGAAAACATCTTGGGTTCAAGAATAATCCATGCTGCATCATTTTTTTGGAGTATTTTGACTTATAAAATCTCCACAATGCTCCTTTCGGGTATGATTTTTGGCGATGATCAAGATCAAAATGATCAGGAATATGGTAAAACGTAAGATATGTTCATAGACCGAGCCTTGCCAAGGCAAATCTATATCTGCCAAAGCGCGGACCACCAACACTTCCTTCATCAAAACGACATCGACAACAGAATGACCCCACAGGACGCTTTCGATGGTTGAGATATGCAATGTCCAGAGTAAATTCCTAAAAACAAATGGTCTGGTTCGCTACAAAACGGCTGAGCGGCTTTGGTGGTATGCTTATCTTTTTATGGCAGAAGCGGCGATCAGGTGCACTTTCAGTATTGCTGATTAACCGGCTAAATTTATGTCCAATATTAAATACAAGCAATCAGACCATCGAGCTTATTTATTTATAATAGGCATCGTCACCTTATCTCTATCAACCGCAGTTGGAGCGTTGAACTATATTGTCGATCCGTATTTAATTCATCAATGGAACACGGAGTTGATCAATAGAAGTGGCCCAAGACAACCAAAGATCACACCTTGGGCAAAAACCTATGCCGCTTTCCGTTACCACCCTGAAGTTGTATACTTGGGGAGTTCTCGAACAGAAACTGGATTGCCCACCCAGATAGAATTATTCAAGGATAAACGTGTCTTAAATCTTGCCCTGAGTGGTGGCACGCAAGGTGATGCCATCAATATGCTCTATCATACAAGTGGCTTTTATAGACCTGAAATTGTTGTGTGGGGACTAGAATACGGTTGGCTGTTCACCGATAGCATTGGCAACACCGATTTTAACAGATCACTGATATTCACGAATTCGTTGTACCCCATTTGGAGATTACTGGTAAATATCAAACGGTGTTTTTTCATAGATATGGCAAGGGACACCTTCAAGATCCTTTTGGGGACATCTGAACAAGAATGTCCTTCAATACTATCAACATACGGACAGGAACCCGAACAGTGCGTGGAGCGAAACATGGAGGTTGACGGAGGCACAGCGAAAGCCTTTGAAAAAACGATGCAAAATGTATCTAAAACGGTTGTGCCCGAATCTACTATCGTTATGGAGCAACTAAACAAAGTGACTGAAAAATTTTGTGAATACGGCACTCAGTTACGGTTTTTCATTCAACCCAACCATGCGTTGTCGGAACTTCACTATCTTTCTCAATGGGAAAATAGAGAGAATTGGCAACGGACATTGGTCAAATTGATAGACAAGCGAAAGGCACAAGGCTGCGATATAAGGTTGGTCGATTTTTCTGGGTTTAACGATATAACTACAGAAGAAATTCCCCAGAAGACCGGGAGAGAAACCATGCGGTATTACTGGGAACAATCTCATTATCGCAGTGAAGTAGGGAGAATGATCTTAGCGAAACTCTTTTCTGTCGACAGAAAAGCCGAACCTTCTGAATTTGGGGTTGAGTTAACTGGTAAGGTTATAGAACAGCACCTGGAAAACATGCGTTCATCTCGCGACCGCTACCTAAAAGGCCATCCAATCGAAACCAGGCACTTTTAATAGACAGGCGCCGGATGACATATCTAGAAATTCTCTGGTTGTGTGTATTGTATTCAGACAAGAAGTCGTGAGCCGGTTTTTGTAGTTACATTCTGGCTAAGATATTCTGCCAAACAGCCAGATTACAGGTTATGATACCATAAATCGCAGGATTGTGGGGCGTCGGTAGTGATGGGCATACAGGAAGTATCAACTTGCAGGTATGCTTAAATGGCTAGGCTTACCGAAGGATATCTCAATTAACGCTCGTCGCTATACCATCACCACGAGTAAACCTGCTTCGATATTCACTGGGTGAAAGGCCGGTTGCTTCCTTGAATAATTTCCTGAAACTGCCACTATTTTCATAGCCTATGTCCTGGGTTATTTCGTTCACCGTCTCCAAGGTCGTCTCCAGGTAGTCCTTTGCCCTCTCGATACGGATCTGCTGAAGGTAGCTCAAAGGTGTTTCATCGGTGGCCTTTTTGAACCGGCGGATAAAGTGTCTGGGACTTATCCCTACTTTTCTAGCAAGGTCTTTCATGGTTATACCATCGGCAAAATGAGATTCTATCAATTCCTGAGCTCGCAAGATTTCCTGGTCGCCATGACCTTTGTGGACATTGAACACCGCATAAGAGGCCTGGCTTACCTTGCTAGGGTCGACCAGTAAGGACTTCGAGCATTGCGCCGCAAGGTGCGAAGAACCGAAACTTTCGATCAGATGCAGTCCCAGATAGTAAAAGGCCGAGACAGAACCGGAACAGATCAAGCCTTTGTCCCGGGTGAGGACTCTATCCGGTTCCAAGAGAACCTTTGGATAACGGCGTTTGAAGAGTTTTGTGTAAAACCAGTGCGTGGTTGCCAGTCTGCCGTTAAGCAACCCGGTCTCCGCAAGGACAAAACTCCCGGTGCAGAACGCTGGCAATTGTAGACCCCATGCTCATATCTGGCAACAATCCAATCCAGCAATGTCGTAGCATTGGCAGGAAGAAAATCGGCATTGGGAAGATATGGCGGTACGACAATTACGTCGGTTTGCTCTAAATCTTGAAAGCCGCCTTCCGGCATGATCTGAAAGCCACCATTTACCTTGACCGCCTTCCCATCCGGGCTGACAATTCTCGTCGTAAAAAGCGGCTCCGATCATTCGCCGGTGTTTGTTGCATGCCACCGGTTAGCGATGGAAAAACTGTCAATCAGTCCTGAAATCCCGGAAAATATACAGCCATTGTCGACAATGAAGGTGATGTTCACCATAGATTCCTGTCTCATGCTTCTTTCAATTACCTGATGTTCTTTTCGGACAAACCCCGGAACATGTCTTTTTTGGATCGTTTTTTGTCAATTATGCCACTTTAACTTGATTCCTGCAAATGATAAAGTCATACGAAAATCAACAGAACTGGAGGATATGATGAAAAAAAACGATCCGAATAGATCGACAGCCCCTCGGCGGGATCGAGTTTTTACAAGCAATAGTTGATGGCAAAAAACCTATGCCACGTATGGCACAGACTATCCCTATGGCGATTATTTCTGTGGCATCCGGTTCGGTCGATTTTCAGCAATGGCGGGACAACCAGCATCTCAATCCATTGGGTGGAGTACATGGCGGTTTTGCAGCGACAGTTCTTGACTCCGTAACCGGCTGTGCGGTGCATAGTCTTCTCGAATCGGGTGTCGGCATATGCAACAGTCGATCTGAATGTCAAAATGGTCAGGCCCGTCCCGCGCGACCAGGAATTGATCGCCATAGGGAAGGTTATTCAACTGTCCGGTCGTCTGGCCGTTTCTGAGGGGAGATTACAGGATGGCGACGGAAAAATACTGGCTCATGCTACAGCCACCTGCATGATTCTTCGTAGTTGAAAGCGCGCAGAAGCATTGCCGAAACTTAACGATACAAGGAGAAGATCATGAATTTGAACAACCATCCAAGCGTAATCGCCTTTCGACAGAGACAGCAGAATAACCAACCCGAAGCAATGACCTTGCAACGGCTGAAGGCAATCGTCCTGGAAGCCGGGGCCGATGATGTCGGCGTTGTAGAAATTGATCGCCCGTCTCTGCAAGACCAAAAGGAGGCGATTCTACAGGCTTTCCCGACGAGCAAAAACCCTGGTAAGTTTTATTTGTCGGATGAACGAGGCACAGATCCGATCAATCGACAGATCCTTGGTGGATGGAGAGTTCATAGCCTACGACGCGGAAATGCTGCATATTTCCCGTACAGTCGTCAAAACGTTGAGGGATGAAGGGATTACCGCAGTCACTCCTTCCGAATCCTTCCCCCAGGATATGAGCAAATGGCAAGGCAGAATGTTGACGGTTTCACATAAACCGGTAGCGGAAGCGGCAGGCCTCGGTATGATTGGCCACCATCGACTGCTGATCCATCCGATATTCGGCAGCCATCTTTGTTTCGGAACGATCATCATAGATACAGCTCTGGACGTCTATGACCAACCCATCGACTACAATCCATGCATCGGGTGCAAACTCTGCGTTGCCACCTGTCCAACCGGAGCCATAGCCCCAGATGGGTCTTTCGCGTTTGTCAAATGTCTGGTTCATGCCTACCGGGATCGGCTGGGAGGCTTTTTAAATTGGGTCGAATCCCTTGTCACCAGTCAAAACATGGCGGCATATCGGGAAAAACGAACTGACGGTGAAACAATGGCTGTCTGGCAGAGTCTCACCTATGGCGGCGGTTATCGATGCGGCTATTGCATGAGCGTCTGCCCGGCAGGCCTGGATCTGATTGGTCCCTATCTCGATCAATCGAAAGGAATATCTACGAACTGTTGTCAAACCGCTTCAGGAAAGGAAGGAGAACGTTTATGTTCTTCCCGGCCAGGATCAAGCGACAGCGGTAAGCAAGAAATTTCCGAACAAAACGGTCCGGCCTGCCTGACGGCACGTCTTTGTCCCCGACAAGTATTTTCACATAATTATCAGGGAACGTACTCGACTGCGACTCTTGACTGCCGAGCCAAAACCTCTATCTGACCCGGAGCGGGACGATGCTGCTCGGTTGCCCTTACCGTCAACAACCTTTTGAACCGCCAAAACTATCCTTATTCCTCATAGCTTTGGAGAATCAGGCAATAACTCTGTAGGATCGATCTAACGGTTACTCCTTTGCAGGCACTATAGTGGAATCATCCATCAAGGATATCCACCTTTCAGCTTACATAAGGAGAACAGTCATGAATTTTGAATTTCACAATCCAACCCGTCTTATTTTCGGTGCAGGCAATCTCACCCGTCTTGGTGAAGTCGTTAAAGAGAAAGGCAAACGTGCTCTGCTGGTAACCGGCGGAGGCAGTGTCAAGCGCAACGGAACCTTCGATCGGGCAGTTGCCTCTCTTGAGCAGGCCGGTGTGACCGTCGTCGAGTGTTCCGGAATAGAGCCCAATCCGAGAATTACCTCTGTCGCGCGCGGTGCACAAATTCGCCCGTGAGGAAAAGTGCGATATCATCGTTGCTCTGGGAGGCGGCAGTACTATGGATGCGTCCAAAGTCATCGCCGCTGCAGTACTTTATGAAGGTGATCCATGGGACATGATTTTCCATGGCCAGGAACATGTGCATATACCAACCCGGGCATTGCCTGTGGTGACCGTACCGACTCTTGCGGCCACCGGTTCGGAGATGAACTGCGGCGCGGTTATCACCAATGAAGAAACCACTGAAAAATCCTTTATTCAGACAGGTTGTCTCTATCCCTATGCGGCAGTTGTCGATCCCGAACTGACCATCACTGTACCAAAGGACCAGACCGCCTATGGGGTATGCGACCTGATTACCCACGTGACCGAAGGGTACTTTAACGGTATCGACGGCACCCCGATCCAGGATCGGTTTGCAGAAGGCGTCATCCTCACCGCCATGGAATGGGGGCCGAAAGCCATTGCCGATGGAAATGATCTGGAGGCACGGACTCAGGTGCAATGGGCATCTATTGTCGCCCTCAACGGCTGGGTGAACGCGGGCACCAACGGGGGCTACCCCGTGCACATGATCGAGCATACCCTGTCCGCCTATCACGACATCACCCACGCGGCAGGTCTGGCTGTGGTCAACCCTTCCTGGATGCGCTTTGCCGCCAGACACAGACCGCAAAAGTTCGTGCAGTTTGCCGAACGCATTTTCGGCCTCAAGGCTAAAGGTCCCGATGACCTGGATTGCGCCCTTCAGGGCATTGATCGCTTTGAAGCCTTTCTCAAGAGTATTGGTTGCCCACGCGTCTGTCCGAGCTGAATATCGATGATACGCTGATCACACGTTATGCCCAGGATACCCTGCGTATTATCCACGACGAAAACGGCAACCTGCCGGGGCGTCCGGCAATGACCGAGGCGGATATTATTGCAGTGCTCAAGGCCGCCTTGTAACGGAACTTCGCTTGGAGACTGCTCATACGGAGACAGGGTGGATAAATTATGAACAAAAATGAATTCATGGAACTGGTCAAGCGAGGCGAAGCGATTGCTGGAGGGACCGAGGCACACGCACTTTTAGTCCAGTACAGTAACGAAGCGTTGCGCATTACGGCGGAATTGAACGGGTCGTACCACGAACCGGATGAGGTTCGCGCCTTGTTCTCTCGATTGACAGGGAAAGACATTGATGAATCTTTTTTCATGTTTCCCCCTTTCTATACGGACTTCGGCAAGAATATCACCATAGGGAAAAATGTCTTTTTCAACACCGGCTGTACCTTTCAGGATCGTGGCGGCATTACCATCGGTGACGGAACACAAATTGGCCAGAACGTCGTTCTGTCTACATTGAATCACGGAATTGCCCCGGATAAACGGGGAATAACCTATCCATTTCCAATCGTTATCGGAAAAAACGTGTGGATAGGTGCAAATGCGACGGTTGTACCCGGTGTGACGGTTGGGGATAATGCGATAATCGCTGCTGGTGCCGTCGTTACAAAAGATGTTCCCGCAAATGCTGTCGTCGCTGGAGTGCCAGCAAAAGTTATTAAGATGATTGAGTAAAAGGAACATTCAGCTAGCAGGATAAAAACAACGTAAAGGAGAACTGAAAATGCACAAATTAAGACAGTTAGGCATGATTGCTATCGTTTTGGGCATGATGTCCATCGTCAGCACCCCGGTTTTGGCTCAAGATATGTCCAATGGAGCTGATAATTTTTACAAAAGCAAGGAAGTAACTATGCAAAAGGTTACGTTTAAGAATCAATACAACATGAAGGTTGCGGGGAATCTTTTCACTCCCAGGGATTTCAATAAAAACACAAAAAATCCCGCGATCATCGTCGGACATCCTATGGGTGCCGTAAAGGAACAGAGTGCAAATCTGTATGCCACAAAAATGGCTGAACAGGGATTTGTGACATTGTCCATGGATTTATCTTTCTGGGGAGAGAGTGAGGGTCAGCCTCGCAACGCTGTTTCGCCGGATATCTATGCCGAGGATTTCAGTGCTGCGGTAGATTTCCTGGGCACCCAACCGTTTGTTGACAGAGAGCGGATTGGTGTTCTTGGTATCTGTGGCAGCGGGAGTTTTGTTATCAGCGCAGCCAAGATTGATCCCGCGCATGAAAGCCATTGCGACAGTCAGCATGTACGATATGGGCGCTGCGAACCGTAACGCGCTGAGAAAATCTTTGACCTTGGAGCAGAGAAAGAAAATCATCGCAGAAGCTGCAGAGCAACGCTATGCGGAATTTACTGGTGGTGAAACCAAATACACCAGCGGGACAGATCATGAACTGAACGAAAATACTCATCCGATTCAGCGTGAGTTTTATGACTTCTACCGCACTCCGCGAGGTGAATACACGCCTGAAGGTTCATCACCGCAACTGACAACCCACCCGACACTGACCAGCAACATCAAATTCATGAACTTCTACCCATTCAATGACATTGAGACGATTTCTCCGCGTCCTATGCTGTTCATCGCTGGTGAAAATGCTCATTCCATCGAGTTCAGCGAAGACGCCTACAAGCTGGCTGGCTGAACCGAAGGAACTCTACTCGTTCCGGGTGCCGGGCATGTCGGATCTCTACGACCGGGTCAACTTGATTCCGTTTGACAAACTTACCTCCTTTTTCAAGAAAAGCCTGTAAACAAGGAATTTGACAAACTGTTCTGCCAGTATCTTACCACAATGTTATTCGTTTTTTTTGCTTTGCTAAAAATGTTGTCAAGGCTGTAAGAGGGGTAGTGAAAAGAGAAAATGGAGACAGGAAAACCGCTTATTAAGCGGTTTTCACTTGCAGTGGAAACGAATAGTCAACAGGAGTTAGAAAATGGAAAAAGCAAAGGTTTATTTCACAGATTTCAGAACAAAGGCTTTCGGGGATGGACTACCCACCAAACTGAAAAAACTTATCAAAAAGGCAGGAATAGACCAGATCGACATGGATGGAAAATTCGCCGCGATCAAGTTACATTTTGGTGAACTGGGAAATATCAGCTATCTTCGCCCCAATTACGCCAAAGCCGTTGCCGACGTAGTAAAAGAGATGGGTGGCAAGCCCTTTTTGACTGACTGTAATACCATGTACCCCGGCAGCCGCAAAAATGCTCTGGAACATTTGCAATGTGCTTGGGAAAACGGGTTCTCACCTCTCAGTGTCGGCTGTCCTATTCTCATCGGCGACGGATTGAAGGGAACCGACGATATTGAGGTACCAGTGGCCGGGAGTGAATACGTAAAGTCGGCCAGGATCGGCCGGGCAGTTATGGACGCTGATGTGTTCATCAGCCTGACGCACTTCAAGGGACACGAGATGACTGGTTTCGGGGGAGCCATCAAGAATATAGGCATGGGTTGCGGCTCCCGCGCAGGCAAGACCGAACAGCACAGCGGTGGCAAGGCCGAGATCGACGAAAGCAACTGCCGAGGGTGTCTCATGTGCTTGAAGGAATGCGCCAATGATGGACTTACCTTTGACGCCGAAGCAAAAAAGATGCGGGTCAACGAAGATAATTGTGTCGGCTGCGGTCGCTGCCTGGGAGCGTGTAATTACGACGCCATAGCTTTCTCCAACTTTGCTGCCGTTGAGCTCCTGAACCGGCGCATGGCAGAATACACCAAGGCTGTCGTCGATGGTCGTCCTTGTTTCCATATCTCACTGGTTGTGGATGTATCCCCCAATTGCGATTGCCACGGAGAAAACGACGTACCCATCCTGCCCAATCTGGGCATGTTCGCATCTTTTGACCCACTGGCTTTGGATCAGGCCTGTGTGGACGCCTGCCTAAAGGCCAAACCTCTGCCGGGAAGTCAACTGTTCGAGAATATGAGCTAAACCTGACTTCATTGATCATCACGACCATTTTACCAATTCCAGGCCGGAGTCCGAATGGCGAACATGCCTGGAGCATGCCGAGAAAATTGGTCTGGGTACCCGGGATTATAAGTTAATCGTTGTCAAATAGTTGCTTCTAGGAGATCGTTTGATATCACGTGATGGTGGAGCGCCAAACAGGCGGCTGTACTCACGGCTGAACTGGGAAGGGCTTTCGTAGCCAACCTCGAACGCCAGCTGTCGTCGCATCCTTCTGTTCCATGAGCATGAGTTGCCTGGCCTCGTTTAGCCGTAGTCTTTTCTGAAACTGCAACGGACTCATAGCCGTCAGGGCGCGAAAATGATAATGCAGGCTTGAAGTGCTCATCCCGCTGTAAGATGCCAGATCATCAACCTTGAACGTCTTATCGTAGTTCTCCTTCAGCCAGTCAATCGCCCGTGCAATCTGGTGACTATGGCTGCCAACCATCGAGATTTGTCGCAAACGCTGCCCTTGTTCTCCCGTGAGGAGACGATACAGTATTTCTTTTTGTATGAGAGGGGCAAGGACAGGGATGTCTTCCGGCTGATCAAGCAGATCAAGCAGACGCAGAAAGGCATTGTACCATTGGCAGTTTTATCTTGCTGACAGCCAAACCTCTGCTTGCATCTTGGGTTCGGGAAATCGAAAGCTCATTGTCAACCATCATCTGGGCTATATGTTTCTTTTCCAATTTCAGCGTCAGGCCCAGATAGGGCTTTTCTCTGCTTGCTTCAAGAATCTGCGCTACCAGCGGCAGATCTATGGATGTTATCAGATAATGGTCCTGGTCATAAAAATACTCATCTTCGCCGAGCAATACACGCTTGTGGCCCTGGGCGATCAGGCAAATACTCGGTTCCTGCATGTAACTCGTCAGCTCGGTGGGGGCTTGGTACCGATAAATCGACAAAGCCGGGTAAGCGGTGACTGGTTCTTTTCCTTTCGCCAACGTCCAGCGGTCCATTTTTTCTACTAAAGATCCCATTGCGTCAAGAAGAGCTTCGTCATCTTGGTTGGGAAGTATATTGTCAGGTTTCATGTTGTTTCTCCACTTTTAGAGTTTAGCATATTCTAACCATAGAGCGACCTCGAACAAAGGAATTTTCTTATTCCTGGAGAATCAGGCAAGGATTGTGGAGGATCATTCTACTGGAAATCGGATCGCCTGGTTATATACAAGTATCACCCAAACGTATCGATTCAGATGAACCTATGAGCAGCATTGAAAAACTACGAGAGGAACGCAGGATGAAAGAAGTATTCGCTTTTGTTCTTGTCTTGATTGCCGCTTTCGCCCTTCCGGCATGGGGTGGTGATCCTGCAAGCTCTGCAGGCAGCAGCGTGGAGAATCGAACATCCGGATCATCCGCTGCAAGAGTATCGACAGACCCGGCTGTTTCTCTCGCGGCCATGAAGGAATCCCATATGAAAATTCGTATATCTACCGGAAACACAGTGCTTACGGCAACGATGCTGGATAATGAAACGAGTCGTGACTTCATGTCCCTGCTGCCTTTGACCGTCACATTCAAGGATTACGCGGGTACGGAAAAAATCACCTATTTGCCCAGACGATTGTCCTCAAAAGGGGCACCTGCTGGGACGGATCCTTCGGTTGGGGACATAGCGTATTATGCGCCTTGGGGCAATATAGCAATCTTTTACCAGGACTTTGGTTTCTCTGAAGGGCTCATCAAATTAGGACATATCGGTTCAGGCATAGAAGAGTTCGCAGGCAAGGATGCTGATTTTGCGGTAACAATTGAACCTGTGATCGAGTGATGTCTGGTTCCATGCCGATAAGACTATGAGCAAAGTTTTACTGTGTTTGTTGCTGGTGGGCTGTTGCCTGGCTGTAGGTGCCTGCGTGTTTGTCAACCAGCCCCAGTTTGGCCAGCAATCCGCAGAGAGCAGTTTGGAAGCGATCGCAAACTCATCCCATTATTATGATGGGGAATTTCATAATCTGACACCGACCTCTGTGTTGAGTGATGACAGCAGCACATTCTCAATTCTGATGAACGATCTTTTCTCCAGTGCGGAGCGGTTGAGACCTGAAACTCCAGTCCCGACCATCAAAACAGAATTGAAGAAATTGGATAAAAATACGGACCAGGTTATCTGGTTCGGACATTCTTCCTGCTTTGTGCAGCTGGAAGGCAAAACCATCCTGATCGACCCTGTATTCAGCGACTACGCGTCGCCCCTGCCTTTTATCAACAAAGCGTTTGAAGGTACGGAACATTTATACGGCAGACGATATGCCGGACATCGATTATCTGCTGATCACCCACGACCATTGGGATCATCTGGATTACCCGACTGTCATGGCTTTGAAGTCCAAAGTGAAACATGTAATTTGTCCGTTGGGAGTTGGCGCACATTTTGAAAAATGGGGATATGCTCGGGAGAAGATTCACGAAACAGATTGGTACAATCGGATAGAATTGGCAGAAGAGCTGATTATCCATGTGCTGCCGGCAAGACATTATTCCGGTCGTCTGACGACCAAAAACAAAACCCTTTGGGCTGGCTTTGCCCTTGAAACCGGAAAACGACGGCTCTTTTTTAGCGGTGACAGCGGCTATGGACCGCATTTTGCGGAGATCGGTCGGAAGTTTTCCGGGTTTGACCTCGTGTTTCTTGATTGCGGGCAATACGATAAGCGCTGGGCATACATTCACATGAATCCGGAAGAGGCAGTGCGAGCTGCAAAAGACCTGCAAGCTAAAGCACTGCTTCCTGCGCATGTCGGCAAGTTCACCATTGCCAGGCACCCCTGGGATGAGCCGTTCATACGCATTACTGAGGCAAGCAGGAAGGAAAATATCCGACTCTTAACACCCCGGATTGGAGAGCAGATCTTTCTGGATAACATTCAAACAGAAATGTCTCAATGGTGGAAGAATACGAACTGACTCGCTCCGAACAATGTCCTGGCAGAGAAATGACAATGCGAATGAAACGCTCTGGCCTCACTGACCTTTCGGTTTAACCTGCCAATGATAAGATTATCGTTCTGGTATCATTTTGAGATATAAGCTTTCTACTGTTATGTTGCGTGTTGGTCTAACTAATTGAAATTAATATGTTTCTGTGGAATTTGCTGTGAAATATATATTTCTTTAGACATCGGGTACTTATAGAGCATTTGGGAATTTGTGCTATTAAGCTCGTAACATAATTTTCCAACCTTAATTAAACTACTACGTAAATATTTCTATAGGCACTTAAGGGCTACCTAAGTTAGAAATAATTAAATAAGGGAAGAAACCCAACAGTTATGTGGTTCATATCACTTGTAATACTTTGTTTTTTAATTGGTTCTACATCATTCCAATTTAAACAGTTGCAGGAATTTCTGAGTTTGTAAACACAAAAAAAGAAAAAGAATTAAATACAAAGAAAAAGAGGAAGAATAAGAAATATTTTTCAATATTTTTTTAAAAATCAAAAGAATAAGAACAATAAGACACACAACATAACAAATTCCGCACCATAACTACTGAATCCAGGAGGTTCTGCTTTTCCAAATTCCTAACAACAAAAAAGGATTCTGAGATAAGACCTTATCCATGAGAGGTTTCAGAGGGTACACTTTATCACGATGGAAGAGGCTAGTATTGGCAATCTTAACCATTTAAGCAAACCTGCAACTTAACACTTCCTGATCATTTTGGCTTTGAGAAGAGCCCAATATCACCCCAGAAAAGGAGCAATTCTGCTCTTTTGTTAATTCGAAATTATTCCGAACGAAATGGCGAATAATGGAGCATTTTGGATTCTTGATTGTTCCTGATGCCGTTATCCCTTCTTATCCGGTATTTGAACAGTAGAGCCCCATCTCTCACGGCAAAAAACAAATGTATCTAAAAACTGAACATATCACACCAATTTCTTTGAATTTATTCCATTTTAGAATATGATCATTGTTGGTTCTCACAAAAATCAACCATCATTAACCATAGGAAAGGTGAAAATGACACTTACCAAAGCAGATCTTGTACAGCAGGTATACAAAAATCATAACAACCTGACGAAGACCGAGGCTGTCAATGCGGTTGAGGCATTTTTGAAATTGTCGAAAGATACTAGCTTGTAGCTGGTGGTCGTTTAGTAGCATAACAGTGATTAAAAAGGATCATGTAATGGGAGTACGTATCGGTTTTGTTGGCACGGGGGTCATTGCATCTGCGTTGGTTACAGGATTCTGCTCTTTTGGTGATTTGGATCATAAAATCATCGTTTCGCCACGAAATGCAGAGAGAGCGACTGCACTTGCCACCAAGTTCAAAAATGTGACAGTTGCAAGCTCTAATCAGGAGGTTCTTGACAACTCTGAATGGGTCATTCTTTCTGTTGTACCAAGCCTAGGGGAAGATATTATTCGTCCTTTGAAATTTCGAATGAATCATCGGGTGATTAACCTGATGTCGGACCGAAAACTACCAGAAATTGCTCACTGGATTGGAAAAACGAAAACTTTAGTTCATATGGTGCCCCTTTCATTTGCGGCGAACCGGAGAGGACCCATAGCGATTTATCCCAATGATCCGGATGTTATCAGTCTTATTTCCCCCCTTGGTGAAATAATAGCAGTAGATAGCGTCAAGCAACTTGAGGCCATGACCGCTATAACTGGACTGATGAGCACCTACTATTCACTTATCAGGGAGCTAGTTAATTGGGGCGAAGGGGAAGGACTCTCCAAAAAAGAGGCAACGGATTATACGGCATCATTTTTCGAGGCGCTTTCTGCCCATGTGAGAACAACTGGAGAGGGAGGCCTTGACCGCTTAGCAAAAGAAATGACTCCCGGCGGACTAAATGAGATGGCGTTAAAATCTATAGCAGTACAGGGTGGAATAGAATCATGGGTTAAATCCCTTGCACCTATTTTGGCTAGATTAAGAAAAATCAACGGATAAACGAACCGCAATATTACCATTTTGCTAAATGTCCAAACAGACTCCCCGCAAAGCTATTCCGATCTCTAAGGCTTTAAAGATCGGCGATTGTACCAATACTTAGCAGTTCTGCCTTTTCCAGTATAATTGCTGCCGCCGCCAGATCTTGTACCGCGACTCCCACGCTCTTGAAGAAGGTGATTTCAGTATCTGAGGTTCGACCGGGGGCATGGCCTGCGGCTAATTCGCCAATTTCAGCAACAATATGCTGTGGAGTTATCGAGCCGTTGTTAATTGGAATAATCAGATCACCGGTTTCTTCCAGTGCAGATTCACGGTGGTCGACATAGAGACGCGAGCGCACTACCGTTTCTTCCGGTACTTCCTGGACGTGCGGTTTGTACGAGCCAACTGCGTTGATATGCACCCCGATTGGCAGTTCCTTGTCCTGAAAAACTGGTGTCTCCGAGATGGTAGCGCAACATATGATGTCGGCGTATCTCACAGCCTCTTCGGAAGTTGTTGTCACCATTATTTCAATATTCAGTTGTTTGCTCATATCTTCAGCAAATTTTTTGGCGGCGGCAGGGAACGTATCATAAATAAAGGCTTTCTTTATATCGCGAACTGCACATACAGCTTCCAGCTGGGTCCTTCCCTGAACGCCCGCACCGAAGATTGTGCAGGTGGATGAATTTCTCCTGGCAAGAAGTCTTGTGGCAAGACCTGAAGCGGCCCCGGTCCTCATCGCCGTTATTGTCATGCCGTCGAGCACAGCTTTCGGTGTTCCGTTATTGCCGTCGAACAGGCAGACCATTCCCTGGATATAGGGAATAGAGCTTTTGCGATTGTTTTCAAAGAGCGTGACGGTTTTGATCCCAATCATTTCGGTGGTTTTCATATAGCTTGGCATAAAAAGCGCTATACCCTCAGGCTGAGCAATGGAAACGTGTGAACGGATCGGCATTTCCGCACGACCAGAAGATAATTCGATGAAGGCCGAATGCATTGCGTCGATCACATCTTTCATGCAGACGGCTTCATGAATCTGCTTGCTGGATAAAATTCGAAGTCTTGTCATGGTGGTCCTTAGCGAGAGAGAGTTGAGTGTTGTATTAGAATTTGGCCTGCCTGAGGGGTCGTTGTAAGCGCGAAATCGAGGCGAACCCCCTCCTTTTTTGCAATGGCCAGGGCATCTAAAAAGATTTCATCAGCCTGTTTCAACCCCATTAAGCCGATGACAAATGCCAGGTCGACACCCTGTTGAAGGTAAGCGCTTCCATATGATCCTTCACTATCGAATATGATTGTAATATGCTGCGGTTCTGTTTGAAGCAAGTCCCGGGTAACGAGGCCAATATGCTAAGAGCCGGCGGTATGTGAACTCGACGGCCAACGCATGATCCGGCCAAGCACATCATTTTGAAAACACTAGTGAACATTTTACTTCCTCAGGTGGCGGTCATATTCTTTTGTTTAGGTAATTACTCTTATTGGCCAGGTGTCGGCAACTCTGTACCCTTGCGGCCAGGGGTCGGTCGGATCGAGAAAATGCTGGTGGGTTCCTGTAATCCAGGCCTGCCCCGAGATGAGGGGGAAGATACCATCACGGTTGCCGATTTTTGTAACGGAGTCAATGGAACATTCAAAGCGTGAGCCAATAATTGACTCGGCAATATATTTTTCTCCAATTTTTAGCTTTCCCTGGTGGTGCAAAAGAGCCATCCTGGCTGAGCATCCGGTTCCCGTTGGGCAATGATCGAGTTTTTCCCGGTTGGATGGCAACTGTATTTCGCCCGGTCCAGAAACCATTTTCTCTGCGTAACGGGGCAGCTATTTGGCAAAAAGAGATATGTTTCCAACCAGGATTCTCTGGGTGGTAGAAACCCCGTTGTTCATTGGCGGCGATGGTGATTTTGATCCCGATCTTAGCCAGATCACGGGCTTCGTCGGGAGTCAGATTAAAACCCAGTTGAGTGCTGTCGACAATAACGAAACTATCGCCTCCGTATGCGGTATCAACCGTAAGTGAGCCGACCCCAGCAACTTCGAGTCTGGCATCTTGCCTGTCGACAAACGAAGGGACATTTTTTACGGTAACTTTCGTCACCTTGCCATCCTTGCAACTGGCGACAACCTCAATAAGTCCGCCGGGAGGCTCAAGAATCATCCGAGTCTCGGGTTCCTCCATGGGAATGATACCCGTCTCAAGCAGGACCGTGGAGACACATATTGAGTTTGACCCGGACATGGGAGGGGTATCTTCGGGTTCCATGATTATCCATCCCATTTGGGCTTTGGGGTTCTTGGCAGGAACGAGCAGATTATAGTGACGGAATACCCCACCTCGAGGCTCATTAAGCAGGAAGTTGCGCAAGACCTGATCCTCAGCAATCCATCGCGACTGTTGCCAAATTGTTTCCCCCGGTGGTGGGGCAACACCGCCGACAATTACGTCCCCGACTTCACCTTCCGCATGACAACTGACAACGTGGATAACTTTGCTGGCTCTCATAAAAGAATGTTCCTGTAGAATGCGCGTGGTTCTTTGCAGTTTCTTTGCTCAACTTCAAGTATTTTAAAAATCTCATTCGAGTGGAGTGCCATATGAGCGAATTCCTGTGAGCAAGGGGATAACACGATCGACTTTGAGTGTCAATGTGGAGTTGATCTGCTGAACGGTGATGTGTCTTCGATAATAAAAGGGACTTTTTCTTTTAGCAATCAATTTGTTTATCAATAATTCTTGGGGATGGTAGCTCTGTATGAGCAATTTTAGTCTTGATATTTAACAAAATGGCGCGTATGGTTGAACCATTGTGGTTGATTGTTCAGACTGAACCTTTCAGGAATCATGTAAATGTTTAATAAAGCACGTCAAATAAGGGCATCTGAGGATATTTATAAACAAATAGAAGATGCTATTTTAAGTGGTAAATTACACGCAGGAAACCGACTTCCCCCTGAACGGGAGTTGCAGGTAACCATGGGTGTCAGCCGCAACACCCTGAGAGAATCGTTTCGTGTCTTAGAAAATAAAGGATTAATAGAAATTCGCCAGGGCAATCGCGGTGGGGTTTTTGTTCGTGAAATAAATTCAGACCAGATGACCGCAAGTTTATTGCAGTTCGTTCGTTCCAAGCAGATTAGTCTTCAGCAAATGTCGGAATTTCGTCAAGATTTAGAGGGCATTGTTACAGCACGGGCTGCAAAGGCAGCCACCCCAAAAAACATCGAAACAGCCTGCCAATTGTTGGAGAAAGCAGAAACACTTGCCAGGGAAGGGGTTGCCCTATGGGACGAGTTCATGGAGGTTGATAAAGAGATCCATTTTGCACTGGCCGATGTCGCCGGTAATCCTTTGCACCGCTTCTTTATGGAGACTATCCATAACAATATCCACTACTATAATATCAGTTTTTACCTTCCCCGGACCCAAGAAGTAATTGACACCTGCCTGCAAAGCTTAAAAGAAATGTTAGACGCAGTATCTCAAAATGACACTGAAGCTGCAAAATTACATGCCGAGAAACACGTTGAGTATTTTAACCAGTTTATGGAAGACGTCTTTGAGCAAAAACAGAAAAATTCCGACATGTGAAAAACACTTCTGGTAATAAGCTCAGGTGATTCGCGAAGGCTGTGGATTCTTGTTTGTTCTCTCCTTCTGTTCCGTCCTGAAGAATTTCACAAGACACAAACCCCACAAGAGGCGAATGAAACGACAAAAAATTCTTGACACTCTCTCGGTGGGAATAGTATGGTTGAACCATTCTTTGTATGAATGATTCAGCAGGGACCATTTGCATCGGGCACTATCATTTAGGAGCAACGCTATGAACATGCTATTAGACGATAATCGACAAGCCGCAAAAACGCCCAAATATTTGGAGCGGATAGAGCGATTGAAAAGCCGTGTAATTTCGACAAGACCGGAGATGGACCTTGAGAATGCCAGGATTCTTACCGAGGGATTTAGAGAAGCAGAAGGTTATCCGCTTGTTTTACGGAAGGCTCGGGCGTTCCGCAAACAGTGTCAGGAAAAGACAGTGAAAATCTGGGATGAAGAACTCATTGTTGGCTGCGCCGGCAGCAAAATCAGGGCCGGAATCCTTTGTGCCGACAGCTGTTGGTCTGTGCTCAACGACGAACTCGAAACTATTTCCGAAAGGACATATGATCCTTTCCATCTTAAAGTCGAAGATCGAAAGATCTTTGAACAGGAGGTGCGGCCATACTGGAAAGGGAGATCAAACTATGAAGAATGGCTGGCCCAGATACCCGAAGACACAAGAGAACTGCGCGATTGCGGGGCTGTGTATATCAACAGAAAAGCGGTTCGAGGGTTCGGCGAAACTACTGCAGGGTTATGAGTGGCTTATTAATGCAGGTCTTTCAGGAATCGAGGAAACGGTAAAGAAGAGAAGAGCGCAACTCGATCTTACGGTACCAGGAGATTACGAGAAAGATTATTATCTCCTTTCCTTGTTAACCGTTGCCGAGGGCATGAAATTTTAGCGCTTCGCTATGCCGATGAAGCGGAACGGCTCGCCGGAATAGAAAAAAAGGAAAAAAGAAAGGAAGAGTTGCTGGAAATAGCGAAAATATGCCGACACGTTCCGACACATCCGGCCGGAACGTTTAGAGAGGCTCTTCAGGCGCTCTATTTTTATCAGATATGTATTGTTATGGAGCAAAATGCCGCCAGCTATAACCCCGGCCGGATGGATCAGTATCTCTGGCCCTATCTCCAGAAAGATATTGCCGATGGTACCATTAAAAAAGAGGAGGCACAGGAACTTCTCGACTGTCTCTGGGTGAAATTCAGTGAACCATGCCTTTTTCAGGACGCCGTTACTGCAGAATTTGCAGCAGGATATCCAATGTTTCAAAATGTCTGTGTCGGGGGAGTTGACGCGACGGGGAGAGATGCCGTAAACGAACTGTCCTATATGATTCTCCAGGCAACCATGGATGTCCAGCTTTATCAGCCATCACTCTCCGTGCGATACAGTCTTGCAAAAAATCCGAACAGCTTTCTTCGCAAGGTTGTGGAACTGATTGCCTTGGGGACGGGATTCCCAGCCTTTCACAATGATGATATCGGCATAAGAATGCTGATGAACAAGGGGATACCCTTGAAGGAGGCCTTTGACTGGAACCCATGCGGTTGCGTGGAAACTAATCTTGAAGGAAGATTGCGGCACTTCACAGCTCTCGCCGATATTAATCTCGGTTCAATTGTTGAGTTTGCTCTTTTAAACGGCAAGTGCAGAAAAAGTGGGAAAGTATGTCTCTGTGCAAAGCGGTGCAGCCGAAGGCTTCACATGTTTTGAAGATTTTGTTGCGGCCGTGAAACAACAGTTTTCCTATGTCACCAGGGCAGTGGTGAAAGGAAGCCATGTCATAGATGAGGTTTGTCTCAACAGACCTTGTCCTGCTCTATCTTTGACATTTAAGGAATGCATTGAAAATGCAAAGGATTATTCTACGGGCGGGGCAAAATATAATTCCGGAAACGGGATTATTCTTATTGGTGTGGCTGATCTCATTAATAGTATAGCGGCGGTAAGACCTGTGTGTTTGACACAGAAACAGGTCACCATGAGCCAGTTACTTGAGGCCCTGGACCATAATTTTATCGGCTATGAAAATATCGCCCGGCTCTGCGCCAATGCCCCTAAATATGGCAATGATGATCCTCGGGTTGATAGAATAGCGGGGGATTTTTTCACTTATTTTGCCGACGAGATCGAAAATTATCATTCCAAATTTGGCAAAATGACTCCGGGCATCCTGCCGGTCTCCGGCAATACTCCGTTCGGCCTGGAGGTTGGTGCCCTGCCGTCCGGCAAAAGGCAATGGAAAGCGCTAGCCGACGGCGTAAGCCCTGTCGGTGGAACAGATTTGAATGGTCCCGGTTCAGTCCTGAAATCCGTGGCCAATATTCCCCATGATCGCTTTGTTCAAGGGACACTCTTGAACTTGAAGGTCGAACCGGCCATGCTCAGTGAGGAAAATGGGATTTCCCAGATGATGGCACTGCTGAAAAGTATGTGCAGTCTCGGCGTCTACCATGTGCAATTTAATGTAATTGATCAGGAAAAGTTGCTTTTAGCACAGCAATATCCTGACGACTACCGCGGTCTGCTGGTAAGAGTGGCCGGCTATACCGCCTATTTTGTCGAGCTAGGTAAAGATGTTCAAGATGAGATCATCGGGCGAACGGTACAGCATGGAATTTCGGTCGGTTAGGTCAATACCAGGCCGGAATTTTAATGAACATGCCAACCAACGATATTGAAGGTGTCGTTCTTCGCATCGAAAGGAGTTCGATTCATGACGGGAATGGACTGCGCACTGTAGTTTTTTTGAAAGGGTGCCCTCTTTCCTGCATGTGGTGTTCTACGCCCGAATCCCAGAGCATAGCCCTTGAAAAAGGATATATTGCCGATCGCTGTGTCGGCTGCTCCACTTGTATTGCCCATTGCCCTGGCAAGGCTATCACTCTTTGCGGAAAAAAAATTAAGATAGATCAATCTCGATGTAACAACAGTTTTTCCTGTGTTGCCGCATGTCCCGAGGAGGCTTACAAGGTCTATGGCCGTTTTATGACGGTAGATCAGGTGGTTGCAGAAATCGGTAAGGACGAGATCTTCTTTTTCCATTCCGGAGGCGGTGTTACAATCAGCGGCGGCGAATGTCTCCTTCAGCCGGAGTTTACCGCCGGAATATTACGGGGGAGTCGGCAGAGAGGAATTGATACTGCGGTAGAAACAAGCCTTTACTCTCCATGGAGGCACGTTGAAAAAATTCTGCCTTTTGTAAACACCCTTTACGTCGATATCAAACATCCGGACAGAAAAGAGCATAAGCGGCTTGTCGGGGTTGAAAATGATATCATCTTAGACAATCTCAAAAAACTCGACGCGTCAGGTCTATCATTTGGGCTACACCTTCGCATCCCTCTTGTCCCGGGAGTAAATGATGCCGACCATACCCTCATCGCATCCATTGCCATTGCTTCAAGGCTTAAAAAACTAAGAGAGATAGAAATACTTCCCTATCATCGCTTAGGTGTAGCAACCTATGCTCACCTGGGTTGGGGGTATCAACTGAGTCACGTGGCGACGCCATCGCAGGAATATATAATAGAACGAACAGAGTTTCTCAGGAGTCTGGACTTGTCGGTTCCTGTGAAAGTTGGTGGCGGGTATGTCTGATCCTCGCTACTTGTATGAAGCTCCTCAAACTTAATCAGCCGGGAGGTGAACTTTATCCACCCACCACTGCTTCCAGGCCAAAAGCAGCGAATTGTGCGATGACGCCGGCCTGTTCTTCCGCACTCGGTTCAGCCATATCCGATGAATCGTATTTCTCGCCCAACTTGCGATATTTGCTTGCGGCAATGCTATGATATGGCAAGATATTAACTGTCTTTTTCCCACCAGGAAGGCTTGCCACGAATGCCGCTGTCTGCCCTATGTTTTCGTTATCATCGTTGACACCTTTGACTAGGGGAATGCGGATATTAATGCAAGCACCTGTTTCGGCGAGGAGTGTAAGATTTTTGAGAATCTGCTCGTTTTCCACTCCGGTCCATTTTTTATGTCGTTGGGAGTCCATCATTTTCAGGTCGTAGAGGAACAATTCGGTTCGTTTTGCCACATTGAGCAGCATCTCACTTTTTGCAAATCCGGGTGGTATCCACTGCCCGGTGGATAGATCGCAAGCCAAGTTCATCCAGTAGAGCGATGAGAAAGTCTGATTGCAACAACGGCTCACCCCCAGAAATGGTTACACCGCCGCCAGACTGCTCAAAAAATACACGCTCTTTTTCAACGATCTCCATCATCTCATCCACAGTGGCTATTCTGCCCGACATCTCGGTTGCTTTAGTCGGGCAGACAATCGCACATTTACCGCAACTTGTGCAGCGCTCAAGATCGGTAACAACACCGTCTGGAGTGAGTTTACAGGCACTTTCAGGACAGATTTCAATGCATGCGTTACAGCTTATGCATTTGTCAGCAGTATACATTTTTTGGACTCGTGAAGAAATACTCTCTGGATTATGGCACCATGCACAGCGGAGGGGACAGCCTTTGAAGAAGATTGTGACCCTAATGCCAGGGCCATCGTTGATCGAATATTTTTTAACATCAAAAATCAGACCTGACAGCATAAATCATGTACCTTTTTGCAACGATGAGTTCATTTGAGAATACGACAAGTAAAAATCATTTTTTACAAACGCGGGGGGATAATGAAATATCCCCCCGCAATGTTCATGCAGATACCATTTCAGAAGGCATCATTTTCAGTACGCTCAATGACCTCCTGTTGCAAGTCGGCGTTCATATCGTTGAAATAATCGCTGTATCCGGCCATGCGCACCAGCAGATCCTTGTAGTCTTCCGGGCACTGCCGAGCCGCCAGAAGGGTTGCGGTGTCGACAATATTAAACTGGATATGGTGACCGCCGAGGGTAAAATAGGAGCGGACAAGCTGGCCGAGTTTTTCGTATATCTTTGTCCCGTTTCAAGAGACTGGGCAAAAAACGCAGGTTCAACAGGGTGCCGCCGGATTTCACCTGGTCGAGCTTGCCCAGCGATCGGATCACCGTCGAGGGACCGTTGACATCGCAGCCATGGGACGGAGAGGTGCCGTCAGAAATTGATTTGCCGGCAAGACGGCCGTTCGGGGTAGCGCCGAGAACCTTGCCAAAATAGATGTGGCAAGTTGTCGAAAGCATGTTGAGATGATACTTGCCGCCCTCTTTTATGTTTGGATTCCCATCGATCGTTGCCAGCAGATCATCGTAAACTCGAACGGCAATATTCATCGGCGCAATCATCGTCATTACCAAAAAACGGGGTCCTGTTGATGATTGTCTGGCGCATGACTCTTCACCCTCGAAATTCTGACCCACAGCGTGAAGCAATGCATCCATGCTGAATCGACCCTCTTCGAGATACGTGTTTTTTAATGGCTACCAGGCTGTCGGTTACGGTTGCCAAACCGGAGCACTGGATATAATTGGTGTTATAGCGGGGGCCGCCATCATAGTAATCGCGGCCCTTGCTCATGCAGTCATCGATTACCACCGAGAGGAACGGAGCAGGAGCATACTTGGCAAACATCCTGTCGATATAGTTGCTCACCCGGATCTTTTGATCGACGACGAAATGGACCTGGGCAATAAATGCTTTATAAAGTTCATCGAATGTCCGGAAATCACGAGGGTCGCCAGTTTCGATACCGACTTTTCTGCCTGTAACCGGATCGATACCGTTGTTGAGGGTCACTTCGAGTATCTTCGGGACATTCAGGTAACCGGTCAGCAGATACGCCTCCTTGCCGAAAGCACCTACTTCAATACACCCGCTGCAGCCACCGTCACGGGCATCTGCAAGAGTCTTACCCTGGCGAACCATCTCCAAGATGTAGGTGTCCGGGTTGAAGATGGAAGGATACCCATGGCCCTGGCGAATAACCTTGAGCGCTGCATGCAGGAATTTATCCGGTGTATTGGTGCTGATGTGAACTGAGGTGCCCGGCTGCAGGATGTGCAGTTCTTCAATTACGTCCAGCATGATGTAGGAAACTTCGCTTGCGCCGTCCGAACCATCACGTTTCACCCCACCGATATTGATGTTGGTAAAATCGTTATACGTACCACTCTCTCGTGCCGTAATCCCAACTTTGGGGGGCGCAGGATGGTTATTCACCTTAACCCAGAAGCAGCAGAGCAGCTCTTTTGCTTCATTCCTGGTGAGGGTTTTCTGGGCCAGTTCTTTTTCATAAAAGGGACTGAGGTGCTGATCAAAGTGTCCGGGATTCATGGCATCCCATCCATTGAGTTCGGTAATGGTACCCAGGTGGACAAACCAGTACATCTGAATCGCTTCCCAGAATGTCTCAGGCTTATGAGCGGGAACCCGACGGCAAACCGCTGCTATTTTTCTCAGTTCTGCTACCCGATGGGGTTCGGGCTCTGTTTTTGCCATCTCCTCGGCGAGGTCAGCGTGCCGTTCGGCAAAGACAATTACCGCATCGCAGGAAATCGCCATCGCTTTCCATTGTTCAGCTTTGTCGGTTGCTTCGGGATCATTGCGAAAATCGAGATTTGCAATATGTTCTTCGATTTCACGTTTGAAATCGAGCATTCCCTTCTGGTATATCTTCCCGTCCAGCGCGGTATGTCCGGGTGCCCGCTGTTCCATAAATTCGGTGAACAGCCCTGCCTCGTAGGCTGCTTTCCACTCATCAGGGACATGAGAAAAGATGCGCTCACGCTGGGTTCGACCCTGCCAGTAGGGAATCACTTCACGTGCGTAGGTGTCGATGTCTTCCTGAGTTGTGATGTAACGCTGCATATCGCGGGAATTGAGTACATGAAAGTCCTCGACACTGTGACAAGTCAACTCCGGGAAGGTAGGTATTGCCTTCGGTTTTGGGCCACGCTCGCCGACAATAAGTTCATCTGCTCCCAGGTACAGCGTCTTCTTTTGGCAATGATCCAAAAAGGTCATCGCACGCAGTACTGGAATAGAGTATTTGCCGAGGTTTTCCTTGTAATAGGCCGTCTCGTGCAATGCCCTTTCAATGGATATTGTTGGATCTGTTTCGACGGTTAATTTGCGAAGTCGCTGGATGCGGGGGTTCATGCCTGGGCCAAGTGTGTTTTCGCGGGGATTATAAAAGTTCCCTTCTTTTGCCGCTGATCGTTCCGGTTCCGTGCTTGTTGTATTTACCTGTTCGAACATGATGCTTCCCTCCATGTGCCACTATAGCCTTTCCCTGCCGCACCATGGCTTTGACAGAAAAGGTTGATAGGGAAAAAGGCTATGTTGCAAGATATTTTTGAGCACAAAAAATACAAGTGCCCTGAAAAATTAATGTTTTGCGGGAAGGGGTGGCTAGTGATACAGCATGCAGCAGCTGTATAAGCAGCGATAGTTTTTGCGAAGATTAGTTGCGATTATAGCGTTTGTCATGTCGGATCTGGTTTTTTATGCAAAACATCCTCAAGGTTTTTAAGGGACAATAGTACCAATATTATAACAACGATAATAATTCCCAACAATAAAACAACCTCATGACTAAAAAGAATAAAACAATTCAATTTTTAACACACCATGCCATAGGCGGGAATTTTAAAAGGGTACGAAAAACGAACCCTTCGCTCTATCCCAGCCGTTCCTTGACGTAGCGCCGGTAAGACTGGTAATCGCCATCGTGGATCCGCATTTCGCCATGATCGATCTCCAGGACCCGGGTAACCAGGGAGCGGAGGAAATGGCGGTCGTGGCTGACGAGAATGACCGTCCCCTCGAATTTTTGCAGGGCGGCGAGGAGTACCTCCCGTGACTGGATGTCGAGGTGGTTGGTCGGTTCGTCGAGGACCAGGAAATTGAGAGGACGGCCGAGCAGCCTGGCGAGAATGACCCGGCTCTTTTCGCCGCCGGACAGGTTGGCGATACGTTTGTCAACATCGTCGCCCTGGAAGAGAAAAGCGCCGCAGAGATTGCGGATGACCCCGATATTTTCCAGAGGCAGGGCCTCCTGCACCGCTTGAAAGACCGTCTGCTCTGGGCTTAAGAGGTCCATGGCATGCTGGCTGAAATAGCCGATGGACACCCCTGCACCAATCAGTACCTCGCCTTCACTTGGCTCGGTATTGCCGGTGATGACCTTCAAGAGGGTCGATTTGCCGGCTCCGTTGACCCCGACCACGGCAATTTTTTCCAGGCGCCGGACTGTGCCGTTGAGGCCGCTGAACACCGGGATGATTCGACCGTCATGGCCGGTCCAGCTTTTGCCGAGGTTTTTCAGGTGCAGGACATCGTCGCCGCTCCGTGGCGGCACCGGGAAATCGAACTTCATAACGCGTTGCTCCGGCGGCAGGACGATCCGTTCGATTTTGTCGATCTTCTTGACCCGCGACTGTACCTGCGAGGCGTGCGAGGCCCGGGCGGCAAAGCGGGCGATGAACTCCTCTTCCTTGGCAAGCATCTCCTGCTGGCGGCGGTAGCTGGCCAGCAGCTGTTGCCGCCTGATCTCCCGTTCCTGCAGATAGAAATCGAAGTTGCCGCTGTAAGTGGTGGTCGTGCCGTTGGCTACCTCGACAATGCGGCTGACGATTCTGTTCATGAACTCCCGGTCATGGCAGGTCATCAGCAGGGCGCCCTTGAATTCAGATTGCAGCCATTCCTCAAGCCAAAGAATCGATTCGATATCCAGGTGGTTGGTCGGTTCGTCGAGGAGCAGAACGTCCGGGTTGATGGTCAGAATTTTCGCCAGGGCAATGCGCATCTTCCAGCCGCCGCTGAATTTTTCGACCGGTGCCTGAAAATCGGCAGGCGAGATACCGAGCCCGGTGAGAACCGCTTGGGCCCGCGGTTCGAGATCGTAGCCGCCACGCTGCTCAAAGATCTCCACCGCCTCGCCGTAGCGTTCAAGTAGATTAGCCATTTCGTCATCGGTCATGGGTTCGGACATGGCTGCTTCCATTGCCCGTATTTTTACACCCAGGTCAACGATATCGCCGGCTGCCGACATGACCTCGGCAAGGACCGTGCGTCCGGCCATATCTCCGACATCCTGGGAAAAATAGCCGATAACGGTTTTCTTGGCGCAGGAGATCTCACCCTTGTCCGGTTCTTCCTCGCCGGTTATCAGGCGGAAGATGGTGGTTTTACCGGCGCCATTCGGCCCAACCAGGCCGGTATGGGTGGCGGGAAGGATCTGCAGACTGGCGTTCTGGAGGAGAATCCGGCTGCCGTGTTGTTTCTGGATGCTGGTAAGATGAATCATTATTTTTTATCACCCAGCCACTTGTTGATTTTCGCGGACAAAATTTCCGGAATGATCGGTTTGGTAAGGTAGTCATCCATCCCGGCGGCGAGGCATTTGCCTTGGTCACCGGCCATGGCATGGGCCGTCAGGGCAATGATCGGAATGTGTTGTTGCGTTCGAGGATCGGTCGAGTTCGGGGCACCGGCAGCATCTCTGTCGTTTTGCAGCAGCGCCTCTTTCTCCCGAATGATTTGCGTCGCTTCAAGACCGTCCATCTCGGGCATCTGAATATCCATGAGGATGAGATCGAAAGGTTGGTGGCTCCAGGCGTGTACGGCCTGGCTACCGCTCTCGACCGCCACGACGTCGCAACCTAAATTTTTCAGGACATGAAGGGCGAGGGTTTGGTTGATGGAGTTGTCTTCGGCAAGCAGGATGCGGACCTCCCGCTCGTTTATGCCTTTTGTCGGCTGCCGGCTGAAGGATGTAGAGCTTTTCGGTATGGCGGCCGATGTTCCTTGTTTTTCAAAAACGGCATCAAACCAGAAAGTGGTGCCGCCGTTCTGGTTGGTCTCGACGCCGATCTCTCCCCCCATCATGGTCACCAGTTTTTTACTGATCGCCAGGCCAAGGCCGGTGCCGCCGAATTTTCGAGAGGCCGAACTGTCCAGCTGGGTGAAAGATTGAAAAAGGAGATGAAATTGCTCAGGCGGAATGCCTATGCCGGTATCGCTCACCCGAAAATGGAGTTTTGCCGAGGTCTCCGTTTCCGCCTTCAGGCTAACTTTGATTGCGACCTGTCCGGATTCGGTAAATTTCACTGCATTGGTGGCCAGATTGAGAAGAACCTGGTGCAAACGGGACGGATCGCCGCGAAGCTGGGTCGGGACCGATGGTTCGATGCTTAGGAGCAGCAGGAGATCCTTTCGCTCGATCTGAAAATCGATGATTTTCCGCAAATCTTCCATGAGCAGTTTGAGATCGAATAGAACCTCGGCAAAGTCCAGCTTGCCGGCCTCGATTTTTGAGAAATCAAGAATGTCATTAATGACCGTAAGCAGCTTTTCGGCGCAGGTTACGACGGTTTCGGCGTAGCGACGCTGTTCACCATCCAGGCGGGTGCCAAGAAGAAGATCGGACATACCGACCACCCCGGTGAGCGGAGTGCGGAGTTCGTGGCTCATATTGGCGAGGAATTCGCTTTTCGCCTGACTGGCTATCTCTGCCTCCCTCGTGGCGCGAACGAGATCGGTGATATCGGTAATGATGCCGATCAGGCCGACGGTTTTACGATCGTGGTCATGGATTGTCGCTTTGTCGAAAATGACATCGCGGAGGTCGCCGTCGGCGTGCAGTACTTTCCAGGTGTAGTGTTGGGTACCCGGATTTTGTAAAAGTTCGAGATCCTTTTGGTGGTAGGCGGCAGCGATATCGGCAGGGGCCATCTCAAAGACCGTTTTGCCGATGATGGCGCTTTTCGGTTTTCCCAGGTATGTAGAGAAAGCGGCATTACAACCGATGTACCGGCCTTGGATATCCTTGTAAAAGAGGGGGGCCGGGATGGTTTCCATGAGGGTATGGAGAAAATCGTGCTGCCGCTCCGATCTCCTGACCGCATTTTCCGCCCTTTCTTTGGCCTCGGCCAACTCGGCAGTGCGTGCCTTGACCAGATCTTCAAGGTGGTTGCGGTGTTGCAGGAGTTCCTCCACCGCCTGCTTGCGATCGGTTATATCCTCAATTGTCCCAGTAATTCCGCAGACCCGGCCATGTTCATCGTGCAGGGGGATTTTGCAGGTATCGATCCAGGTTTTTTTGCCATCGGCGCGAACCAGGGTCTCGGCGATATGCAATTCGGCTTTGTCGTTTTCCATGACCCGCCGATCACACATGGTATAAAATTCAGTTTCTTCCGGTGTCCATGGCAGCTCTCTGTCGACTTTTCCGACGATCTGTTCCGGATGGGCAAGGCCCGCTGCGGCTGCAAAAAGCTTGTTGCAACCGAGGTACACCGAATTACGATCTTTCCAGAAAATGAGCTGGGGGATGTTGTCGATGACCGATTGGAGCATTTCCTGGGAGCGGCGCAGGGCTTCCTCGGACCTTTCCACTTTGGCGCCAGGAGGTGTGACACCTTGGTCGCGGGCAATGGTTTTATCGCCTTTACCAGGCGCTATTGCCGGAGCGGTTGCCGAGAGCTGTGCCTTGGTCAGCGCAAGTTCTTTTTCCAGTTGTTCGATGCGAACCGCCTGCGCTTTGATACGGGTTTCGAGCACTTTGCCCTCGGCGGTGATTGGTGTGCTGGTTTCTTTCATCTCTTCCATCCGCCAATAGAATTCCGGGCGACAAGAGTCAGCCGACGACAACCGTCTGTGATTTATCATGGAATGGCAACGGTGTTCCAGTAAATTCTAACGTTTTCGGCCGGACAAAAGCAAGGTCATTTCGGAACCTGTCACCTCTCTCATTTTCCCTGCCGGTTGGCCTCGTTGATATAGGGGAGGACGACCGGGACCATGCCTTTTAATACCTGGAGTGGCAAGGCTGAGGTAAAGCTGAAGGCGTTCGCCGATTTGCCGCTGACGAAGGCGGTAAGCACCCCGAAATGTCTGTCGCCGAGATAAAAAGCAAAGGTGGCAGTTCGGTTCAGGGCCTTGGAGGAGGTTTTCATTCCGGCGGTAGAAGAGACGAAGATCCGGTTGTCGCCGGTACCGGTTTTGCCGCCGATCGGCAAGGGGCTGCCGTCGGTCTGCTGAAAGCTGTTCAATAACCGTTTGGCGGTGCCTTCGCTGACGACTTTGCCCATGGTTTCCTTGACGACCCGGGCGACCTCCGGGTGCAGGACCTGAACCGGGTTCGGCGGCGGTGGTTCAACGGTCGATTCGTAGGGGGTGTCCTTGGCAAACTCGATCTTGCTGAAACGGTGCGATGGCAATCTCTTGCCGCCGTTGACGATAATGCCGACCAGTTCGGCCAGGGCCGCCGGGCGGTCACCCGAGCTTCCCAGGGCGGTGGCCAGGGATGGTACCAGTTGTCCAAAGGGATAGCCCAGATTCACCCACCGCCTGTGAATATCGGAAAAGGCGTCGATTTCCAGCACCGTCCTCACCCGGGAATCCCTGGCGTTTTTGGCTTTGGTGCGCATCAGCCAGCCGTAGACCTGGCGACGGACTTCGCCACTTTTTTCCATGGCGTCTTTCTGGGACTTTTCTCCCGGTTGCTGCAGGTAGTCAAGAAGCCAGAGTTCGAGCGGATGCATGGCGGCCAGGTAACCGAGATCCTGCAGATTATACGAGCCCGGTTTGTACTTGTCGTACATTATCGACAAGCGTTCGTTTGGTATCTCGGCGCTCGGCAGTTCTTGACGGATAAAGCGGATAAACGTCGCCACGTCGGCTTTCGGGTAGAGATAGCGATGGATGATGGTAAGCCGCAGGGGGTTGGGATTCATCCCGGCCAAGAGAGTCTCCAGCCGTTCCTCGGTTTTTTGATTCTGGTATTTGTTCCAGAACCGGGTCAGGAAAACCCGACTTTCGCGATCGATGAATTTGTCGAGAACATCCTTTCGCCGGGGATCCTTGTCGTCGACGAGGACCTGCTTGTTGTTTTCCCATTGGCTGGAGCGGGTAGCGTTGACAATATCCTGCATAATCCGGACAAATGGCAGGTTGATGGAATTTTGCAGCGCCTCGGTCACCGTCACTATGCGGTTGTCGTCCTCCCTGCGGAAGTTGCCGAAGACATGCAGGCCGCCGCCGGTAAAAAACCGTTCCTCCGGGTTGGCCGAGTACGGCCGTTCCATGGCTGCTTTGAGCAATGTTCTCAAGGGAAGGAGCGGATCTTCAAGAAGCTGGTTGCACACCCAGGTGCTGAGGATATCCGGACGCTGCCGGTTAAATTCTTCGATGTCGTTTGGAGGAAGGTTATGTACCTCCCCGTACAACTCGGCGATTATTTCCAGATAGGTGGTCAGGGTTCGCAGTTTGGCCGTCGATCCCAGTTCCAGTTTGCTCCCCTCGTTGATATCAAAGGGTGTTTCCGTGGTATCGGTCTGCACTCGCACGACATTGCCGGTCGGGGTGCTTTCGAACAGGGTGAAGCTATAGCTGAGGGCTTCGGCCTGATCGGGTGCCAGCAGATATTTGCCGACGAGGTCCATTGCCTCGGCACCGGTTTTGCTCTGCAGGCTCTGCAGATACCAGCTGACCTCTTCCTGCAGTTTGGCATTCAAGGTGGCAACCACCGTCATATCCATACGGTCGAGGTCGTACAGGGAAGTGTCGAAGAGGGTGCCGAGGCGATTGCGGACGACATTTATTCCTTTGTTGGTATTAATCTGCTGCGCCGCCGAGTTCTCGGAAAAATTGCGAAAAACAAGCGGCTGGGTTTGTACGGCTTCACTGAGAGCCGAGGAAACATAGCCACCCTGGGCCAGGAGTCTCGCGTAGCTGTTGCTGAGCACCGCCAGTTCGCTACGTCCCTTGACCAGGTAATAAGACGGGCGGCGATGGGCGATCATCAAGCTGATAACCTGCTTCAGGACCCTGGCCTGCTGCTCCAGTTCCTGGCCGATTGTTTCTTTCTGCTGCAGCAGCCGGTTCAATTCGCCAAAATCGGTGCCGTACCAGACAAACAGTCCATCGCCCAGGCCATTTACTTCACCGGCACCCGGGGCGGCGGAAAGGGGGACGGAATTGACATAATCGAGGACCAGTTGTTTGCGAAAGGCCGAAGTATCTTCGCCATTTCGGTAAGCCCGGACACTGGCCGAGGCCATTTGATAGAATTTATCGGTGATGGACGAGGTGATGCCGTTATCGGAATGGCGAAATTTTTCGGTCTGGGTGGCAAGGGTACTGCCGCCCATGGATGGCAGCGTAATATTGACCAGCTCGCCGGTTTTCACCATGATCGCCTTGGAGAAACGGCCCCAATCGACTGCCGGGTTGACCTTGGGGAAGTCAGTGGACAGCAGATTGCGGTTTTCAATAAACAAGAGGGCCTGGACCACCGGCAACGGAATGGCGGCAAAATCGGCGTAAATCCGTTTCGGATTGATCATTTGGTACATCGACTGCTGGGTTGCATCGAGAATGTGCAAGCCGGCCTGGCTTTTTTCGTTGTAGGGGATATTGAAACCGTATTGGGCATAGCGGTGCAGATCGTTGCTGAAACGGCTTTGGCTTGCGATTTCCAAACCTTTCTGCTGGAGTTTCTTGAGCATAGTCGGCAACTGGACATAGCCGAGACGAAGGTCATAGGGGCCTTTTTTCGGAAAGACGATGGAGTCACTGGCGCCTTTTGCCACATGAAAGTTCAGTTTTGCTGCAAAGGCACTGAGATACCGAGCCTGCAGGGTGGAGGTTTGCGCTTCATAGTAGCCGGCACCACCACAGGCAGCGAGGACGATAGCGGCAAATATCAGCAGATACAGCCACCATCTGCGCGGTTTGCCGGCTGCGGTGCGGCGGCGTAAGGATTGGCGGGACGGCGCGTCATCGGTTTCCCTCCGGGGTGTCGAGTCCGGAGGTTCGATGCTGATATCGTCCGGTTGCCTTGGCGGAGCTTTTTCCGGTCTTCGGCCACTTGGGCCGGCTGGTGGGAAAATGGGATGGCGAGGTCGGTCACCTATCGGGATATTCAAGTCTTCGCTGGGATTGATCACTGCCGGGGAGATACTGCTGCTGAGGGTCCGGTAACGTTTCTCAGGCCAATGGCTTTGGGCTTGTGCCGTGTGAGGACAGAAGAAATTTGCACGTTGCTTTGGGGCATAATCATAGCCGGCTGAATGAGTCGAAAAAGTAAGCTAATGAGGAAGCACGCCATCGCCATACCTCTTCAGTTGACGGGTTATCCTACCGAGTTTTGTCGGCTCAGTCAAGGGATCTTAAAGGTTGGAAATGTGCGGATATTGTCTGGCAGGGATTGTGCCTCCTTCTCCCGGAAGGGATACCGGCCACTTGCAGCCGACTTCGGCCGCGCCATCTGAAGCATACTGGCCGTGAGCAGTCGACCAGATTGACCGCCAGACCGCCCAGGACGGTTTGTTTGTGTTTTTCATTCATGTCGAGACCCGTCTATAGTTACATGGTCATGATGAAACCTTCCCATGAGACGTGGTGATTTCCGCCATCCCGCAGGTGCAAGGATACTCAATTGGTCGGCTGTCACCCGTTATACGGCGGATAATCAATATATCCCTCCGGCCCGGGGGTATACCATTTGCTCATATCACTGCTCGGTGCCAGTGGCTGGCCGTTGTGCAGTCTTGTCACCAGATCGGGGTTGGTTATGAAGGGTCGACCCAGGGCGGCAATGTCAACCACCCCATCGGCCAATCGTTTCTCGGCGTCTTCTTTGCTGTAACCGCAGTTGCCGATAAGAATCCCCTGGTAATGACTTCGAAATTCCGCCAGGGTCATCGGTTCCCCTTGTTGATGAAAACCAAAGGCCAGTCCGTCCATGATGTGGACATAGCCAAGTTTTAATTTGTCGAGCTCCTTGATGGTGTAGAGATAGGTCTCACGGTAATCCGGGTGACCCATGTCATTGAATACGCCGTTTGGAGAAAGGCGCACTCCCACCCGCTGCGAGGGCCAGACCTCAAGCACCGCCGCCAGCACCTCCCCGAGAAAGCGATATTTGTTCTGAAGGCTGCCGCCGTAGGCATCGGTGCGAAGATTGGTCTTGGAATCTAAAAATTGGTTGAGTAGATAGCCGTTGGCACTGTGCACTTCAATCCCTGAAAAGCCCGCCTCCCTGGCATGAATTGCCGCCTGGCGATAATCGTCCACCGTCGCTTTTATCTCTGCTACGGTCATCGGCCGAGGTGCCTCATACTCTTTTTTACCCATCGGGGTATGGATGCCGTCACCCTCGATCTTCACCGCCGAGGCCGAAACGGGGAGCTGGCCACCATGGAAATCGCTGTGCGAAGCCCGGCCGCAATGCCAGAGCTGCAGGAAGATGGGTGTGCCCGTCGGTTTCAATCGGTCCGTTACCTTGCGCCAGCCGGCGACCATTTCCGCTGTGTAGATGCCAGGCGAACCGATCCAGCCGATGCCCTGCTCGCTGATGACCGTTGCCTCGGTGATCAACAGACCGGCTGAAGCTCGCTGGAAATAGTATTCGGCCATAATGTCGTTGGGTACCCGGGTCTCACCTGCCCGCCCACGGGTCATCGGGGCCATGGCTATACGGTTTTGCAACTTCAGATCGCCGATATGTACTGCATCAAAGAGTGATATGGTCATTGGATTCTCCCGTGTTGATTGGTTGTGGTTGGGTTTTTCAATCGTCTGTTCCGCCATCCTTTGGCTAAGGATCTGGAAGGGTAGATATTTGTCGGGCAGAGTAAGTTAATGACAAACTATAAGATGAAGAAGGATTTTGTCGAGAGCACTCCACGCGGGGGGATGAAAAGGCCGACATCGTCATCGACGACCAGAATGGTTTCTCCTTTGCCCTGGTATTGTTCTACGTCGATGGAGGCGGGAAGACTGGGCAAACCCTCCCTTGTTGCGGGAAAATAAAGCTCAAAGGTTGTTCCGCCTTTGCCACTTTTGACGGTGATACCACCCTGATGATCCTGCACGGTATTCCAAATAACTGCAAGCCCCAGTCCGGTGCCGCTGCGGCCAACCACCTTTCTTGAGAAAAAGGGTTCAAATATCCGCTCCAGGCTCTCCTCGGGAATGCCGGTGCCGTTGTCGGCAACGGCCAGTACGGCATATTCGCCGCGATGCATCTCCGGATGGCCGGGAAGTGGTGCCTCGCAATACTGATTTCTGGTGGAGACGACGACCTCGCCATTTTCCACTATTGCCTCGGCGGCGTTGGTCATGAGGTTCATGATGCATTTTTTAATATGGATCGATGAACATTTGATGTTCAGGAGGTGCGGATCCTGTTCTGCACGGAAAACCACATGTTCGTGCAGGGATTGAAGATTGCGAAACTCCGGTGACTGAATGTATTCGGCAAGGATGTCGTTGATATTACTGTTCACCCGGTTGCTGGATACCCCCCGGGCGAGGGTCAGGAGATCCTCAACGACCGCTGCGGCGCTTTTACCTGATTCACGGATTGCCTTGAGTGGTTGTTGCAAAGGGCTGTTTTCCGGCAGGCTCATGAGAATCAGTTCGGGATAGGTGACGATGCCCGACAGGATGTTGTTCAGGTCATGGGCCACTCCGCCGGCCAACAGGCCTATCGACTCCATCTTCTGGGCACGGCGTAGCTTTTCTTCCATAAGCTGGCGCTCTTTCTCCGCCTGTTTTTGCAAGGTGAGATCGCGGATGGCACTCACCCTGATCGTACGCCCATGATATACCGCCTCCCGCGTCTGCACCTCGGCCGGAAAAACCTTGCCGTTTTTTCGCAGTGCTTTGATTTCGTATGGTTTTTCTTCTTTTTCTAGGGTTTTGTGATTGACCAATTCGCGGTCTTCCGGAGCTATCCACATGCTTGTGTGGCAACCGACTGCCTCTGCATCGCTGTACCCGAACATTGTCGCGGCGGCCTTGTTCTGTTCCAGGCAGACGCCGGCTTCGATCAGGAAAATAGCCTCAAACGCGGCATCGGAAAGTGCGTGCAGGCGTTCTTCCGAAATTCTTAACTGATCGGTGCGCAGTTCCACCAGGGCTTCTACCTCTTCCTGCCGCCGCCTCGATTTCAGGATAAGCAGCAGAGTCAGGGAAATGGCTGCAAAGATGATCAGTCCCACGGCGATGAGCACGGCTATGGAAGAAATCCGCGCGGTGTTCCGACCATGCACCATGATATGGCGGGGGAGTGTGGCGGTGACGAGAAGAGCCGGTTGTTGTTGTAGATCGGTGATCAGGCCGAAGGTTCGCAGGGTATGGTCATCGACGATTTCCACCACTTGCTGGCCGGCGATTAATTCTTTGACCAGTTGGTTCTCGCTTTCTGAAAAGGGCGTGAGAAGAGCGTCGCGGAGAGTGAACTCGACCTGGGTTTGCCGGTGGAGGTCATTGACGATCTGATCATCAAAAAACCGGCCGAGCAGGATAATGCCACGACTCGGTCCTTCGCCCGTGCTCGGGAGAATCTTGTGCGATGCCAGGAACAGGGGGCCTTTGTCGGAGAGGAAGATCCCGGAGAAACTGAGGGTCTCGTCGGGGATCTTGAGGAGAGGGTGTTCTCTTGGAAAACGCTCCTCAGGCAGTTGCCGGAGGGAAATCATTTCACCGGTTGAGGGCAGGATGGTGCCGTTGTAAACGATCTTGCCCTCGCTATCGATGACATACATCAGGTGAATTCCTGTTTTCAACAAGGTGTCCCATTGAAAGTTGGAGGTGACGAAAGGCTCGTTGCCGTCAACCACATACTGATACAGGTCATCCCACAGTGCCCAGTCGGTAACCAGCTTTTCAACATGCTGGGACTCACGCTCAATCGACGAGGTACACCGGGCTATATCCTTTAATGCTTCCTGTCGTTCGAGCTCGATAAATCCCGGCAGGACTACCTGAAACCGAATGAAATAATCGCCGGCGGCAAAGACGACGCAGAGGAGAAACAGCACTGTCAGTAGTTTATACGCTCTGGTCATTGTCGGTAGGGGACTCTTGGGGACTGAAACTTCTCTCAAAAGATCTTTGTTACAAATTTGCCTACAAAATATTGTAGAGGCAAGACCTGGAAAATGTCAAATGCCAACAACCGACGATATCTTTTGAGAAACAGTCCTTCAGGGTCTATCTTGCTCCAGCACCTCTCTGATCTTCGTGGCTAATTCTCGTCTTGAGAAGGGTTTCTGGAGGAAGTGGATCCCTTCGTCGAGAATGCCGTGATGGGCAATGACATTGGCGGTATAGCCGGATATGTACATCACCTTCAGTTGGGGAGAGATGGCAAGGAGTTGAGCAGATAGCTCTTTTCCGTTCATTTCCGGCATAATTACATCAGTTATAAGAAGATGTATCTCTCCGGCATGCTCCTTGGCCTGTTGCAGGGCCTCTTTGGGAGTATTTGCCGTCAACACCTTATAATTCAACCGTTCCAGCATGATTGCCGCCATTTCCAAAATCGATCAGGTCATCTTCGACAAGGAGAATTGTTTCACCTTGGCTGACCTCAGGATTGACAAGCTCAGCTTCAGTTTTCCATACGGTTTCATTCTCTTGGCTTGGCAGATAAATCTTGAATGTGGTACCTTCGCCCGGTTCACTGTAAACATTGATAAAGCCATTGTTTTGTTTAACAATACCGTACACGGTCGATAATCCGAGTCCGGTGCCCAGCAGTCCCTTGGTAGTGAAAAACGGTTCGAAAATTTTATCGGCAATGTCTTTTTCAAAGCCGCAACCATTGTCACTCACCGAAAGTGTCACATATTTTCCGGGCTTAAAGCCAGGATGGTTGGCGCAATATTCCTCGTCCAGTGCGGTGTTGGCGGTTTCAATCGTCACTTTACCGTTGCCATCAATGGCGTCTCGGGCATTGACACAGAGGTTGGCGAGTATCTGGTCGACCTGCGAGGGATCCATTTTTACCGTTGTTGGATGAGTTGTGGGATTCCAGGACAGATCTATGTCTTCTCCTATCAATCGACTCAGTATCTTCAGCATTCCGGCAACCGTGTCATTGAGATCGAGCACCTTCGGGGCAATATTTTGCTTCCGGGAGAAGGCCAGTAATTGGCGGACGATATCGGCAGAGCGGTTGGCGGCATTAAAGATTTTCTCAAGATCGGCGTGTAACTTTTCAGTAGGATCGACCTGTCTCATGGCCATTTCGGTATAGCCGAGAATAACTGCCAGAATGTTATTGAAGTCGTGAGCCACTCCCCCGGTCAACCGGCCAACCGATTCCATTTTTTGGGCCTGGAGATACTGTGCTTCAAGTTTCAGTTGCGTGGTGATATCCCTTTTAATGGAGACATAGTTGATAATGTGTCCTTCATTATTGAACACCGGGGAAATTGTTGCCTCCTCGGTAAACAGTGAGCCATCCTTGTGTTTGTTGACCAAGCGGCCGGCCCAGGTCCGGCCGCTCGAAATAGTCTCCCAAAGGTTTTTATAGAAGAGCTCATCCTGCAAGCCACTTTTCAGGATACGGGGATTTTGCAGATGTGCTTCATCAAGGGAGTAGCCGGTCACTCGCTCAAATGCCGGGTTGGTGTAGTGGATGACGCCATTTGTATCGGTGATGACAATGACTTCTCCGGCTTGTTCGATAGCGACTTTCAGCCGTTCGAGATCCTCCTCGTCCTGTTTGCGTTTGGTGATGTCGCGCATCACGCCAAGATTGCCGATCCATTGGTTATTGTTATCGTACAACTTCGTTCCGAACGTTTCGCCGGGGAAACTTCTTCCGGATTTATCCTTGTACGAGGTGGTATACAACTCAGTCGGGTGTGCCGCTTCGCCATTAAAGACCGCTTTGCCGGTTTTTAAGTAATTCTTTGTACTGTCATACAGCACCTCGGTGGTCTTGCCGATCAGTTCCTCGGGGGTGTAGCCGAAGGTGGTCGTCATTCCTTTATTGGCCAGCAAAATTCGCCGATGGGTGTCGGTAATAACGATCCCATCGGTTAGAGCGTTGAACATGGTTTCGAAGAGTTTTTTCTGGGCAAGGACTTCCTGCTCAACTCGTTTCAGTTCACCGATGTCCCGGGTTATGGAGATAATGTGCGGCACATTGTGCAACGGGATAATTCTTGCTGACATCAAGCCGGTGGAGATACTGCCGTCTTTTCTGCGAAATTTTGCCTCAAGGTTTTCACAGTATCCTTTTGTTTTCAGGCTGTTGACTAAGTGTTGACGGTCGCCGAGGTCGTGCCATATGTTGATTTCCTTTGAGGTTTTGCCAATAACGTCTTCGCGGCTAAAACCGGTCAGATCGGTAAAGCCCTTATTAATCTCTACATACAGGCCGTCTTCCAGGCGGTTAATATTCACGGAGTCGGGACTGGCGGTAAAGGCCAAGGCAAATTTGTTTTCACTTTCCTTGAGGGCTGCCGTGGCTCTGTTACGCTCGGTAATATCAAGAGCGGTAAATGTCACGCCGGCAAGAAGATTCTCTCTGTTGATGGGGGTTGAACTCAAAAGCACGTCTATGAGATGGCCATTTTTATGTCGCCAGCGCGTTTCCACCGTGCCGGTTCCTGAAATACGAATTTCTTGGTATTTCTCTCTGCCAACAAATTCAAAATCTTCATCGCTGACATAGAGCATCCGGCTGTTCTTGCCAAGGAGTTCTCCTCGCGAATAGCCGGTCATGCTGCAGAGGCGGTCATTGACGGAGAGAAATACCCGATTGCAAACTACGCCCATGCCGATAGGTGCCGCACGGAAGATGCTGCTCAGGTAGTCTTCGCTTGCTCGCAATGAATCTTCAGTTCCCCGATATTTTTTGAATTCATTTTCGAGAAGAAGAAAGATGACAAGTGAGGTTGTAACAACAAAAAGCCACCCCTTAAGGGATTGAGCAGTGGAGAGTGACTGAACATCCTCGAATAAAAAGAGGATAATCTGGTCGGATAAAAGGATCCACAGAGTTGAAAATATAAGATAATAGAGGGAAATCTTTATTGCTCCAGGGGAGTACCTGGTGGAAAACCATGCTTTACCCATTTGCTGGTTCCTTCAATAATTTCGTAAAGTGCGTCGGCACGACAGCCATAACCTGGGCGAATTCACCGATGCTGTAGGGTTTGGCAATTGCTCCGCGAAAACCATATTTTTTATAGTTGGCCATGATCGGGTCGTTTGAATAGCCGCTTGATACAATGAGGTGCGCATTGGGTTCAAGGGCAAGGATTTGTTCGGAGGCCTGCTTGCCGCCAAGTCCGCCGGGAATAGTCAAATCCATTATGACTGCCACGTAGGGCGTTTTTGATTGCATGGACGCCCGGTAGAGTTCAATGGCTTCTTCGCCACTGCTGCAGGTGGTAACCTCATACCCTAAATGGCCAAGCATGGCGGTGGCAATTTCTCTGATCATCTGTTCGTCATCCATGACCAGTACCGCCCCACCATGATGAATTCTCGTGCTGTCTTGGACAACGGGCGCGGTTTCTTCGGAGGATTCCCCATGAGATGGGAGGTAGATGGTGAAAGTAGTTCCCTCGCCGATTGCCGAATGCACCCTGATTTGCCCCTTATGTCGGAGAATGATCGAGTAGGCTGTGGCCAATCCGAGACCGGTTCCGGTTGCTTTGGTCGAAAAATACGGGTCGAATATTTTTGCCAGATTGTCCTGAGAAATGCCGCAGCCTTCATCGCTGAGCCGCAGTTTGATATATGTCCCGGCAACCAGGCCAAGACTGTTGTCTTCCGGCAGCACCGCATTTTCAGCGGTAATGGTCAGCGTTCCGCCGCCGGGCATTGCCTGGGCAGCGTTAATAATAAGATTGTTGAGCACTTGGCAGATTTGCCCTTCGTCCGCCTGTATTGCATGGAGAGAGTCGGCTATCTTGACAATTGGCCGGACATTCGAGCCGCGAAGCATGAGTGATACGGCGTCGCGAATCGGGCGTTGCAGCGAAACCACCTTTTTGTTCGGTGCGCCGCCCCTGGCAAAAGTGAGCAGTTGTTGTGCCAGCTCGGCCGCCCTTCTTGCAGCCTTCTCGGCATCGGCAAGAGGTTTGCCGGCCTTATGCTCATCTTCGAGAAGAACCTGCAAAAACGAGATGTTTCCCATGATTCCAGTCAGGATATTATTAAAATCATGGGCGATGCCGCCGGCCAGAACACCCAGAGCTTCAAGTTTTTCTATTTTTTGCTGTTCTTTTTCATGTCTTTTCAGCTCGGTGATATCCTCCAGGGTGGCGATTACTTCCGACGGCGAATGGCCGGGCGTAACCGGACAGAACAGGCCGCGCAGGTAGGTGGTTTTGCCCCCGGTGATGGAGGTATAGGAATCATCGAAGGAGACAAGCTCGCCGGCCAGTGCTTTGTTAATGGTTTCCCGCATTTTCGGGGAGCTTTGCCGGGCTGTGTTAAAGCCGAGAAGCTTTTCTCTGGTTGAACCCATCATGTGCACAAATTTTTCGTTGAAATCGACGATCGTTCCTTGGCAGTCGAAGCTGATTACCGCGAGGGGGGATCTCTCAAAGATGATCCGGTATTTCTGCTCGCTTTCTCGCAAGGTTTCCTCCATGGTCCGGCGCTCGGTGATGTCGATGCTATAGCCTGCCAGTAAAGATTTTCCTCCCTGAAATATCGGGAACTTAATCGTTGTGTAGGTTCTCCCTTCGAGATGTTCCTCGGTTTGCAAAGGCACACCGCCATTGACAACCTGCCAATCATCGGCAATGGTTTTCGCCGCAAATTCGACGGGAAACAGTTCCGTCATGGTTTTGCCGATCAAGTCCGAACTGGTTTTGCCGAGCGCTGCGCTGTATGCCTCACTGACCTGGACAATCCGGCTTTCTCCCGCCGCTACTTCCTTGATATAGACATGTATCGGCGAATAGGCCATAAACAGGGAGAAAATCTGATTTGCCTCTCGCATGTCATCGATCGCTTTCTTTCTGTCCAGGGCATCTCCGATGTGTCTGGCAACGTAGACCAACAGGTCCTTGTCCTTATCGCTGTAAATTTCATCACCATAACTCTGCACCAGGACAACCCCGGCAAGGTGTTCGAGATAGAAGGGGACACCAACCAGGGAATGGGCCTTAGTTCCCAAAGGTCGAATACCATTCACCCGGCAAAACTCGTCAAAGATGTCCGGTCCCAGAAGCACCGGCTTGCCGCTTTGCAGCAGATAGCCGGACATGCTGAGCCTTTCTTTCGGATCGTTTTTGAATTCCATGCCCTGCATATGGGCATCGAACTCGTCACAATAATAGACGAATTTTATATATTGCTGACCGCCCCGTTCCTGCCGTAAAGCAATGAAAAAGTTTCGGGCATTGATCAGACGACCGACAATACTGTGTAACGACTTGTACAGTTCCTCCTCACTTGTTGCCAGGTGGGCCTGCTCACTGATATCGTAAAGTGCCTGTTGGAGTTGTTCCGAGTTTCCGGCTATGCTTGTTGATTTTTGCAGGCCGGGAATAATCGCCATGCTCTTCATTTGCGAGCCGATAACCTCCGCCAGAGTCGCCATGCCGAGAAGATAATCCTCGGGAAATTCTGGCAGTGCCTCGCTGCCGACATACAAAATGGCGGCAAGACTTTCGCCTGTAAAGATTGGAAACAGGGCATGGGATACATTGCCGGTGGCGGCAAGAAATGGCGGGAAACCGCTTTTTGCAGTGAAAACCCGATAATGCCGGTGATCTTGGAAATCTTCGAGCAGCGAAGCAGCGCCGGGAATGTTGCGAGGAACGCAGGTGAGGAGTGAATCATCGAAAAGGGCGGAGGATGTTTCACGAACAAAACCCCCCTCATTATCCCTGTAATAATACATTTCGACAAAGACCTGGCCGAGGCTTGCAAAAATATGCTCTCTCAGAAAGGAATTGAATCCGGCAACGGTGGTCTCTTGAGGAAATCTTTGACAGGATTTGCCAATGAGTTTGAGAAAATCTTTTGAGTCTATCAATGGAGAAGGTAAATCACATGTTTTTCATGAACGACCAATTTCCGGAGAACAGGGCTGGCTCCGTCTAATAACATTACCATGAGATTGACAGAAACCGCTTGCAACCATGCATTTATGTCTTTGCCTCTACATCCTGAATGCATTGGCAAAGAAACGAGGACACATCAGCTGCTATTCTATCAACTCATTTTTTCAAAACAAGGTCGTTCTGCAGTTTTTCTGAAAGGATTAACAAAGTGTCGGTGAATCTTCAAGCAAACTCAATAGAAACTCTAAGAGCGGTGATGGACAACACAGCTTTCCACGTTTTTTTCGAAGATAGCGGTATTGTCCATCGTGGTGTCCTCGCTGCAGAGATGCTTCATCCTGAAACCGTGTCCTCGTGGTCTCCGATGGAAGAAATGTGCGAGGAATGGGATTAAAAGTGATAACTGAGGTTCATGAACACCATCATGCCGGTTTCTGGAACCTTGACGCCGCTGGCGAAAGGATCGCGCTGATAGGAAAGGTGACTGTAGTACTGTTTGTCTAAGAGGTTATTGATGCCGGCGACCAGTGACCATTTTTGCCAGTTCGTACCCGCTTTCAGATCCAACACCCCCCAGCCGGCGGTTTCATCTTCCTTCAGGCTGGTATCGACCCGATCCTGTTCAGCGGCAAAGCGCAGCATCGTCTCGACAAAATACTGACTGTTGTCGTAGCGCAAAGAAATATTGCCCGAAAATGGTGGTATTTCCGACAAAGGTTCACCCGTATCATCGTTTTCGCCGCGGACGTAGGAAAGCACCCCACGAAGGAACAGGTCATAGGGCAGGGCGAATTGACTGCCGAATTCGGCACCCCAAATGGTCGCATCAATATTGGCATAGGATTTAGCCGGTCCCCGCGTGCTGCTGGGGGCAGGCAGATTGATGAGATACACATAATCAGACAAGTCGCTGTAAAAGGCAGCGGCACTTGCATACAGTCTTTCTCCTTTCCATTTTACCCCAAGATCAGCCTCGTTATTTCGGGTCGGCTCAAGATTGGGGTTACCCACCCAATTGGTTCCAGCCATTCTATCAAGACCGATATAGAGTTCCTGAGGATCGGGAGTGCGGCTGGCTGAAGCCACTCCACCAAACAACTCGAGCGAGGATATGGCCTGCCAAGTCAGTTGCATATTGGCCGAAGGTTCGGTGAATTCACTGGAATCATCCAGGGCAACACCGCGATAATAGGGTTGATATAAGGTGGTCAGACGTGCGGCGGTCAGGGCATCGGCGTCGGCCTCGGTATGATCGAGGCGCACCCCGCTCCGCAGCGTCCAAGCGGTCGCCACCGGCCAGATATACTCAGTAAAAACACCGATATTGTCGATCGTTACATCCGGTATCATCGCCTGCGGCGAGTAGGGTTTCATCATCGTGTAGGCAGCTACATCGTTGACGGCATCCCAGTTTCGGCGATACATATCGACACCGCCGGCCAGTGTACCGGGGCCAACGCGAAATTCGCCATTACCCTTGCCGCCGGCCGTCATGGTTTGAGCGTCGGTTTGCATCATATAGTCGCGACTCACCACCTTGCTCGGTGTGGAGCTCATGCGCAAGGTGTCGTCCATTAAATGATCGACCTGATTGTACCAAAACTGGACAAGCACTTTCGAAACCAGCGGGCTGAGATCTTCTAAAGTAGTAGTCCAGTTAACCCGGTGGGTGCGATCATAATCGGCATCCATGAGAAGATAGGGATAGAGAACGTGGTCGGCATCCTGATAGGCATAGCCTATCTCGCTACGCCCTTTTGCCAGTTTATAAGCTGTTTTTCCCCAGAAGGTATTGGTTTCATAGGCTTTTGAATCTATGGTTTCCGGCCGATAGCGGTTTGGACTGGTGATCGGGTAAATGTCCGTTATAAGTTTGCCGTTACCGGATTCGGGTACATCGGAAGACTTGTAAGAATATCCAAGCAAGCCATCGTAAGAGTCCGCCCCATAGCTCGCCGTTGCCGAGGTGTCGAGAAAATTGTAACTTCCATAGGTAATGTTGGCGTTAAGCCCGGCACCGTTTTTCGGTATGGGAGAAACGGCATTGATCATGCCGCCGAGACTTCCGGGATTTCGCAGATCGTAAGGTCCTTTAATGATCTGCACCGACTCCACTTCGGCAAAGTCAAAATGAAATGACGGTGGATCCATGCGCGATGGACAGCCGCCATACAACCTGACCCCGTCGAGAAAGACGTTCAGGTTGTCTTTTTGAAAACCGCGCAGGACGATGTCGTTGGCAATTGCCCCTTTTCGGATACTGTTCAGGCCCGGCACAATCTGCAGGGCCTCTCCCAAGTCACGGGCGGAACTTTCACGAACTTCCCGGATTGTTAATTCTTCCTCAATCGGTTGTTGCTGTTTACCTCGGACGGTAATTTCGTCGAGGATAAGCGATTCGGCAACAGCCGCAGTCGGGAGAGAGATGAACAGCAAGGGAAAACCTGTTCGAACAAGGAAGGTGTGCAAACAAACCATAAATTACCTCCATTTGAATTTGAAGAAATATGACCAATAACCTCCTTTTGAGGGAGCAAGGTTTCGACTGGTGTTGATGTCGCATTCGCTCATAAATGCTGAGAAAGCGGCAGCAAGTCACCTCCTTTCTGCGGCATAGCCGGCAGGAAAAAATCGTGCATACAAGGACTCCTTTACAAGTCAATCCAAATGAAAGCGTATGGGTAAGGTCATGGTCAATTGAGTCGCCGGACCAATGAACGGTGCCGCGGTTTGAACGGCGGCAATCGCCTGTTTATCCAATATTGGAAACCCCGAACTCTTTTCCACCACGAGGTTGGTCACCTCGCCCGATGGGTGTAAAATAAATCCGATGGATGCTTGGCCTTGCCAGTTCATGCGTCTGGCCATGGCTGGATATTGCAAGACTGCCATGACTTTGGCGCCGATGTTGTCCAGGTGTTTGTCTCGAAATTGTTGGGTATCGGCGTGCGTATTGCCCGGCCTGACGGATGTCGATGAGTCAACAGGTTTCATTTGCGGAGTTGTCGCCACTGCCTGTTGGGACACAGGTGGAGAAAGTTCTTCCACCTGAACGGGGCCAGTGTTACTGGCGATGAGCGAGGGATCTGGTGGCGGAGCGGCTGTGCTTATTTCTGGAGTGACAACTTTTTTTATCCGGGAAGAAACCAATTTTTTGACCGCGGGACGAACAGGTGAGGGTGGCGGAGGGCTGACCGTCTGGACCTGGCTTGGCGGTGAAATTTGGTCTATCTCTGCGGCAGCGGGCTCCGGTACGGATGCAAGGACGCTTTCATTTGACACAGGTGGATGTTTTTGGGGTATAATAGCCTCGGGTGAAGTCTCCGCAGAATTTTCGCTTACCGGCAATTTTGTAAGGCTTGCGGTGTAGACGGACAGTGGCCGAATTTCCGCGGATTGCCGGGTTGGAACCAGGTTGAATGCCGCAAAGACGGCCAGACTGTGGATACAGAGACTGCAGAGAAGTGCCGCAAATAATGGCGTTGTCGACCAGAGCAGGGCCTGTGGTTGTTGATCGTCGGCTAGACGGTGGTCGGCACCGGTAACGGAATCGTGTTGCTGATATTGTTGTTTTGATAACATTTGATTGCAAAGCATCATGTCCATCTTTGTAACCATGCTCTTAAACATTTTCAATAGATAAATGAGACCTATTCTTACAATTAGCTCCCAGATTTTTGATATTTAAAGGAAATTAAATGAGAGCAACACAGCGAAGGCAAGAGATACTCAATTGGCTGGATTCCGAAAAATCACTGTCTTTGACGGATATAGTCGGACGATTTTCGATTTCCAAGATGACCGCTCACCGGGATATGGAAATTCTTGAGCGAAGACAGCTCCTCAAACGTATTCACGGCGGCGTGGTTGCCCAGGATCGGGAGCAGGCTCGCGGGGCGGTGCCTGCCATTGCCAAGGCGAAGGAATTTGACTGTCTGATTTGCCGGCGTCCTGCCTCGCAAAATCTTCTCTACAGCATCACTTTGATTACCGGAGAACAGCGCCAGGCCTGTTGTCCTCATTGCGGGATAGCAGCCCATCTTGCTCTTGGTGACAACATCGCCATGGCGATGACCGCCGACTATCTCTTTGGCCGTCCGCACCCTGTGCAAAAAAGCTTCTTTGTGCTGGGAAGCGTGGTTGCCCCCTGTTGCATGCCCTCGATGCTGACCTTCGAAGGTGAGGATATGGCACGTCGTTTTCAGAAAGGTTTCGGCGGGGTGGTAGGGCGCTTCAACGATGCCCTCAATTATCTGCAACAGGAATTAACTGTCGATACTGAGCGTGAGGTGTGTCCGCACTGCAAAGAGGGAAAGAAATAGGGGCAGGGATTGTAAAGAGCACCCAAGGGTATTGGAGAATGCCTTTGATCAGGGCGAGTGAGGGTCTGGTCATGTTTCGTTGGCTATCCGCGACACGAGAATCTTGTCAACACGCCTGCCGTCCATATCGACGATTTCAAATCTCAACCCTTTCCATTGGAAATGCTGTGTTTCTTTCGGCACGGCGCCAATCTTCGCCATGGCAAAACCACCGACCGTGTTCATGTCGGTATGAGGTTCTTCGCTGAGTTGTTTGATTTCCATAAAATCCAGGAAATCATCAAGCGGCAGACTGCCGGCGATAAGCCACGAGCCATCCTCACGCTCGACGATTTCTCTTTTCCCGGCAGCGGCATCCTCAACATCTTCGAAGACCGAGCGGAGGAGGTCGCCGTAGGTAACAAGACCGAGGACGAGGCCGTACTCATCCACCACAAAAGCAATATGGGTTGCCGATTTTTTAAACAGTTCGAGAACCGTTACCGCTTGAGACGAGGCGGAAACATAGACCGGTTTTTGGCAGAGGTTCTTGAGATTGAAGGTGTTTTCTTCGATCATCATGGAAAGCAGGTCCTTGCCTCTGACCACCCCGACGATATTATCAAAGGTATCCTGAACCACTGGATAGGACGAATGTTTGTGTTCGGCAATACGGCGTTTGGTTTCTTCGATGCTTTCATCCAGGCTGAGTCGAACCATAGCCATTCTCGGGGTCATCAAAACCGTTACCCGGCGATCAGCCAGACGGAAAACCCGTTCGATGGTATTTTGTTCAAATTCTTGAAATGTGCCGGCGCGGGTTCCTTCGTTGATCATCAGGATAATCTCTTCTTCGGTGACCGATGATTCAGCGGTGGGCTTGAAGCGGAAAATGCGCAATAAAATATTGGTGGAGCCTCCCAGCAGCAGGACTAAGGGGTGCGCCAACCGGGAGAGGTGGGCGATGGTCGGTGCCACCAGCCGAGCAATTTTTTCAGGATTATTGAGAGCAAGCCGCTTCGGCACCAGTTCTCCGATGATAAGAGACAGGTAGGTGATGCAAACGACCACGACGACCACGCCGATTGTTTTGCCATACGGCGCAAGAAGGGGGAACTTGGCAAGGTGTCGGGCAAGGAACTCGGCTATGGTTGCCCCGCCGAAGGCCCCGGACAGAATACCGACAAAGGTGATGCCGATTTGAATTGTCGATAAAAAATTGTTGGGTGAATTGGCCAGCCGAAGCGCCACCCCGGCCCGCGAGTCGCCTTCGTTGGCGAGGTGCGAAAGGCGCGCTTTCCTGGCGGAAACGAGAGCCAGTTCCGAGAGAGAGAGCAGGCCATTCAGGAGAATGAGAAAAATCAGCAGGAGTATTTCAATCGATATCGAGTGCATGAGAGGTTCCGCGGGGTTAGAGATTGTAAAATATAAAACCACTCCGTCTTGCAGATCTTCATAGTAGAGCATTAGCCGATAAAAACCAACTATATCTATGGGTGACGAATCGCACCCTTGATGGTAGTATTTTCCTTGCGTTCTATAAAGCTGAGTTGAGCAGCTTGCCTGCTCAAACGAAACTTATGCCCTTGCGGTATAAACATGGGTAGTGCCGATCGGCGTGAGGAAAGGACTTCCTGTGTGCCCAATGTTATAACAATGTAACAGTTAACATACAGTTTCCCGGGGAGTGTATCCCCGATTGATTCTGTAAGCCGGGAGGAAAAAGAGGGGCGGCTGGCTGTACTCCAGGAACGGCTGCAACAGATTACCCTGGAAAGAAACCGGGAATACATCGGGCGGCGGATGGAGCTCATGATTGAAGGGGAAAGCAAGGCAGCCGACGGGCAGTGGTCCGGACGAAGCGGCACAAACCATATTGTCAATTTTCAGAGCCATGATGCCTTTGTGCCGGGGCAGCTTGTGCAGGTAGGCATCCAGGAAGCCTGTTTACACTCACTGCGCGGCAAATTATTACCATAAAGCGATGTCTGGCGATTTTCAGGCCATCTTTCTGCAGACCGGAGATATTATGATCGATCTTCATACCCATTGTTTTTTTAGTGACGGTGCACTGGTTCCAGCCGAGCATGTGCGCCGGGTTGAGGTTCTCGGCTATGCGGCGATTGCCATTACGGATCATGCTGATTCCTCTAATATCGATTTCATCCTGCCCAGACTCCTGAAAGCGGCTGCGGATATGAATCGTTTTACGTCCACCAGGCTGCTGGCAGGAATCGAGCTGACCCATGTGCCGCCGGAATTGATGGAGGAATTTGGGGCGATTACGAATT
>CAWDST010000003.1:0-59355 GCA_963804965.1 uncultured delta proteobacterium
CCGTGATCACGCGATCAAACAGATAGCAACAAGCCTCTTGGCCTCCCCGGACAATTTTAGCACCTCAGGACGAAAAAACGGCAGCATTTGGCAGGTGGGTGGTTGTATTGGAGGAGGTCTGTGTTACATCAAACTGTAATTGAAACGATATCTTATGTCCTCTATGGCGGTGATTCTGCAGGCTTACCTGACCGCCTATGGGCAGCAACGCGAGATAAAAATGGAAATAAGAACATTTGTCAGGATTAAGCAGTCTGGAGAAATGGTAGGTTGGGGCATTGCCTAACGATTTTCCTCCAAGAAATAGTCGCACAAGTAAAGTGCTCGAGCACTCGGGAACGCACGTGAAAATTTATTAAACTTACCAGGGCAACGTATCTTCTGTGAAGATTGACGCTGCGAAAGGTCAAGATGTGAAAGGCTCAGTTCTCAGATTAAATCGTCTTGCTGTTAGATGTGGCTCCGGTCACTAGTTACTTCCTGGGCGAGGTTGTTATTTGAACAGGGAGTAGATATTGAAATCTTAGCAAAGCGTCCAAAATTTGTACTTGTTTAATAAGCCCTTAAAGAATAGTGGATAACCATCTCAAAGGGGTGTTCGAGAAAAACACCTTCTTTCTTTCTTAGATTGATATGCCGATGCACATTGAGCGTATGAGTTTCTGCATCGCATCCGTTTTGTTCGATACAATGTTTTGCTGTTGTGATGATGGATATATGTATCGGGTATTCCTAGATCGAATTAGAGCATTAGACAAAATAATCTATTTTGTCTAATGGGCTTCCTCAGCACTAGAGCCCGAAATAATCTGAACATGTAGCGTTGTATAGCTTTACCGCTATAGTCTCTAATACGGTTCGGATAATTCCCCGTGTAATGGTCGTGCATGGGATCGGATTTGTTCTGCGATGTTTAGAAAAAAGCCGAGGGGATAGTCAAGCTGCCTGAAGATCTCCTGGTTAAGTTTATTGAAGTCATCCTTCGCGTCACTAACACTCGCCCGATGCTTTAGGGCCGCAGACTGCATAGATGTTTGCTCGTCGCCAGCGCGTGAGTGTTCGGTGGGGATGTGAAATATTATGTTCGGCCGCTGGGTAAGACCATGGCGCTCGGTTTTCTGGTACTTCATTTCGAGGATGGCTCCATTAGCGGTTAGACCAACTCGATCGAGTTCCATTTGAAGCGCGCAATAAAACCGACCGTGAGAACCTTCGCGCTGTTCGAAAGAAGCGTGGTACGCAGCATTCCGAATGGCTGCCTCAGTTGCAGCTTTTAGTGCTTCGCGCATCGGGAGTGCTCTCTGGGACATAACATACTGTAACTATAAAAATAAAAGAGAAATGTTTCTCCAAAAAGTGGTGTTACGTAGGGATATTAACTCGTTTAGAAACAACTAATGTTGCAAAGTGAATCTTGGTGGCAAGTTGTGTCCTTCCATTTGTCATAACAGTAAAACTTCTGTACTCACAACCAGACGCCTGCATTGAAGGGGCAGGCGCGGGAGTGGGATACCTCGCCTTGATGGCGGCACTTCCAATTCCGATTAACTCCGCCTGGGCCGCTTGAGCTGCCTCAAACTGTTGCCGTTGATATTCTTGCATCTGTGCAGCTTGTATTGCATTACGATTTGCCACATCAGCCTCAAGACCTGGTGCTTATGGATTACGTTCAACAAGGAATGTGGTGTTGCCAGTACCATTTATCGTCAATATATTGTCAGTTGTTCCTGTTGGACCACTAGGCCATTTGGCTTCAATTCCTTGACAAAGTAGCACTGATTTAGAGCTTTATGGTTTGAAAGGGAAGATAATTGATAGTTAATAAATGCAGGAGCAATTCTTATGTATTTGTGACGTCATAATTCCGTGATAGCCGCCCCAGGTGGATTTGAGTGTAAAGTTAGGGTTGGATTTGTGCATCCAGAAAGAATTATCACTGAAAGAAAACTGACGAAGGCGAAATTTTCATTTTACCCCCCATAAAATATATTTTATGTAGGATGACTTTGTTTTTATTTTAAAAACATTAACACAAAAACAAGCCGTTATCAACCCCATTAGACAAAATAATTCATTATGTCTAATGTTTGAAAATCGTTACCGAAGCAAGAATCTCGTATCGAAATAAAAAATGTTCCTGAACATCTCCGAACAATGCTGTTACGATTATGGGGGTAAAATTAGCCTTGGCAGGCAAAACATCTCTTGAAAATTTGGACTGCCCGGGCCAAACAACTAATGTTTTCCTGATAACCTTCTTGACGTAATGTTCCACTATCAGAATTGGGAAAAACTGGAGGGTGGATTGCGTCAGAGAGAGTTTTTCCTGCCATAGTTAAACAGTCGGCATGATATTCAAGCCTGGCTATCTCTCGCACAAGATCATTGTCAGATAAATGGATGTAAGTGAATTTGAAGCTCCGGTCCTGATGGCCGATGATCGTCTCGGCGACGGCAGTTGGGATGCCACAGTTCTCCATGGCACTCCTGGCGGTATGTCTGAAGGAGTAAAAATTAATATCGCCCCGGAGAGGTGTCCCATCGACAAGTCGTGCATTCTTTAAAGTCGTATCCAGAGGTCGCCTGTAATAGAGGTAGGCTCTGTCCTTCCCGATATATTCATCGGGCATAAAAACCAGTCGTTTGCCTTCCGGCGAATCCAGCTTTTGAAGTATCAATTTTGTCACTTCATGCGCCGGAACGAACCTCGTTTCAGTCTTGGTTCCGACTTTTGAAAATCCGCCCCGTTGCAAATCGACATAGCCAATCGGCAGACCGGCTTTATGGCTTCTTTTTCCTCTGCCACCGGCAGTCGTTGCCAATAAAGGCTTGCCGCTTCTGTCGGTCGCATGCCGGTATAAAGAAGAAATAACAGGTATTCGTAAAGGTTGCTTTTCCGATTCTTCGCTTCAGCGAGTATTGCCACCAACTCACTTGGCTTGATGATCATGTCGAGGCCCTCTTCACGGCCTTTCTGTTTATGCTTTGGCCTTTTGATAGTCAAATCCGGAGAGGGGATGTTGATTCCCCATTCAACCGCCTTGGTGTATACGAGCCTGATCAGCGATAATTCAAGGCGGATGATAGACGGTCCCACTTGGTCTTCCGTCATTCTTCGCAGCACATGGGTAGCGACATCTTGAGGCGTTATTGTAGCCATTTTGGCCCGGTCGCCAAAGGATTTGACGAGCTGCTTTTGTGCCCATTCATAATTTTTTATCTGGCCACGGCTGACTGTTGACCTGGCCTCAACAATAAATCGGTCAACGGCTTCATTGAACAGCATGTCACCAGGAAGTTCCATGGTGGTTGCGGATCCACCAGCTTTCAAAACATCCTCAACGTTCGATCAACTCACAGTTTGGCATCCCTGGCATTATCAAATGTTTTGCTCGCTCTTTTGAGGTTGACCATTTTCTGTGCTCGGTACCTTGTTTCTCCTTTTGCCGTTTTTATTTTCTGTATCGACATAGATAATACCTCCGCGGGATATTTTCTGCGGGTAATCCGCGGGTAATTTCCGATGTATTTTTCCAAATCAACAACATTTACACCACAAATCCAGCAAAACCAATATTAGATATTCCTGTAAAAAAGGCAATAAAAAAGGGCTTTAAGAGGTTGATTTCTCTTAAAACCCTGTAATTTCAAATGGTCGGGATGAGAGGATTTGAACCTCCGGCCCCTAGTCCCCCAGACTAGTGCGCTAACCAGACTGCGCTACATCCCGACATGTGCTGCACTTTCTACCATGTGTTCGGTTGGCTGTCAACACTATCAACCGACCACCATTTATTCTTTTACTTCTGTCAGCAGGTTTTGTAATTTTTGCAGTTCTTTCTTGATGATCTGCAGTTTTTCCGTCTGGCTGCCGGTGACTGTTGCCGGGCGCTCTTCCCTGATTTGTGGTTTTGCTTCGGCCACGGTTTCCAGGAGTTTTCTCGCCCCGGCGATGGTGTAGCCTTCGCCGTGCAGGAGAACTTTGATTTTCAGTATCAGCTCGACATCCTGATAACGGTACAACCGCTGCTGGGAATTGGCTCGTTTCGGACGAATTCCGGGAAACTCCGACTCCCAGTAACGCAGGACGTGGGCCGGTACCTCGGCCAATTTTGCCACTTCACCGATCTTAAAATAGAGCTTATCCGGTATCTGGGTTTTCATACCACCAACCATCCCTCTATAAAAGATGCCAGGGAATCAATTTAACTATTGACTTGCTCCCTGAGTTTTTTGCTCGGTCTAAAGCTTATAGCCTGCCGTTTTTTTATGGTAATGGTATCGCCGGTGCGAGGATTGCGACCTCTTCGCGGAGATTTGTTCCGTACGGTAAAGGTGCCGAAGTGAACGAGCTTGATCGATTGTCCGCCGACCATGGTCTGTTTCATGCTGTCGAGAAAGCTATCGACGATAAGAGAACAGTTGCTCTGGGAAAAGCCGAGTTTATTTGCCAGCGTCTCGGTCAGTTCCTTCCTGGTTAAATTGTTGTTGTTATCATGCATCTCTGAATGTACCCCCAAATTGTTCGGTCAGTAAACGTAATATTTTATCGTGGGATTTTTCCACGTTCTTTTCGGTAAGAGTTTTCGATGCCGATCTGTAGGTGATGCTCAGAGCCACGCTTTTATGGCCCTGTTGAATTTTTTCGCCCTGGAAGACGTCAAAGAGTTCGCAACTCTCGATGAGTTTGTCAGAATGTCGGCGCACTGCCGTTAAGAGTTCGCCGGCGGAAACCCCGTTCGGGACCACAATGGCGATATCTCTTTTTACCGATGGATAAACGGGCAGGCTGGTAAACTTCTTGGCGATGGTCTGCGGTTGGCAGGTGCTTTGGAAATCGATATCGAAGAAGTAGACGTCGTGCTTGATGGAAAACCGTCTGAGCACGTCGGTCTTGATTTTACCTAGGGTGCCGAGCTTTTTCGAAGCGTGGAGGACATCGAGGCAATAACCACTTTCGCCATAGGGTTCGCCGCATCCTTCCCGGGGAACGGCAAAGTGAATGCCATCGGCACTTTCCATGCACCCGAGGCCCATTTCGCGCAAGATAAACTCGACGCTGCCTTTGGTGTCAAAGATATCAACCCCCTCCTGCTTGAAATAAAGAGGCGAGCTTTCGCCATAGCGGTTGCCGGAGAGCACGCCGGTAAGCCGCATCGTTTCAAGCGGCTGGGTATTTTCTCCTTTCGGGCTGAATACCTTGCCGATCTCGAAGAGCTTGACATCGGTCTTTTGAAAGTTGATGTTCCGTTTGACATTTTCAAGGAGTCCGGGCAGCAGCATGGTGCGCAGAACCCCTTGCTCTTCGCTGATCGGATTGAGCAGTCGGACAACCCGGCAACGAGGATCATCCTCCGCCAGACCAAGCATCTCGACATGTTTTTCCGAGATGAAACTGTAATTTATTGCCTCGGTGAAGCCGGCGGCGGTGAGCCGATCGGCGATCTCCAGGCGGCGCTTTCGCTCTTTGTCCTGTTCCGGATAGCTGAGTTCCACCTTCGGCAAGGTGACGGGAATCTTGTTGTAGCCGTAAAGGCGGGCGACCTCTTCAATGAGGTCGGCTTCTCGTTCGATATCCATGCGAAATGACGGGGCCTCAACGAGAACCGTCTGTTCGTCCTGCACCCGGCAGGGCAGGCCTATGGAACCGAGCAAGTCGGCGATCTCTCTGGCGGTAAGGGAAATGCCGAGAAGCGATATGGTTCTGGCGACGCTCAGCTTCAGGGTGATGGCCTCCTTGCGGCCGCCGTAGCAGTCAGCACCATCGCCCGGGGCCTGGCCGCCAGCAATCTCGCAGATCAGTTGTACCGCACGATCCAGAGCATTGATGGTGCCCTCGGGATCGACCCCCCGCTCAAAGCGGTAGGATGCCTCCGAGGCGAGATTGAGTTTCCGGGCGGTACGCCTTACCGAGACCGGATTGAAGCAGGCACTTTCCAGAAGGATGGTGGTGGTACTATCGCTGACCTCGGAGTTCTGTCCGCCCATAATTCCGGCTACGGCCACAGGTTTTTCGCCGTCGCAGATCATCATCATTTCGGCATCGAGCTGACGTGTGCTGCCATCCAGGGTGGTGAAGGTCAACTCACCGGTTCGCGGCGCGCGGACGACGATTTTCTTGCCGGCCAAGGTGTCGAAATCGAAGGCATGCAGGGGCTGACCGTATTCCATCATCACAAAGTTGGTGATGTCGACGATGTTATTGATCGGCCTTTGACCAATGCTGAGGAGGCGTTTCTTAAGCCACCAGGGGGAGGGGCCGATTTTGACGTTTTTAATCAACCGTCCGGCATAGCGTGGACACAGCTCGCTCGATTCAACCTCGACGGCAAATTCCTCGCTGGTTCTTTCAATTTTGGCGTCGTTTACCGGGAGAATCATGGGTTTTCTCAGAATTCCGGCAACTTCTCTGGCAATGCCGATAACCGAGGCACAATCGGGACGATTGGGGGTAAGATCGACTTCGACAAAGGTATCCTTTAAACCGAGAGCCTCGATAAAGGACTGGCCGTGCTCGGTGGTCTCGGGAAGCTCCATGATGCCGTCGTGGGCAGTGCCGAGGCCCAGTTCTCTCTCCGAGCAGATCATGCCGGCCGAGGCCACGCCGCGGATCTTCGATTTGCCGATTTTCACCTCGCCTGGCAGGACGGTGCCGGGCAGGGCGACAACCACCGCCAAGCCTTTTCGGACATTTGGGGCGCCGCAGACAATCTGGTGGGTTTCTTCGCCGATTTTCACCTGACAGACCGTCAGCTTATCGGCATCCGGGTGTTTTTCGGCAGCAACTACCAGGCCGGTGCGCAGCGGGGCCAGTTCTTCATACAAAGGGGTCACGGCATCGACTTCCAAGCCCAGCATGGTCAGATGATCGGCAAGTTTTTCCGGGGCCAGATCGCCCAGGTCCACATAGTTTTGCAACCAGTCAAGAGTAAGCTTCATAGCAGTATTCTGAAGTGTAGTGAAAGAGACTAGAACTGTCCGAGAAAACGCTGATCGTTTTCATAAAACAGTCGAATGTCGTCAATCCCGTATTTGAGCATGGCAATACGTTCGATGCCCAGGCCAAAGGCAAAGCCGCTATAGACCTCCGGATCGTAACCGACCATCTTGAAGACCTCCGGATCGATCATCCCCGAGCCGAGAATTTCCAGCCAGCCGGTTCTTTTGCAGACCCGGCAACCGGCTCCGCCGCACATGACACAGGCAATGTCCACCTCGGCGCTTGGTTCGGTAAAGGGGAAAAACGAAGGCCGGAAGCGCAGGGGCAGCTCTTTCTCGAACATCTTCCTGGTAAAGACGGTGAGCACGCCTTTCAGATCGGCAAAGGAGATATTCTTGTCGACGAGAAAGCCCTCCACCTGATGAAACATCGGGGTGTGGGTGATATCCGAGTCGCAGCGGTAGACCTTGCCGGGGGCAATGACCCGGAGAGGCGGTTGCTGGGTCTCCATGATCCGGGCCTGCATCGGCGAGGTATGGGTGCGCAGCAGCACTGAGTCGCTGATATAAAAGGTGTCGTGCATATCCCGGGCCGGATGGTGGGCGGGAATGTTCAACGCTTCAAAGTTATAATAATCGAGCTCGACATCCGGACCCTCAGCCACTGAAAACCCGAGATTCTCAAAGATCGCACAGGTTTCCCGCATGACTTGGGTGATAGGGTGCAGCTTGCCGCCGGCCGGGCAGCGTCCGGGCAGGGTGAGATCGGGCGTTGCTTTGCCGCCACTTCCTGAAGTCGCTGCTGCGAGGGCAATCTTTTTAGCCTCGAACAACTGTTCGATCTCGGCCTTTATGCTGTTGGCGAGTTGTCCGACTCGGGGTCGATCTTCGTTGGGCACGGTACCAAGTTGCCGCATAATGGTACTGAAGTCGCCTTTACGGCCGAGAAAACGGATGCGGAATTCCTCTAGCCCGCCACTGTCGGAAAGCTGTTCCAGACTCTTTCTAGCTTCTGCTTCTAGGCTTTGTAACTGGTGTTCCATATTCGCTGCGAAGGGTAGTTGCTCAAAGAAACAGCATGCCGGTTGTTGGTTACAGGAACCAAAACCGGCATACAGAAAAAACAGTGAAGTGAGACCTGTTAGGCGTTGGCTTCTTTAGCGATCTGCACCACTTTAGAAAAAGCGCCGGCATCGAGTATCGCCATATTGGCGAGCACTTTACGGTCAAGCTGGACATTGGCTTTTTTCAGACCACCGATAAATTTACTGTAGCTCATATCGTTCATGTGCGTTCCGGCATTAATTCTGGCGATCCATAACTGGCGAAAATCTCTCTTCTTGACCCGGCGGTCACGGAAGGCATAAACTAAGGCGCGATCAACCGCTTCGGTGGCTGTTTTATAGAGACGCGATTTGCCTCCCCGGTATCCTTTGGCAAGCTTCAGCACCTTGTTTCTTCTTCTGCGTGCCTTAAAACCTCTTGTTACGCGTGGCATTTGTAAACTCCTTTTTATCCTGCCCGGCGGAATGTCCGACAGGCTTTCTCTAGGCTTTCATTGTCCGAAGGTTCTTTTTGGAGAAATTCGGCAAAGAGTACCTGCAACATTACATGTAGGGGAGGATCTTGCGGATTCCCTTGAGATTGGTAGCATCAACGAGGTCGGATTGACGGAGACCGCGTTTTCTTTTCGTTGATTTTTTGGTCAGGATGTGGCTGGAAAACGCCTTGGAGCGTTTGATCTTGCCGGATCCGGTCAGTTTGAAGCGCTTGGCGGCACCTCTGTTGGTTTTCATTTTAGGCATGATAGAACTCCTTTCACCTCAATATCACAATCACCGGGGATTGCTTTTTTATAAAAAAACGAGCTTAACGGGGCTCAAACAATAAATTTCTATCCCTTCGGTCCGACGAACATCACCAACTGCCGGCCTTCCATCTTCGGTTCCTGGAGGATGATGGCATCCTCTTTCAAGGCCTCGGCAATTTTATTCATGGAATCGAGGCCGATGGTCTCACAGTAAACAATTTCCCTGCCGCGAAAACGCATGGTGAGTTTCACCTTGTTCTTGTCGGCAAGAAACTTTTTGATATTCTTTATCTTAAAGTTGAGATCGTGGTCATCGGTTTTCGGCCGAAACTTGATCTCTTTGGTTTCAATAACCGTCTGCTTCTTTTTTGCTTCCTGTGTCTTCTTTTTCTGCTCGTAGCGGAATTTATCGTAATTCATCACCCGGCAAACAGGTGGGTCGGCATTCTCCGAAACCACAACCAGGTCGAGACCTGCTTCAAATGCTATGTTTTTTGCTTCTTCGGATGAAACAATTCCCAATTGGGCGCCTTCCGCATCAATCAGTCGAACTTTCGGGAAACGGATGGCCTCGTTAGTGAGTGATTGTGCCTCACGCTGTACCGGTAAACTCCTGCCTTTTCTGTTAATAACTTTACCTCCTCGATTCTACGAGCTTAATATTGCGATCCTAATAGCCACGACCTGCCGTGACTTCCAGGGAGATCTTTTCGGCAAATTCGGCAACCGTCATCGGCGGCAGGTTGGCCCCATCCCGCTGACGAACAGTGACAGTACCATCAACCTTTTCCTTGTCGCCGACAATAAGCATATACGGAATTTTAGCAACTTGCGCTTCTCTGATTTTATAATTGAGTTTCTCGTTGCGCAAATCCTTTTCGATTCTCACACCGGCCTTGCGAAGCTCGGCATAGACCTTTTCACAATACTCCGCCTGGTCGTCGGTGATGTTGAGAATACGTGCCTGGACAGGTGCGAACCACAGGGGGAAGGCACCGGCATAATGTTCGATGAGTACACCGATAAAGCGTTCCAGGGAACCCATAAGGGCGCGATGGATCATAATCGGTTGATGGTCGGTATTGTCGGCGCCGGTATACTGCATGTGAAACCGTTCCGGCAGGTTAAAATCGACCTGAATGGTCGAACACTGCCAGGATCTGCCCAGCTGGTCTTTTATCTTGATATCGATCTTCGGCCCGTAAAACACACCTTCGCCGGGATCGATCATAAAGGCCAGACCTCTCTTTTCCAGGGCGAGTTTCAGGGCCTCGGTGGCCTTTTCCCAGTTCTCGTCACTGCCGACATATTTAACCGGGCGAGTGGAGAGGTAGATGTCGTATTCGCTGAAGCCGAAAGAGCGGAGGATATGCAGATTGAGGTCGAGAATATTGAGAATCTCATCCTCAAGCTGGTCGGGTCGGCAGAAGATGTGGGCATCGTCCTGGGTAAAACCGCGCACCCTGAGCAGTCCGTGCAGAGCGCCGGCCCGTTCGTAGCGGTACACCGTCCCCAGTTCACACCAGCGGATGGGCAATTCGCGGTAGCTTCGCTTACCGTTGTTGAATACCCCGATATGAAAGGGGCAGTTCATCGGCTTGAGCTGATACTTCACCTCGTCGATGTCCATCGACGAGTACATATTCTCGCTGTAAAAATCGAGGTGTCCCGAGGTCTTCCACAGGTCCTGGCGGGCAATGTGCGGAGTGTAAAGCAGCTCGTAATCGTGACGATAATGTTCGTCCTTCCAGAAGTCTTCTATGAGGCGACGGAGTTGCGCGCCTTTCGGTTGCCAGAGAATGAGCCCCGGTCCGATCTCATCCCTGATGGTGAAGAGCTCAAGCTCTTTACCCAGCTTGCGATGGTCGCGTTTTTTTGCCTCTTCCAGGTCGCTGAGATATTTTTTCAGGTCTTTTTTGTCAAAAAATGCCGTGCCGTAAATGCGCTGCAGGACATCGCGGGTTTCATCGCCTCGCCAATAGGCACCTGCTACGCGGAGCAACTTGAAGGCCTTGATAAACGAGGTGTTCGGCAGATGCGGTCCACGGCACAGATCGGTGAATTCGCCGACATGGTATAAAGACACGTTGTCGGTGTGCAGGTCTTCGATGAGTTCGACCTTGAACCTTTCCTGCTCGGCGGCAAATTTTTTTATCGCCTCGCTGCTGGTTATTTCCGTTCGCTGAAAAGGCAGGGCGCGGCGGACTAATTCTTCCATCTTGGCTTCGATGGCGGCAAAATCCTCAGGGCTGAACGGTTCGCTGCGCAGGAAGTCATAATAGAAACCGTTGTCAATAGAAGGACCGATGGCGATCTTGACCTCCTGGCCGAAGATCTCGCGCACCGCCAGGGCCATGATATGTGCTGTGCTGTGGCGAAGAATATCAAGCGCTGCCGGGTCGTCGAGCTGGATCGGGGCAAGTACCGTATCCGCTTGCAGCGGTGTGGTAAAATCGACAACCATATCACCAATCCGGGCAGCAACGGTTTGTTTGCGATGCTTATTGGATAAAAGTGAAGTCAGAGCCTCGTGCACAGTGGTCCCTGCGGCCACAGACATCGATTCTCCTTCGGATAGCGATACGGTTATATCAGTCATGAGGTATTGGTATATAAAAATAAAGGCTAAAGAATTAACGCCTTGGAAAAGGAGTTCTTACTTTAGCCTTTTATCTTGGTAGGCGCGGAGGGGATTGAACCCACGACATCCACCACGTCAAGGTGGCGCTCTCCCACTGAGCTACGCGCCTGGGCAACTACAATCTATTCGCCTTGAAACCGTTAAATGCGCTTCAGCGGTCTCCCCAGGCTTGGCAAGAGCCATTTATTAACACGATTGAATTTCCGGTGCAACATTTTTCTGTCCTGGATTATGGAAAAAATGGCAGAAAAGCAGGCTCCATTCTCGGACTTTTCCTGGTCGGCGATTGTCCGCCGGCCGTCCAGTCAGCCATACCGGCAGCGTTCATTTGGCCGGGGAGCGGGATTGAATGGCTTTTGCCAGGGTATACCTGTCGGCGTACTTAATATCCATGCCCATGGGGATGCCGCAGGCCAGGCGGGTCAGGGTGATCGGCGCGTGTTGCAGGACATCGATAAGGTAGGAGGCGGTTGCCTCACCCGGCACGGTAGAGCTGGTGGCGATGATTACCTCCTTTATTGTGCCGTTTTGAATACGCGCCTGAAGCTCACGGATCTTGATTTCATCCGGGCCTATACCGTCCATAGGCGAAATGACCCCATGAAGAATATGGTAATGTCCTCGAAAGGAATCGGTTTTTTCAATAGCCAGGAGGTCACCGGATTGCTCGACCACGCAGAGCGTGTCGGCCTGACGGCGCGGATCGGCGCAGATGTTACAGGGGTCTTTGTCGGAGAAAGAAAAACAGCAGGAGCACAGTTGAATGGAGTCGTGCAGGACGCTGAGGGACTCAGCCAGTTCCCTGGCCTGGGCCGGAGGTTTGCGAAGAATATTCAGGGCCAGCCGGGTTGCGGTCTTTCGCCCGATGCCGGGCAGACGGGCGAGATTATCGATGAGCTTTTCGAGAGCCGGAGGGATGACCTGCATGGCAACCTATGACTGCATGAAGTTGGAGAGGCCGGGCAGGTTGAGACCACCTGTTAATTGGGCCAGCTCCTGTTTGCTCAGTTCTTTGGCCTTGCGCAATGCATCGTTGGTTGCTGCGACGACGAGGTCTTGGAGCATTTCCACTTCATCAGTATCGACAACCGCTTTTTCGATCGATGCCGAGAGGACTTCGCCCTGACCATTGACGGTCACCTGGACCATGCCGCCCCCGGCACTGCCGGTAATGGTCTTCTTTGCAAGGTCCTGTTGAATTTTGGCCATTTTTTCCTGCATAACCTTGGCCTGTTGCATGATACTGTTGAGATCCATGTTGTTTCGTCCTTCTGGGTCTATTGGAAAGAAAATTGGAAAAATGGTGTTACTATCGATCTACCTGCTGTGCGAGCCGATGCGAATGTCACCCACCTCACCGTTGAAAATTTCCGCCGCCATAATCACCAGCGGATCGCTCGCCAGCTGCGCTCTTTTGCGGTTCGGGGTTTCGCTGCCGTTTGCCTCTGCCTGGTCGTCGACGACCGGGATAATAAATCGCACCTTTAAGGGCTTCTGGAAAAAATCGACGGCAAATTCGCTGAGGATCTCCCGATTTTCTCTTTGACGCAGCAGCGAGCAGTTGGCGGCCTCGCTGTAGGTCAACTGCAGTTCTCCTTCGATATCCTGTTTGACGCTGTCCGCCCGCTGCAGGTCCTGGGCCATCCAGACCTTCCGTTCCTTGACGTAATGGATGAATTCCAGCCAGTCCTTCCGGACATCCTTCTCATGGGGATGGATCTTCACCGGTTTCATTTTTTGGTCGGTTGTTTCGGCGGCGGCAGTTTCGGGAGTTGGGGGAGCTTCGTCCGGTGCTGCTTCCTGCTCGATAGGGTCAACGCTGACATGTTCCCCGCGCTCCTCCCGGGCCGGTGGGGCCGGCGGGACGGAGGGAGGTGGTGGCGAAGGTTGGTTGATCGCCGGAGCCGCCTGCAGGTACCGGTTTCGCTGGTTCCTCTTTTTTTGCCGCTGCGCTGGTCTTCGGATTCGGATCGACAAGGGAGGTCGGTGGACAAGTCGGCAGGGAGGCAAGAATTTCGTTCAGGTGGCCGAGGAGGGTTGCGACCGGCACGACATTATCCGCCTCAATGATCTTCAACAAAGAGGTCTCGAGGGTCAGTCTCGGCTGGCTGGCAAAGCGCAGCTCTTCAGCCATGGCCATGAGCAGGGCCAGTTTCAGATGCAGGGTCTCTCTGCTGTAGCCTGCAGCCAGGTTTTGCAGCTCCGTCAGTTCTTCAGTCGGAAGATCGATTAAGCCGGTGCAGCCATCGATTTTACAGAGGAGCAGGATGCGAAAACTGGCCATGAGATCTTCGATGAACCGCTTGAGATCAAGACCAAAATCGAAAATTTCGGCCAGCGCTGTCAGAACAGCAGGTCGATCGCCTTCGAGCAATCCTCTGGTCAGTCGCAGGAGCACCTCGCGGCTGACCAGGCCGAGCACCTCCACCACGTCTGAGCCGGTGATCTTCTTTTCGCCAAAAGAAAACATCTGATCGAGCAGGCTAAGGCCATCCCGCACCGAGCCGGCGGCCTCGCGAACGATCAGTGACAAGGCAGCCGGTTCGATTTCGAAGCCCTCCATGGCGGCGAGTTTTTGGAAATGGTCGTGCAGTTCGCCGGCGCTGATACGTTTGAGCTCGTATTGCTGACATCTGGAGAGGATGGTGACGGGAATCTTGTGGATTTCCGTGGTGGCGAACATGAAATAGACATGTGCCGGCGGCTCCTCCAAAGTCTTCAGCAGGGCATTGAAGGCCTCGGTGGTGAGCATGTGCACCTCGTCGATGATAATGATGCGGTACTTGGCCGAGGTCGGGAGAAATCTGATTTTTTCTTTCAGTTCCCGTATTTCCTGGATGCCGCGGTTCGAGGCGCCGTCGATTTCGACCAGGTCGAAGGCGGTTCCGGCGGCTATTTCCCGGCAGGTTGGGCAGCGGTCGCAGGGCCGCTCAGCCGGTTCCGCCTGGCAGTTGATGGCCTTGGCCATGATACGGGCGATGGTCGTTTTGCCGACGCCCCGGACTCCGGAGAAGAGGATGGCATGGGCCACCCGGTTACGGATGATGCTGTTTTGCAGGGTTCGCACCACCGGGCGTTGTCCCACCACCTGACTGAAGGTCTGGGGCCGGGACTTTCTGGCGAGAACGAGGTATGACATGCAACACCGCGGATGGTTGATGAAACTGGTATGCGGAACGGTGAAAAAAATGATAGCCGGGTTACCTGCGGCACACAAAGAGTGTCACTACCGTTGCTTCCTTCCGGACCTGGCGGGGTTCGCGATTCTTTGTTGCGCAGGGCCCGGCTATCAAAGTCGAACTCGTATGGGTTGGCGGAGAGGGTGAGATTCGAACTCACGGTACTTGCGTACACACGCGTTCCAGGCGTGCACCTTAAGCCACTCGGTCACCTCTCCATTTCGAATGCTCAAAAATGTGTGGTACTATGTATACTGTCATTGTCCTTTTGGCAATCAAAAAAGTTACGGTGTTTTTAAAAAGGGAGAATTTATCATGAGGCTGTTGCCCCTTCGTTTTTTGAAGAAATCCTTCAAAAGCTGGGCACATGCTTCAGCCAGGACACCCCCGGTTACGGCAACGGTGTGGTTGAGACGTTGGTCAGTGCCGATGGCATACACTGAGATCGCCGCCCCGGTTTTCGGATCGGCTGCGCCGTATACCAGTCGGCTTATCCTTGCCTGGATGAGCGCCCCCATGCACATTATACACGGTTCCAGCGTAACATACAGGGTGGTCTCCGGCAAGCGGTAGTTCCCGAGGAGTTTCGCCGCCGCCCTGATTGCCAGCATTTCTGCATGGGCCGACGGGTCGGCAAGGCCTATCGGGCTATTGCCGGCAGCCGCGAGGAAGCCGTTTTTGCCAACCACTACTGCACCCACCGGCACTTCGCCCAGACGACCTGCTTCTTCGGCATGCTGCAGGGCAAGACCCATCCAGTGTTCGTCGACTGCTAGCTCTCGCAGAAGTTTCCCCTTTGTCCGCCGCTCAGCATCGGGAGGTTCAACGATTTTAAAGAAATCATCAACTTTTTTTTGCATTTTCCCGAAATTGCCCTTATAAAAAGAGAAGGGAGTTACGTTTTTGAAATATCATTTACTGTCTTGTAATCAAAGTTTATGCATAAAATTCTTATCTACGATGGTCTCGAGGTGCCAAGTGACGGCTATGTTCTCTGCTCTGCAGGACAGGTGTGATTTGACTTGTATCGCCAATGAGATGCGAATTTCAAGCAGAGATGCAGGCGCGACAGTATGACCTGATCTTTCTTGATGTCGATGCTCTGGAAGGTAAGTCCACTGGATATACTCGGACAAATCCATAACAAGGACCCCTTTCTACCGATCATTATGGTCAGCAGGGTGGAGAAGGCGGAAATCATCGTCCAGGCAATGAACGACGGGGCCAGCGACTTCCTTGTTCACCCGATTTCCCCGGCCCGGATCAACATAGCGGTCGACAAGGCCATCCAGATTCGCGATCAGCGTTTTGAAATAGCCTATCACCGGCGCAAGCAGGACGTAGTCTATGATTTCAAGGATGTTGTCGCCTACAGCCACGGGATGCAACAGATTCTCAAGAGTCTCGAACGGTTTGCCAAGACCGATTCGACCATCCTCATAACCGGCGATACGGGCACGGGCAAATCCTTTTTGTCCGGGACGGTGCATTTCAATTCGCCACGACGAAAAAAACCCTTTGTCAAGATCAACTGTGCCAATATCCCCGAGGATCTTCTTGAATCGGAGTTGTTCGGTCATGAAAAAGGGGCCTTTACCGGGGCCGACAAACAGCGGATCGGCAGGTTCGAGCAGGCGAACGGCGGCACGATATTTCTTAGACGAGATCGGTGAAATGAACATGCGCCTGCAAACTAAGCTACTGCAGGGTGCTTGAAGAAAAATCCTTCGAGCGGGTGGGGGGCAATAAAACCATTCACAGCGATGTGCGGATCATTGCCGCCACCAATAAGGATCTTGTCGGGCAGGTGGAAAAAGGCTTGTTTCGCGAGGACCTGTATTACCGGATCAACGTCCTGCCGGTCAGCCTGCCGTCACTGCGTGAGCGAAGGGCCTGCATCCTGCCTCTGGCCGACCTTCTTCTCAAAAAGTGCTGCGCTACCATGGGTCATGATATCCACGGGTTTACCGACAAGGCGAGAAATCTCATCCAGGAGTACCATTGGCCGGGCAATATCAGGCAGTTGGCCAACACCATCGAACGGGCGGTGATCCTTGAGGATGATAACAAGGTGCATTCCTATAATCTGGCCCTGCCGGACGAGAACCCATTGTCATCGAGGGAAATTTCCTTAACTCCGAGGGTTGTGGATGATGCGAGAAGGGCACCTGAGTTAAGCGAATCGCTCGCCGAGCAGGAGAAGGAACTCATCCTGCGAACCCTCGAAGAGTGCCTGTGGGTGCAGAAGAGTGCCGCGACAAAGCTCGGCATCAGCCCCAGGGCCCTGAACTATAAAATCAGCAAACTGCAGATCACTCATCCACATTGGCGGCGCAACAAGATCACCGGCTAAGCCATTGCAGATAACAATAACTTGGCTAAAACGTTCCCGGGAACGGCTCCTCATCACTCGATCTTCGCCACCATTTCCTCAATGACATCCAGGCCGGTCTGCCAGAATTCCGGGCTGTCCAGATTTATGCCGAAGGGTTGCAGGAGTTCATAGGGCGAACGTGAACCTCCGGCGGCCAAAAGTTCAAAATATTTGTCGACGAAAGGTGTTCCTTCCCGACGATAGATGCCGTACAGGGCAAGAACCAGCAGTTCCCCGAAGGCATAGGAGTAGACATAGCCGGGGGTGGAGAGAAAGTGCGGGATGTAGGACCACCAAAGGCCATAATCGGCGCTCAGGTGTACCGTATCGCCAAACATCGCTCTTTGGCTGGCAAGCCAGTATTCGCTGAGCTGTTCGCTGCTCAGTTCCCCGTATTTCCGTCGTCCCTCGTGCATCATGTGTTCGAAACGGTTCATCGCCGTTTGCCGGAAGACCGTTGCAAAAATCGATTCGAGCTTCTGGCAGATAAAGGCGTGTCGTTCCCGTTCGTCGGAGAGCATTGCCAGCTGGCTGTTGAAGACCAGCAACTCGGCGAAGACCGAGGCGGTTTCCGCCAGGGGCAGGGGCGTGTCGCTGTTGAAATGGCCCTGACTTGCCGCCAGGACCTGGTGGATACCGTGGCCGAGTTCGTGCGCCACGGTCGAGACGTCGCGCAGGTTGCCGGTGTAATTGACCAGCACATAGGGATGAACCTCGGGAACACAGGGATGGGCAAAGGCACCGCCGCGTTTGCCCTCGCCGAGCGGGGCGTGGATCCAGTTGCGGTCAAAGAACGTCTTGCCGATTGCCGCCATTTTCGGCGAAAAATCGGCGAAGGAGTCGAGAACAATGTCCCGGCAGGCCGTCCAGCCGATCTGTTGTGTCGGCAGGGAGGGGAGCGGCGCGTAGCGGTCGTAATGTTCAAGTTTTTTCAGCCTGAGCAGGCGGCGCTTGACTCGGTAATAACGATGAACGAGATCATAGCGGGAAACCACCGCGCCAATCAAGGTGTCGACGGTTTTGTTCTGCAACTCATTGTGCAGATTCATCGAATCTATCCATCCGGGGTGGCGGCGCAATCGGTCGGTGATCATCTTGTCCGCCGCCAGGGCGTTGAAGATGTGGGTGAGGATATGGTTCTTGTCGGCAAGGCCCGCGGTCATCTCACCGGCGGCACGCCTTCTGATCCGGCGATCGGCGGCATAAAGATCGGAGAGGACCTCTTCCTCGGTGCGTTTTTTTGCCCCGAACTTTTGCTGGCTGAGAACCTTGTCAAAGAGCGTTGTCCAGGAATTACGACCCACCACCTCCTTTTCGAGGAGGAGTTTTTCTTCGACTTCCGAAAGCTGATGCGGACGGTATCTTCTCAAAGAGGCGAGATAGTGACGATACGGAGCGAGGATCGGGTCGCCCAGTAAAGCCTCGGCCGATTCGTTGTCCACCTGATTCCATTCCAATTCGAAAAAGACCGTTTTCGTGCCGCATGAGCTGGCAAGTTCATGGATCTTCTGGTCGAGTGCTCCGGCGGCAGCATTGGCCATCTGGGTGGTGAAATTGAGAAAAGAGAAGGTGGCGAGTTTACTGAGAGCACAGTCGAGGTTTTCGAGCCTTTTCACCAGGGTCAGCAGGGCAGGGCCATCGAGTTTTGCCACCTTGCCGCAGTGGCCGTCCTTGATGGCGGTCGCCTCGCTTTCGCACCAGGCAATATCAGAATCGATATACTGATCATCGGTGCCGCTGTAAAGATCGGTAAGATTCCACAGGACGTCCGTGGTTCCGAGCATGCTGTTGGTTTCATTGGTATCGGCCATGGCTTCCCCCCCGGTCAGCGTAATCCGGAAATAAACGGTCCAACCGCCGCAGGGCCGTGCGCATCGACCAGGCGGATGGTCTCCGAGCCGATGACCGCCATGTCGGCCTTGCCGGTAATGGCCGCGACATCTTCGCGGTTGCGGATGCCGAAACCGACCGCCAGGGGCAGGGTGGTGGCGGCCCGGCACCGCGCCAGATAGGTGGTGAAGTCTTCACCGAATTCCGATTGCTTGCCGGTCACCCCGCGCCGGGCGACGCAGTAGATAAAACCGGCCGCCGAGCTGTTCAGTTCGGCCATTCGTGCTTCGGTTGAGGTTGGAGCGAAGATCAGCACCGGGGCAACCTGATACTTTTTCGCCAGTTGAAAGAAATTTTCGCCCATCTCCGGCGGCAGGTCGGGAATGATCAGCCCTGCGATGCCGGCGCCGCGGCAATCCTTAAAAAACTTCTCTTCGCCGTACTTAAAGGCAATATTGTAGTAGGTCATAAAGAGAAAAGGAATATCGTAGCGGGCGGTCATCTCAGCGGCGAAGGCGAAGCAATCGGCAACCTTGGTGCCGGCGGCGAGACTATCCTGGTTGGCCTTGAGAATGACCGGGCCATCGGCCATGGGTTCGGAAAAGGGGATCTGCATCTCGATGCAGTCGACACCGCCCTCAATCATCTGGGCGATGACCTGACGGTTGACCGCCATGGATGGATAGCCGAGGACGATATGGGTCATCAGCAGGATTTTTTGTTTTTCAAGCCGGGTGCGGAGTTGTTTTTCGAGTAACATTATCGGTTCACCTTTCTTTTTCAACAAAAAGGATGGGGCTGTTGATTTAGGTTATTTGCTATAATCCCGCGCTCGGGCAATGATGAACTCCTTCCAGGAAGGATCGTCAAAGGCGTGGGCAATGGTAAAGATGTCTTTATCACCCCGGCCGGACTGATTGATAATGATGGCGTCATCCGGACTGAGCAACGGTGCCTCCTTGAAGGCCTGAACAAAGCCATGGGTCGACTCAAGGGCGGGGATAATGCCCTCCATGCGCATGGTCAGATCAAGGGCGACCATGACCTCGTCGTCGGTGGCCGATTCGAACCGCACCCGTCCCTGCTCAGCGAGATTGGAAAGGATCGGACTGACCCCGACATAATCGAGGCCGGCGGCTACCGAATGGGTTTCGAGCATCTGGCCGTCGCTGTTCTGGAGAAACATGGTTTTATAACCTTGCGCCACGCCGGGGCTGGCATCCCGCCCGCAGAGCCTTGAAGCGTGCATGCCGGAATCGAGGCCCTTGCCGCCCGCCTCGACACCCACCAGCTGCACTTCGGGGTTATCGAGAAAACCCTGGAAGATGCCCATGGCATTGGAACCGCCGCCGACGCAGGCATACACCCGGGCCGGCAGTTTGCCGTGGCGGGCGAGGATCTGCTCTCTCGCTTCGCTGCCGATGATTGACTGGAACCAGGAAACCATCTCCGGAAAAGGTGCGGGGCCGCAGGCCGTACCAAGCACGTAGTGGGTGGAATCGACGTTGGTTACCCAGTCCCGGAAGGCCTCGTTAATGGCATCTTTCAAGGTTTTTGAGCCGTCCTTTACCGGAATTACGGTGGCGCCCATTTTTTCCATCCAGAAGACGTTGGGTCGCTGCCTGAGGACATCGACCTCACCCATATAAATGGTGCATTCCAGTCCGAATTTGGCGGCCATGGTGGCGGTGGCCACGCCGTGTTGGCCGGCGCCGGTCTCGGCGATAACTCGCTTTTTGCCCATGCGTTTGACCAAGAGCCCCTGGCCCATGACGTTGTTGGCCTTATGGGCGCCGGTGTGGTTAAGATCTTCGCGTTTTATGTAGATCTTTGCCCCGCCGAAATGTTTGGTCAGATTGGCGGCAAAGGTCAGCGGGGTTGGCCGGCAGGAGTAGGTGGACATGAGTTCCAGATATTCCTGCCAGAACTTCGGGTCGTTCTGCGCCTGACGAAGGGCGGAGGTTAGTTCGGCGAAGGTTTGATGAAGGATTTCCGGGATAAAAGCGCCACCCCATTGACCAAAAAAACCGTTATGTTTCATTGCGTTTTCCTTATTGTATCTGCTGTAAACAAGCTGCGAATGAGATCTTGATAATTGTAACCCGGTCACCACTTTTTTAAAAAGAGTATGGTAAATAGGCTAAATCTCCATTTTATTTGATTATCTGCTTGAATGTTTGAGGGAATTTTTGCTAAGCTGAGTCACAATGGAGCACCGACTCAGCAGACTAAAAAAACGCTTTTATCCGTTCAAACCACCCTTCAAGGTCAAGGAGAACCGTATGACCAAAGATGGAGTTGTCGCCAGCAGTGCGAAAATCGATTCAGAAAAAGTGCTGACCTTCCCGCACGGCATACCAGGGTTTGAAAAGTACACTACTTACCTCGTATATCACAAGGAAGAAAATGATCTGAGTGCCTACTGGCTGGAATCCACCGAGCAGCCGGAGGTAACCTTTACCATTGTCGATCCGGGGCAATACGGGCTCAGCTATGACCTGGAATTAACCGACGAGGAGCGGGATCTCCTGCAGGCTGAAGGAGCCGAGGAGATTGGCGTGTTCATGATGCTCAGCAAAAAAGAGGGTACCGGGGCACCTGCACCGGAGCTGAATGCCAATATCTCCGGACCGGTGATCATTAATCCGCGGACTCGGATCGGTTTGCAGAAGGTTATTCGTCGCGCCCGGTTGAGTACGACCATCGTCCAGAAGGAATAGAAGTGCTCTTCTCTTATACCTGGTTTTCCAATTGTTTTCGGCAGACCGCAGCGAAATCTTCGGGATAATGGCCGTTGATAAAGCGCAGTTGCGCCTCACTGAAGGCCCCCGGTGATTCGGGCAGCCGGGGGAGAAAGGCGTAGAGAAGCGGCTGCTCGGGATGGTCTGTTGTCCACCGAGCCTTTTTGTGTATTCAATGGTGGTGACCATTTTCGCCCCAAGTCCGGCCAGAGCCTTTTGGGCCATGAGGATGCCGGTATCAAGGGAATGACGGACCTCTTGGTTGCATTCGACAATGTTGCCGGGCAGCGGACCGTCACCATTCGGCAGGGTCATCAGCTGGAGTTCCCATTGCGAGGTTTGGGCTTTGGGGACAAAGAGCAGACAGTTGCTGTCGCCCCAGACTACCAGGCTTGCCGACAGGTCGATTCGACTGTCCATGCGCTGATTGCCGGCGATAGCCGCCCGGTAATCGGCGAAAAAATCGCTGCCGTGGAGTTGATGGTAATCGTCGATGAGATCGGCCAGCAGATCGCCACAGCTGTAACTCGGCATCTCTCCGACGGAATTTTCGCAACCTTCATTATAGATCGCCACCTTCTTCGGGACCATGGCGTATTGCTGGTGGATCTGCTGATGCGAGGCATGCAGCCGGTAGAGCGACGGGGCAAAATCAAAACCGAAATTCCAGCCCCAGAGGGTGGCTGAACAGCTTCCCTCCTTTCTTATCTCGTCGAAAATTGCCAGTCGCAGAGCCTCAAGCTCCTCCGGCGATATCATCCTCTTCGCGGCCGGCAGGGGTATGGAAAATTCTTCGGCGAGACGCACGAAGGTGCGTTGATAGTAGAGATGGCGCAGGCCGTAGATGTCGTTTACACCAAGGTCATTTATCGAATAGCGAATAGCGTCATCGGCCATGTTGGCGGCGTAGTGTCCGCCGGGGATGTAGGAATTGCGCCGCAGATATTCAAAAACATGGGTATGGCGGTCCGCCGGCCACTCGCCGACTATCTCGCTTGCCCCCTGGGCACCGGGGCGAATGACCATAACGATCTTGTAGCTGTCCGGCAGGTGCGGGTTATTGGCGGTCGCCTCGTAGAGGGCGTGGTTGCGGATGACCGGTCGTAATCTCCCCCCGGCATCCTCAAAGTAACGCAGACCGGTTGGCTGCTCTCGGTCATAGACCATTTCGCAGGAAATTTCGGCCAACCTCACCAGATCCTCCGGATCGGTTGAACATGTGGCCAGGGCGAGAAGGAGCGGTTCCGGCAGTTGGCTGAAGAAAACCTTGTCAATTCCGGCGGATTGCAGGGCACCGGCAAAAGAGACTTCGGCCGGTGGCCATAAGCGAATCCGCGCGGGATTTTCAGCACTGACGTCGGCCCATTCCTTGTCGATATAGGTGCACCCTTTGAAGGGGAAAGGATTGGGAATCTCGTAGATCCAATCGGCACCATCAACAACGATATCTTTCTGTGGATAGTTCGGACCATTGTCCACTGGCTCGTTGTTCGTTGTTAGGCCGAGCGACGCCAATCGGGTATCCTGCCGAAGGTTGGCAACGGCATAGCGTGGTTTGTGGATGCCGTACTGAAATTTTCCTGCCGGAGTGATGCATGTTCGAATTCTTTTCATGGCTTTAATGAGGGACACTTCCCGTTTTATTGCATTTTATGGGGTTTGTTGCGGGGACGTCCCGGTTTTCTGGGTCTTAAGGACTGATTTAATTGAAGTTCGAGCATATCGATAAATTGCTCGGAACCAAATGGTCTTCCGGTTTTGGTGGTTTGGCGAATTAGATGGTCAGTGTTTTCATCTGAATTGCCGACAAACTCTGCATATGTACTCCGTTCCTCAGGAGAGAGCCACGATTGTTGATGGAGCAGCGGGTCGGTTGCTCCGGAGAGATGGGCTTTGGCGCTGGACCAAGAATATGTCTCTGCACTTGATGCAAGAGCGGCTTTCAGGGGATTTCGCTCAATATAGCGAACAACCGCCCAAAGGTATTGGTGATTTTCTACTACACACGAGAAGAAACGGTTTTGCCAAATGCGCCCGGACTGCTTCAGTTTACGGTTGAGGTGTTGGGTATACATCATATTCGTTAGCCCGACTCCTCGCGACAAAGCTGTTTCCGTCTCGGGCACGCCAAGGAGATGGACGTGGTTGTCCATAAGGCAATAAGCCCAAATTTGCAAGTGATGCTTTCTGGCATTCATTTGTAATAATCGTAAATACGTCAGGCGGTCTTCATCATCGAAGAAAACCGTGGCGCGATTGTTGCCGCGCTGTGTGATGTGATGAGGAAAATTGGTAACTAGGATTCGTGCGATTCTTGGCATGAAAGGAATATACCTTTTGACTTGTCGATTTGCAAGAAACAATATGGGAAGTGTCCCTCTTTAAGATGATACCTGCTTACCGGTTCCAGAGGGCCAGAGCCTGTTGATAGATCTGCGACCTGGAGATTCCGAGGTCGGAGGCCAGTTGGCGGCTGACGTCTTTCAAAGAGAGTTGGGAATTGTCGCGGTACCAGAGGATCAGTTCTTCCAGGGTCTGGCCTTTGGCCTCCTCTCGGGTGCCGGGACAGATGACCACGACAAATTCCCCACGGTTTCGGCCTTCGGTGCTTTTGGCCAGGAGGTCGCTGAGGGTGCCGGATTGCAGATCCTCGAAGCTCTTGGTCAGTTCTCTCGCCCAGAAGGCCTGCCTCTCGCCTAATATTTCCAGGGCATCGGCCAGGAAGACGTCAATGCGGTGCGGTGATTCATAGAAGACCACCGGGTATTCGCAGGTGGCAATGGCGGCAAGGGCTTTGCGGCGCTGGCCTGCTTTGGCCGGTAGAAAACCGAGAAAGAGAAAACCGGCAGAGGTAATGCCCGAACCGGATAAGGCGGTGGTCAGCGCCGAGGCCCCCGGCAGCGGCACGACGGTCAGCCCGAGGTCATGGGCCTGGCGGACGACGACACCACCCGGATCGGAAATAGCCGGAGTTCCGGCATCGCTGACCAGGGCGACGTTTTTGCCTTCCTGCAGGCGAAGAAGTATTTCTTCACTCCGTTCCGCCTCTTTTTCCCGGTAGTAGCTGATGAGCGGCGTGGCTATGCCGAAGTGGTTGAGGAGATTGCGGGTGTGACGGGTGTCTTCGGCGGCGATGAGATCGACCTCTTTGAGGATGCGCAGGGCCCGCAGGGTTATGTCTTCGAGATTGCCGATAGGGGTCGGAACGATATACAAAGTGCCGTGGACGGGCCGGGGTTCGGTCATGTGTAACTCGTGGGTAAAGGGGTGGTGAAAAGAAGGGAATGATCTTTTATACACTATGCTCAACTCATGGGGGAATTGCATCTGCTTTTTTGACTTTCTCTTTTACCGGGTTGTCGGATTGCCGGGCAGCCAAGAGGAAGGGCGTGTCGGCGGCACAAAAAATTGCAAAATCAGACAGGAAAGAGTAGCCTGTATGTGTTGGATTTATTGGCTCTTGGTTGGAAGTGGAGCCGGTTTCTCGATTTCCTTGTCAGGTGACTGGTAAAAATTCATTGTCCGACAGCTGAGAATATATGGTGCCTCTGTCTAAAACACTCTCCCCTCTCTTCATGGTTTTTGCCCTTTTCTTCCTTTCCGCCTGTTGGGAAAGGGAAGAGATGGTCAAGGTATCTCTGGACAAACGCGAAGATATTGCCTTCAGGCAGCAACTTCCTGCCATTACCTATGCTTACCTGCCGCAGTACGCCCATACCGAATCCTTTCAACGGCATCACCTGCTGGTGGAATATCTCGCCGAACAGACCGGACTGGCCATACGCCAGGTTTTTCCGGAAACCTTTGACGATCATGTAAAAATGTTCGGTCAGGGAAAGATCTCTCTATCATTTTCCAACCCCTTTGTTTATGTGAAACTGGCTAACCGTTTCGGTGCCAAGGCCATGGCAAGAATCATTGAAGAGGACGGACGCGCCGAGTTCCGTGGCCAGATCATTGCTCGCAAAGATAACCAGAGGATAAAATCGATCAAAGATTGTCGTGGCAAATCATGGGGTGCGGTTGATCCCTCTTCGGCCGGCGGGTATCTCTTCGCCCTTGGCCATTTTGTCGATCACGGCTTACAACTGAGTGATTTTAAGGAGGTAGCCTTTGTTGGCGGGCGGCAGGAAAATGTCATTCTCGGGGTTTTCGCCGGATTATACGAGATAGGTTCGATTCGCGAAGGTTCTCTTGGTGTCGTCAAGGACAAAATCGATACCAGTCAGATCAAGGTTATCGATACCTCCAGGTGGTATCCTGGCTGGGTTTACGCCTACAGCCCTCAACTACCCCATGAAGTCGCGGACAAAATAAAAAGTGCCATGCTGCGACTTGATTATAACAATGATCCCCGGCACCGGGCAATTCTCGATGCGGCAAAATTTATCGGCCTGGTTTCTTCCGACGACCAGGATTTCGATCCCATCCGCGACCTGAGCCAAAAGGTAGGACTTGATCTTGATTGATTATCTGGCGAAATTCCTCCAGCGTCTGAGGTTCAGTACAAAGATTACCCTGGGCGTAACTTTCATGCTGGTCTTTTGCGGTTTGGGGATAGGCATCATCCTCTCCAGCATGTCAGCGGAGGCCCTGCTCGATGAGGGCAAAAAAAGAGGCATGGCCTTGACCTCGGGGCTGTCCGTTCGTCTGGCCGAGCCTATCCTGGCTATGGATTTTCTGCAGATGAGAAACTTCATCGACAATATTCATAGTCAATATGATGATGTCATCTACGTTTTTTTGACAGACGCCAGCGGCAATATCCTTGCCCATACCTTTACCGGTGGCTTTCCCTCCGACCTGCTTCGTGTCAATCTCGATAGTGGAAAAAAGCAGCCGCAGCCTTTGGCTACCGAGCAAGGTCCGGTTTATGACTTTAATGTCCGGATTGTCCTCGGCGAGAGCCATCTGGGCAGCGTTCGGCTGGGGCTGTCGCGGAGCGATATGGACGCCCAGATCCGCCGCCAGCGGCTGACCAGCCTTTACAGCACCGTGGGCGTGGTTGGTCTGGGCATTATGCTGGCTCTGTGGTTTTCCCGGACCGTGACTTTTCGTCTCAACAGGCTGCGGAAGTCAGTTGAAGAAATTGTCCGCGGCAATCTTGATGTCCAGGCCGGATTTTCCCCGGAAAAATATTGTTGGCAGATCATGAACTGCAACCGTATGGAGTGTCCGGCCTACGGCGATGTCCGGCGGCGCTGCTGGTATTTGACGGGCGCTCTCTGCGCGAATTGCCGGGATCAGCAGTATCCCCAGAAAATGGACAGCTGTCGGTCGTGTGCCGTTTATAAACACAACTTCGGCGATGAACTCCAGGACTTAGCTGAGGCCTTCGATGCCATGGCCATGACGGTTAAAAGGCATATCGAAGAGATTACCGAGAGGGAAAAAACCATCGCCCGGCAGCAGGGTCTGCTCAAGACCATTATGAATGTCACCCCGGACTTCATTACCCTGCAGGACAGGAATTTGACCTACACCTTTGCCGGCAAAGCCTTCTGTGATTTTTTCAACCTGCGGGAGGAGGAAGTGGTTGGCAGGACCGATTCGGATATCTTCCCAAGCGAAGAAGCCGAGCGGCATATCCAGGAGGGCAGGCAGATCCTTCTCACCGGCCGTTCCCTGGTAAAGGAAATAGCCTTGAAGGGGCCCGAGGAACAGCGCTGGTTCCATGTCATCAAGGTCCCGGTCTACGATCAGGACGAAAGTATTTTGGGTATCCTGCGTACCGCAAGAGACATCACCATTCTGAAAAAATTCCAGGCGCAGCTTATCCAGTCCCAGAAAATGGAAGATCTGGGCCGTCTGGCAGGGGGGGTAGCCCATGAGATCAATACCCCGTTGGGCATTATTCTCGGCTACAGTCAGCTGCTGATGGATGATATAAAAGACGAAGAAACCCTGGAAGGTATGAAGATCATTGAAAAACAGACCAAGGTCTGCCGGAATATCGTTGCCGACCTGCTGGGCTTTGCCAGAAATTCCCAGTCGGTCAGCGAGACGGTCAATATCAACGAATCGATGCGCAAGGTTACCAATCTCGTTGAACATATCTTTTTCCTCAACCGCATCAGCATCCGGTTTGCCTTGGATGAGAATATTCCGCAGCTGACCGGGGGTGATGAGGAAAGACTGAAACAGGTCTGGCTCAATCTCCTCAATAATGCCGCGGATGCCATCGGCCGGGACGGTATTATCTTTGTGCAGTCGAAACCTGGCGACGATGGCCAGGGCATTGAGGTAAGCATCGTCGACACCGGCACGGGTATATCGAAGGCAGATCTGCCGAAAATCTTCGATCCTTTTTTCACCACCAAGGAGGTGGGCAAGGGTACGGGGCTGGGGCTGTCGGTATCATTCGGGATTATTAAGGATCACGGAGGAAATATCTCGGTGTTGAGCCCACCCCCGGCGGAGTACTGGCCGACCGGTTTTGAGAGGTCTGAGCATTTCGGTCCGGGGACGGTATTCATCGTCCAGTTGCCCCTTGCCCAAAGGCAAGAGCGGTAGGCAGGAGATCCGATACCATGGCTCGTGTCGTGCTGAGAATCAACCGAAGAGCGAGCTATGCCACTAAATCCTTTCACCTCATGTTTGTCAATGAGATCTTCTTTAACTCTCGAACTCCTGGCATACTTTCTCTCCCTGGAGGGTTGTCAATCAGTTGTTAACTTTTCAAATCGTACCACGGAGATTTCCTTTATCATGACCCGCCGCGAAACAGTCGATGTCCCTTACGGCAATAGCACCTTGCCGCTTGTGCTGCCTGATGGTGCCGTTCAGCTGCGGGTGGCCGAGGCAGAGAAAATCATCACTCCGGCGCTGTTCCGGGCAAGGCTTGCCGATTTTTGTCGGCAAAACCCGCTCGATCTGAGCCAACCGATGCTGGTGGTCGCCGACAAGACCAGGCTTTGCGGCTATCCCGAGTACCTGCCGGTTCTGCTCGAAGAACTGCAGGAGAGTGGTCTCGATTTCGGACGGTTGCGGGTCCTCATCGCCTACGGCACCCATGCCCGGCAGAGCGACGAGGAATGTCTGCGGGCCTATGGCGACAGCTACCGCACCTTGACCTTTTTGCACCACGACTGCCGGGAGCGGGATTCCTTCGTCGAACTGGGGAAAACCAAGCGCGGCACCCCGATCCGCTTGCGCCGCGACCTTGCCGAGGCAAGCGCCATCCTTACCATGGGAGCGGTTTCGCACCACTATTTTGCCGGCTACGGCGGCGGTCGCAAGCTGATCTTCCCCGGCCTTGGTGAGCGCGAGGCGATCTACGCCAATCATGCCCTCTATCTTGACCGCGCCATCGGGGCCATCGCCGCCGGCTGTCAGCCGGGCAATCTTGAAGGCAACCCCCTGGCCGAAGACCTCTTTGAGGTGGAGGACGCTCGGCCCGCCGATCTGGCCATTCATGGCATTGTCGATTCGCACGGCGCACTCTCGGATCTTCTTGTCGGCAGGGGTCGAGAACCCTTTCTCGCCGCCTGTGCCACCCATGGGTCAACCTGCGAAATCCGCTCCCGCCGTTTTGCGGTGGTGGTCGCTTCCTGTGGCGGCTATCCCAAGGACATCAACTTCATCCAGAGTCATAAGGCAGTGCATAACGCGGCGATGTTCGTCGAAGATGGCGGCCTTCTCCTGCTGTATTGTGAATGCCGGGACGGCATCGGCTCGACGACCTTTCTGCCGTGGTTTGAAATGGGTGGTTTTGCTGCGGCTTTCGACCATTTGGTCGAACACTACGAGGGCAACGGCGGCACCGCCCTGGCAATGATGGCCAAGACCAGGCGCATCCGCATCGGCCTGGTGACCGGGCTGGATAAAGAAATCTGCAAGAGCATTGGTGCGGAGCGATGGAGCCACGACCAGGTCCTTGCCCATTTGCCAGGCCTTAGCGGAACGGCTGATTTTGCCTATATTGCCAACGCCGGGCTCTTGGTGAATAGAGGTTGACAGCGAATATTACGGGAAATGTGTCAATTTTGTTACGGGGTTTTACGCAGTAAAACAACGAGTTCTTTGATCACCTCTTCCTTTTCGCCGGTAGAACCGATTGTGCCGATGCGCCAGTTGTCACGAAACCGGTCAAGGACATATTCCATGTTATAAAAGCAGCCGTTGCGAAGATACTTTTCCGGATATTTTTGCAGGAGACCCCGGCTGTCGTTGTCCAAATGCTTGTCCACCCGGTATACCGGACGTATCGAAAGAATCATCTCTTTTTTTGAAACCAGTTCAAGGGCATCGAGAAACTTCGGCAGCATTCCGCTGATGATTGAATACTTGCCGATGAAGTCGATCATCATCCCGACATCAAGAGCAAAATCAGCGGTGAGCGAGGTAATGTCCTCGGCCTTAAAATCGATATCCTCGGCCTGGTACATTTTTTTGAGGAGAGTGCAGCCGTGGATAATGCGTGTCGTCCCTGTCGACACCCAGGACCCTGGCTGCTCCGGCCTTTTTCACGATAAAACAGAAGTATCCGAGATTGCACCCCAGATCGATGACGGTTTTGTTGGCGAAGTCAAGAAGATGGAGGTGGCTGATTATTCCGTCGTTTTCATCGCCGATACCATCGGCAAGGAACTGGTTGTCGGGGATGACAACCGGGCGCCAGATGTTCTCGCGGCCAAGCTGCCGGAGAATATTCTTCAGTTCCTCTATTTCTTTGCGGTGATTTTTTCCCATGACTCTCCTTATTTCATCAGCAGGAGACTGAGGGCCATTACCACCATTCCGGCCACGAGGCCAAAGAGGCTGTCGTGTCCTTTTCCATAGGCCCTGCTGGTTGGCAATAATTCGTCAAGACTGATGTAGACCATGATTCCGGCCACACCTCCGAAGAGTATCCCCATCAATTCCGGGGGAACCAGGCCATTGTCGCCGCCGGCGAAAAAGAGGATAGCCAGGTAGGCGATGCCGGCACCGACCGGCTCGGCCAGACCGCTGAGCATGGAGTATAAAAATGCCTTCTTGCGATTGCCGGTGGCGTAGAAGATCGGTACGGATACGCTGATGCCCTCGGGGATGTTGTGCAGGGCAATCGCCACCGCGATGGCCACGCCGAGACTTGGGTCCTGCAGGGCGGCGAGAAAGGTGGCCAACCCTTCGGGAAAATTATGAATACCAATGGCCAGTGCGGTGAAGAGTCCCATGCGCATGAGTTTGTGGTGCTGGGCGCTGTGATCATGCAGGTCCTCGGTATGGGCGGAGGCGTTTTCTCCGGCGGGGAAAACAGGTATCGGCGCCTTCGGGTCGTGCAGCGGCCTGGTCTCTTTCTCCGCATGGATCTCATGCGGATTTTCGGCGGCCGGAATGAGATTGTCGATCACGCCGATCAGCAGCATTCCCCCGAAAAAGGAGGCGGCATTGATCCAGTGGCCCCAATAATCGCCGTACCGTCCGGTGAGCGATTCGACACCCTTGAAAAAAATCTCGACGAAGGAAACATACAGCATCACCCCGGCGGAAAACCCGGTGGCAATTGACAGGAAACGGTAGTTTGTTCTCTTTGCCGTAAAGGCAATGATACTGCCGATACCGGTCGCCATTCCTGCAAAGAGTGTCAAACCAAAAGCAAGCATAACTTCGTTCATAATACCTTCCTTTTATCAGCCAGGCAGGTGGCCGTGAATTTGGCAGAGGAAAAATACCGTGTCATTTTTTCATGAACTCGACAACGGTAAACGAGGAAAAGCGCCAGTCACCATCTTCTTTTGCCAGCAATATTCTTATTTCGTGCGTATCGCTCATCTTTTCTTCGGTTATTTTTCCACTTTTCCGTAGGGTGGTTGTAACCTCGGCTCTATTGTCGCCCGGCAGGTTGAACTGATGTCAGCCGTAACCGAGATTTTCCAGTTCCTCGTCGCTGAAGCCGATATAGTGGGCGATCTCGTGGACGACGGTAATTTCTATTTCCTCGATCAGTTCCCCGCGGTTGAGGCAGAAGCTTTCCAGGGGCTCCTGGAATATGTAGATGACATCGGGGTATAAGGGCGGGTTGGCCGGGCTGCGCTCGGGCAGCGGTACTCCCGAGAATACCCCGAACAACGGTTCGTCTGCGGGGAAACCAAGTTCTTCCAGCAGCTCTTCGCTTGGCCACGGCTGAACGGTAATCAGCACATTATCGAGGTGTTTGCGTATTTCCGAGGGGATGCGGGCTATCGCCCGGGCGATGATTCGCTCAAAGGCTTCGCTGCTCAGTTTAGGGGGGTTGCGCATAAGTTGCCTGTCGATAAAGGTGTCCCGGAATTCGGGCGGGAGGGACGGCAAGCTCCATCTGGGAAAACACTTCATGCTATGCATAAGGAGTATATATGAGTATTGTCAAAGCCCGCCAGCTCTATTTGTTTCTTGAGGTCGGCAAAAGGTTGCCGTGTGAATAATATGGGAGGTGTCCCGCATTTGCAGATATCGGCCAGCACGGCTATTCATTTTGCTCGTATCGGGAGGAAGACCCCAATGATCCGCAGAACAGTAACAGTGATGGGTATGGTTTTGCTTTTGTCCGGCTGCGCCATGCAGGACTTCGGCGATACCCTGAAGTATAATCTCAAGGGCGAACATTATCTCCAGAACAAGGACTTTGCCGGGGGACGGCAGACCTTTGCCGAGGCCGTGCAGGAAGACCCGGACAGCGCGCAGGCCCATTATTATTATGGACGGTTCCTCCTTGCCGAAAATGAGGCAAGGACGGCTTTGTCCCACCTCGAACAAGCGGCGGTCAGGAAGCCGGGCGACAGCGAATACCAGTTCTGGCTGGGACTGGCGTACGGTGAGAATGGCCTGCGGGCCAAGGAACGGGCATGCTACGAGGCAGCCCTGCGACTCGATCAGCAAAACGTCCAGGCAATGATCTCCCTCGGCAACCTCCTCCTCCTGGCGGGTGAGCTTGAAAAGAGCCTCGACACCTATCAACAGGCTCTCGAGATCTGGCCCGATCATCCCCAGGCTTTGTACAATCGTGCGGTAATTCTCAGAAAAATGGACAGGGAGCCGGAAGAAAAGCAGGCTTGGCTGCTCTATCTCGATTCATTTCCGGCCGGAAATTTCGCCAGACTGGCCACCGACCGGCTGAACAGCCTGGGCGATTCCTCCTACCGCAATTATCAGCTGGGGGCACGGACGGTGACCTTGGGGGCCATTACCTTTCGACCGCTCTCCGCCGAACTGACCGCCTCTTCCCGGCCGTCGCTGGATCTGGTCGGGACTATGGTCTCAAATATGGGCAAAGGCACGCTCAATATCCTTGTCTTCCAACAAAACAACCGGGAACTTGCGAAAAAACGGGCGGTCGCTTTGCGCACCTACCTCGAGCAGCAGTTTCCGAAACTGCGGGCGGAAAAACGTATTCGCCTCAGCTGGTTTGCGGTTCCGGAAGAACGGGTGGTGCTGAGCAGAAAGCTGGTTCTGAACGAATCGGTGCAGTTTTTCCTCACCGATCAGGACAAGGGTAAGGAACCGGCAAGCAAGGTTTTGCAAAAAAAAACCGGTAAGAAGTGACCTTTTTGATCGGTAGCCGTATATCGGACTTAGAAAGCATGTTTTTTTCCTGTGGAAAAAAAGGAATAACCCGGACGCAATGAACCTTTCGGATGAGGAAATAATCGAGGGGGTTCTGGCCGGGGAGAAGGAGTTGTATGCGGTGCTGGTCGAACGGTATCAGCGCCCGGTTTACAACCTGATGCACAGGTATTCCCATAATTTCGACGAGGCGGCGGACCTCACCCAGGAGGTGTTTCTCCAGACCTTTGACCGATTGAGGTCCTTCCGCGCCGGGTCCAGCTTTTTCCCCTGGCTGTACGCCCTTGCCGTCAATCACGCCAACGACTGGAGCCGGACAAAGGCGAGGCATAAGGCGAAGATCGATGGCTATAGTCAGGAGACGCTGCTCCATCAGCCGGCAGCAGACCAGCAGACTGTGCTGGAGGCAAAGGAGACGGAAGCGGTTATCGACCGGGCGCTTGCCGGCTTGCCGGCTGAGACCAGAGAACTGCTGATCTTTCGCTATCGCCACGACCGTTCGATCCGGGAGGCGGCAGCGGTTTTCAAGATTTCCGAAAGTGCGGCGAAGATGCGGATCAGGCGGGGGCTCGATGAGCTGCAGCAGCAATTGCAGAAGGCAGGATATGATGGAACCCAACTACTTTGACATCAAAAAGCTCGAACAGTCCCTGGCCGACAGCCGGGAACCGGAGGCGCCGCCCTGGCTGCTCGGCAGGATCATGACGGAGATCGACAATCGGCGGCCGTCGTTTTTTGCGCGGCTGCACCAATGGTGGCTTCGTCCCCAGTCGGTGAGCTTTTCTCCCGCCAGGCTGGGGTTGACCGTGGCGGTCGCACTCTGCGCCTTCTGGCTCGGGACCCTTACCGAACGGCACGGCCAGCCCGACTTTACCGGGGGGGCGAAGAGCGCCCTGCCGACCCTTGCCGACAATGCCGAAGCCAACTATCTGATCGGCAGAGGTCTTCTCGCCGCCGGCCAGGAAGACCAGGCCCTCGTCTTCCTCCGCCAGGCGGTGAAGCAGGAGCCCGGGGTCGCCGAGTTCGGGCATTGGCAGGGTGTCGCCTACCGGGCTAAAGGGGCCCTGGCCGAGGAACGGCAAAGCTACCTTGCCTTGCCGGAGCAGCCGGAATACCTGCCGTCTCTCCTCAATCTCGGCCACAATTATCTGGAAAGCGGGGATTTCCGACAGGCGCTGGCGCAGTATGAAAAGGTTCTTCAGCAAGACCCCCTTGAGGCGAGTGCCCTCTATAATCGGGCGCTCACCTATCACATGATGGGGGATACCGAGCAGGCGGAGCAGGCATTTCTCCGCTATCTCGAGCATTACCGGTCCGGGAAATGGGTGTTCCGGGCAATCCGCCATCTCCACGAGTTGGGAAATTATTCTTTTCGCAGCTACCGTGTCGGCACTGGCGAGGTCGTTTTGAACATGTCGGCTCTGCTTTCGCCGGACGGCCCAGCCTGCCGGTCGGAGTTGCAGCGTCTTGCCGAGGCTCTGGTCCGGGCGCCTGGCAGCGAGCTGCATCTGGTAATCTACGATCAGGGCAACCGGGATGCGGCAAAGACGACGGCAACAGCGCTCAAGGCGCAACTTACCAATTATCTGGGGGATGAGCATGCCACCCCGGTCCGGGGCAGCTGGTTTGATGTGGCGGAGACCTTCATCGACGCCACCGGCTCGGAGCGGCAATTGACGTCCGGCCTGCTCATCTTTACCAGGACTATTGAAAAATCCAAAAAAAGGAATTCGACATGAAAAAAGAACAGCAAAAGGATGCCGGGCGACCCTGGTCGGCACTTATGTGTGCCGGTTTAATTGCCCTGTTTTTGGTCGCTCGGACGGACCTTGCCGCGGCAGCTGTGGCGACAGAACAGAGCACCGTCACCTCAACCACCGTCGAAACAGTCGATGTTAATACGGAGAAAAGCTATTTTAGCAATCCTGCCCAGGCGGCGCATGCCTCGCAGCTGGCAGAAAAGGCAGCGCTCAGCGACCCCAGTGTCCAGAGTGCCTTGAGCGATGTTCAGGCGGCGCAGGATGCGGTAGACGCCGCCACCACACCGGAAGATAAGGTGGCGGCGGAGGCGGCTCTCGCCGTCGCCGAAGCCTCATATCGGGACGCCTTGGCGGAGGCCACCGGCACTCGCAGCGATGAAATCGGCGCGATGCGGACAGCGGGAATGGGCTGGGGGGAGATAGCCCACGAACTCGGCGTTCATTCCGGCGCTCTCGGCCTGGGGCATACTAAAAGAAACAAGAACCGTGCCGGTACCGGTGATGAAATGAATGTCGAGACCGTCACCCAGGTTGAATTAGCCGAAGCCACGGCCCGCAGCCCAAAGACCGGCAATGCCAAAGGTCATGGCCTGGGCTTGCAGAGCCGCGTTCACACCCCTGGAACCGGACTCGATGGGACGACGGTGGCGAGTGTATCGAAAACCAGTTCCGGAAAAGCTCAGAGTGGATCTGTTGCCGGAGCAACTGGTCTCGGCAGCGGTAAGGGAAGTTCCTCCTCATCCGGCAGCGGTCGTGGCAAAAGTTCCGCTGGGGGCAGTAGCGACAGTAGCAGCAGTGACGGAAGTGGCAGCGGCAGCGGCAGCAGCGGCGGAAGTGGAAGTAGTGGCAGCGGTGGAAATAGTGAGTGGCGGCAACAGTGGCGGCAACAGCGGCGGCAATAGTGGCGGCAATAGTGGTGGCAATAGTGGTGGCAACAGTGGTGGCAATGGTGGCGGCAACGGTGGCGGTAATGGCGGCGGTAATGGCGGCGGTAATGGCGGCGGAAGGAAATAACGATTGTTCTTTCAAGGCGGCCGGATCTTTGGCAAGCGGGAGGCAAACTTCCGTCAGCGAAAAAACTGACCGCCTCCCGACCCAACCAAGCAGGAAAATAGTGGTGTTTTCTTTTTCATCCAAAATCTGGGAAGTGTCCCGGATTTGCCGAGTTCGACCGCTATGCGGATCGACTCGATCCTTACTGGCTGGAATTTGGGAAGTTTTTCTGAACATCTACATTAAACGGTCGTTGTCCCGGTTTGGGAAACGGTACGGAAGTTCCCGATGTTCGGCTTCTTGGCTCAACGTGCATGTCTGCCAGTGTATTGACCGCAGCGCCGCGCTGGGGCTGGAGAATTCGACGTCGTTCAGAAATACCAGTTTGCCGTCCCTCTCACCGAATTACGCCATCATCCTTCAGCTTCTGGCGCAAGTTGCGGTCCACGGCCATTTTTCGGATGACGGCCGTTCGATACCAACAGCCTCCGAAATCCTTTAGGACCAATGATGCCGTCGGAATCTTGAAGTATTTCCGGATGTAAGGTGGCCACTTTCAGTAACGTAGCAGCCGCCCCGGATGGTTTTTTTCGTCCTTGCTCCCATTCTTGCAGTGTGCGCACCGAAACACCCAAAAGTTTTGCAAATGGTGCTTGGGATAAACCGGTTGCAGCCCTTGCTGCCGCGACTTGGGCTTTTTCAACCGGTATGATCTCATCTTTTCGCCTCACCGATGTACACACTGGCCGACCGACTCATCCGGTCCCGTTAAAAGTAAATCCCTGATTTGTCCGATTCCTCCCTGCCCAAAATACCTTCAAATTCGGTTCGTGGCCAATAAGAGCCTTCCGGTCCAATTGGAGATCTCGGCCGTACGGAGCCTTTTCGGATCGCGTGTGCGAGAAAGAGCTTGATTTTTGCAGTGGTCAGGTTTTGCAGCATCTTTTCCCGAGATAAATGGTGTGGCGGGCCGCGAGCCCTTGCGGTATAGGGGTTTAGCCCACGGGACCCTGTAAGACCCCACTCTCGTCAACGCGGTAGCCAAAGGCCGATAGGACTTCGCTTTGGGTCTTACTGGGAGTTTCCAGGCGGCGCTCAGGTATCCGGCTCCCCTTTTTTATGCTCAAGACATTATGCAGATGCCGCATGTCGTCCATGATCTCCTCAATTGAACGTTTCCGTCCGGCAGCTGTCATCTTCAACTCGATCCTGCGCAAATAGGTCATGGCCACGACACAGGTAAAAAGGTGACACCTGATCTTGCTGTCCGTCCAATGTCGGACAGGGCTCGTGCCTACCAATTCATCGTTCTTGCTGAGTCGAAAGCGCTCCTCAACCTGCCAGCGGGCAAGACTTGCCTCGATGATATCGCCCGTTAACCAATCGGTATTGTCGGTAATGATGATGTTTTTCCCAAACATGGCCTGCTTCCGGTTGACCAGGTAGGTATTTTTGCGAAAGGTCAGCAACAGGCCGTCAGGGGATTGTTCGAATTCCAGCTCATACAATTGCGGCGTCATGTGTATGTGTTCGCAAAAGCTGACGTATCGTTCTCGAACAGCTTCCTCATTCCGCCAATGTGGGGCCTTGTCTCTTACCTTTGTCCGCATGACCAGTAACTCCTGGCGCATGGCCTCCAGTTTATCGGCAAAGGTGTAGGCCTGCTTGCGGGCAGACGCAGGGGTATGGGTAACAATGACGGTTCGCTCTTTGCCCCAATACTCGCCTTTGGTCCGGTATGCGAGCAGACACTCATCCTCCTGATTTTCCTCAATACGCCGACGATTCTCAGTCGTATCGGCAGGTTCAAAGCGATTCATCGGGGTTATCGCCAGGTCTTCGGCAAAATATGTCGAATAGGTGGTGATAAAATGAACCCGGGACTGCTCGTCAATCCAGGCGTAATTGTCATCGGCGTTCATGCCCTTGTCGATAACGACGGTGAGCCGCTCCTTCGTTTTGTTCAAACCACAGACAACACCAAACATCTCATCCATCACCGCCTCAAAATGCTTGCTGTCATGGAGATTGCCGGGATAAACACTGTAATACAACGGCAACCGTGAATCCCGTGCGACCAGAAGTCCTAAGCCAATCTGCCGCAGGTGATGCTTGCCCGCCTTGTTCTTTCCCCGTTGGGCAAGCTTCGAGTCGGTTTGACTGGCCATGTAGGTATAGTAATTGGTGGTATCGAAGAGCAGACAATCGGCGGTCGGCGACTCGATTTGCCAGAGACGCTCGAAGAACCGGCGAGCAATTGTCTGGAGTTCTGTTTCGCTGACTCGGTCCCATTTCTCCCAGTAGCGCTTGCTGGTCAGTTCATCCAGATCGACGGGCCGGATATGCTGGATGGCCGTCTTTCTATACCAATCGGCGAGTTTGTTTTTACTGACGGCCTGTACCATCCGGTTCAGTACGCAATAGAGAAAATACTCACCGATCGAAGGGCCGGTTTCCCTCTCCGCCTTTGGAACGACACTATCGACGATTCCGCAGAGATCAATATCCCGATCGATCAGATGTGCCAACCACAGAGAACCGAACTCTTCAACTTTCAAGTTCAAAAGATCCGCCTCTTTGCCGCTAAGCAAACCGGCGACCTTTTCCGGTGACCCGATGTAGATCTGGGAAATAACCTTGGGCTTGCCGTCTACCCTGGCAATCTCCCGCACATAGAGGTAGGGTCTTCCCTTTTTGGTTTTTATGTGAAAATGCGCCATGCAGGCATAATATCAGAAGGGTCTTACATGTCAAGCAAAATATTTCGCAAACCCAATATTTTTGGGGTGTTCGCACGACGATATTGATTTTTCTGGAGGGTCTTACGGGATTGAGCGACGCAACGTATTGATGTTAAAGGGAATTGCTGGGCGGGGAGGGATTATCTCCGAAACTCCTGATTAATTCCTCCTTCGTTTGATATGGATTTTTATGTTCAAATAAGATCAGCAATTTTGCTAACCCATTTTCTGGAGAATCGTAATTGGCACATTGAGCGTTTTGTTAATAGATTTACACGTTATTCTATTTTTCTGTATTTCATTCCAAATGGAAGGATGATCCATTTCTGGAGAGCTTCCCTTGATCCCTGTCTTCGCTGCACTTTTTAACATGCAGCTGTAGCAATGCCAAGTGCAAATCCTCTTTAATCCGAACTTATGTTCTTGCATTCCAGGCAGGTCTTCGTGACGGTATCACCGTAGTTTACACATTTCCCGGCTCAACACAAGCCAAGGTATTTAACAACTGCATGAGCAGTTGCACCATCAATGCCCATTATTAAATTGAAGAAATGAGCCGAAGCGGGCATAATAGCGGCGAAAACATGGCCGTCCGGTAAGTTGAATTTATCACCAAAGGGATAAAATGAGTAAACATATAGGGATATTAACGGCAGGTGGCGACAGTCCGGGGTTGAATGCGGCGATTCGCGCCATCGGCAAATCGGCATTGTCCTCAGGGATGCACGTTATTGGTTTTCGGGATGGTTTTCGCGGGCTTATGGAAAATCGAACCCTGCGTCTCGGGCTGGAGACTCTTTCTTCGATTCTCACCAAGGGCGGGACTATTCTTGGCACCAGCCGCGACAAGCCGCACAAGATGCCGGTCGGCAATGAAGTAATGGATATGACCCAGGTCATCTGCGACAATTACCGGCAGCATAACCTTGATGCCCTGATCTGTATCGGCGGCGGCGGCACCCAGAAAAATGCCTATCGTCTGGCGCAGAAGGGCCTGAATATCCTGACGCTTCCCAAGACCATCGACAATGATGTGGCGATGACCGATGTCACCTTCGGTTTTCATACCGCCATGGAGATCGCCACCGAAGCAATCGACCGATTGCACTCGACCGCCCACAGCCATCACCGCATAATCGTTGTCGAGATTATGGGCCACAATGCCGGTTGGCTGGCCTTGGGGGCGGGCATGGCCGGCGGCGCCGATGTCATTCTTATCCCGGAAATCCCCTATGATTTGGAAGCGGTTACCAGCGCCATCCGCAAGAGAAAACAGCGGGGCACCAATTTCAGCATTGTTGCCGTCGCCGAGGGGGCGCTGGGCATTGCCGAACATCAACGCTACATCGGTCTCAAGCAGGCCAAGAGCGAGGCAAAGGAAAAGGAAGACGGCAAAGCCCTGAAAAAGGCGGAAGAGGCCTTGCTCGAGTTCGCTGCCCTCCGCAGCAATAATACCCTCAGGCTATCCCAGGAGCTGGAAAAAATGACCGGCCTGGAGTCACGGGTGACTATCCTCGGCCATTACCAGCGGGGCGGCACACCCTCCGCCGCCGATCGGATGCTGGCAACTCGCCTCGGCAGTGCCTGTGTCGATTACATTGCCCAGGGCATCGGCGGGGTGATGATTGCCGCCGATCGCGACGGTACCAGGGCGGTACCGTTGGCAGAGGTGGTCGGCAAAAAGAATCTGGTGCCCCAGGATCATCCGTGGGTATTGGCTGCCCGTAAGGTCGGCACCTGTATGGGTGATTGATGGAGTGTTACAAAGCGTATTTTCCCCGATAGCCGCGTGGCGTTATCATCAGGTCGTTCCAGGTAAAGGTCTGGCTGTTGCCGATGATGACGGTCGACTGCATGCCGATGTCGCTTTCCAGCATTTTATCTAGGGTGGTGACGACGATGGTTTCGTTGTCCCTGGTGGCGGCGGTGACGATGCCGACCGGGGTGGATGGCAAGCGATGGGCAAGAAAGATCTCCCGGGCGCGGACGATCTGGTCGGTGCGCCGCTTTGATCGCGGGTTGTAGATGGCGGTGACGAAATCGGCGGTGGCGGCGGCTAAGAGGCGCTTCTCGATGACTTCCCAGGGGGTAAGGAGATCGGACAGGCTGATGGCCGCAAAGTCATGCATGAGTGGCGCGCCAAGACGGGCGGCGCAGCTGTTGATGGCGGCAAGGCCGGGGATGATCTCAATTTTACAGGTACAACCAGTTTCCTTGGCCAGTTCATACACCAGGCCGGCCATCGCGTAGATACCGGGATCGCCGCCGGAAACCAGGGCGACGTTTTTTCCCGCTTCGGCAGCTGTCAGGGCGATGCGGCAGCGCTCCACCTCCTTCATCATCTCCGAGGAAATCACCTCTTTGCCTGCCAGAAAGTCCGGGATCAGTTCGAGATACGTCTTATAGCCGATGATTACCTCTGCTCTTTCCAGGACCTCGCAGGCCGCGAGGGTCATCTGTTTTACTGCTCCGGGTCCTGTGCCGACAACGAAAAGGGTGCCCGGGCGATTGCCATGGTTACATTTTTCCATTTTCTTTTCCTGCTCTCAAGATGATTGCTTTGCGCGCTGAGCAGCGCGGCCGGTTCGGCAACGCCGATGGCTCCGACCGCCTTCAGGGCGGCAAAGGATATTGCCACATTATTTAAGGTATTGATTTGCTCGCCGGGAAAAAACTCGATCTGCCAGCCATTGTCGGCGGCAAATTGCAAAAGGCCCGGTTCGTCGTTTTTTTTATCGATGGAGGCAAGGTTGCGGATGCTTGCCTTGCTCAGCTGTAAATCCGTCAGCAACTCGGTCAGCGCTTCTTCGAATTCCCCGGCCGGGGTGCCACGGTTGCAGCCGATGCCGACCACCAGGGTGCGGGGTCGGAAGATTGTCGCCCCATCGGCAAAGCGCGTTGAGGTGGAAACAATGATATCGGCCTGCTCGGGGTCGCCCACCTGGGTCAGCCCCGGTGGCAGGGAAACGACCGTTTCATCGGTTAAGAGGCACAACTCGCCGCGGTTGACCAGAAGGGTGGCGGCCGCGGTGAGCTTCTCCCGGTTGGGGGCAAGCAAGCCCTGCTCCTTCGCCCAGAGATCGAGGGCGACGAGTTGTAAGGTGTCGGAGGCGGTGGTGATGACCGGGGTTCCACCGGTAATTTTCGCCACTCTGCGGGTCAGGTCATTGCCGCCACCCATATGTCCGGCAAGAAGACTGATGGCATGATGGCCCTTTTCATCCATGACGACGACACAGGGATCGACGAGCTTGTCGCGCAATAGCGGGGCGATGGCCCGGACGGCAATGCCCGCGGCCATGATGCACACCAGGCCGTCATAGTTATGCCAGTTGGCGGCGATCAGGTCGGCGACTTTTTGCCCTTCCGCCTGCGATAGAAGGGTCGCGCCGTCAAGCCGCTCGGCAAGTTCCAGTGCCAGCTCTTTCCCGCCTCGGGTTATGGCGACAACACCAATTTTCATCAATCGCCGCTTCCCTGCCGGTAGCCGTGGGTAAAGGCGCTGTCATAGAGCTTCGACAGGGCCGGTGGCGGCCCTTCGGCCAGCACCCTGCCGACGGCGATAATCGCGGTTTTGGTGATATTCGCCTCTTTCACCTGGGCGGCGATGGTCGCGAGCGTGCCGCGCAGCTGCCGTTCATCGGGCCAGCTGACCTTTTCAACTATCGCCACCGGGGTGTCGGCCGGATAGCCGCCGGCGCGCAGGTCGGCCACCACTTCATCGATCATCCCGACGCTTAAAAAAATCATCATCGTTGCCTGATGGGCGGCAAGCGACTTGAGGCTTTCCCCCTCCGGAACCGGGGTCCTGCCGCCGCGCCGGGTGAAAATTACCGTCTGGCTTACCTCCGGCAAGGTCAGTTCGGTCTTGAGGGCCGCGGCCGATGCCAGGCCGGAGCTGACTCCGGGGACCACGCAAAAGGGGATGGCATGGCCGCGCAGCAGGGCAATCTGTTCATTGATCGCCCCGTAAATTGACGGATCGCCGGTATGCAGACGGACGACCCGTTTGCCACCCTGCCAGGCTTGTAAAATAAGGGCAAAGACCTCATCGAGATTCATGCTGGCCGAGTCGCGAATGTCTGCCCCCAGTCCGTCAAGTAATGTCCGTGGAACCAAACTGCCGGTAAAAATGACCAGGTCGGCTTCCCGCAGGAGGCGCTGGCCCTTGACCGTGATCAGCTCCGGGTCGCCCGGTCCGGCACCGACGAAATGGACTGGGTGGTGGTTGCCGGCCGTTTCCGGTTGCTTGTCGCTTGTTGTGCTCATCGTCTTCCCGTCATTATGGTTATCGGATTGAAATTTTTGGTATGGCCATTCGGGTCTGTTCGGGAGACCTGGACGGTCGAAGATTGCACGGTAAAACCATGTTCTCGCATCAGTGGCGGGGCCGCCTGCAGGGTTGTATCGACAACCCCGTTAACCACCAGGATGCCGCCCTCGGTAAAGCGGGCGGCCACCGCCGGAACAATGGCCGAGAGTGCGCCGCTGCTGCCGCCGATAAAAACCCGCTGCGGATCGGGGAGGTCGGCAAGGGCTTCCGGCGCCCGACCGGAAACCGGCACTATATTGAAACAGCGGAATTTGACAATATTCTTTTTAATATTTTCCAACTCTTCTTCTTTTTGTTCGATGGCGTAGATCGTCAACCTCGGGTTGGCGCGCGCTGCCTCGATGGACAGCGAACCGCTGCCCGCGCCAATATCCCAGAACACGCCCCTATCCGGCAAGCACAGCCGGTGCAGGGTTGCCGCCCGCACCTCGTTTTTGGTGATCAACCCCCGACTGTGATGGAGGAGATCTTCCGTCAAACCGAAGCGGTAGTTGGGAACGGCGGGGCAGTCGGGGATCAGCAGGCAGACGATGTTGAGGGTGGAAAATCGCTCCATGGCGGCCTCGGCCAGGCTGCCGCGAAAAACCTTTTCGCTCGCCAGACTGAGGTCTTCGGCGACGAGCATCCTGATGCTGCTTGCGAGTTCCGTTTCGTCGATCAGGGTCAAGTAATGCAGCAATTGACCGGCGATACGATCCGGACTGTTGGTTTCATCGGTGAGCACGAGATGTTTGCTCTGGCCGAGCAAAAGCCCCGGAAGATGGGCGGCAGCACGGCCATGCAGGCTGGTAATCGTCGCATCGTCCCAGGGAACGCGAAAGAGGGCGCAGGCTCTTTGAATCGACGACAGGGCAGGGAAGATATTTATCCTCTCCGCCGGGAATTCACCGAGCAACCTTCGGCCGATGCCGAAAAAGAGGGGATCGCCGCTGGCAAGCACCGCCACGTTGCCGTGCGGCAAGGCGTCGCGGAGCGCCGCCAGGGCTTCTTTCAGCGGGGTGATTGCCATATACCGGTCGGAAAATCCGGTGAGCAGCTCAGCAAAGCGTTGAGCCCCGATAATCAGGGTACACTTTTGCAGCAACCGTTCCTGCGAGGTCGAGAGCAGCGAATCGGCGATGCCGATAACGAAAATCTTAAACATGGGTGATGATTTCCGCCTTGTGGTTGACCAGGTAGACGTGCACCGTTCCACCGGTCACTTCCTGACAATATTCCCGGGCCTTGTTGCAGACCGCCTTTGCCAGGTCGTGTCTGCCGGCCTCTGCGATATGGCTGTACATTTCCCGGGCGGTATTGGCCCTCGCACATTTTGCCAGGAGTTCGCCTTCGGCCCCGAGGCTTGCCAGCAACCGGGCCCCGTCGGCCACCTCCAGGGCGCCATGGCGCACATGGGTCTGCGGGATACGCAGCGCGGCCTTCATGATTTTTGCCCACATGCCGGAGAGATGCACCGTGCGAAAGGCCCGTTGCGCTGCTTCCTTGAGCGAAAATTCGAGATAATCGCCCATCATCGCATAGGCCTCTTCCGGCAGATGGAGAAGCTGTTGTGCCCCTTTTTCCGAAGTCCTGCCGGTGGACAGTACCACCTCGGCAAGCCCGGCCTCCCTGGCCACATCAAGAGACGCCTTGATGGTCGCCGTCCAGGCATCGGCGGAGATCGGCCTGACAATGCCGGTGGTGCCGAGGATCGACAGGCCGCCGACGATGCCGAGTCGATGGTTGAGGGTCTTGCCTGCCAGCTCCTCGCCGCCGGCAACGGAAATAATGACGGTGAGTTGCTCCCGGTCGGTTACTTCCCGCACCGCCTGGCAGATCATCTGCCGGGGGACCGGGTTGATGGCCGGCTCGCCAACCGCAATCGCCAGACCCGGCTTGGTGACTTGGCCGACGCCAGGTCCCCGGCAGAGGCGGATGTTGCCGAGGAGAACGCAGTTGCCGCCATTTTGTCGCCTGCGACCGGAACTGACGGTGGCGATTATTTCGGCACCGTTGGTGACATCGGGGTCGTCTCCGGCATCTTTGATCACCGAGGCGGTGGCGCCACCTTCCGTGGCGGCGCAGGAATGAATGCGAAAACTCTGTCTGCTGCCGTCGGGAAAGGGAATGGCGATCTCCTCCGGGTAGGCGCCCTCCATGAGTGCCAAAGCCGCTGCCTTGGCCGCCGCGGCGGCACAGGACCCGGTGGTGAAGCCGCTGCGCAGACGTTTAGCCATGGCTATTCCGTCGCCAACCGGATAAGGGCGTTGACGATTGCTGCTGCCACCGGACTGCCGCCCTTGCGGCCGAGGCTGGTGATATAGCAGCTGTTCTCTTCGACGAGCAGGGCCTTCGATTCGGCGGCGTTGACAAAACCGACCGGCACGCCGACGATAAGCGGGGCGAATTCAGGGTTGAGCAGGGCAACGCTGCGAATGGCCTGGACCAGGGCGGTAGGGGCATTGCCGAGAGCGATAATGCCGATGTTCGGGCCAAGGCCCATCTCGATTGCCACCTCGGATCTGGTTTTCTTTTTCGCCGTGGCCAGGGCGGCAATCTGCGGATCGCCGACGCCGCAGATGACCTTGCCGCCCCACTTGCCGAGCATCGCCTTGCTGATGCCGGCCGCCACCATGGTCACGTCGGTGAGGATATCCTTGCCGCCCTGGATCGCCTGGATGCCCCTTTCGATCGCCCCCGGGGCAAAGCGCATATTGTCCTTGAAGGAAAAATCTCCGGTGGCATGGATGACCCGCTGGATAATTCGGAAGGTCTTGTCGTCAAACGCATGGGGGCCGAATTCGCCGCTGATAATCTTGAAACTCTCCGCCTCGATTTCCGTCGGCGCTACCTGCTGCAGTTGCACAGTCATATTTTTTTGTTAGCCTCTCGGCAAAAATTGATAAATTCTTTCACCACCTGCGGCTGAAAGCCGAAATGGAGATGCATGTAGCCGCCCAGGACCTTGCGGTGGCTGTAGCCTTCGCTGGTGCCATTGCTGAGGTTGTAGATTCGGGCAATGTGCGCCGGCATTGGATCGATATGGGAATAGTGAAACTCATGGCCGCGAAGAACCGTTCCCGCCGGCCCGAAACAGCTGCGGCCGGTCGTCCGTACCTCGCGGTAGCCGAGGCTGGCTCGCTTTTCCTGCATCCGCGCTTTGACCGGAAAGGCACCGACCATGGCATGATAGGCCCCTTCGCTGTCGACAATCCCTTCGGTCAGATACATAAAACCGCCGCATTCGGCATAAACAGGGCCATCGCTTTCAATCCATTCTCTGATCGCCGTGCGCATCGCCTGGTTGCCGCTGAGCTGTTCGGCATAGAGTTCCGGATAGCCGCCGCCGAGGTACAGGGCGTTGATGTTTTCCGGAAGTGCTTGGTCTTTGATCGGACTGAAGAACACCAGCTCCGCCCCGGCATCGCGGAGCAGGTCGAAATTGTCCTCATAATAAAAACAGAAGGCCTTGTCCCTGGCAACACCTATTCGACATTGACCTTCCCCCGAGGCAGGGGAAGCTGCCCTTGATATCCCCGAAATGGGGGTGCAGAGGGATAAAATTTTATCCAGGTCGATATGGCGGGCCACCGTGTCGGCGAGCAGCTGCAGCGCCGCAGGGCTGAGCGGTGCCTCGTCGCCGGTCAGAAGGCCGAGATGCCGGCTGGGGATGGAGAATTCCAGGGTTCGTGGCAGATAACCGAGAACCTCGGCCCGGCAGTGCTCGGCGATGGCGTCTTGTACCAGCTGCAGGTGGCGGTCGCTGGCGATGCGGTTGAGGATGATCCCTTTCGGCGAAGCCTCGGGCAGATAGGTCTCAAAACCCTTGACGATTGCCGCCGCACTCTCGGCCATGGAGCGGACGTCGAGGACGAGAATCCCCGGCAGGCCGAGGGTTTTGGCGAGCATGCCGCTCGATGACAGGCCGCCGTCGAACATGCCCATGACCCCTTCGATGATGGCGATATCGGCACCTCGGCTGTTGCGCTGGTAGGTCGCTCGGGTGAACTCCTCGCCGCACATCCACAGGTCAAGGTTGCGGGAGGTCGTGCCGGTGACCAGCTGATGCAGGCCGGGGTCGATAAAGTCCGGGCCGCACTTGAAGGGCTGCACCCGCAGTCCTCGCGCCCGGAAGGCGGCCATCAGGCCGAGGGCCACCGTGGTTTTGCCGGAGCCGCTGGAGGTTCCGGAGATGATAAAGGCTGGCGGAGTGGCGGTGGTCATCAGTTGGCCCCCGTTTTCTCTTGCAGTTGCGGAAAGAAGGCACCGTTCAGTTGCTCGATGCCGTCAAGTATCCGCAGGGTGGGGCGGGACACCAGGGCTTCGGCGATAAGGAGGATTTTCCCCTCGCGCACTGCTTTGATCGCCTGGAAACCCGGTTCTTCGCGGATGGTTTTTTCCTCCACCGGGTTCATCTTGCCCTGCTGGGCGAGGAAGATATCGATCTCGCCGCCGCGGCTGAGCAATCGTTCCTTGCCATAGGCGGCGATGTTGGTCTCCCGGACCTGTTCGGCGTCGGCGGCCAGATTGATGCCGCCGGCCTGCTCCAGAACATAGATGGCAATACTGTCCTGGGCAAAGGTCTTCATCTTGCTGTGGATCGACTGGAAATAAACCTTCGGTCGCCGGTCGGGGGAAACATTCTGCAACCGCTCCTGCACCTTGGCTAGACGGGCGGTGAAACCGGCAACCATCTCTTCCGCCTGCTGCTCGCGACCGGTGAGGGTGCCAAGGGTTCGCCAGTAGGCAAAGATCTCTTCAATGGTGTTCGGTTGCAGGGAAACGACGGTAATGCCCGCCTGCCGCAGTTTGTTGATAAATTCCGGATAGGAGCGTTCGATCATCGGCCGCACCAGGACGAGATCCGGCCGGGTGGCGATGAATTTTTCCGGATCTTCCCGGTAGGAAAAGTTCGGCCGGTCGAGGATCTGTGGCGGATAGTCATCACCTGTGCCGATCCCCACCAGCGATGTCTCGGCGCCCAGGCTGCAGAGATTTTCGGTATGGGCGGAGTAGAGGGAGATGATTCTTGTGAACGGTTTGGCTATCTGCAGGGTTTGCCCGGAACTGTCGATGACCGTATCGTTCTCCGCCGAGCCAGCTGTGCTGGGCAGAGCCAGGAGAGCAAGACCAGAGGAGCGGGATGGCAGATAGCCAAGAATGTCGGTCAATCATGTGTAAACCTTTAAGCAAAGTATTGAAAACTTACTTGATGTGCCTGATTGTATGGATCTATCGCCACCTGTGCCTGGACATCGAAAACCTCGGCAATGGTCGCCGCGGTCATCGTCTCAGGCGTCGGGCCAAAATCATGCAGCCGTCCATCCTTCAGAACGATAAGATCGTCGCAGTAGGCCGCCGCCAAGTTGAGGTTATGGATAACGGCGATGATCGTTCGACCTTCCTTGCGGACCAGGCGCCGGGCAAGATTGAAGATCTGCAGGGTATATTTTACGTCGAGGCTCGACGTTGCCTCATCAAAAAGCAGCACCGGGGTGTCCTGAGCCAGGGCCCTTGCCACCACCACCCGCTGTTTCTGACCACCTGAAAGGGTGTTGGTATAGCGGTCGCGCAGCTCGGAGATACCGATCGAGGCCATGGCCCGGTCGACCGCCTGCCAGTCTTTTTCAGAGGGGTTGGCGAAGCGGTCGATATGCGGATGTCTGCCCATCAGGACAATTTCTTCGACGGTAAAGCCGAAACCGGTGTCAAACTCCTGGGGAACGAGGGCAAGCTGGCGGGCCAGATCGCGTTTGTCATAGGACGACAGCGGTATATCTCGGAACCGGATGGTGCCGGTGAGCGGTTTTTTACAACCGGTCAGCAGATCGAGGAAAGTCGTCTTGCCGCAGCCGTTCGGGCCGACGATGCCGTAAAATTTGCCGGGGCTGAGTGCGAGACTCATGTCGTCGATAACAAGGGGGCCGGTGTAAGCGAAAGAAATCCCTTCGATGCGGAACAGATCGGGGTTATTCATAACTTCGGCCCTTTTGCTTCTGGCGGAAAATGACGCAGAAAAACGGCCCGCCGATAAGCGCGGTAAGGACACCGATGGGCACCTCGACGGGCAGCACCGCCCGGGTTACGGTATCGGCCAGGAGCAACAGGATGGCACCGGCAAAGGCTGAGGCCGGCAGAAGCCGGCGATTGTCCGGGCCGACCAGGTAGCGCATGAGGTGCGGGACGATGAGGCCGATAAAGCCGATGATACCGGTCACCGCCACGCAGACCGCAGTCACCAGCGAGGCGACCAGCAGGAGGATTTTCCGCACCTTGGCGGTCTCGACACCCAGGGAGTCCGACGATCGGCGGCCAAGGCTCATGATGTTCAGATCGCGGCCGTAAAACAGGGTGACGGCCGCCCCGAACAGCACTGCACAGCCAACTAAGGCTACGCCCTTCCAGGTGGCGGAGGCAAAGCTGCCCATCAGCCAGAAGATGATGATCGCCACCTGCTCATCGGCAAGATATTTCAAGAAACTGATGCCGGCGGAAAGGATGGCCCCGACGATGACTCCGGAGAGAATGAGGGTCTGCGCCGAGATCTGGCCGTTAAAGGTGGAAAGGCGCATGACCGTCAGGAGGGTAAGAACCGCGCCGACAAAGGCAAAGAGCGGGGTGGAAAAATGGCCGAACAGGGTAACGTTGGCGAGAAGTGCCAGCGAGGCGCCGAAGGCGGCACCACTGGAGATCCCCAGGGTGTAAGGGTCGGCGAGGGGGTTGAGGAGAATGCCCTGATAAATGACCCCGCTCATCGCCAGGCCCGCCCCGACCAGGGCGGCGGTGAGGATGCGCGGCAAACGGACATCCATGACCACATAGGGCACGGTCTTTTCCAGGCCGTCGACCCATGCCGTATTGCCGGTAAGATGGGCGCCGATGACCCGAAGGATGCCTTCCGCACCGATTGCCATATAACCCATGCCGGTCGAGACGATGATCGTCAGCACCGTGCCGGCGGCAAGGAGAAGGGTCAGTAGAAAAAATCTTTTATCCGAGTGACGGAGCATGGTTGCAATCTTTTCGCAAACGAATAATCAGGCCAGATAATAATAGAAAAACGCCACGAGGATGACGCAGAGCGCCCGCACCAGCTGACTCACCCCGACCAGCTGCAGGGCCATTTGCGGTGAATAAATGCCGGTATAATAGGGCAGCTGGTGGCGAATAGCCCGGATCGGCGTCGACAGGATATTGCCGACCAGAAGCGCCAGCACTACTTCCTTGGTGGTCAGACTGTTTTCGGCGAGAAGGACGCTCGCCGCCGCAAGCCCGGCGGAAAACTCGGTGGTCACATGGAGCACGACAATGCCCAGGCTCTGCGGATTGAGCCAGGCGAGAAACCAGGCCTCGGCGGCAATATACTCTTCAAGCCGGGTAAATAGACCATATCTGTTCAAAAGAAAAAAGAGGATATACACCGGGATCATGAACAGCAGCACCTTGCCGATGCGTTTTTTCAACCGTTTGAAACTCTTTATCCAGGGCCTTTCGCCAGCCGATGTTGCTTTGCCCCGGGGTGGCTATATAATCGGCGCCGTCGGTAGACGAGAGGAGCATACGTCCGACGAAAACAACGAGAAAGGTCTGGAGAATGGAGGCGATAAAGGTCAGTCCGACGTACAAAAACGCCCCACTTTTAATCATCGGTGCAGTGAGAAAGAAGACCGTCGGCAGATGGAGAAAAAAGCGCGGCAGCGAATTGAAAAGGTTGGCAAGGTACAGCTCGGTTTTACCCATCCTGTCCTTTGTCATAGGCCTCGGCGAGCATGGTGTTCGAGGAGACTCCCGAGATAAAGGCGATGGAAAAACTGGCCCCGGTAACCGCCGAAAGGCGGCCCATCCTGAGCAGGGGGCGAACCACCGCGGCCAGTCGGTGCGTCCAGTTGAGACTCTCAATGAAATTGGCGACAAAAAGGCCTAGGGTGATGAAAAAGGCGATTCTGGCAATCGGCAGGATGATCTGCGGCCAAAGCTGGTTAAGGAGATCCTGGTCCATAAGGTTTGTGTCAGGATTTTCGGGTTGTCTCCCGCCCGGTATCGGTTCCATGTCGGGGCGAACGGGATGCCTTGTGGTTGATCCAAGGCGATACTACACCCCATAATGAAGAAAGCAACAGATATTATTCTCTTCCTGGCCGGTGCCGGAAGAGTGGCGTTGCCAGTTATTGTCGGGAGGGATTTGGCCGGGGAAAAAAGAGTTGACTTTCTCTTTCCCGGCTTGTTAACTTGCGGCTACGTTTCAGGTGCTTTTCCCGTTAATCGGGGTGATAGTAAAAAGCTCAAAAGGGAACCTCGTGTGAGTCGAGGACGGGCCCGCCGCTGTAACCGGGTACAAATTTCACGTTGAACCACTGGGAGTCGCTCCTGGGAAGGTGTGAAAGATGGCTGATCCGGGAGTCAGAAGACCTGCCTGAAATGCGAAATGGCTTATCCCGTGGAAAGGATGTGGCAATCGAGACGAGGAAAACAGGGACTCCCCGGATCATCATCATGATTCGGGGTTTTTTGTTTTTCATTCTCCGGATCGACATTCGTTCGGGAGGATGCGCATGTTGCAGATCGTTCGAAAAGTAATTTTTTTCACCCTGTTAGCCGTGCTTACGGCCGAGCTGTCGGCGGCCTCGGGACATGTCCCGGCGGAAAGGAAAACCGCAATACTTCTCGCTAGTTTCGGCACCACCGTGCCAGCCGGCGTCAAGGCCCTCGACAACATCGCCAGCCAGGTACGAAAGGCCTATCCGGGTACCGAGGTGCGGATCACCTTTACCTCCAATATGGTTCGTGCCGTCTGGAAAAAACGCCGGGTCGAGGCGGATAAGTGGCTGGCCCAGGGCATTCCCGCCGAGATTCTCCATGTCAAAAACATCATCCAGGCCATGGGTGACCTGCAGGAAGACGGCTACCGCAATATCATCGTCCAGCCCACCCATATGTTTTATATGGAGCAGTCGTACGATCTGAATAATTATATCAGCGCCCTTGGCTCGATCAAGACCCTGAAGACCAAATGGCAACCCTTTGATACGGTCGTCATGGGCCGACCGGCCCTCGGCATGCCCGGCGATAAATACAGCTACAAGGATGATATCGACCGGGTGGTTAAATCCCTGGCCGTTGACGTCGAGATGGCCAGAAAAGAGGGGGCGATGCTGCTCTATATGGGCCATGGCAACGAAAACTGGTCGACCGGCATCTATGCGGAAACGGAGAAAAAGATGCGCGCAGCCTATCCCGATGTGCCGACTTTTATCGGGGTGGTGGAAGGTACTCCGGCCTTGGAAGATCTGCTGCCGGAAATCCGTCGCACCGGGATGAAGAAGATCATCCTCCGGCCCTTTATGATCACCGCCGGCGATCATGCTACCAATGATATGGCGGGGGCGGAAGGGGATTCGTGGAAATCGATATTGACCGCCGAGGGTTTTACCGTTCAACCGGTGCTTGAGGGATTGGGATCAAACCCGGCCTTTGCCGCACTCTTTGTCGAAAACATTGCCGATGCGGCAAAAGAAGGGGGCCTCACCGTAAAATAGGGGAGGAGGGTAAAGCGATTGGCAAAAAGCGGGACGGTGGTGGTTGCCGCCCCGCTCCGCAGAAAAATTTGCTGGAAGGTGGAACATGCAGGGAACGTTTTATGTGGTCGGTGTGGGGCCGGGAGATCCGCAGCTCATGACATTGAAAGCTGTGGCAATCCTGAAAAAATGTGCTGTCTGGTTTGTTCCTTCAGCCTTTGAGAACGGCGGCAGCATGGCCTTGAAGATTGCCGCAGGCGTTGTCAGCCAGGAAGGCAAAACTATCCTCAGCCACCGTTTCCCGATGAAACAGGTGTACCGTTGCCAAACCCCCGACCCGGAGGTGAAAAGCGCCTGGCAGGAGGCGGCCAAGACCATTATGGCCTGCCTGCAGGAAGGCCAGGACGTGGTTTTTCCGACCTTGGGCGATCCGGCCATCTACTCCACCGGTTTTTACGTCTGTGAGACCCTGCAGGAATACGGCTCGCCCTTTCATGTCGAGATCGTTCCCGGCGTCTCCGCAGTTGGCGCTTCTTCCGCCGCCGCCGCCGTACCGCTCTGTCTTGGCGATGAGCGGTTGGTGGTCATTCCCGCAACCTTTGAAAATGAGCGCATCCGCGAATTGCTTAACCTCTGCGATGTGGCGGTGTTTATGAAGGTCCACAAGGTCATGGCCCGCCTGGTCGGCTTGTTGGAGGAACTGGGTCTTGCCGACAAGGCGGTGCTCGTCGAGCGTTGCAGCCTGGAGGACCAGAAGATCTGGAGCAACGTCCGGGAAGCGGTCGATCAGGAGATCCACTATTTCTCGACAATGGTGGTGCGGAAAGTCTGAAAAGTTCGGACTCCTTCTTCGCCATCTGGTGTTGAGGTTGAGGGATTGTCGGATAGGGCGGCGATTCCGACGGATCGCTATGGATCTTGGCGACCGCCAGCTCCACATAGGGCAAGGTCCTGGCAAAGGCCTCAATTTGGACAACCCTTCAATCGACGGAATCCGCCGGTCGAATGCAATAAATTCCGCCATCGTCGGTGGAAAAATATATCCATCCCTCGGGGTTCTCGAGCCAGAGCGCGGATTCGTTCGTTGAGATCGGTCAGCAAGCGTTCCTCATGCACCGGCGTTCCGGCATCATCAAGGACGACCCGATTGATATGGTGCAATTTCAAGGCTCCCGAAAAAAGATTACCCCGCCACTGGGGAAAGGCCGCACCGCCATAGAGCAGGAGACTGCCCGGGGCAATGGACGGAATATAGACCTTGAGCGGATCGATCATGCCCTCTTTGTGGGTGGCCTCGCCAACCGCAACCGGTCCCCAATATTCCATGCCGTGCGAGACGGTCGGCCAGCCATAATTGCCGCCACGTTCTATGAGATTGATCTCATCGCCGCCGCGCGGGCCGTGTTCGTTGCTCCATAGCCGTTCGCGGGCAAGGTCGTATACCAGTCCCTGCGGGTTGCGATGGCCGTAGCTCCAGATCTCGGCAAGACCGCCACCCGCGGTAAAGGGATTGTCGTCCGGTACCGAACCGTCCAGATTCAAGCGGAGAATCGATCCGGCATGGGAGGAAAGATCCTGACCATTTTCTCGCTCGCCACGATCGCCGATGGAAAAAAAGAGATGGCCGCGTCCATCAAAGACAATGCGGCTACCGAAATGATGATCGGTTTCGGTAACCGAGCGGGTCACCAGCAGATCCGACCAGTCGACTAATTGATCGCCGGAAAGGCGCGCCCGGGCAAGGGTCGTTGCCGCCTTGTTCCCTTGCGGCTTGCTGTAGGTGAAATAGAGCCAATCGCCGGCCTTATATCCCGGTTGGGCGGCAACGTCAAGCAAACCGCCCTGGCCCCGGTCAGCGACCTTAATCGAGGTCCGCAGGGTTTTGATCTTTCCCGATGTCGTATCAAGGATACTTATCCGGCCGTTTTTTTCGGTGAACAGGAGTTCGGTATCTCCGAGGAAAGCCATACCCCAGGGGATATCGAGTCCCTCGACAACCTTATCCACTCGGTACCGCATACCCTCACTGATCGCGGTGAGCAGCGGTGCGGCGCCTGCCGGAAGACAGGAAAACAGTATCGTCAGGGTAGCAACGAGCAGGTGTGTATGCATGGTGGGCCTCCATCGTCCGCAGTTGTCAGGTAATCAATCTGTATTGACAAGGGTGAAAACTCCCTTAACGTAATTCATAGGTTTACCAAGTTTCCCGGCGGCAGCCAGCTTTACAAACGCATCTCTTATGCCAGGTAAACCAGAGGACGGATAGCCGTCAAACAATGGCCGTTGCTGTGTAAGGGATTTATTTGTAACTGCAAAAAAAGGAGAAGAAAAATGACCTATACATGCCAGAACTGCGGCTCTGATGCTGAAGATTTCGACAAGCTCTGTAAGCCGATCAACAAGACAATTGAGAGCAGATCCTGCGGTGTTTCAGCAAGCCGAGGTATGTAACGATAAACTCGCGGCAATGAAATTCGCCTGCGACGCTTGCGGCAGTGTGTCGGCGGACGCCGGCCACCTGTGCCAGCCAAGTGAACTACGATGATATACCAGGAAATTTACGTCAAGAAAGCAAAGCAAGAGTAGCTTAGCAATAACTGTTCAGATAGCCGGAAGGATTTTTCCAACCGGCTATTTTTTTATTTGCAGGGTTTACACTACTTTCCGCCCCAAGGCATGACGGGCACCGTGGAGATCGAATTGTGAGGATTTCCTTCAATCAACTTCCTGCTGACGGTTATTTGAAAATTATTTTTGCAAGAGAATCTCAAATATCAGTATCCCTGCATCTCGTTCTCGGTGAAAGGTTTGGCCGGTTTCTTTCTCAGAATTCTTGTCATAATATGGTTCATTGTGTTGACATCATTATCGAATCCCCCGTGTGAAGTACTGTTGGAAGCGTTCTTTTTGTCCTTGCCGTCCGAATAGTGGATGGTCATTGCCGGCTGTTCGGTCAGTTGTTTAGAATAGCATTGCATCCCTAACAGCGGCTTGCCGGTCTGTCGTTCCAGCGCCCGCGACACCAGATAGAGCAGAGATTTACGTATATATAATGGCAACATTATCGTCCTTTTCGAGTTGTTCGGAAAGGTTGTAGAGCGTTAACTCCGGAAGCTTGGTGAGGCTTTCTTGATGTGGGTATCCTGCAAAGTCTCGGCAAAGGCCTTGATAACGAACAAACCGTCGCTTATTTTGCCACCGCCGCGCAACTCGAAGGGCAGAAGGGCATCCCTTTTCATTTCCTCCCAGATGGGGGCAACCGGTTTACGAACGAAGTCCTCTATCAGGAGATCACTCTGCTCAATGATTTCATTGTGAATGTCCAGGAAAAAACCCATTGAGAACACGTTTTTTGCCGGCGATCATTACTTTCTTGAATTTTTTCTTGGCCATGCATTCCCCCCCGTTTTGATTTTAAAACAACGCAGGATAACAGTTAAACCGGTAACGAAGAGAAGCTCTGCCAGATGCCTAAAGCTTTGAACGTCGCAGTGCGGCGTTCCTGTAAACCGAGCTTCGCCGGGCCATTGATTCTTTCCGTTACCCCCTCGACATCGCCGTTGTCGGCGAGAGGTGAGCAGTCACGTGCGTCCCAGAAGGCGAATGCAACACGGGCAGCTGCCTCGGGTTCGCGGGCCAATTCCGGGTTTGTTTCCAGGTCAAGGCCGATTATTTCTCCAATTTCCCGGTAGTTGGCGCGTCCGGTCAACTGTTTGTAGCCGGAGCCTCGATACCGCCAGCCATCGCCGCTTGCTTCGTTGCCATTACCAAGTCGATTGGCATATACGCGATTTGCTATGGCCTCCGGACCACGGGCAATTAAATTGCGAGCATCATTGATGCCGTACACCGCGGAAAATATTGCGTCAAGGCGATCCGGTTTTTTGTAGTTGAGATCCTCTTCCATGCTGGCAAAGCCGTTTGTTTCTACAAATATCTGCGCCATAAAATGGCAAAGCCTGCGAGGTGTCATGACTGAACTTTTCTGTCGTGCGGCCTCCAGCGCGGCGGCATGGATTTCGGGATTTTTTGCTTTCGGAGCGAATTTTCGAAGAGTGTCAGCCGTAATCATGTTCTTCCTCCAATGACTCTATGGACATTGTCCGGCGTCTCGCCTGTGCGGGAATGACGAAGGGCAATCTCGGACAGCCTCCTCAACAATCAATTGATGAGATTGTCATCCACGACAATTTCCTCGGCCTGGCGATACAGTGGAATCGGCAGCCCGTCTCTCAGCGTGGCCTGTTGTATTTCCGGATTGCCTGGCAATCCGACCCAGACCTTCCAGCCGCTGCCCCGGGCATATTCGCGGTAATCCCGGTAATTCGAGTGGGCAGGGGTCCACTCTCCGTCACTGCCGCCTATGCGTACGTAGGGCACCTTTTCGGCCCTCAACATAGGCGGCGTAGACGCCTCGCTCACGGGCATTCTGCTGGGTATGAAACCGGCTGCCGGCATGCACCTCGGCAACCTTGCGAGCGTTGATCATTGCCTTGATCCTTTCATGCAGTTCGTTTCCCCAATCGAAATAGTGCTTCCAATAAATGCTCGGGATGCCGGGGTGGGAGAGGATATAGGCGTAACCCTGTTCTACCTGCCAGTCGTTGAGGAAGCTGTCATGTTCGTGGTCGGGCTGTGGATGGCCGCTTTCATCGGTACGGAAACCGGTGTCGTGGTTTTCCAGGAAGGTGACCGCCCTGTTCCGCCAGAGGTGGCCGTCGGTGGTGTCGCCGATGAAACCAATACCGGTGCCGAACGGCCCGTACAGGGCGACATAGTTACCTTTGTTGTCCTTGAGGGTGAACTGGCTGGTGAAGTCGAAAACATTGCTGGCGGTCCGCAAATCGTCTGCCGTGGTCGCGCTATACCATACCCAACCTCGCTGCTCGGCGTGTTTATCCCAATCATATTCGCCCACCGAAAAAGTCGGATGGGTCGTACGATTGTATGTGCCGATCCAGCGGGCGTGGTAGCCGTGGACCATGTCATACCGCCAGCCCCGGTAGCCGAGTGATTGCAATATTTTTCTTCTGGGCCCGGTAAAACCTACAGCTATCAGCATTATGGGTTTAACCAATAAGTCCAGAGCAAACCCCATGCCAGGCTTGCATCTTCGGATTTTGCTGTCCCCTATATGTACTGTTGTCGCGTGGATTTTTATCAGAACTTCATTGTCCTTTGGATTCGGTTTTTCAACCTCTTCGAGATGAAGAACTTCCGGCGGCCCATATTTTGTGCAAATAATGGCTTTCATGAAAATCTCCCTCGCAATTCGTTGCTCTTGCCCAACGCAGAATTAACCGACCTGCGCGGCTTTTTGCGCAGGTCGGGTTGGATGTTGGGTTAGCCGACGTTTTTACTATATGCCTTCAGAAACTTAGTAATGATCACGTTTACAGAGCATTCTTTCTCGATAGCCAGCTCATTGAGTTTCTTGAAGTTGGCAGGCGAAATATACTTGTCCATAATCTTTATCGTCCCGTCGTTCCATGTCAGGTTATTTCTGCCGTCAAGAATGAACTTATCCGGGTACAGCTTTGCCGCTTTCTTTTTGGTTTGAGTCCATGCTTCATTGAGGTCGCGAGTCGCTGCCATTTGCCCGATTAATCCAAGGTGGGCAACGATGGTTTCCTTCAGATTGCTTGATCCCATTGGAAGCTCAAGAAGTACATTGAGCATGGCTTCGGATAGCTTCGCTTTGGATACGCCGATACCCATGCCCGCCCTTCGCATGTCAGAAAACGCCCTTCGATTGAACACTGTACCTCCTGAAATGTTAGAAAAATATTTTGATTCCGTATGACGGCTAACGCCAAGGTAAGCGGCGAGGTTTTCGGAGAGTAGCGGAGAAAACCCCGTCCACTTCACCGTTTGGTTCGATCAAAACATCATGAGTTACAACTTTTTCTTCTCAAACCAGAAAAACAAAGCGATTATCCCTGCCCAAAATATTGGAACGATTATCCACTGCGAAATACCCATCGCTTCCGGTAATCCGAGCTTTCCAAAATCTTTCCACGCAAGAACTGTTGATCTAAGGAAGGGGTAGAGCTCTGCATAGAGTGCTGCCCCCACCACCATGCCTATTATGGCAAACAGTGCATGCCATCTACCTTCGCCCAAAGCGCCTAGTGATGTGCCGGGGCAGAAGCCCATGATCGCCCATCCGGCGCCGAACAAAGCTCCACCGAGCAACACAGCGCCAACATTCATTGGCTTGTGGCTTAAGGTAATGACCCCAAGGTTCGAAAGCAGGAGTATCCCGACCATTCCCACCAGAATTGCCGAAAGCATGAATTTAAATATTGTCATGTCCTTCAACAGCATTGCTCCGACCTGCTTGTCGAAGCGAAGAACACGACCTTTCTGAAGTAGAAATCCAAACAATACACCTGTGACAAGGCCCAGCCATTGACCAGTATTCATGATGCCCTCCTTCCATAAACTATACGAGCAACCAAAACACCTACACCAAAAAACATAATCAAAGCCACGAACGAACTTACCGACAATTGCATCATTCCACTGAGGCCATGGCCACTTGGACAGCCATCGGCCAAGCGAGCGCCGATCATGGCGATAACTCCACCCATAAATGCCCCGACTGCACGCTTTCCGATCGATGGGCCAAATCGTTCCTCCCACGTGGGTGGAACGCTCTCCAGTCGAAAGCTCTTATCCATAGTGGACGAAATAAAGGCACCCAGGACAATCCCAACAACCAGCATGAACTGCCAATCAACACGAACCTTTGTCTCGGTGTAATACTCGTTTAACACAACATGATCCGCAGCAATTGTTTGCTCCAAAATACCGGCTGCACGAACGAACGTAGTGGACGCTCCTAAATAGCTGGTCTTGCCGAGGAATTGTGTGGTTGCAAGGACTGAAGCGATAGCCAGGAGACCTAAAAGGGCTCCGGCGAGGTAAGGGCTCCATCCTCCATCATCTGTTTTCCATTTCATTCTTAATCTCCTTTTTTGATTTGCGTTCT
>CAWDST010000004.1:0-256126 GCA_963804965.1 uncultured delta proteobacterium
GACCTCTTCCCACAGCCGCCGGTTCATGAGCGCGAGCTGAAACTCGTACTCGAAGTCGGAGACCGCGCGCATGCCGCGCAGCAGCACCCGTGCCCCGCTCTGCCGCATGAAGTCGACGAGCAGCCCGTGGAACGACGTCACCTCCACCTCGGGGATCTCGGCCAGGCTCTCGCGGATCAGCGCGACGCGATCCTCGGTCGGCAGCAGAGGGTGCTTGTCCGAGTTGGAGAGCACCGCGACGATGACGCGCGGGAAGAGGGCGTGCGCGCGACGCACGATGTCGACGTGGCCGAGGTGCAGCGGGTCGAAGCTGCCGGGTAGACGGCGGTGAGCGGTGTGCGGCTCACGGTTTCTCCTCCAGCGCCACGGTGGCGCGGTTGTGGTGGTCGTCGACGGCGCGCACCGCCAGCAGGTGGGCGCCGGACTTGGCGGCGATGCGCGCCGTCTCGCGCCGGCCGTCCAGCGTCCCGTCCTCGGGCTGGAGCGCAACCCACGTTTCGGCGTCCCGGCTCCACTCCAGGATAGCGATCGGCGACAGCGAGTCCTCCACGGTCACCAGCCAGGCGTCGCCGGAGCGGGTCGCCGACACGCGGGGTGCGGTGTTGTCGACCAGCACCCAGCTCGACAGGGAGGATGCCGCGCTCGGCTCGTCTGGGTTGGCGGCGACGTCGGTCGCGGTGAGTCGGAAGCGGTAGAGGCCGTCGGGAAGTGCGTTGGTGTCGAGCGCCACGCTGACGCTCTCGAGATCGGAGCGCACCGGCCACCAGCGGCCGTCGCCCTGCCGCTGCACGTCGACGGTGAACCGGAGCGGGTCGCCGTTCGGGTCGTCGACCTTCCAGGAGAGGCTCTGATAGCCGACGCGGTAGTACTTCTTGCCCAGCCGGTCCTGGTACTCCTGGCCGTCGTCCGAGAGCGTCGTGAAGACGCCCGACAGGTCGGGGTGGCGGACGTCGACGATGCGCTCGGACGACGGCGGCGTCTTGAGGAACACCTCGCCCGGCTCGTGGACGGTGAGGGTCCTCCCCGGCGGCAGGTTGACCTGGCGGTAGGATCGCGACGCTCTCGATCCTCATCGCGGCGCCCGCCTGCGGTGCGAGATCGAGCTTCCACTGGAAGAAGCGCGCCTGCGGGGCCGCAATCGGGCTCACGCCGCACGGCTGCGCCGCCGTCCACGCGCTCCACGAGTCGTCGGGCTGCGAGGTGGCGCCGGAGCGGAAGCGGACCTCGCAGCGGCCGCCCGCGGGCAGGTCGCCGCGCACCGCCGCCTCGCCCCAGCGTGCCGGCTCGCCGGCGTCGAGAGGCGGGGAAGTGAAGGTGCCGCGCGGCGTGCCGGTGCGCCGCAGCAGCCGCACCGGACCCTGCACCAGCGTCCACGCGCCGTCGCTGCTGAGCCTGACGACCTGGGCGGCGTCGACGGTGTCGAGCCGGGCGGCGACGCCGTCGACGAGCTGCCACAGCTCGCCGTCGAGGCCGGTGCCGATCACCAGCGCGTCGCCCGCCCACGCGAGCGCGCCGGCGAGCTGTTTGGTGAAGCGGTGAGCGGCGGTCGCGGCGCCCATCGGCAGCACGCGGAGGATCTCCGAGGTGGCGGGGCCCTTCTCGGTCGACGGCGGTGCCGCGCTCTGGTCGCCGGCGATCACGGTCACCTGACGCACCGCCCGCACCCTCGCCTTCGTCCTTGATCGGTTTGCCGAGCGTCGGGTCGCCGGTCAGCGCGGCCGCGTAGACGACCCCGTCAGGGGCGGCGGCGAGCGCCGCGATCTCGGAGAAACCCGAGTCGTACAGCACGCCGGCGGGGCCCTCTCCCGTCCAGCGGAGGATGTAGCCCTTTCCCGACGTGCCGACGAGCAGCGCGCCGTCGCTCACCGCCAGGCAGCGAGCGTGCTGGTCCGGGATCTCGACCGCCAGCTCGAGCCCCTTGGCGCCGAGCCGCAGCAGGCGTCCGGGGCCGCCGGCAGCGGCCACGAGCGCGCCGCGGAACCACGCCAGGTCCCAGATGTTGCCGTCCGCCAGCTTTGACACCAGCGCCGGCGTCTTGCCGCCGGCCGCCAGGCGATAGAGCGCAGCCGGCACGGCGGTGCCGGCCCACAGGTCGCCGGCCGGGTCGATCATCAGCGCCGTGACCTGGTGGCGGCGGCGAGCTCGCCGACGAGGGACTTCTCGCCGCCGCGCACCCGGTAGAGCCGCGCGGGGCTGCCGGTGCCGACGTACGCCGTCCCGTCGGGCGTCACCGCGAGGGCCAGCCCGAGCGGCTCCTCGAACTCGGCTGCGACGGCCAGCGGGGGCAGCGCCCTGAGCGAGCCGTCCGGGAACACCGCGACGCCTGTCCCGGTGGAGTCGGCGAGCGCCCGCGGCGTGTCGAGCACGAAACGCCGCGTCTGGCCGGCGTCGCCGTGGCCCGCGACCACGAGGGCGGCGGCCGCCGCCACGGCGGCGCGACCCACGGAGCTGCCGCGGTCGTAAAGGCGGCGAAGACTGCCGCGAGCTTCGGTGGTTCGGTTCATTGCGCCTCCTGCCGGTCGGCGAGCACCGTCAGTGGAATGCGGAACGCCCCCGTCAGCGGGTACGGCGCCTGCCAGCGTGTCGCGCCGACCGTCGCCGCGGAGAGCCTGGTCACGCCCCTGGCGCCGAGGCCGAGGGCCAGCGTCGCGCTCCACGACGGCGGCAGCGCCGGCTGCGACGCGCCCGGCCGTGCGACGCCGCGCTCCTTCGCCTCGAGCGCGACGACCAGTGTGGCGGCGCTGTCGAGGAGCTGCAGGTGGGCGACCTCGTCGGCAAAGCTGGCGGGCGCGAGCCCCTCCGTCCGCAGCCGGTACTCGCTCCACGCGGCGCCGTCGGCGACGATCAGGTCGAGGCCGCCGGGCCGGGCGGACGCCGGTACCGTGACGGCGACCTGCCGCCGCACCGTCTCGCCGCGATCGGGCTGCAGGGTGACGGTGACCGCGAGCTCGTCGCCCGGGCGCACCGTGGTACGCGCCGGGACCGCCGCCGCGATCGTCGCCCCGACCGCGCGCTCGTCGCGCTCCAGCTCGGCGCGCAGCGCGGTGAGGCGCGGGTGCGGGAACGTCGAGTTCTCGAGGTAGCCGACCACGGCGCCGACGAACACCGACATGCGCGCCAGCGCGTCGCCGCCGCGCGTGGCCTGGCTGACGGCGACCGCGGTGCCGTCGGCAAGCTCGGCCGCGAGCCGGAGGCGGACCGTCGACTCGCCGTTGCCGGCGCCGCGCGACGTCAGGCACGCGTTGGTCAGGAACGTCGCCAGCAGCGGCTCGAGCAACGGCACCTCGGCGATCCGGAACGACCAGCTCTTGTCGCCGAGCGCGTCGCGCAGCGCCACGGTGAAGGGCAGTCCTGCGGGCGGCGGTCCCACCTCGGCTAGCATCCCCGCCGGCCGGTCGGCGACGAACGTGCCGAACGGCTCGCCGGCACCGAACACCTTGAACGAGCTCTGATACGAGCTCTGTACGGCGATCACGCGCGCCCGCGCCGCCGGGATTCTGACCGCGCCGAGCGAGAAGAACGGATGCCCGAACGCCCACAGGCGGTTGCCGTCGCGCGCGGTCACCGTGCCCCCGGCCGCGAGCGTCGCGTCGCCCCAGACGAGCATCGCAGCCACCATCTCGCCCGCCTCCGGGACGCCCGCCACCGCCGCCGTGGCGCCGGACGGGACGCCCACCAGATCGGCCCCGGCGAGAATCTGGGCGGCGAACCCCGACGGCACTGGCAGGCCTCCCACGGCAAGCGGGACGGCTCCGCGTCGGCCGGACATGCTCACCGCAGGAAGCACGGCGGCGAAGTCGGCGGCGCCGGCGGCCAGGGAAGCGAGCTGGGCGAGCGCGGGCTGCGAGGCGACGGCCGCCGCGCCGCCGGCGCTGATCTCGGCCATCTGCGCGAACGGCGTCACGCCGGCGAGCGGGTCGCGGGCAAACGACCACCCGAACGCCACCGCCCCGAGCAGCTTGCCGTCGACGTACACCGGCGACCCGCTCATCCCGGCGACCACGCCGGTGCCGGCGAAGGCATCGTCCGTGAAGCGCACCAGCACGGCGCCCCGTTCGGGGCCGGTCGCGTCGAGGGCGCCCATCACCACCACCGGGATCTCGCGCCGCTCGCCGCCTTCCCACTCGGTGACGCACACCCCGGTCTGGCGGGGCTGCACCGCGGCCGGGTCCCACCACGTCAGTGCGGTCGCCAATGTGATGAGAAGCGTTCTCACGCGCGGATTGTACGTTCCGAGAGCCGGCGCCCGGTGAGGGGAAGGATCATCGGGAGCTGCTTGACGAGCTGCGCCAGCTCCTCGGGCAGGACCTGCTGCGCCGCGTCGGAGAGCGCGCGGATGGGGTCGTGGTGCACCTCGATCATCAGCCCGTCCGCGCCGACCGCCGCGGCGGCCCGGCCCATCGGGATCACCTTGTGGCGCTTGCCGGTGCCGTGCGACGGGTCGACGATGATCGGCAGGTGGGACAGGCGCTGCACCGCGACCACCGCCGCGAGGTCGAGGGTGTTGCGGGTGTGGTCCGCGAACGTACGGATGCCGCGCTCGCACAGCACGACGTCGTAGTTGCCCTCGGAGAGCACGTACTCGGCGGCCATCAGCAGCTCCTCGATGGTGGCCGCCATGCCGCGCTTGAGGAGGATCGGCTTCGGCGCCCGGCCGCAGGCCCGCAGCAGGGAGTAGTTCTGCATGTTTCGCGCGCCGATCTGGATCATGTCGCAGGTTTCGATGACCTGCTCCAGCGACTCCTGGTCGAGCGCCTCCGAGACGACCGGCATACCGGTCTCGCGGCCGGCGTCGCGCAGGATCTCCAGGCCGGCCGTTCCCAGGCCCTGGAAGGAGTACGGCGACGTCCGCGGCTTGAACGCGCCGCCGCGCAGGATGTGGGCGCCGGCGGCGCGCACGGCGCGCGCCACCGCCAGCGTCTGGTCGGGGTTCTCCACCGAGCACGGGCCGGCGATGATGGCGAAGTGGCCGCCGCCCACCGGTACGCCGCCGACCGTGACCACGGTCTCGTCCGGCTTCACCTCGCGGCTGACCAGCTTGTAGGGGTGCGAGACGGGGATCACCTCGAGGACGCCGGGCAGGTTCTCGAAGAGCGCCGGCTCGAGCACCCCGGTGTTCCCCGTGATGCCGATCGCTACGCGCTGCGCCCCCGGGATCGGGTGTCCCTTGAGGCCGAGCGCCTCGATGTGGGCGGTCACGGCCGCCACCTGCGCGGCAGTGGCTCCGACCGCCATGACGATCAGCATCGTTCACCCCCCAAGACGGGGCTATACTAACCGAGGCGAGGAGGTTGTCAACGTGAAGAAGTTGATGATCGTGCTGGCCATGCTGGCGGTTGCGTCATCGGCGCAGGCAACGTACGTCGTGGTGCTGCGTAACGGCAGCCGCGTGGTCGCGCGCGACAAGTATCAGCTCAAGGGGAGCACCGTGGTCGTCACGCTGCGGAACGGGACGTTCACCTCGATCCCGCTCGCGCACGTCGACCTCGAGGCGACCGAGAAGCTCAACGTCCAGAACCTCGGCAGTGCCGTGCCGCTCGAGTGGGTGGATGCGGCGACTCCGGCACCGACGCCGACCGCGACCCCGTCCGTCGCCACCCTCGGGCGCATCATCCCCGGACTGGCGCGCCCCGAGAACGACGCGGCGCGGCCGACGCCCACCCCGGGCATCACGCTGCGCGACATCGAGTACCCGGACAAGCAGGTGGAGCGCACGTTCGAGGAGGGCCTCGAGCGCTATCACCTCTACCTCTATCGGACCTCGCTTGGCACCTCGGCTCGCTACCTCTTCATCGAGGTGCGGGTCAACGGGCAGGCGGAGGTGGTCAAGGCGCTGCAGGCGATCACGACCACCTACAACGTCCTCGCGGAGAGCGCCCCCGATCGCGCCCCCGAGCGGGTCGAGCTGCAGATGCTGAACGAGAGCGGCAAGGAGGCGGGGCTGTTCCGGCTCTCGGCCGAGGACGCCGCCGAGCTCGCGACCGCGAAGACCACGGCGGAGGAGTTCTTCATCCGCAAGGTGATTTTCTGATTCTTTGGGGCGGGCGCGGCGCCCGCCCCAAAGAATCAGACAAGAAGAACATGAAGCTCAAAGACAAGGCGTGGGCGGGAGGGGCGGCGCTGCTGCTGTTCGTGGCGGCGTGCGGAACGCCGCTGCCGGGCGCCGAGAGACGCTGGCGCGAGGGGCGGCAGCAGGCGATCAGCGGCGCGCTGGCGGAAGCGGGCAAGCCGGCGATCACCCTGGCTTACTTTCCGTACGACCCGGCGTACCGCTTCCGCACCATCGTCGAGCCGGTGACGCCGCCGGCGCCGGTGCGCATCCCGACCTCGGCCGGCACGGTCCGCGACGCGCACCGCGTCGGCCGCGTCCGCCTGCGCATGCCGTCGGGCGAGGCGATGCTCGCCCTCTACGCGCTCGACGACCTCGCGGCGACGCTCCCCGATCACCTGTTCCTGCCGTTCCGCGACGCCGGCGCCGGCAAGGACACCTACGGCGCCGGACGCTACGTCGAGCTCGAGCGCCTGCCGGGCGGCGTGGTGGAGATCGACCTCAACCGCGCCTACAACCCCGACTGCGCCTACGGCCTCGCCGCCCAGTGCCCCGTCACCCCCGACGAGAACACCCTGCCGTTCGCCGTCACCGCGGGCGAGCGCGTCCCGCCGTCGCACTGACTGGGTGATCGCCGATCCTCTGCGGAGCTGCTCCCACATGCAGTGTCTCGGATTGTGCCGCGAGGTTGAGTTTCCTTTCTCGACTCTGAATCGAGACGAAGTATCTCGGAAGCTTGACAGTCGTTGACGATACCGGGTACATAGCTCGGCAGTGTTCAGTGTTCTCCCGAGCCCAGGCAACACCTTCAACTGAAGCGGCACGATCGCATCCGTGCGTGCACGGGCAGGGGAGCGTAACGAATGGCGCCGGGTGGGGCGCCGCGGGAGATGCCGAGGCCTCTGGCCTCGTGACATTTGAGGAGGAGGAGGAGACCATGCTTAATGGAAGAGGTGGGGGTGCGCGATGGGGCGTTCTGCTGCTCGCCCTGGTCGCGACGACGGTGGTAGCTGCCACCCCGGAAGGCAAGGCGGGAATCCGGAGCCGCGGGCCGGCGCGGGCCGCGCTGCCACAGGCCACGAGCCCGTGGGAGCTGGAGGCGCTGCCGGAGGCCGAGGTCCAGGTACCCGCGGACACGACCCAGGTCGCCGGCTTCGAGGGTGCGGCGATGACCGACGACGGCCGCATCCAGGTGATGGTCGAGCTCCTCGACCCGCCGGCCGCCGCTGTCTACGCCGAGGCGATGCAGGGGAGCGAGCCCGGCAAACATGAGCGTGCGGGCCGCCGCCGCTTCCGTCACCGGCGCGCAGATCGCCCGCATCAAGGCGGCGCAGTCCGGCGGTCGCCGCGGCGATTGCCGGCCCGGCGATCGGCGGGCGCGAGATCTTCCGCGTCCAGAAGGCGCTCAACGGCATCGCGGTGGCGGTCGCGCCCGGACCGGCTGAAGGCGCTGCAGAGCCCTGCCCGGTGTCAAGCGCGTGCTGCCGATCCTCGCCGAGTACCCGACCAACTCGACCAGCGTGCCGTTCATCGGCGCTCCCGAGCGTGTGGGCGAACACCATCGGCCTGCCGGCCGGCGCCGACGGTACCGGCGTTCGGGTCGGCGTCATCGACACCGGCATCGACTACATGCACCCGAGCTTCGGCGGGCCCGGCGCCACTGCGCCGGACTACGCTGCCGAGAGAACCGACACTGCGACCTTCACCGCGGTCGGCACCGCCACAGCGGGACCGTTCCCGACCGCCAAGGTGGTCGGCGGCGTCGACCTCGCCGGCGACGCCTACACCGGCAGCAACGCGCCGGTGCCCGACGCCAACCCGATGGACTGCAACGGCCACGGCAGCCACGTCGCCGGGATCGGCCGCGGGCCTCGGCATGACCGCCGGCAACACCACCTTCGCCGGCCCCTACGCCCAGGCCGGCCCGCCGTACTCGTCGCTGGCGATCGGCCCGGGCGTAGCGCCCGGGGCGCTCCTGTACGGCGTGCGGGTGTTCGGCTGCTTCGGCAGCACCGGGCTGACCACGGCGGCGATCGACTGGACGCTCGACCCGAACGGCGACAACGACCTCTCCGATCACCTCGACGTGATCAACATGTCGCTCGGCTCGAGCTTCGGCTCGGCGATCCAGCTCGAGCGCGGTCGCGTCGGACAACGCGGCGCTCGCGGGGGTGATCGTCGTCACCTCGGCCGGCAACGCCGGCGACACGTTCTTCATCTCGGGCTCGCCGGGCTGCCGGCACGCGGGTGATCGCGACCGCCGGCCTCGGTGGACAGCGGGCAGTCTGCGGTCGTCGGTGCAGGTGAACTCGCCCGCGCGCGATCGCCGGCAGCTACCTCGGCGGCGCGCGAGCTCTTCGGCACCGGCCGCGCGGGCAGACGGCCGACGCGGTGATCGCGCGTCGATCGCCGACGACGACCCCGCGACGTGCGGCACGCCCTGACCACCGACGCCTGCTGCGCGCTCACCAACGCCGCGGCGATGGCGGGCAACATCTGCGTCGTCGACCGCGGCACCTGCGGCTTCAACGTCAAGGCGCTCAACTGCCAGACCGCCGGCGCGATCGGCGTGATCGTCGTCGGACAACGCGCCCGGCGATCCGCCGCCGCCGGGGATGGGCGGCGACCGCGACCGGCCGACGATCACGATCCCGACGCGTGCGGTGACGCTGGCCGACGGCGACGTTGATCAAGAACACGATCACCGCGACGCCGCCGGTCAACGTCACGCCTGCTCGGGCAGAACGGCGCCGACACCGTGGCGAGCTTCTCCTCGCGCGGGCCACGCCGCATCCTTGGCTCGCCGCTGCGCCTCAAGCCGGACATCGCGGCGCCCGGAGCTCCAACATCACGTCCGTCCAGACCGGCATCACCTGCACGGCGGCGACCTCCGGCAGCTCGAGCTGCACGGGCCTCTTTGACGCCTCCGGCAATCTCAGGTAGGCACGCGCAGCCTCACCATCTCCGGCACCTCGATGGCGTGCCCGCACATGGCCGGGACGATGGCGCTGCTGCGCCAGCTCCACCCCGACCTGGACGGTGGAGGAGCTCAAGGCGCTCGCCATGGGCTACGCCACCCACGACCCGACGCTATTCCCGGCCGGCACGCCGCCGAAGTTCGGGCTGGCGCGCATCGGCGCCGGCCGCGTCGACCCGGCGCTCGCGGCGGCGGGGCAGGTCATCGCCATGAACGCCGACGGCTCGGGCATGGTCGCGGTGACGTTCGAGCCGGAGGCGCCGGCCGGCGGTCCGCTGACGCAGACCAGGAAGGTGCGCGTCGTCAACCACGGAACCACATCGCCAGACCTACGACCTGGGGATCTCGAATATCGTCGACTCACCGGGCGTGGCATTCTCCCTGCCGGGCGGCTCGAGCCTCACCGTCGGCGCAGGCCAGTCAGCCGAGCTCGACGTGCGAGATGACGTTCACGCCGTCGCTCATGGACCACACGCGCGACGCCTCGCTGTTCCCGACCCAGGGCGTGCAGACCAACTTCGGCGACCGGCCGCGCAACTTCCTCACCGAGGAGGGCTCGTACATCACGTTCAGCCAGAGCGCCGCGGTGAAGTTCCGCCTGCCCGTCTACATGGCCGAGCGACCCGCCTCGAGCATGTCGGCAGCCGACACCATCGTCACTGGCGGCGCGGGTTCCGGCTCGACCACCATTGCCCTCTCCGGCACCGACCTGTGCACCGGCACGCTGGCGGCGGGGCCGACCTGCACCGGGAGCTTCCCGACTGACGTCGAGTCGCTGGTCTCCCCGTTTGAACTCCAGGCGGTCTCCCCGTTCGACCCGATGCGACCGGCTTCACGAACTACGCCGACATCCAGTACGGCGGCGTCGCCTTCGTGAGCTCGGGCACCCCGAGCCTCACCCTCGATCTCATCGCGTTCGGCGTGTCGAGTTGGGGCGACTGGTCGACGCCGAGCGAGGTTTCGTACAACATCTGCATCGACAACAACCAGGACGGGAGCTACGACCGCGTGATCTTCAACTCCACCCCGTCCATTTTCGTCAGCGGTGCCTCGTTCAACGACGACTTCGAGCGCATGGTCGCCAACGCGAGCGCCGGGACCTGCTGCTCGATTCTCGGCCTCGGCAGCCCCGTCAACCTGGTCGCACCCAACGTCATCGACTCGGCCCTGCACCTGAACAACGTGATGATCCTCGGCGCGACACCATCGTTGATGGGCTTCACGTCCACGACCGACACCGACTTCTGGTACAAGATCGTAACCTGCCCGGGAACCGGAAACTACCGTTGCGCGATGACCGGGGCCCCCGGCGACAGGTGCTCGCCGGCGCCGGGCACCTACTACGACATGACCCCCCGCTATTACTACAACTGGGGCGCCCAGGGGCTCAACTTCGGTGGCAACTTCCTCGACGAGGACCTCAACGGCAACACGCTGCCGGTGAGCTGGAACACCGCCAACATGACCACGAACGGCTCGCTCGGCGCCCTTCTGCTGCACCACCACAACGGCCAGGGCAAGCGGGCCGAGGTCGTGCCGCTCGACACCGCCGAGCGCGCCGACCTCTCGGTCACCAAGTCGATCGCGCCGCCGAACCCGGGGCTGGGTGCGACCGTCACGATCACGGTCACGGCGGCCAACGCCGGACCCAACAACGCCGCGGGCGTTGTGGTCAGCGCCCCGATGCCGCCGGGCCTGACGTACGTCTCCAATGACCTCGGCGCCGCCTACGTGCCGGGGACCGGTCTGTGGACGATCGGCGTTCTCAACAATGGTGCGAGTGCGGTGCTGAACATCACCGCTACCGTCGCGACCACGCGGGAGATCGAGGATCCGGCCGAGATCAGCGCCGGCTCGCCGCTCGACCCCAACCCGGCCAACAACATCGCGCGCTTCACGATCGACCCGACGGACCTCGCCGATCTCGCGCTGTCGATGGCGGTCTCGAGCCCGACCACGCCGATCGGCAGCAACGTCACCTACACCTTGACGCTCACCAACAACGGCGACGGCACCGGGCCGACCAGGCCCCCCGGCCTGATCGACCTCGTCGACGGCACCTCCTACAGCGTCAACGTCGGCGAGACGTTCGCCGGGTTCCCGCTGCTCAACCCGACGAGCAACACGCCGTCGGACGGCGTCTACAACCCGTCGACCGGGGTGTGGAACCTCGCCAGCCTCGGCAAGGGCGAGACCGCGACGCTGCAGATCACGGTGCCGGCGCCGTACATGATCGGCAACCTCACCGACCAGGGCTCGGCCTCGGCGGCGACCAGCGACCCGAGCTCCGGGAACAACACCGCCCAGGCTTCGACGTTCGTCATCTCGCCGTCGCAGCTCGCCGGCAGCACCAAGACGGTGTCGCCGACGGCGAACAACTTCCCCGGGCAGATCGTCACCTACACCGTCACCCTGATCAACAACAGCCAGTTCGACCAGTTCGACAACCCCGGCGACGAGTTCTACGACGTGCTCCCGGCGCAGGTGACGCTGCTCACCGCCGTGGCGTCGAGCGGCACCGTCACGCCGGACATCCCGAACAACGCCGTGAGCTGGAGCGGACTGATCCCGGGCTACGGCAGTGTGACCATCACGATCACGGCGCAGGTCAACGCCGGCGCCGAGGGGCAGACCGTGGCCAACCAGGGCAGGATCTCCTTCGACGCGGACGGCGACGGCGTCAACGAGGCGACCAGCCTACACCGACGACCCGGCGCTCGGCGGGCAGCAGGATGCGACGGCGTTCGACGTCGCGTCGCCGATCCCGACGCTGACCGTGGGCCGGCCTCGCGGCGCTGGCGCTGCTGGTGGCGCTGCTCGGCCTGGCGGCGGTGTCGCGGAGGTGGATCTCCTAGGATCTCCCGCCGCAACGCAGCACCGTGCTCCGGCCCCGCCTCACCGCGGGGCCGGAGTCTATTCGTCGTCCAGAGACTGCTTGTAGATCCAGGGGTGGCGGGCGCCGTAGCCGTCGGCGTCGAGGCGGCGGCGCAGCGAGGCGGCCACCTCGGGGTCGGTGACCTGGGCGAAGACCCGGGGGTTGAGCTTCACGGCGCGGATCAGGTGCGCGTAGCCGGCCTCCTGGTCGCCGAGCGCGAGCAGCGCCATGCCGACGTTGAAGCGGGTCTCAGGGCGCTCCGCGAGACGCAGGGCGGCGTCGAAGTGGGCCAGCGCGGCCTCGCGCCGTCCGGCCAGCATGGCGACGTTGCCGGCGACGACGCGCGCGTCCCAGGCGCCCGGGAACCACCGTAGGCGCGGCTCGATGCGATCGAGCGCCGCCCGCGCGGCCTCGGCCCGGCCCGGCCCGACCCGGCCCTGGCGGATCACCTCCACCAGCGTCGACGCTTCCTGCCAGGCGACCGAGCCGCGGTGGCGCTGCCACGCCGTGTACGAGGCCGCTGCGGCGACCGCCGCCACGACCAGCCACCCGACCAGGCGCCGCCGCGCCGATGCCGCGGGCGCCGCCGGCAGCGGCGGCAGCGCCAGCGCCGCCAGCACCGCCCACTGCGCCGCGATCGCCGCGAGGTGCAGCGGGAACTGCAGCAACGCGATCGCCGCCATCGCCGCCAGCAGCGGCAGCCGTGCCGGCAGCGGCGCGGGCGCCGTCCGCCCGCGCCACGCCGCCCAGCCGATCCCGGCGGCCGCGAGCGCGAGGCCGAGCAAGCCCGGTCTCGGCCGCGTGCTGCAGCACGTCGTTGTGGGCCTGACCGAACGCGGTCTCGAGCCGCAGCACATGGGCGCGCCGGGCGAGCACGGACTCGTCCTGGTAGGCGAAGGAGTTGCTCTCGAACAGACCGAAGCCGACGCCGAGGCACGGGCCGGGCGGCGATCATGCCCGAGCGCCGCCGCGTACGCGGCGCCGCGGCCGCTGCCGATCGACGTCCAGCCGCCGTGCTTGAACTCCTGCACCGCTATGCGCACGCGCGGCGCCATCGGCCCGACCATCGCGGCGGCGATTGCGACGACGATCGCGACAGCGCTCGCGGCGGCGCGAAACCGGCGGGGGACGTACCTCCAGAGCAGCACGGCGCCACCGCAGGCGAGCGCGATCGCTGCCGAGAGCGTGCGGGTCCCGACGACGACGGCGAGCATCAGCGCGGCGGCCGCCGCGGGCGCCCAGCGCCGCCGCCGGCGCGTCAGCGCGAGCGTGGCCGCGACCAGCAGTGGCGGCACGAGGTAGACGGCCACGTCCGCCGGGTTGCCGATCGTCCCGATCCACCTGTAGCGCCCTTCGAGCCTCGCAATGCGGCCGAACGCCTCGGGCTGGAACGCCGGCAGCACGAGGAGCGCGGTCAGCGCCGCCTGCAGCGCCCCGGAGGCGACCACCAGAGTCGCGAGACGGCGCCGCCCGGCCTCGGAGAGCCGGCGGAGGGCGCCCCACCCGAGCGCTGCGAGCAGCAGCGGCATCGTTCGCACCAGGACCACGGCGGGATGACCGCTCAGGGGCGCGCTGAGCGCAGCGCCGGCGATCACCCCCGCCCACGCCGTCCACCACGGGTCGCGCCACGCCGCGCCGCGCAAGGCGCCGGTGAGGAACACGGCCGCCAGCGTCGCCCACAGGGCGAGCGCCAGCTCCCGCTTCGGGCCGCGGAACGCCTCGGAGCGACTCGCTGCTCCACACCAGGGGCAGCAGCACGACGAGCGCCGCCCCGAGCAGGAAGGTGACGCGCTCGAGCGCCACGTCACCGTGCAGCGGCGCCGGCGCGCTGCGATCGAGGCGCTTCACCACCTATTCCTCGAGGCGCACCGAGACGATGCTCGACACCCCCGGTTCCGCCATGGTGACGCCGTAGAGCACGTCCGCGTGCGACATCGTGCGGCGGTTGTGGGTGATGAGCAGGAACTGCGTGTCGCGCGACAGCTCCCGCAGGTGCTGGCACAGGCGCTCGACGTTGGCGTCGTCGAGCGGCGCGTCGACCTCGTCGAGGACGCAGAACGGCGCCGGCCGGATGCGGAACAGGGCGAGCAACAGCGCGATCGCCGCCAGCGCCTTCTCGCCGCCGGAAAGCAGCAGCACCGACTGCGCGTGCTTGCCTGGCGGCCGCACGCGGATCTCGACGCCGGCGTCGAGCGGGCTGTCCGGGTCCGCGAGCTCGATCTGTGCGTCGCCGCCGCCGAACAGGGTGCGGAAGATCTCGGCGAAGGCGATGCTCGCCTCCGCCAGCGTCGCCTGGAAGCGCTCGACGCACTCGCGGTCGAGCTCGGCGATCGTCTCGGTGAGGCTCTCGAGCGATCGCTCGAGGTCGCGGCGCTGCTCGTGGAGGAACTTGAAGCGGGTCTCCAGCTCGTCGCGCTCGGTCAGCGCGAGCTCGTTGACCGGGCCGAGGGCTTCGAGCTCGGCGGCGAGCTGGCGCTCCTGCTCGCCGAGCGCATCCACCTCCTCGACGGTGTCCGGGGCGGGCGGCAGCTCCGTCTCCGGGCCGAGCGTCAGGGCGATCGCCTCGTCGATCCGGCCGCGCTCGGCGTTCACCTCGGCGAGGGCGAGCCGGGCGGCGTGGGTGGCGTCGCGCGCCGCCAGGTGCGCCGCGCGGTGGCGCTCAGCCTCGGCGCCGGCGGTCGCGACCTCGTCGCGCATCGACGCCTCGCCGGTCGCCATCGCCTCCACCTGCCGGCGGACGGCGGTGCGCCGCGCCAGGTGCTCCTCGAGCGCCGTCCGGGAGGCGGCGCCGCGCTCGGCCGCGGCGTCGGCGCGGGCGCGCTCCTGCGCCGACAGCTCGCCGGCGCCGGCGAGCTGCTCGGAGAGCGCCTGCACAGACTCGCGGTGGCGCTCGACCTCGCGCTCGGCCGCCAGCAGGCGCTCGCGCGCCACTGCCGCCTGCCCGCCCATGCGCTCGGCGTGGGCTCGCGCCGCGGCCGCGGCGTCGCGGGCGGCCTCGGCATCGCGCGCCAGGCGCGCCACCTCCTGCTCGAGGTCGGCGGCCAGCGTCGCAAGCCGGTCCGCCTCGCCGCGGGTGGCCGCGAGCCGCTCGGCCAGCGTCGCCGACTCCGTCGCCAGGCGCGCCGCCTCGACGGCGAGCGCCTCGAGCTCGCGTTGCAGGCGCGCGCGCTCGCGGTGCAGCGTCTGCTGGGAGGAGGTCGCGGAGGCGCTGGCCTCGGCGGCGCGCGCCGCCGCCGCATCGGCGTCGAGGAGCGTCCTACCGAGGCCGGCGAGCTCCTGCTGGGCGCCGCCGATCTCCGCCACCAGCGCCTCTTCCCGCGTGCCGGCGTCCGCCTCGGCGGCGGCGAGCTGGCGCTCGCGCACGCGCAGCCCGAGCGTGCCCGGGAGCTTGGCGTGCGAGCCCGGCAGCTCGATGCGATCGCCCCGCCTACGGCTGCCGTCGGGCAGCAGCACGACGAGGTCGGGGTCGCCGGCGGCGAGCTCGCGGCCCGCCGCGGGCGTCGCGGCGACCGCGGCGCGCGGCAGCACGCGCGACAGCCAGCCGAGCGCGTCGCCCGCGGCGCCGGCGGTCTCGAGCAGCGGCGACGGACGCGCCGCGGCGTCGCTGCGAATCGCCACCTCGAGGGTGCCGTCGATCTTCGGCGGCTGGGCGAGCAGCCGTTCGGCGCACTGCTCGCCCGCCACCACCGGCAGGTTCAGCAGCTCGCGGTAGGCCCGATCGAGCAGCCGCGCCGCGTCGGCCTGGGGGTCGAGAAAGTCGGCGACGGTGCCGAGCAGCTCCGTGTCCGAGAGCGAGCGCGACAGCGCCTCCGGCAGCGCGCGGGCGCTCGCCAGCGCGCGCAGCACGCCGTCGCGCTCGTGGTGCGCCTGCCAGCGCTCGTGGCCGGCGCGGTCGCGCGCCGCGGTGAGCTCGAGGATGCGCGCGGCAAGCGCGTCGCGCCGGGCGCGCAACCCCTGCCGAGCCGCGTCGGCCTCGCGCTCCTGCGCCGCCGCCTCCGCCTGGCGGGCCACCGCCTCCTCCTCGGCGCGGGCGGCCTGCGCCAGGTGCCCGCCGAGGCGCTCCTGCTCCGCCGCCAGGCGGGTGCGCTGATAGCCGGTCTGCTCGAGCTCGACCTCGAGCCGGTGCACGCGGTTGCGCCCGTCGGCGGCGGCGGCGACCGCCGCCAGCAGTGCGCGCCGCGCCTCCTCGGCGCCGGCCGCGGCGCTGCGCGCGGCGGCCTCGGACGTCGCCTGCGCCTCGCCGGCCGCGGCCGCGATTCGGTTGGACTCCGCGTGGGTTTCGCCGGCCTCGGCCGCCGTCTGAGCGAGCGCCGACTCCTGGCCGCTCTCAGCCTCGATGCGGGCGGTCAGGCGCTGCGCCTCGAGCGCGGCGGCGTGGCTGCGCCCGAGCGCCTCCTCGTGCTCGCGCCTGGCCGCGGCCTCCTCCGCCTCGGCACGCTGCGCCGCGGCGTCGCTGGCCGCCTCCTGGGAGCGCAGGCCGGCGAGGGTGTCGCGCGCCGCGTCGAGGTCGCGCCGCCGGCGCTCGACGTCCGCCTCGACCTGGCCGAGCGTGGCGGCCAGCCCGGCCTCGTGCAGCGACAGGCCCGCGAGCTCCTCCTCGCGCGCCGCGAGGGCGCGCAGGACGTGGCCGCGCCGGCCGGCGAACAGGCTGCCGCGAACGAGGACGAGCTGCGTGCGCAGCTCGTGGTGGCGCTCGGCGCGCCGCGCCTGCCGTCGAACCTGCTCGAGCGTGCGCTTCACCTCGGATGTGATGTCGTTGACGCGCAGGAGGTTGTTTCGCGTCTCTGCGAGCTTGAGCTCGGCCTCGTGGCGGCGCGCGCGGAACTTCGTTATCCCGGCCGCCTCCTCGAACAGCGCCCGGCGGTCGACCGCCCGCGCCGACAGCACCTGGCCGATGCGCCCCTGCTCGATCACCGCGTACGCCCGCGTCCCCAGGCTGGCGTCCATCAGGCGGTCCATCACGTCCTTGAGGCGGACGCGCTTGCCGCCGATGCGGTAGTCGGAGGTGCCGTCGCGGTAGACGCGGCGCGAGATCTCGAAGCCGCCGTCCTCCCACGAGCCGGGCGGACGCAGCGTCAGCGTCACCTCGGCGGCGCCCAGCGCCGGACGGTCCGGCGCGCCGGCAAAGATCACGTCCGCCATCGACTGCGAGCGCAGCAGACGGGCGGACTGCTCGCCGAGCACCCAGGCGATGGCGTCGGCGATGTTCGACTTGCCGGTGCCGTTGGGGCCGACGATGGCGATGATCGCGCCCGGAAAGGACAGCTCCACCCTCGAGGCGAAGGATTTGAAGCCCTCTAGGGCAAGCGAGGCCAGGCGCAGGACTGCCATAGTCGAGCAGCGGATGGTATCACCGACAGGGGGCAGGCGATAGGCAATAGGCGACAGGCGATAGGCAACAGGCAACAGCAAGAAGATGCCCACTTGATCCGGGTAGGCAATGCGGTTGCGGGTGGGACGGTGGATCGAGAGCGGCGCGCTCTTCTTTTTGCCCCTGCCCTCCCGGGGCGGCGCTCGCTTCGCTCGCGACGCCTCCGGTGGCGACCGAGCAGGCCGAGTGAGCCGCGGGGCCCCTCGCCGTTCCCGCCGGGCGCCGGAGATGAGGCTTCCGGCGCCCGGCGGGCCGTCGTCTCCCCGCGGCTCACTCGCCCGCTCGGTGCCCGCCACCTCCGGCGTGATCGCCCCTCCGGGCAGGGGCGGAGGGTTTACGACCCCGCCCTGCAATCCCCTTCGGCGCTCCAGAACAGCAGCTCAACCCTCCGCGCTGGCAGCACCTCCTTCACCAGCAGGCCAGCCGGTGACGCGCGGAGGCGCGAAGGAGAGCCGTGCGAACCGCAGCGTCGCGCGACCAAGCGCGCGACGCTCCGATGCCGGGTTGATGAAATATCCCAGCGACCCTCCGCCGCAGCGAGCGCTTCTGCGTTTGCAGGAGCGCGGACGGGCGCCCGTGAGCGGGATATTTCACTACCCGGCACCGGCCGATTCCTGTGTGACCCACAGAAGCAGGACCACGCTGCCCGGCACGTCCACCACATTCTTCGCGGTCCTCGCAGGCAGGGCGTTCCCAGAAGCACCCCTCCGCCCCCGACAGCGCGGTGCCTCGCCGCTCCGACGTTCTCGGTGCAGGGAAGCAGCATCGCCGCGGCGTCATCTGCTCGTGGACCACACTCCAGGGACGGTCGCGGCGCAGTCGGGGCAGGCGCCGGCGGCGGTGATGCGGTTCTCGAGGATCGTGTAGCCGTGGCGGCGCACCACGGTGGCGCGGCAGGCGGGGCAGCGGGTGTCCTCGAGGGCGCCGGTCCTGCCCGGGAGGTTGCCGGCGTAGACGAAGCGCAGCCCGGCGCGCTCGCCGATCGCGGCGGCGCGTGCGAGCGTCGATGCAGGTGTCGGCGGCGGGCCGGTCATCCGGTAGTCGGGATGGAACGCCGTGACGTGCCACGGGATGTCGGGCGAGACGCCGGCCAGGAAGCCGGCGATGTCGGCGAGCTCGCGGTCGGAGTCGTTGAACCCCGGGACCACGAGGGTGACGACCTCGGTCCAGATGCCGCGCGCGTGCAGCCCGCGGATGGTGTCGAGCACGGCGGCGAGCTTGCCGCCGAGCGCCTGGTAGGACTTCGCGCTGAACGCCTTGAGGTCCACCTTGCAGGCGTCGAGCACCGGCGCGCAGGTAGTCGAGCGCCTCCTCGGTGGCGTGACCGTTGGAGACGAACGTCGTCAGCAGGCCGGCGGCGCGCGCGCGGACGAAGACGTCGTGTCCCCACTCGGCGGTGATCAGCGGCTCGTTGTAGGTCGAGGTGACGACGCGGCAGGAGTGCTCGTGCGCCGCCGCCACCAGCGCCTCGGGGGATGCCGCGGCGGAGCGCTCGCTCGACTCGGGGTCGCGCAGCGTCTGCGAGGTGACCCAGTTCTGGCAATAGGCGCAGTGCATGTCGCAGCCGAGCATGCCGAATGACAGCGCCCGCGCGCCGGGAAGCAGGTGGAAGAACGGCTTCTTCTCGATCGGGTCGACGGCGGCGCCGGCGGTGTACCCCCAGGGGACGAGCAGCGCGCCGCCGGCGCGCGAGCGCACCATGCAGACGCCGCGTGCCCCTTCGCCGAGCTTGCAGCGGTGGGCGCACGCCACGCAGACGAGCTTGCCCGAGGGGTGCGGCCGGGCGAGCTCGACGCGGGCGGCGGTCAGGCGGTCGAGGCGCGTCTCCACGAGGAGAATCTGGCGCATCGCCTTGACGATGGCAAGGGGCGCGCGGAGAATCGCCGTGTCATGCCGGCGCACCGCGATGAGGACCGACCATTGGCTGTGCCCTTCGCACCGCGCGGTCTCGCCGGACGCATCGACATCCCGGCCTCCAAGAGCATCACACAGCGGGCCTTGGTCGCCGCGGCGCTGGCGGGCGCCGGCGCGCGCGTGGTCCGGCCGCTCGATGCCGAGGACCCCCGCCTGCTCGCGCGGGCGCTCGGGAGCGCGGGGTTTCGGCTGACATGGGGGGCGGGAAAGGTGGCGTCCGATGGGTTCGAGCCATGCGCCGGCGCCGAGATTTCGCTGGGCAACAACGGCACCGGTGTCCGCTTCATGCTCGCGCAGCTCGCCGCGACGCCGGGAGCGTGGCGCCTCGACGGCGTGCCGCGCCTGCGCGAGCGGCCGATGGCGGCGCTGGCAAGCGCCCTGCGGTCGCTGGGCGCGGTGATCGAGCCGCTCGCCGGCGACGCGCTCCGCCTGCCGCTGCGCATCGACGGCCGGGCGCTGGCCGGCGGCGACGTGACGGTCGACGCGGCGGCGTCGAGCCAGTTCGTCTCGGCGCTGCTGCTGCTCGCGCCGCGGCTGCCGCGCGGGCTCGCGATCCGCCTCACCGGCGCGCCGCCATCACGGCCCTACCTGGCGCTGACCGTCGAGGTGCTGCGCGCGTTCGGCGCCGACGCGGGCTGGGACGAGGGGGCACTCGTCGCGCGCGTCGCCGCGGGACCGCTGCGCCCGGCGACGTTCACGGTCGAGGGTGACTGGTCGGCTGCAGCGTTCCCGCTCGCCGGTGTCGCCGTGGCCGGCGGCGCCGTCGAGCTCGACGGAGTGTCCCCGGCAAGCCGCCAGGGCGATGCGATCGCACTGGCGCTGCTCGCCGGCGCCGGCTGCGCCGTGACGGAGACGCCGACGGGCGTGCGCGTGAGCGGCCCGGTGGGCACCGACAACATGCCGTTCTGGTCTTCGTAGGATTGGGCTCCCAGGGTTTTGGCCAGATCTTTGGCTACCATATCCCGCGGTCTCTGGCGCTGTTGGCGGTTTGTCCTTGTATTTCGATAGAATAAATGCGTTCGTTGAGATCACTTCGTAGGATTGGGCTCCCAGGGTTTTGGCCAGATCTTTGGCTACCATATCCCGCTGGTCTCTGGCGCTGTTGGCGGTTTGTCCTTGTATTTCTATAGAGTAGATGCGGTCGTTGAGATCGGCTATTTCCCTGATCTGGGAATTGACGGCATCGAGTTTGGAAAGAATGGTGTCATTGATGTTTTGTTGTATGGAATCGAGCTGATTGACGGCGTTGTTGAAGCTGGTGGCCAGGACATCGCCCTGGAGGATGACGTTGTTTCTTTGCACAAGGTCACTCGGATCGGCGGTGAGTTCCTGCAGCGAGTCAAAAAAATTATCAATATCCGTGGAGATATTGTCATCGGTGATGCTGAAAACCCGCTCCAGTTCGGAGAGAGGGCGAGTCAGCGCATCCTGAAAACCAAAGTCAATTGCCTTTTGTTTAATCTGTTGTTCGATGAAGACATCGTGCTCGCGGCTGACGTTGGTTATTTTCACCCCCTGGCCGATGAAAAAATCTCCGAAATTCATCGCCGGATAGGTTTCAAATTGGGCCTTTTGCCGGGAATAGCCTTCGGTATTGACATTGGAGATATTGTTGCCGACAATCTCTATCGATTTCTGATTGACTTCCAGAGAAGTCCTGGCTGAGTTGAGTGCATTGATGAGACCGGCCATATCAAATCCTTCCTGAAAGGAGGCGGCCGTTTATTTGGGAGGCAACCGTATAGCCATGTGATGAATAGGTGGAGGTTACGGTTTTCTGGCCGAAAAATTCCATGGTTTGTCTGATCCATCCGAGAGTCGATTTAAAGAGAAAGGCGTTACGACGATTCTCGGAGCGAATCTGGGCGGCGATCGGCTTATCCTGCTCGTCGATAACCTTGATATGGGCCAGCACCTTGACAATTTCTTCCTTGGTGTGCATTGCCTCTGTCATACCTTGCATATCAAGAGTCTTGGCGCATTCTCTCTCCAGGAGGATGATGTCCAGCAAGCGGACGAGATAGTCGTGGGTGGTCCCGGTATCCATATTATCTGTTCTCAACTAAGAATTGTAACAATGAGGCGGAGACTTTTTGTAGATCAGGTTGGTAGGAACCTTCCTTGATCTGAGCCTGCAATTCCTTAACCCGTGCAGCTCGTTCTGCATCACCGCTTGCCGTTGCCGCTTTTGCCCGATGGACATCCTGGAGTACTGAAGAAAACTGAACCTTGTCTTCTCCCGCACCTTCTGTCTTTTTGTCGCCTTGTATTTTCTGCGACTTTTTCAGGCTGCCGATCTGCCCCGGACCGCCGACTCCAAAGAACTCTACGCTCATGACTTCACCTAAGTTTATGATTGCTGGCTGTCATCAACCCCTGCCCAGTCATCCAATTTTTGCATTACTGCATCATAGGTTTTATAGGATATGTCCGGAAGCCAATCGCCAAATGCTTTTTTTGCTTCCTGAAAACCTTTTTCCACCCCCGCCCGAATGGCATCGATCCTTGCGGGATCCCCGCCGCCGATGCCGACTGCCAGATCAAAAATACGTTGCGATGTCTTTTCTACCCCAAAATACCCGTCATCCGCAACTAAGTCTTGAGCTTGTTCAGGGGTGAGTGTGCTGATATCGATTTCCGCATCGCCGGTAGCGATCTTGTAATCAACGCCCTGCTCCTTAAACATATTGAGAACCAGGCCGCGCAGCAGGTCAAAGCCGTCGCCCCTGTTGCCCTGCAGGGTCATGGAGCTGTCATAGGTTAATACCGATTCGCTGCTATAGGAGAGCGTCACCTGGTCGGTGGCAAAACTCAAATTTTCTTTTTCAGTGATTTGCCCGCTACGCTGGTAGGTGGCAATGTTGCCGGTTTGTCGACTGGGGTGATTAACCGCTGGCTGATATGCGCTGATACTGGAATTTTCCAACATTTTTTGCCTCCCTGCTTGTTCAGATGTGCTTCCTTGCACTCCATTTGCTTCCTCTCTTGTAAGGGAGAAGGTTTTCCTTCACGATTATTATCGGAAGCAGGGGAAAAAACTTTAGACACTTGCAAAAAATACTTGCAAGCTATTTGCCATTTTTTTGCAAAGCGGCCTATTTGAGAAAATAGCTTAGAGAAAAGTCGGAGGATGGAATAAACAGTCAGGTTGATTATTTTTTCTTTTCGATAAGGTTAGCCATCTGCTTGTACATTGCTTCACCGATGCCAAGACCCTTGCCGCGGCTTGCCGCCTTCGCCGTCTCGCTGTCGAGCATATCGCGAAAAATTTCCGTCGAGGTGTCTTTTTCGAAAAGGCCACCATCGGGCACCGACTTGCGCATGGATTTGAGCATCTCCATCAGCAGGAGCGCTTCAAATTCCCGGCTCGATTCCCGAAGTGAAGCAAGATCTTTGGTTTTCTTGTTTGCCGTCGGCTGTGTCGTGCGACCGAGAGTGATGCGCGGATCAATTTGCAAGTCCATAACGTTCCTGTGCTGGAGCTTAAAGGATGACCAACTCGCCGTGCAGGGAGCCGGATGCCTTGATGGCCTGGAAAATGGCGATGAGGTCCCTGGGTGTTGCCCCGATGGCGTTGAGGGCGTTGGCAATCTCCCCTATCGATACGCCTTTGTTCATATCCAGGAGGACGAGTTGCCCACCGTCTTCAACGACCTTTGTCGTGGTTTGGGGGACGATGACGGTCTCCCCTTCGGCCAGCGGATTAGGTTGCGATACGGCGGTATCTTCCCGGATGATCAGGCTCAGGTTGCCATGGGAAACTGCCACGGTTGCTAATCGGACATCTTTTCCCATGACGATGGTTCCAGTCCGCTCGTTGACCACGACCCGGGCCGGAGAATCGGTTTCCACATCGAGCACCTCGACAGCGGCTATGAAATCGACGACATCTTCATTGAATTGCGACGGAATTGCCACTTTTACCGTGCCCGAAGTATCAGGAAAAGCAGTGCCCTGACCAAATCTTTTATTTATCACCTCGGCCATATTAGCGGCAGTGGTGAAATCGGCGTTGCGCATTTGATACTCCAGCCTGCCGCCTGCACCCAATTCACCGGCAACCGACCGCTCAATGATGGCTCCGCCGGAAATAGTGCCGACGGTCGGATGATTTTTTTGCACCTGGGCAGCCTTGCCGCCAAAGGCGAAGGAGCCGGTTGACAAAGGGCCCTGGGCTACTGCATACACCTTACCGTCCGGTCCGACCAGCGGGGTCATCAGCAGGGTGCCGCCGGCGAGGCTTTTCGAGTCGCCTATCGAGGACACCTGGATATCAATGGTCGATCCTGATTTGGCAAAGGGCGGCAGGGTACCTGTGACCATGACGGCGGCGACGTTCTTCAGTTTGATATCGTTAATGTTGTCTGGATTAATGGTGATGCCCTGCCGGGTCATCATATTGTAAACCGCCTGGAGGGTAAAGACGGATTTCTTCATATCGTCACCGGTACCATTGAGGCCGGTTATCAACCCGTAACCAAGCAACTGGTTGTTTCGAACCCCGTGCAACTGCGCCAGATCCTTTACCCGAGCAGCATTTGCCGGGTAAGTCGCAAGAATGGTGCAGAGAATGAGAGGTAGCAAAAGGGTGAGTGGAGATTTCATGGTGAACACCAAAGCTCTTAGGGTTTTAACTGCACTAACCCCCCACAAGGGGGGATAAGTGCCTTGACGAAATATTTTCTGCCAAAAAACGCGCAGAAAAATTTCTAAGGCACTAAAATGGCCAGACATTATCGAGAACGCGCATTGCCCAACCGGGTTCCTGTTTGTCGCTGATCGCCCCTTTGCCGGTATAGCTGATCCGGGCATTGAGTATCTTGGTGGAATTGACGGTGTTGGCGGCGGTGATGTCGACCGGTCTGATTATACCGGTCAGATAGATGATCTGTACCTCGTTGTTGACCATAACCTCCTTGCCGCCGCGGATTTTCAATTGACCGTTGGAGTAGCGGCCGACCACCTGGGTGGTGAGAAAGGCGCTGAGGTCTTCTTTTCTGGTTGTTGCGCCATTGCCGTCAAAACCATTGGAAAAATCGGCTTTAACCAGATTTTCCAGGTCAATGGAGTGATCCGTGAAGTAAGAGCCATTCTCCAGACCGAAGAAATTAGGAATGGAGGCCGACATATTAGTCGTTCTACTGGTTGAGGTGGTAGCCTCCTTGGAGGCACTCGCCTGTTCGGAAATGATAACCGTGACTATATCGCCGACATCTCTGGCTTTACGATCGGAGAACATGGAATTGTTGCCTTCCCGCCACAGCGAGCCAGCTTCGTACGTTTGTTCATCGGCAGATTGAATTTCCTCCAGCGGTTCACGAATGACCACCGGTGGTGTCGGTGGTGTGGCGCATGCCGACAACAGTAAAAGAGCGAGGAGGGGGAAGATCGATTTTTTCATATTATAGAATCACCTCCACGACACCCGGTCCGGTTACACGGCCGTGTACCGTTTTATTCGAGTTGATATTTTGCACTTTGATGGTCTGGTCAAGTTTGCCGTCACTATGAGCAAGACCGGTTGCCGTCAGATGCATTACCCCTGTTTCGACGATCATTTTCACTTTCTGGCCGCGTCTTACAACCGGTAACGGTTCGACATTCGATCCGAGAACCGGACTCCCCCCGGCCACAGCCCGGGTCAGCTGCAAGCCGATGAGGTTGTGGGTATCGAGTTCGGCATCGGCAATTTCGCTGATGTCCATGGCTGCGATTTGAAGATGTTGCGGCCTGAGGATAAGTCCCTTTTTTAAAGGTTCGGCGGCAACAACGACCTTAGCCATGGCCTCGATCTTGCCCCGTACCGACATGTTTTTTACAACCTTGTCATCGACCTTGAAAATCATCGAAAAGCTGGAGCTGCTGAGTATGCCGGGATTGGAGGGAATGACCTCATAGGTCAGATCACCCTTTGGCACGGTGAAAGGCAGAGGCAGGGAATTCGGGATAAACCGGATATCGGCCTTCGGCAGGTTCCTTGCGTTATTATTGAGATACTCGGCAATAATGGTTTGGATCCTCTCGGCATCAATAACGACTCCCCCGCGGCTGACGTGAACGGTTGGTGAACCGCTCCAGCTGATGTCGCCCGACAGAGAACGGTTAGTCGATAGAAAATTCTGTTTGATGTTCTGGGAGAGGAGGAGAAGGCTTTCGCCGGGAGCAGGCGCATGGCCGATTGTTTGAGTGACGAGCGCTTCGGCCAGGGGCGACTGCTCGTCGCACTTTGCCACATCGCCGAGTCGGATGATTGCCCCATCAACCTGAGCGCTTTGGTTGAAGGTAATCTCAAGCGCCGGCACGTTTTTGAAGAGCCCGAGCAGGAGAAATATTGTCAGCAGAATGTGAATCATAACTAACCGCGATAAAGTGGATAAGTATCTTCACGAAATTCATTCTTAAAAAATGCAATGACTTTCTAGATGAGGTTGTTGGTTGTTTGCATCATTTCATCAGAGGTTTGAATGGTTTTCGAATTAATTTCATAAGCCCTCTGGGTGGTGATCATGCTGGCCAGTTCCTCGACGATGTTGACGTTGGAACCTTCCAGGTAATTTTGCAGCAGGGTGCCGTAACCGTTTTCACCAGGGGTACCGGTCTGTGCGGTTCCGGATGCGGCGGTCTCGGTAAAAAGGTTTTTGCCGATGGCCAATAGACCGCCGTTATTGGTGAAGATGGCAAGTTCGAGAGTACCGATCTCGGTGCTGGCGGTATCGTCGCCGATGATGGCGCTGACGATGCCGCTTTCGCTGATGGTTATTTGCCGTGCCCCATCGGGAATGGTTATTGCCGGAAGAATCGGATAACCATCGGAGTTGGTCAAACGACCATTGCTGTCACGCTTCAGGGCACCTGATCGGGTGTAGCCGGTGTTGCCGTTTGGCATATCGACCTGCAAAAAACCCTCGCCCTCTATGGCGACGTCGAGTTCATTCAAGGTTTGGATCAGATCGCCTTGGGAGAATACCTTGGAAACGGCCGCAGGCTTCACACCCACGCCGATGAGAATGCCGGTCGGAGATTCGGTGTCGGCGGAACTTTGGCTGCCGGGCACCTTCATCGTCTGGTACAGAAGATCCTGGAAATCGGCCCTGCTCTTTTTAAAACCGGTGGTGCTGACGTTGGCGAGATTGTTGGCAATGACGTCAATATTCAACTGTTGACTGTGCATGCCGGTAGTGCCGGTCCAAAGTGAGCGGATCATTGTTTTTCCTTTTTGCTGATGAGTTCTTGAGAAAAATGCTGTGAGTGCTGGTTATGCCAGAGTGCCAAGCTCATCTTGGGTTTCACCGAGAGTCGAGTAGCTTTTCAATACCTTGTGATAGGTCTCAAAAGTCCGGAAACTATCGATCATTTGGGTGAGTTCCAAGGACATGTTGACATTGGCCTGTTCGAGGCCACCCTGAATCACCCTGGTGTTTTCGACTGGTTGCTCGGCTCCCCCAGATTCCAGGGAAAAAGTCGTATCGGATTCACGTTTTAACTTTTGTTTGTCATTGATGTTCACAACTGCCATCTTTCCCACTTCCGTACGCGCTCCTTGAAGCCCGAGAAGATAAATGGTGCCATCGTCGCCAACGGCAATCCGGCTGGTATCGGTGTCAGGAATGGTAATCTGGCCATTCCCTTCATCGAGAACCGGCTGATTGGTGCTGGTCGTCAGCAAGCCTGTTGCATTAATAATGAAATCGCCGCGCCGTGTGTAGAGAGGGCCGTTTGCGCCCTGGACCTTGAAAAAGCCGTCGCCTAGGATGGCAAAGTTGAGCGGGTCTTCGGTTTTGCGTATTGGTCCAGGCGAAAAATCACTGAAATTTTGGCGTATTCTGCTGTAATTGATGCCCTTGGCTTCTTGGGTCTGCTGTTCACCGCGGAGAATGGCCTCGAAACTGACCTGCGAGCGGCGATAGCCGGTTGTGCTGATATTGGCCAGGTTATTGCTGATATTGCTGATAGCCTGTTCTCTTGCTATGGCTCCTGATAGAGCGCTATATCTTCCTGATACCATATTCGTTTCTCAGTATGAACTCTAGGTGATGCTGCCGTTGATCTTCTTATCGGTTTCCGACCGACAATTCTTAAACCCTTTATCGATAACCTTATCCTTTTAATTTCCTTGGGCAATTTTTGCCAATGTCACTAATTGCCTGGCTTCGTGGGTGGATATCGTGAGAATTGAGGCGATTTCTTCCACGGATAAGCCCTTTTCTGCCAACGAGTGGATATAACTGTATCTTTCCGGGGTGTTGTGCGGTTTGTCCGAGGAATAAACCGCACTTCGTTGTGGTTTTGCAAATTTTGCTGTTAGTTCTGCCTCTCCCAAGCTGTTGTGCAATTCAAGGAGTTCTTCGTACTTTTCCTGAAGTTTTCGCAGGTTTTGGCGGGTATGGTCGTGGGAAGCCGTCGCAGCCGCGAGTTGTTCGGCGAGGAATTTGTTTCTCTTTTTTAAAGTTAAGATTATCAGTGTGGCTCCAAGGAAGAGGAACAGCAGCAACAGGAAGAGATAGGAAAAAATGGTCTGTTCGGCCATGGCTTATCCAGGATGATGGGGTAAGGAAGGTTGAAAGGCGCGACCGCCTCCTAGAGTCGAGCATCCAGTTTGGTTTTCAGCTTGATTAACGCCTGACTGTGCAACTGACTTACTCGCCCCTCGGAAAGTTCCATGGCCTCGGCTATTTCTTTTTGGGTGAGTTCTTCATAATAATAAAGAGATATCACTATTCTTTCCTTTTCCGAAAGCTGGCCTAAAACCAGGGCAATGGTACTGGTCAGTTGTTGATCCTCAATCCGCGCACCGGGTGCGGTGTGCGGTCGGTCATCGGTGAGACTGTCGAGAAAGGATCGGCCTTCCTCGGAATGGTCGAGGGTCTCATTGAGGCTGACGCAGCCCAGATGACTTACTTCGACGAGAATCGAGCGGTATTCCTCAAGGGACATATCCATAGCTCGGGCAACTTCATGGTCTTCAGGGTCACGTCCCAGTTGCAGTTCCAGGTCGGTAATGGCTTTGCCGATTTTATTCTGTTTATCGCGGAGCGATCTGGAAAACCAGTCGAGTTTGCGCATTTCATCAAGGATAGCGCCACGAATCCGATATTCGGCAAAGGTCTTGAAAAGAATGTTTTTGTCCGGGTCGAACTTATTGGCCGCATCGAGGAGGCCAAGCATTCCGGCACTTTTGATGTCATCCCGGTTCATAAAAGAGGGAACCTGGGTAACCATCCTCCGGGCGATGATGTCGACGAGATAGAGATGCTCGTGAATGAGCTGGGAACGATTTTCGATATGACGATTTTGATTGTAGACCATGGGCATTGCCTATCTTCCCATATGCAGCAATTTCTTCCAGAAAAACTGGAGATTTCCTTTCGGCGAGGCCTGTGTTGGTTCGGAACAGATCCTGCCGGCCAGCTGACGAAAAGCCTGGGTAATTTTTGATCCCGGATAGAGTTCGCTGATAACCTTTTGTTTGCGAATCGATTCGACCATCTGCCGATCATCGGGGATCGATCCCAGATAATCAATGGAAATATCGAGATATCTGTTGGCCACCATGGTCAGTTTTCGATATACATCAAGGGCATCGTCTTCATTTTGGATCTGGTTGACAACCAGGTTAAAATTTTTTTCATGATACTGGGTGGAAAGCAGCTTCATCAAGGCGTAAGCATCGGTGATGGCTGTCGGTTCGGGAGTGGTTATAACCAGGATCTCCTGGGCCGCAGTGTTAAAATAGGTAACATTTTCAGAGATGCCCGCTTCGGTGTCGATCAGGACGAAATCAAAATGATTCTGCATGGCGTCGAGACCGTCGAGAAGGCGCATTTTCTGGTGCGAATCAAGGTTGGTGAAGTTTTGGATACCGGAACCTGCCGGGAGGATTTTGATGCCCATCGGCCCGTCGACCATTATTTCCTGGAGTCCTTGTTCACCGGTAAAAAAATGGTTGAGATTGTACGTCGGGGAAATGCCGAAAACGACATCAATATTGGCCAAACCGAGATCGGCATCAAGGATGAGTACCCGTTTGCCCATGGAGCCGAGCGCATAGGCGAGGTTGGCAGCCACGGCGGTTTTTCCGACTCCGCCTTTGCCGCTGGTTATCGAATAGACACTGGTTGGTTGTTCAGCCTTTTGTGGCAACGGCCCGGGGTTGTGAGAATTAAGATCCCGGAGGGTCTTGGCCTGGTCGGCTGCCGAGCGGGAGATATTAGTCATGCATCGATCCTTCCTTGAGTGACATGATCAGTTTTGCGGCTATGTTCGGGTTTGCTTCGAGCAAATCCTCCGGAACTCTTTGTCCGTTGGTAAAATATGACAGTGGGTTGGCGTTCTGGATCTGCACGTTCAACAGTATCCCGAGATTGGTGCACTCGTCAATCTTGGTGAAAATCGTATGGGTAATGCCGAGGACCTGGAAACGGCGTATGGCGTCGAGAAGTTCGTTCTCCCGGGTGGTTGCCGACAGCACCAGATGTTTGTCAATATTCAGTTCCGGTCGGAGGAAAGCGGCCAGTTCCTTGATGCAGTAACTGTCTCGGGGGCTTCGACCGGCGGTATCGATGAGGATGAGCTCCTTGTCGCGGTGTCGGTCAATGGCTTTTTCCAACTGTTCCGGGGTTATTACCACCTCCACCGGCAAGTGCATGATTTCTCCATAGACCTTCAATTGTTCAATGGCGGCGATACGGTAGGTGTCGATGGTTATAAGGGCCACTGAATTGGCGTATCTGCTCAGGTACGATGCGGCAATCTTGGCGAGCGTTGTGGTCTTGCCGACCCCGGTTGGGCCAACCAGGGCAATGCGCTGCTGGTTGGCCTTGTTTGCAAAAGATGGCTGGTTTGTCTGGATCAGATGCTCTATCGTGGCGATGATCGCCGCCTGGACGATCTCCGTCGAAGCCGAGTTCCTGATCGGTAAGACTTTCCCTGAGAGATCCAGCGATTGCCCGCGATGTTTCGACGTTTACGCCGCGTTCGTTGAGCATGGAGAGAATATGATCGCCATGAATGGCTGTCGAATTGAAACGATTGTGAAAGTTGCTGTTCGGGATGGTTGCTCGCCGCACTTCTTTGGGCGACTCTTCTTTCTCAACTATCTGGGCAATTTTCCCGGACAAATGTATCAACAGGCTTTTCAGTTCATTGACCTCGTTTTGCAGGTTGGGTTGCGGTTCGGCTGTAACGGCCTCTTCAACTTGTCGGTCTTTGTTGTTGCCGGATAGACTCTTGCAATCGGCAGTGGTGGCGTTTTGAGACTGGAAATTTTCGCCACTCTCATCATCAGCAAACCGGAAGGTGGCCGTATGAGGAAGAAAACTTTCGACAGGATCATCAACCACATGGCTGAATCCGCTCGTCGTCTTGCTCTTGGCATTCGCCGGCAGGCGCTGCCGGAGGGATTTTTCCTGAACCGGTTGTTTGGTTTTGTTCGGGTAATCGGCATCTATGGCGGCGGTAATCTCCAGCATGGCTTTGCCCATAAGACCAAGCTTGCCGTTGCGGACCGTTCTGGTCGAGAGTATCAGGGCATCGGGGCCAAGTTCTTTTTTCACCAATTTCAGCCCAGACGCCATATCCGTTGCTTCAAAGACTCTAACTTGCATCAAGGGTCACCGTGCCGAGAGATTTGACTTTGAGGTTAGGAGTCACTTCGTTATGGGAAATGATCGTCAACGCCGGAAAGTATCTTTCTGTCAGGCTCCGCACGTAAGGACGAATCTGCGGTGCCGACAGCAGCACCGGCCGGCTGCCGCCTTCAAAGAGACTAATACCCTTACCGATGGAATCGAGAATTCGCTGGGCGATGATCGGATCTATCGCCAGATAGCTGCCGGTTTCCTTGTGCTGGATGGAGTTGCGGATGGCATCTTCGGCCGTGCGAGCCAAGGTGATGACCGGAATAACACCGTTCACCGCCAGATCGCTGCTGATCGTCCTGGACAGGGCATGGCGGACGTATTCCGTAAGAACATCGGTATCTTGGGTTGCCGTTGCCCAATCGGCCATGGTTTCCAGGATGGTTCGCAGGTCGCGAATGGAAACGCCTTCTTTCAGAAGGTTCTGCAATACCCGCATGATGGTACCAAGGCCGAGAACAGTCGGGACGAGTTCCTCGACGAGTTTCGGATAGCTTTTACCGAGGTTGTCGAGCAGGCCCTGAACTTCTTGGCGGCCGATCAGTTCATGGGAGTGTTGCTTGATAATTTCACTGATATGGGTGGCCATAACGGTGGTACAATCCACCACCGTGTATCCGGCAATTTGGGCCCGGTCTTTTTTGTCCGAAGAAATCCAGATGGCCGGCAGGCCGAAAGCCGGTTCGGTGGTGGCGATTCCCCTGATTGTCTCCGTTACCATACCTGGATCCATGGCCATAAAGTGTCCGGGCAGCATTTCCGCTCCGGCGACTTTCACACCCTTTAAGGAAAAGGTGTACTGATTGGGGTTGAGTTGCAGGTTATCCCTGATGTGTACCGGTGGCACGATAAAACCGTTGTTCATGGCAAATTGTTTGCGAATCGCCTGGATGCGATTGAGAAGTTCACCGTCCTGGGCCGAATCGACAAAGGGGATGAGTCCGTAGCCCACTTCAAGCTGCAACAAATCGACATTGAGCATTTCCTCGTAATTCTCTTCCCGTCGTGCCGGTGCCTGCGGTGGTTTTTCGACAACCTCCTCTGCCAATGCCTTTCTCGATTTATCAAGCTGGAAGGCAAGAGCCGCCATCGAAAGAGCGAGGAGGAGAAAAGGGAGAAAAGGCATGCCGGGAATGATGGCAAAGAAGACGAGAATTCCAGATACCACCCACAGGGCGATCGGACTGGAGGAGAGCTGTTTCTTAAGATCGGTGCCGAAATCCTTCTCACCGGTGGTCCGAGTCACTAAAAGACCAGCCGCGGTGGATATGATAAGTGCGGGAATCTGCGCAACCAGACCGTCACCCACCGTCAGGATGGTGTAATTGGCGGCGGCGTCGGCCATAGCCATATCTTTTTGCGCCACACCGATAACAAAGCCCGCGCCGACATTGATCAGGGTGATGATAATGCCGGCAATGGCATCACCCTTGACGAACTTTGAGGCACCGTCCATTGCCCCGTGGAAATTGGCTTCCTTGGCAATGTTTTCCCGGCGGCTTCGTGCCTCATCTTCGTTGATAAGTCCGGCATTCAGGTCGGCATCGATAGCCATCTGTTTACCGGGCATGGCATCGAGGGTAAAGCGAGCGGCTACCTCGGCAACCCGGCCGGCACCCTTGGTGATGACCATGAAATTTATGAGAACCAGGATAACAAAGATGACTACACCAACTACATAATTGCCGCCGACAACGAATTGCCCGAAGGCTTGAATAACGTGGCCGGCAGCTGCCGGTCCTTCATCGCCATGCATGAGAATGAGACGGGTCGATGCGACGTTCAGAGACAAACGGAACAGGGTGGTAACGAGAAGAATAGACGGAAAAATTGAAAAATCGGTGGCTTTGACGGTATACAGACTGAGAATGAGGATAAGCAGGGCGATGGTGATGCTCATGGTCAGAAACAGATCAAGGATGATCGCCGGCAGGGGGATGATCATCATCATCAGGATGGCGACGAGACCAAGGGCAGCAGCAATGTCACTGCGACCAAGCAGATTGCTTGTAATCAAAGTTGACTAGAGAATTTTGAACGTTTGTCAGTTCCATCAACGAATCTTGCCTTTCAGTGAATAAACATGGGCGAGAATCTCAGCGATAACCTTAAAGAGACTCTCGGGAATGTGCTCTCCTAGGTCCAATTTATGCAATAATCGAGCCACGGGCGGGTTTTCAACAATCGGAACCTTATGTTCCCTGGCGATCTCACGGATTTTCATGGCGATATAATCGGCGCCCTTAGCGACTACCAAGGGTGCGTCCATCTCCTTGGCATTATAACGAATGGCGATTGCCAGATGGGTGGGATTGGTAACCACCACATCAGCTTTCGGCACCTCGGCCATCATCCGTTTGCGGGCCATTTCCTGTTGGATTGCCCGTATCTGCGCCTTGATATGCGGATCGCCTTCGCTCTCTTTGAATTCCTCTTTCAGTTCCTGTTTGGTCATTTTCATTTTCTCCTCCATTTCCCACCTGACAAAAAGGAAATCGAGAAAGGCCAAAAGAACCAGGATGGCGCAGATTTTTGCCATAATAAGGGCCGAGACCTTGGCCAGATAACGGAGGGTGGTGACGATATCGGTGTCTATAAGAATAAGAGCCTCATTGAAATGGTCGAGAACGGTGGAAAAGGATATCCAGCCGATGAGGATCACTTTGAGCATGGACTTGACCACCTCAATCAGAGATTTTTTTGAAAAGAACCTGGCCATGCCGGCTATCGGATCAAGTTTTGCAAAATCGGGAATCAGTGGATTGCCGGTAAGCAACCAGCCGAATTGGAAGAAGCTGGCGAAGAATGAAACAAGCATAACTAAAAGAAAGAGCGGGGCGAGGAGCAGGCCGATTTTCTGCAGAAGAAATGTGGTCAGGGCGATGATCGAGGTTGGGGTGATCTGGTATTCACCGCTCGACTGCCAGAGGGAATAAATCAATTCGGATAAGGATTTCCAGAAAATCGGCATATACATCAGCCAGAAGAGCAAAACGATGGTTAAGAGCGCGGCGGTCTGCACTTCTTTACTCTGGGCGACCTGGCCCTTTTTGCGAAAATCTTCCCGCCGTTTCGATGACGGCTCTTCCGTTCGTTCTCCCCCGGAGGGGCTTTCGTCGGCCATGAAGTATCTACCTCACTTAGGGATTGAGATAGTTGAGAATGGTAAAAAAACGTTCCGCCAGGGTGTCAAATTCTCGTCTGATCAGGGTCGACACCATGTTCAGTGTCAAAGCGATGACAACAAAGCCGATACCGATATTAAGTGGGAAAGACAGCAGGAAGACATTCAATTGCGGAAAGACACGAGCCAAAACACCGAGAATAAGGCTGGAAAAAAGAAGGACGGCAAGCAACGGAGCACTGAACTGCACCCCGATGGTAAACATATGCGACGCCAGCTGCATGAGAAAAGGAATGGCTTCCCCGGCTATGTCAAACTTACCGGGAGGCAGAAGCTCGTATGACAATACTGCGGTTCTGACAAAGATATGATGGCCGTCGATCGCCAGGAAAATCAAAATGGCAAATACATTCTGAAACTGGGAAAGGAGTTCCACCTGTCTTTCGCTTTGCGGATCATAGACATTTGCCGAGGCAAAACCCATCTGAAAACCGATAACCGTTGCGCCGAATTCAACCGCAGTGAAAATCAACCTGGTAACAAGGGCGAGAAGAAGACCCAACAGCAATTCGGAAAGGATAAGTAAAAAAAAAGGGAGCGGCGCAAAACTCATTTGCCCAACGGATTTGGCCATTACCGGGAAGAGCATCAGGGAACTGACTAAAACCAGGCTGGTTTTCACTCGTCCCGGGGTCTGGGCGGAGATCAAAACCGGAATGGCAGCAATAAAACCGGAAACTCTGGCGCAAACGACCAGAAAGGTTTGGAACTGGTCTATGGGGAGAAGGGGGATTTCCACGGAGAGTTAGAGGGTGACCATAGTTTCAAAAAGACTGATGGTGAAGACGGTCAGAAGTTTGATGAGCCATGGGCCGAAGAGCAAGATGGTGAGAAAGACAGCGACAATCTTCGGAACGAAGGAGAGTGTCTGTTCATTGATCTGGGTAGCCGCCTGGAAAATGGATACCAGCAGGCCAATGACCAGGCCAATGATCAGCATCGGCGCCGACCCGAGCAAAATGGTTTGAATAGCCTTGCGACAGACATCGACAGCCTGTTCAGGAGTCATGGATTCCCTCCACGGGAGATAAGAGTTGCCTGGCCTGAGGAATATCTGTTGTAAAAATGTTGTAATTTAACAACGAGTTATCCGAAGCTTTTAATCAATGAACCGACAACAAGATTCCAGCCATCGACAAGGACAAAAAGCAAGAGCTTAAACGGCATGGAAATGATAACCGGCGGCAGCATCATCATGCCCATGGACATAAGAACCGAAGCAACAATCATATCAATCACCAGAAAGGGGATATAAATCATGAAACCCATCTGGAATGCTCGTTTCAACTCCGACAACATAAAGGCGGGGACGAGGGTCATGGTTGGGATATCATCCTGGAGATATGGTTGGTCCTTCATAGTGATTTCGGTGAGCAGGGTCAATTCTTCTTCACGAACCTGGCTGAACATGAATTCCCGCAACGGAGCAAGACCTTTTTCCAGAGCCTCTGTCTGACCGATCTGCTCTTTGAGATAGGGCTGCAAGGCATCCTCATTCATTTTGTTGAGGGTCGGCGACATGATAAAAAATGAGAGAAAAAGTGACAAACCGAGGATGATTTGCGTGGGAGGCATATTTTGCGTGCCCATCGCCTGGCGGATAAAACCTAAAACGATAACTATTCGAGTGAAGCAGGTTGTCATTAAAAGGATGGCCGGAGCCATCGATAATACGGTCAGCAGCAACAATACTTGGAGGGCGGTGGAAATCTGCTTGGGACTCTGGGCGTCTTCTACGCCAAAGGTTACCGTCGGCAGGCCGATTGCAAGGACCCAGTCCGGCAAAAGGGTAAGCCAGAGCGCTGCAGCCAGGATCGCTACGCACAGGGCGAGGGGCGAGAGTGACCGTTTCATGGTTGCCGTTCCGCTTCAGTCGCTTGCAGGGTTGCCGCGAATGACAGATCCGCCTTACCTGGCAGGGTGGCAAGATGGTTGATCCGGTCTCCGCTGATGCCGAGCAGATACTCGTTCCCCTTAACCGTGATAAGGCAAAGAGCCTTTCTGCCCATAAGGGGCTTGATCTCAAGAATCTTGATGTTTTTTTCCGGGCTGCCGGCAAGGAGGGAAAAACGCTTACGCAGAAGGCCATACAGCGCAAGAATTATTCCGAGAACGACGAGCAGACCCCAAATAACCTTGAAATAGCTTTCTGTTTCGACCATCTGCGAAGATGCAGCGTGAACCGCCTCCGGTGCTCGGCAAAGAAATATGAGGCAGACCAGAACGAACAACTGTCTGTTGGTTACCGCAGGGACCATAGCATGCTCCTCTCAGCCGAGGTTTTCTATACGGTCGGAGGTGCTCACCACATCGGTGAGTCGTATACCGAATTTGTCACCGACCATAACCGCTTCCCCCCTGGCGATAAGACGTGAATTGACGTAGAGATCCAGAGGTTCACCGGCGAGTTTGTCGAGTTCGATAACATATCCTTCCGTCATTTTCAGCAGATCCCGGAGAAGCATTTTACTCCTCCCGACCTCTACGGATATCTGCAGGGGAATATCGTACAGAAAATCCAGGCCTCGGCCGTCTTTCAAGTCTGGAGAGGCTGCTGTTTTCGAACTCCCGTGCGAATCGTTCTGCAAGAGTTCTTTGATTTCTTCCGGAGCCGGACGGGTATTTCCAGGTGTTGCCATAGGTATTTTCCTTTATCATTGGTAAACGCCGGTGAGACTGATGGCTTTTTTGCCATTATGCGTTCCGGGAATTGCAAAAAATTTGATTTTATCTTCAACAAGAACCTTCAGTGGTACCGTGGGATCATAGTTGAGGTCAAGGATTTGGCCTTCCCGGAGATGAAGAATTTCATTGATGGTCAGGGTTATGTTGCCGGAGAGGGCAGTAATCGTTGTCGGAACCTCCTTGACTTCATCCTCCAGGACACTCTGCCAGCTGCTCTTGGTGATCGTTGGAATGTTCAGGAGCTCCTTCAAGGAATCTCGGAGCGGTTCAAGGGTGGCAAAAGGGAAAATCAAATGTAACTCTCCGGAATGCTCGCCGACATTGACCATAAAGGTACCGACAATCACCTCGGCTTCAGGTTCGACAATCGATACTAAACGGGCATTGTTTTCCAGCTTGATAAGAGCGGAGTGCATCTCCAGCAATTGAGAAAATGCTCGGTTGAGATCGTTGCAGGCATCGGAGAGAACTGCTTTGAGAATGGTCAGCTCAAGGGTGGTGAGCTTTCTGTCGAGTTGCTGCGATTGCAGTTCCGCCGAGGCCCCCAGCATGATTTCCAGTACCGAAAATGAAATAACCGGATCAAAAATGATCATCGCACCATATTTCAAAGGATTCATGTCGAGGATACCGATGGCCCCGGGGTTGGTTTTATCGGCCATGAATTTTTGAAACTCGAAACTTTCAAGCTTCGTGCGTTTTATCGATAAAGAACGCTGAAGTTGATTGCTGAGCGAGGTTGCATAGGAACTGCTGAATGCGTCGAGGATGATATCAAAATTAGGAATTCGGAATTGTTTGTTGTCCGGTCGAGTGAGCTGGAAGAGATTGGCCGAAGTGCAGGCGAGGAACTGAGTCTGCTGTTTGTCTTCGAGATCGAGGGAAACCCTGCCATCCCGGATGGCTTTCAGGAGGTCGGAGATTTCGCTTTTGCTGAGAATCGGTTCCATCGGTTCCGTTGTCCTATTGCACCACGAAATTGGTAAAATACACTGCTTTTACCTTCCCGGTTTTGAGAAAAGAGTTTATCTTGCTGGTGAGTTCCGCCTTGAGTTGTTTCTTGCCCTGAAGATCCTGCAATTCCTCGAAGGTTTTGTTGCCTATCAACAGCAGAATGGCGTCACGCATCTGCGGCATTCTCTTTTCTACCTCTCCTTTAACCTCTTCGTTGGTCAACTCTACGGTTATAGATGCTTTAACATAGTGAGCGGTATCGCCACTAATGATGTTGACAATGAACTCTTCAATGTTCACCTGAGGGCCAATGTCCGCCTGCTGATTGAGGTCCGGGACCGGTACATGTTTTGCCGGGTCTTTCGATTCTTTTGGTTCCGGTTCTTTTTTTAACAGAAAAAAGGCGGCCGTGCCGGCTCCGGCAAGGAGAACGACAACAATGAGTCCGATAATCAGAAACAGTTTCTTTTTGCCGCCGCTCGGAGCTTCTGTAATTTCTTTTTTCTTTTCAGCCATATATTACTACCTCAACGATAAGGTTATGAAACTTCATATTTTTATCATAGACTGCGAATTCTTAAAACTCAAGCAAGCAAAAACTATTCCAAATAAAAATGATCTGAAGAGATGAGGTGGTGAAAAATGCGGAGAGAAAGGGAAACACCAATAAAAAAAGCGGAGTTCTATCGAGATTATAAAAATAACGTGGTTGAACAAACGGAAAAGATAGCGAGAGGAGCCGAAGTAATTCCCAGGAAAATGCCCCAGATCTTGCCAACGGCTCCCTTAGGATGCGGAAGTGTCAATAAGTTGACTACTAGCGTTTGAGATTAATCAGTTCGCCAAGCAGCTCGTCTACGGTTGTGATGATCTTTGAGTTGGCTTGGAAACCGCGTTGTACGGTGATCATTCTCACAAACTCCGCGCCCATATCGACGTTCGACTGTTCGAGCGAGTTGGTGAACACCTTGCCCAGTTCCGGTCCCGGCAGACCGGTACGGGCAGGACCGGATGAAGTGGTTTCGATATAAAGGTTACTGCCGACAACGGAAAGTCCGCCAGGGTTGCCGAATTTTCCGAGCACCAACTGGGCAATTTTCGTTTGTTCGCCATTGGAGTAGGAGGCGATGACTATGCCGTCCGGGTCGATAGCGACTCCGGTGAGATTGCCGGCAGCGAAACCGTTTTGGTCTTGCGAGATCACCACCGATTCACTGTTGAATTGGGTGGTATCGAAGGTGATTTCTATAGTTGCCGTGGCGTTGGAGCCGTTAGCCCAATTCAATGCCGGAGTGGTGGCGGTGGTCGCGACGGGGGGGATCGCAGCCGCACCAGTCAAAATACCGTCAGGAGTGAAGGTTATAGCGGGGAATGCACCCGTCAAGACCACTGGGGGTGTTGCATCGTTTTCGGCACTCCAGTTTACCGCCCAGGTGTTATTGGCAGTCTTAGTGAAATATGTTGTCAACAGGTGTGGATTGCCAAGAGAGTCAAAGACCTGTGTCGACGAAGAATAGTTATAGGTGTCGGGATTGGTCAGGTCAAAAGCAGCAGCAATTATCGGTTCGGAAGAATCGAGATTGGTGGTGAGAGACAGTTCGGTTGTCGCTGCCCCTTGAATCAACCCGGCGCCGGTAACTTGGATATCCGTTGCATCACCCGGCTGTAATTCTCCATTGACATCAAACGGTTTGCCCTGAACCCGATATCCTTCGGGATTAATAAGAAAGCCGTCTTCGTCAAATCGGAAGGCGCCGGCACGCGAGTAAAATGGCGTTTCGTTACCCGGTTCTTTGAGGATAAAAAAGCCCTCGCCCTCGATCGCCACATCAAGATTGGACTCCGTTGATTCGAAGGTCCCTTGACTGAATATCTGATCCACCTTTGACAGGCCGACACCACGACCGACTTGAGAGGAACCGCCTGAGCCATTAATCGATGAAGATAAAAGATCGGAAAATACCGTTCGCGAACCTTTGAAACCAACGGTGTTGGTGTTGGCCAGGTTATTACCGATAACACTCATGGCTTGGGAGTTGGTGTTCAGACCGCTGACTCCACTGTATAATGCACTTGAAATACCCATATTTTCTCCTTTTATCTAGTGAGAGTCAGATTGTGTAATCAAACTTTTCTATGCCAGCGATGTGTTTCATTTTCTATAACAGTATATCTGTGGTGGTCTCAGCAACTTCGGTGGCGGTATCGAGTGTTGTCGTAAGATCGGCTGCTGCCGGTGTTTTTGTTTCGGTTGCAGTTGTGGTCGACTGAGCTTGCGGCGTGGTTGGGTCATATACGCCGATAATCGAATTGAAGGCGATTTCCCCTGCCTTGGTGATAAGGGTTCCACCAGCTTCACCACCAAGATCGACTCCGGTTACTTCCGATTTAATCAACGGCGAGACGGCAACGCTTTCTCCGTCAACGGCCTTTGCCTGGAGGACAATTTTATAATCGCCGACCGGCGCTTTTACGCCATCCTTGGTCAACCCGTCCCAGGTTATGTAATGGTTGCCGGCACTGAGTTCCTTGCCTTGAAGGGTGGTAACCGTGACACCGTCCAGTTGCAGAGCAAGGGTAACTGCCGAAGCCTGACCATCAAGCTTATAGCCTAGTTCAATTGGATCCCCGGAAAATTTGAAACTGCTTGCGGTGTATGCCACATCCTTGCCTATTGTCCCGAGGGTTGACAGGCGATTGGAATTGTCGTTTGCAGTCACAAAATTGTTCATACTCTCATTCAAGGTGAAAAGTTGTTCGAGAGAGCTGAACTGGGCAAGTTGTGCGGTGAACTCCGTTGGGTCATCGGGGTTTAAAGGATCTTGATTCTGCAGTTGAGCCACCAGCAAGGTAAGGAAATCTTGCTTGCCCATGACTGCATCGTCCTTGTTCTTGGCGGTGCTTTTGCCGCTGGAGGCCGTTGTCGCCTGGTTTATTGATTCAATATAACTGCTCATCTGGCATCCTTTTTAACTCTGAGTTTCAACCATCACCAAGAAATGTTTCATTCTAAGGATTAGGCTTTTACATTTACCCCGGTTACTGCCGTTTGGTTAGTGGCGGCAGTCTCTTCCAAAGTGAACAGTGGACTGGCGCTACGGGTATTTTTCACTGCAGGCGGCTGATAATCGTTTTGACTGAAGAGTTGCCTGTCAAAGAGATTGAAATCTCCAGCTGTATCTGACTTGGCAGTGACAGAAATTTCGTCGATGGTGAACCCTTGGTTTTCGAGGATCGCCCGCAATTTAACCATGTTTTTTTCCAGTATTTCCTGGGCATATTGGCTGCTCGCAACCACATTTGCGCGAACGGCTCCTTCTTTTACCGAAAGACTGATCTTCATCTCACCAAGCTCCGCCGGATGGAGTTGGATACTGACCTTGGTATCAAAATCTCTTCTCGATATTTGAAAGTGTTCGGCGATTTGCCTGATGACTTCTTCCTGGTGGACGACAGTCCCCGAGGGCAAAGTCACAGGTCGCATTGCTTCGGCAGTCGGAAGTTTTTGGCCTTCTTGTAATACGGCTAAAGGCTGCGAGAAGGTGTTGGTCTGATCCGAGATTTACGGTAAACGGGACTCCCTCGCCGGTCGATGTCGCTTTTGGTGAGAAAGTGTTGCTTGGTTGGCCGCCTTCTTCAGATGTTTGGTCATCGAGGTCATATTGAGGCGCAATTTTTTCTTCATAATACTGCTGTTGGATACTGTGCTTTGTAGACGCCAAATTCTGGTTGACTTTTTCGACAACTATTTGAGAACTGTTCGGCAAGAGAACGGCAGGGCTATCGCCTTCGAGCTCTGGAAAAATCGCCGGAGGTGACTGCTGCCGGTATTGTTGGTTGCAGGCTGTTAATATCAGATTGACTTTTCAAGGTTTTGCCAGTCACGGTAACTGACAGATTGCCGGACTCATGGCTATTTTTCAAAATTTTCTGAAGTTGCAGCGGGCTGCCATTGTTTTCAGATTGACCTTTCAAAGTATTGCCAATCACGGTAATTGACAGGTTGCCGGATTCACTATTTTTTTCAATAATATTCTGAAGTTTCAGTAAAAGGCCATTGTTCTCCGGTTTTGTTTCCGGCCCTGGAACGGCAAGGGGCAAAGAGGCGATTTCGGCGGGTGATACGTTTGTCGCTTCTGCGAGAGAAGTTTTTAAAAGGGTTTCATCGGGAGTTTTCGTCCAGAATGACTGGGGTGAGGCTATCTGTTGCTGGGTATCATCGTTGTTGCTTACTGAGTTGTTGGATAAAAACTCAAACAGAGGAGAACTGGCGGCAAGATATTGACTGAGTATTGGCATTGCCGGGTTGCCGGCGCGGGTTGTGGCTCCAGTTTGGCTTACTATCTGGTCCATCATCATGACAAGACCTCTACTGTCCATTTGAACCGTGGTTTCGTCCGCTACGTGGATCTCATCTTTCACCTCAACTAAGGCTCCTTCCGTGCCGGCGATGACGTGTTCCTGAACCGGTTCATTGCCGATTGTACCTTGGTCATTAACCTTGCCACCTTGTTTCCGGCTGGAGGGTTGTTCTATTTGGCCGGCAATGGCTTTATCGAGGTGAGGTGCAAAATTTTGACTATCATTTTTAGCCTGCGGGCCAGGAGGTGGAGCTTGTGGTGCGGTTGCTTGAACTATAGCTATCTGAGGCATGGTGTCACTGGAGTTGCAAAGTTGAAAAAGTTGTGCTCAGTTCGGTGGCTTTCTGTTTAGCGATCTGATCCAAAATTTTGGCAGCTGCTTTTGCCTTCATACTTGCCAGAAGATCGGCGGCCAGTTTTTGCTCCAAACCCGACATCGCCAGTGCGGCTTTGGCCGGCGCCATTTTCTCATATATGACGGCCAGGTTTTGCATCCGCTTCTTCTCTTCCGCGGATTTTGCCACAAGCAGGGTTTCAATTTGCTTTTGCAGGTTTTTTAGTTCTTCAAGCTTGCGGTCTATGTCGCCAAGTTTCTTATCGACACCCTCTTCCAGGGACTTTAGTTCCTTTTTACGCAGATCCATATCTTCTCGTTCTTTAAGAATATTGGCTCGCTCCTGAAGAATAGTGTTGTCTATTCTCCTTTCTTCAACCGAACTGAAGGTATCTTCTCCATTTTCTGTGGCGGCTTGTGCCTGTTGGGAGAGGATCAGGGCAGCGACAATTGTCAGCAGGATCTTTCGTATGGTTATCATAGGGATTTTGTGTCGATTACCTGGATGGCTTTTGGTTTTCGGAATCATGACGAAGTATGGCTATTTCGTCAAGGATGGCGGTTTCCTTCTTGTCAAGAAAGGCTGCCCAAGCCTTATTTTGCCGCTCTTTCAACCGTTCCATAATTTGCCGTTCTTTGGCTCGATTGATGAGATTCTGATGTTCTCGTAAAGCTATCTCCGCCTTTTCCGCCAGGGTTTTGGCAATTGCCTTAACGTTGGCTTTAACCTGAAGAATTCTCTCTTCGTAACGAATCAATTCGGTAATGATTACTCCCTCTGATTGAAGATTTTCACTGCGGTGGCTGAGTTCGTAGAGGATCTCTTTCTCTTCTGCAAGTTTCTGCTCAACTTGCTGTTGCACCTTTTTTGCCTCAAAAAAACGATGCTGGGCAATATCCTCCAGTCGTTTTCGATAGGCGAGGACATTTTCCAAGGCGAACGGTTTCATTACATCGATCCCTTATCGGACTGTCGACGATTTTTCTTCGCTGGTTCCTCATCTTTACGCTCGCTGAGAAGGCTGCCTAATTGTTCCAAGGAATGTTGGAGGTTACTGGTTTCAGTATAATTTTGTCGAAGAAAGGTGTTCACGGCGTCAATTTTGCTGATGGCATAATCGATTTTCGGATTAGAGCCTTTGACATACGCGCCGATATTGATAAGATCCTCCGCTTCCGCATATCTGGCGAGCACCTCTCGGGCCTTGCCGGCAAGTTCTTGATGCCGCGGGGAGACGATATCGCGCATGACCCGGCTGGTGGAATTAAGGATATCGATCGCCGGAAAATGGTTTCTTGCGGCAATCGCCCTGGAAAGAACGATGTGACCGTCGAGGATTGATCGCACCGAATCGGCTACCGGTTCAGTCATATCATCGCCATCGACCAAGACGGTATAGAGACCGGTAATCGACCCTTTATCTCGAAACCTTCCAGCTCTTTCAAGAAGTTTGGGCAGTGTTGCAAAAACAGAAGGGGTGTAGCCTTTGGTGGTTGGTGGTTCGCCGATGGCCAGGCCGATTTCCCGCATGGCCATGGCAAACCGGGTCACCGAATCCATCATGAGCAGGACGTTTTTCCCCTGGTTGCAAAAATATTCGGCAATGGCCGTCGCCACGAAGGCTCCTCGCATACGAAGAAGGGGGGATTGATCGGAGGTGACGACGACGATGACGGATCTGGATAGGCCTTCTTTCCCCAGGTCTCTTTCTATAAATTCGCGGACCTCTCGCCCTCGCTCACCGATCAGGGCGATAACGTTGATATCAGCTTTGGCGTATTTCGACATCATTCCGAGAAGCACACTTTTGCCGATACCGGAACCGGCCATGATACCCATCCTCTGACCCATGCCGCAGGTAATCATGCCATTTATGGCGCGAATGCCAAGGTCGAGGGTATCGGTGATATTCTGCCTCTCCATTGGCCCGGGCGGGAGGGCGTAAAGCCCCTGTTCTTCGGTGAAAATGGGACGGGGGAGACCATCCTGGGGAACTTCCATGGCATCGACGACTCGACCGAGAAGATTGATGCCGACGCCAATGGTGGCGCTGTCACGCACCACCCTGATAAGGCTGCCGGGACCGAGGCCGCGGATCTCTCCCAGCGGCATGAGCAGGGCCTTATTGTCTTTGAAACCGACTATCTCGGCGAAAATACCGTCTTTCCCGGTCATTTGGGTAATTTCGCATAAAGAACCGACACTGGCATTAGGGCAATAGCCTTCAATAACCAATCCGACGATTCGGGTGACTTTACCCCAAACCTTGATGATATTAAGATCTCTCACGTGCCGAGGATTGAGTATCATGGGCTTTTGTTTTTCAATTCCTCTCGAATCATCTCGAACTGGCCGGCAATTGTTGCATCTATGGTGCAATTTTCCGATTCGATATGTGCACCGCCTCGCTCGACACGATGGTCTTTTCTGATGACGATGTTGTTTAAGCCACTCAGTCCGGCGACAATTTCCGACGCTTTTGCAGCAAGGGTATCATAATCGTCCGGATGTATGTGGATGGTGAACTCATCCGACTTGACTGCCCGCCGCAGTGCTTCTTCGATGGTGGCGACAATGGTATGATCCTGTTCCCTCACCGACAGTCGGAGAATTCGTTCGGCCACGGCCAGGGAAAAATCCTGTAATTCTTTGCTGCTATTGGCGATAATCGTTGCTCGCAGGGTATCCAGCTGCTGACAGGCAAGAAGAAGAGACCGCGCCGCCGCGCCAAAGTCCTGTTCAGCCTTTGCCCGGCCTTCTTCCAGGCCCTGCCGGTATGCTTCGGTGGCAATTTTCTCGGCTTCGCCACGGTCGATAAAGTTACTGAGGTCGACACTTTCCTCGGGAACTGATGGATCGTTTTTTTCCTGGGAAGGGGCGACCTGAGAGGGGCCTGCCGCCTTGTTGCCGTTGCTTCGTCGATTCTCCAAAGAGTTGCTTTCGAGGGTCGCAGGTTCCTTGCCTGTGCTATTGCGTGCCGTATTTGGAAGAGCTAATTGCTGTGTCTGGAAAGGTCGTTGGTCTTTTCTTGGGTCGGGAATCCACCCTGAAGAGGTCCTGTCGGTTTGTTTGACAAGATCCTCTGCCTGAAAGGAGGGGGCATTTTTATAATATCTAGACAAGTTCATCCCCACCTCCTGTGCCCAGTACCAGTTTACCTTCTTCCTCCAGTTTCATGGCTATCTTAACGATTGATTGCTGCATAAGTTCAACCTCGGACAGGCGAACCGGTCCCATCGCTTCGAGGTCATCTTTGATCATATCGGCGGCCCGTGATGACATGTTGGCATAGATCTTTTCTTTCATCTGTTCAGAGGCCGTCTTCAGGGCAAGGGTCAGGGAATCATTGTTGACTTCTCTCAGAATCATCTGCAGCGATCGGCCGTCAAGGGCGATGAGATGTTCAAAGGTAAACATCTTCTTGCGGATCTCTTCGGCCATTTCGGCATCGGTCTGTTCCATCGCTTCAAGGATCTCGGTGTCCATGTTGTTTTTCATGTGGTTGAGAATGCCAACCACCGCATCTAGGCCACCGACTTTCTTGTGGGCCTTGCCGGATACCAGGCCGATTTCACGGTGCAGGGCGTCCTCTATCCTGCTGATTACCTCCGGAGACACCTTTTCAATCTTGGAAATCCGGTAGACGACATCGGCACGCATGGTCTCCGGCAGATTGGTGAGGATTTCTGCGGCGTGTTCGATATGCTGGGTGGAGAGGACCAGGGCAACCGTTTGCGGATGTTCATGTTCCAGGAGTCCGGCAACCATTCGCGGGGCCATCAAAGCGATGGTTTCCAGGGATTTAGATTCGGTTCCGGAAAGGAACTGATCCAGGAGGAAATTGGCCCGCTGCTCTCCAGGTGTTGCCGCTATGGCCTTTTTTGCGAATTCCTCACCCTTGACAAAAAGGCCGGCATAGCGCTTCTGGGACTCTCGAAAATTGGCGAAGACCTTTTCCTTGATATCGACGGGGATATGATCGATGGCGGCCATGGTTCTGGTAACCTGGCGGATTTCATCGTCTGACAATTCCTCAAAAATCTTTGAGGTTGCCTCTTCGCCAATGCAGATCAAGAGAATTGCCACCCGGTTGAGTCCTGTCAGTGTTTCAATACCCATGCTTTATTAACCTTCCTGAATCCAGTTTTTGAGAATAAAGGCGGTTGGAACCTGGTTTTGGAATACTTCACGGCGCAGGGTGGTAATGGCTTCATCGACGGGAGGCGGCGGTTCTTCCGGTTCGACTTCAATCTGTTTTTGTGTCTGTTCCTGCTCCAGTTGCTGAACTGTTTTGTAATGCTCTTTCACTTCACCTTTCATGGTTTTAATAACAGGCCGCACTAACAGAAAATAAAGAAGCAGTATCCCGAGGCCAATCAAACCGTACTTGACCAACGGAAGGTACTGATACAAGAAATTAGCCGGAACCTGTTCTCCTTCACTCAGGGGTTTACCTGGATCGATAAAAGGCATGGAGGTGACGTTGATCGTGTCGCCACGATCAGGGGCCAGGCCGATTGCCGACGCTACCATGTTTTCAATGGTTTTCAACTCTTCGGTGCTTCGCGGTGCAGTTGCAGCGGGCGCTACTGCCACTGTCCTCTAGTTTTGTCTTATCGGCAACAAGCACGGAAACCGAAAGCTTATTGATTGTGCCGGTAGGATTGATAACTTTGCTGATCGTTTTGCTTATTTCATAATTAGTGGTGCGGGAATTTTTGTTCGATGCTGGTGAAGAAGCACCTTTTTGGAATTCATTGCCCTGCAGATTCGATTGTACACCGGGAACCCCTCCGGTACCATCAGCGCCACTCGACTCCTGGTTTACCTGCTCGCTCCTGATCACTGGATCATCGGCATCGAAGAGTTCCTGGGTTTTTTCCACTTTGGAAAAGTCAAGGGTGGCGGAAATCCTGACCATGGCATTGTCTTTGCCCATGGTTTTGTCGAGCAAATTCTGAGCGCGCATCTCAAGGTTATGCTCCACCTCACGCTGGTAGGTGAGGGTGTCGAGGGAAACCAGGCTCTCATCCGAGCCCTGTTTTTGACCTTCTAAAACAACGCCATTGGCATCGATGACCTTGACATTTGCCGGTTCGAGATCGGTGACGGAGCCGGCAACGAGATGGAGGATCCCCTGGACTTGCTGCTTGTCAAGGTTTTGACCCGGTTTAAGAGTGACGATTACCGATGCGGTGGCATTTTTTTGTTGGCTTTTTAGAAGACGTTTTTCCGGCAGAGCGAGATGGACACGTGTCGATTCAACGGGGGCAAGAGATGTTATCGTCCTTGCCAGTTCACCCTGCAAGGCTCTGGTATAATTTACTTTTTGCACATAATCGGAGAGGGCGAAACTCTGTTTGTCAAAGACCTCGAAACCGATTCCACCACCTGCGGGCAGACCGTTTGCTGCCAATTCAAGGCGAGTTTGATACAGTTTGTCGGCGGCAACCCAAATATCCTTGCCTTCATGCCGCAGACTGTATTCGATTTTCTGGTCATTCAGCCAATTCGTAACAGCTCCGGCATCATTCATGGAAAGGTTGGCGTAGAGAAGTTGCTGGTCTGCCGTTCTCGCCTGAATGACAAGGATGACAGACAGTACCAGGGCAATAAGCAGCACCGCTGCAGTGGCGATTTTCCTGGACAGCGGCCACTCCTGCACAAGTGCCATCAGGTTTTTCCGCTCTGGACGGACGACGTCAGGGGCGTTGACTGTTCCCGGGACCGGGATGTTTTTATTTTCCACTGCCATTATTGTACCCTTTCGATATCATGTGCCCTATGAAGGGGGAAAACTGATTTTCGTTGGTCGGTATTTGCAGAATGAGCGTATCCATCAAATCTGCATACGCATAATTTCCTCATAGGCAGTTAACGCCTTATTGCGCATTTGCACGAACATTCGCAGGGAAACATCGGCTTCCTCGACAGCTATCATCACCTCATGCAGATGCCTGGCATCGCCACTTTGCAGGTTCCGGGTTGCCTGATCGCGCGGCTGCCTGCGACTCGTCGACTTTGTTGAGCATGGTTTTTAACAAATCACCAAAGCCACCGGTTGCTTGGCCAACCGCACCGGTGTCGACCGGTTTAACAGTTTGCGGGATTATACTGCTGATAGTATTGATGGTATTCATAACAAACTACCTCCCTATTTCCAATGCTTTGAGGGCCATCCTTTTGGCGCTTTTAATGACCGTTGCGTTGGCTTGGTAGGACCGGGTGGCGGACATCATATCCACCATCTCTTCCATAACACTGATGTTCGGCATTTCCACATATCCATCGGCATTGGCATCCGGATGAGAAGGGTTGTAAACCTTTCTCGGTGCGGTCTGATCTTCGATGATTTTCGTGACCTTGACACCGGCAGTTGCATTGCGAAGATTACCCTCAAGCTGTTCCTGAAAGCTTAAGGGGGTGCTTTGGAAATAAACTGATTTCTTTTTATAGGGACCACCCTCTGGGGTTGAGGTGGTTTCTATGTTGGCCAGGTTGGAGCTTATAGTGTCAAGTCTCTGACTATGCGCCCGCATCGCCGAACTGCTTATCTTAAAGGTGTTGAGAATATCCATGGCAATTCCTCTTTATGTTGCTTTGAGGTGAAGGGCGCTATTGGCCGCCGGAAATTACGTAATTTGTTTGAGTGAGTTTCTTTTTCAGTAATTGTGCGGTGGCTTCATAAAGCAGTTCGTTTTCCGACAGATCGACCATTTCCTGATTTACCTTGACACTGTTTTTGTCACCGATCCCGGTTTCATCCTGAACGGCGACTACCTTCCCGGTGACGGAATTGAAATGAGTCGGTCCCAGGGGTATATGGGCGGCGTGCGATGTAGTGAGTTTGAAACCTTTGCCGCTTTTGATTGCCTGCGCCAGGTCCTCTTCAAAGTCAAAGCGGTTGGCCGAATAACCGGGGGTTTCGGCATTGGCTATATTGGCTGAGATAACCTGTGCTTTCTGGGCGCGGAGATCAAGTACCTTGCTGAGTAACTGCATGTTGGCATCAAACGGTTTGAGCGGATCCATGCTTTCTCCCTTCCATCATTATGTTCTAACCATTTCAACCCACCCTCTAGCGGCGGATGGATACTTTTGCAAATTGCAATTCCCGTTCCGCATATTTCTTCCATTGAGGGCTTTTCCCTGTTTCGACAATTTTTTTAAAGAGGCTTAGGGCATTCTGTTCATTTCCTTTCTTTCGTTCCATGACGGCAAGGCGAAAAAGCGCCTGCTCATAAAAGGGGTGGTCTTCGGTGATCGTCTGAAAAATCGATTCGGCTTCGCCAAAGGCATCTGTCTGAAACAGGCATTCTGCCAACATAAATCGTTCCTTCGCGGGGAGGGTTGTCTCAAGAGCCGCTAATTTTTTTAAGACTTCCAGACAATTTTGATAATCGTCAAGTCGAAAGTAAAGTGTGCCGGCAATGCTATAGAGTTCCTTGTTTTCCGGTAAAGGCGACGGCAGAAGCTTTAATGCCTCGTTTAAACGTTCGTCGGCAATCAACGACCGAAGCCTGATTGTCAGCACCTCCCCGGTATGAGACCCTTCCGGGTAATTGAAGAAATATTGTGAGGAATAGTCCTCAACCAGGCTGTAACTGCCTTGTTCGAAAGTTGATTGTATCATCGGTAGATAAAACCATTCACGCTGCTCCACCGGCATAATTTCAATGAGATACAGATAGAGCTTCTGGGCTTCGTCAAAAAGCCCGATTCGGTGGTAGGCCTCGGCGATATCTGCAAGAAATTTGCTGTTTATCCAGTTGTTCTGAAAAAGATCTTTGTTTTTTTTTGCTAAAACAAGGGCTTTTACATACTCTCGACGATCCACCAGGTTTTTGATTTCGCCAGGCAAGATATCAATGAGTAAGGCCAGTGCCGAAATTCTGACATCCCCGGTCTGGAATTCTCGGAGAAATTGTTGCAACAGGTCGACACTCTTTTCTCCCTCACCCAGTTGCCAGTGCACCAGGGCCTGTTTGAAAAAGGCTTCTTCCCGGACGACGCGTTCGGTGGAATCCTCGGCAATTTCAGCATATTTTTCAAGAGCTTGTTTAGCGTATTTTTTGTTTTGCAGATATTGCAGGTCATTTTTCTTCATGGCTGCGCGAAAACCCGCCTCTGTGCCGGGATATGCATTGTCGATCTGGGCAAAGTCGGTAAAAAGAGATGATCCCTCCTGGCTTTTCATTTTTGCCATATTTTTTCTGAAGGAGATGAGGCCGAGGATTGCTTTATCACCCACTACAGACTCGAGTTGTTCGTAACAAAGTGCTGCGTCATTAAATTTTTTTTGCTGATAGAGAGAAGAACAGTAGCCGTTTAAAGACCAGGGAAGAATTCGCAAAATTGTTGAATTGGCATGCAACTGGTATGCGGCAATGGCTTTGATAGGTTGTTTCATCGCGTAATAGTAATCGGCTTGGCGAATTTGTACGATTTCCTGCAAATCATCGGGTAAGGCAACGTCATCACGGAGAAGGAGTTTGTGCAACCGGCTGTATTTTGCCGATGCCAAGGCTGCCTCAATTTGAGCAAGGAAGAGGTAAGGCGAAAGGAGACTCTTATTTCCTAAAGTCGATTCGAGGTTTTGGAACTCATACTCGGCAATATTGGCATCTTGGTGTTTTGCCTTGAGATGAGTGAGGAGAAAATCGGCGTAGGTACCAAGCAGTTCATCGCGATATTGTTCCTTGAGCAGATACAGCTGTTTGTAGGAACTTTCAAAGTCACCTTTGTGCAGCAGTGCTTCACCAAAGGTGAGTGCGAGTATTTTTTGACCTTCCAGGTCTTGAGTTTGCTGAAGTTTCTCAAGAATTGTATCGCCAAGCTGGGCCCAGTTGCGATTTTCCACCAGTTCCAACATTTCGGGGGAGAGAAATTGCAGATTCGATTCCAGGCCGGGAGGAAGAAAACGAATAATAGGGAAAGGCGGCAGGGTGAATTTCACCGGAACATGTATCTCTACAGGCGACTCATAACTCGAAAAGAAGGACATCCAATCCTTTTTATAAGGGGTTTGGACAGAGGGGTTGGTGAAATCGACGGAGACCTTGCTGAGTTCGCTCACCCCTTTAAGTCGCTCTGCAAGTTCTTGATATGTTTTGCTGTATTCGTTGCCGAGAAGAGCTTCAAAAACGATTTTGCCGTCGACACTTTTCGTCAATTCATATTTTTGAGGTTTGTAACGAAAGAAAAGGGAGACTGTAAGATCGGTCGCTTTCGGCAGTGGCAAAATTTTGACAATATCTTCATCGGGCGGGAAAAAGGTGACTGTTGAAGAAAGTCCTGAGTCAGAAAATATCAGGTCGACACGTTTGTTGTTGCTTGTCACTTTAAAGGCCGGTGTGGTATCGAAAGTGAAAAAAATTTGCACCAAGTCCTTTGCATTCAGGCGTGCTACCTTGGTAAGCTGAGATGCTTCCGCTTCAATCCGTGTTGCGGTGATGAGCAGAATGATGGCGATGAGTACGTGTTTCATGGGAATACATTTGCAATATGAGTGCCAATTGCAATTGAGAGAGGTAAAAGCGCTTTCGATGAGTTTCAGACGATTGAAAAATCATATTGAATACTTTGTGACAAAAAAATGACACAAAATTTGCGATAATTGCTTCCGATTGACAATGTTTCTCTGTAACTTTTTTTATTACTTGTTTGATTTTTCCAATTGCTTCTTGATAAGATTGGACATGTGCGGTTGAAAAAAATCAAAAGTAAAAATTGGTAACTGTTCCTTAGAAATTATAATATGCATTTTTTCTATTGGTTAAGGAGTGAGATGCCACCCTGCTTACTTCGCGCTTCTTTGTGCGTGGCTGAGCAATGACCGACAATTCATACAGGAGAAAGTAATGGGAAAAAACGTACTACTAGTAGACGACTCAAGCACCATGAGAAAGATTATCGGACGCTCACTGCGCCAGGCAGGGATCGATTTCGATAATATATATGAAGCCGCTGACGGCTTGGAAGCCCTGGAAATTTTAGAAAGCAAAGACGTCGATATCGTTCTCAGTGACATCAACATGCCCAATATGGATGGCATTTCGTTTCTCAGGGAGAAAGCTAACCGTGCGGCTATAAAAAATATTCCGGTTTTGATGATTTCTACGGAAACAGGCGACGATATCATTGGCGAAGCAAAATCATTGGGAGCAGTTGGTTCGATAAAGAAACCATTTACACCGGACAAGGTGAATGAAGTCCTTGGACCACTTCTTTAACACAAGGAGGAGGTAGTGGAATTGCGTGAAAGAATAATTGAATCTGCCAAGGAAATATTTTCCAGCATGCTGATGATGGATATCTCGGCAATGGAGGAAACGAAGGCAGAAAACCACCCTCTTATTGACAGCATATCTGGGGTCATTGGTTTGGCCGGTATCCGTAAAGGTGTGCTGGCAATTCATCTTCCCCAAAAGGTGGCAATAGCCATCACCAGCAGTTTTCTCGGTATGGATGTTGAGGAAATGAATTCCGATGTCGAGGATGCAGTGGGAGAGTTGGCGAATATGCTTGGCGGCAATGTGAAATCAATACTCTCCGAGAAGGGCAAGGATATAAACCTTTCACTGCCGACGACAATTTCCGGCAGGCATTACGACTATCAGACGAACAAGGATGCTGAGACAATATTGATTCCGTTTCGATGCGAAACCGGACACTTCACAGTCGAGTTGCAGTTGGAAAAATAAAGTTTCTGCGACAACAAATTATAACAAGGCAGGATCGAACGATCAGATTCTGCCTTGTTCTTTTTTAGGCACCGAGGACATAATTATGGCGGATAATTTTGATATTGGCAGTGAAATCCTGAAAGGTGCACAGGATGTATTTTCAACCATGCTGATGGTTGAACTTGAGAGTGAAAAGCCTATTTTGAATAAGCGGGGCGAAATAGAGTCCAATCTTACTTCGATGATTGGCTTAGGTGGAGGCATTCGCGGGGTTTTGGCTGTTCATTGTCCGGCAACTGTTGCCAAAACTATTACCAGCGGTTTTCTTGGCATGGAAGTTGAAGAACTGGATGATGATGTCAAGGATGCCATAGGAGAAATTGCCAATATGGTTGCCGGCAACCTGAAGGTGGCATACGCGACGATTGCGGTCAGTATCGAGCTGGCTATTCCTACTTCAATCGTCGGGGAATCTTTTTCTGTGTGCGGATCTGCCAATGCCCAGAGGATAATCGTCCCGTTGAAAATGGCCGGAGAGCGGTTTTGGATAGAATTAATGTATGTCTTGAACTAATTCATAAAATAATCGGCCAGGCTTGCCGATAAAGAGAAACAATCCCGGACTTTTGATCCGGCCAACTTTTCTCTCTTCTCGAAATTTCCGCATGGATCAGCAAAAACGAATTGACAAGATACTGGATGCTGTTGAGGTCAGGATTAAAGACGAGGTCGGGGCCCTTCTGGGGAGCGATTTTTCCGTTATCAGCGGGAGCAGGGAACTGGTCAGCAAGGCTGAGGCCTTTGAACGGCTGCTAGGTAAACAGGTTTGCGCTCATCTCGACATTTCCGGTGATATAAGCGGAAAAGGCTGTCTGTTGATCGGCATCAAGGATGCGATCCGCTTGGGCGGTACGCTTATCATGTTGCCGGATCTCGAACTTCAGGAAGTGATCGGCAGAGAGGAGTACCGGGAGGAAGTCGAGGATTCTTATGGCGAAATCGCCAATATTATTGCCGGATCCATCACTAAAAATTTTGAGGAGATGTATCCGAAAACCTGCCGCTTCGTCCGCAAGGAGCAGGAAATTGTTGTACCCGCAAAAGTAGATATCGATTCCGCCAGTCCTGTAGCAAATCAAACCTACTATATGATGTCGAGTACCATGCTCTTGGATGGTCGGCAAATGGGAGATCTGGTGATTCTTTTCCCAGCCTTGTCTTTCGACTTGCAGCAAGAAACTTCGACACCGGCACCCCCGTCGCAACAACCAGAAACGGTAAAGAGTGTATCGGCTCCGAGTGGCGAAAAAGCAGGGGAGACAGTCGACCTTCCTTCGACCCCGGTAACTGGTGATGGAGAAGAAACCCAGATACCGAAAAAACCGAAGGTCGATACAGAAAAGCAGAAGAAGAAAGTCGATCGCCTTCTTGCCGAATGCCAGAAGTAGGCTCGCCGGAGAAGTCGGGGCCCTTTTGGGGGTCGACATTGTCCTCGATTGCCTGGAAAACGTTCTTGTCAGCAAGGAGGAGTTTTTTTCGGACCGGGCGGTTGGCAAGCTGATCATGACAGATATGGAGGTAGTCGGACATCTCCAGGATACCTGTTATTTTGCTCTGGGGATAAAGGATGCGATCCATCTGGGCGGCGTACTCATCATGCTCCCGCCTTCGGAACTCGTCAATGTCATCAATGAGGAGGATTTCAGTGACGATGGCCGCGATGCCTACGGCGAGGTGGCAAATATCGTTTCCGGAGTATATACGGCAGTATTCGATGAACAGTATTCCGACAAACTCAGATTCATTAAAAAATCGCTGCGGGAAGTTGTCTCCGGGAAGGTTGTAACCGACTCAGCTGAACCGATAGCGAACCAAAATTATTACTGTCAGAGTATGCAATTGCTGGTTGCCGGCAAACAATTGGGCGCTGCTCATATGCTTTTCCCGGCGAACCTCCTGCAACTTGACATTGAACCACCGGAAGCGGTTGTCCAGGCTGTCGGTAACGTCCAGGCAGCGCCAATCTCAACGGCAACGCCACAACATACGCCAAGAGAAGCAGAAAGTGAAGCGCAGGCAATGGTCTCGCCGGTGAAAAAAATCGAAAAAGCTCCATCGCAGGCTAAGGGGGCCGCAGAAAAGCAGAAAAAACTGGTGGATAAGATTCTCACCTCCTGTTTCAACAAAGTCGCTGATGAGGTAACCGCGCTCCTTGGTGTGGAGGCGCTGCTCAGCAACCTGAAAAACAAAGTAGTCAGTAAGGAGGATTTCTTTTTTGAGGAGGTCTCTGGAAAGCAGGTGATTGCCCATATGGATGTGGTGGGTGATCTGGCGGGTAAAAGCTATCTGGTCGTAAATCTCCGCGATGCCATACGCATTGGTGGTGTGCTGATCATGTTGCCAGCCCAAGAGCTTGAGTCGGTTGTCGGCGATGAGGTCTTCGGTGAAGACACCAAGGATGCTTATGGCGAGATTGCCAATATAATAGCCGGCGTATACACGGCCGTTTTCGAAGAACAATACACGAAAAGGATTCGCTTTGTAAAAACCGAGCTCCAGCAAGTGGTGCCGATGAAGGTGGAAACTGATTCTGCAGACCCTTTCCCTAACAGCCACTATTATCTCAGCAGCTCGGATCTCACCATCGGCGAGAATGTTCTCGGCAAGGTGAATATTGTTTTCCCTTTGGCTCTTCTTGAGCTGGAGGGTTTGATGGCAGTTGAGGAGGAGAGCGCTGAGGTTGAAGACGTCAACCGCCTGGCAACCCAGCAGACAGGTGGATTACCGAACTCGGCTGCAGCCCTTGATATCTTGCTGATCGGTGATGACGAATCCGAGTCGGCAAAAATTGCCGCGGTTCTGGCGGGCATGGGCTTTGCCGTCAAATCTCTGTCGTTTAAGGATAATGTGCATAACTACATACCCGGTGAACTGAAGGCAATTTATCTGGTGATGAAGGATGTGAATGAGCAGGCCTTCGGCGCAGCAATAAAAATAAGTGCCGCCTGTTCTTTGCCGCTGATCGCCGCCGGGCCGGGCTGGACCAGAACAAAGGTAATAAAGGCCGTAAGATACGGGATACGGGATATTCTCCTCACACCGGCTGCCAAGCCGGACATTGAGGAAAATGTAACGCACAATCTTCTGCAACTTGCTGCTTGACAGCATTCACAACGGGCTCAGGCAATCCTTATTTTTGCCACAACCCTTCAATATCCTTTTTCTTGATTTTTTCAAGAAGGGTTGTTCGCTTCAGGTTGAGGAGACGAGCCGCCTCCTTTTTATTTCCTTCCGTCAGTTTCATCGCCTGGACGATCAGCTGGGTTTCGAAATCATTGATCAGCTCGTTGAAATCGATCTGTCCTTCCGGCCAGGCAAAGGATTGTCGTGATGTTGCCATGTTCTCCGGTTGCGGTGCAGTGCAGATCCTTTGCTCATCTTCGTTGTGCTCTTCGGCAGGGATTATTACGTTCTGAAATTTTTCCGGAAGATCCCCCTGCTGTATTATTTTGCCACTGTAGAGAATGCTCATGTGTTGGATGAGGTTTTCAAGTTCTCTGACATTGCCCCGCCATTCGTAGTGAGATAAAGCGGCCATAGCCCGAGGTGAAAAGGTAAACGGTTCTCGACCCCGATGGTGGGAATATTTTTCCAGAAAGGCATCAATGAGCAGGGGGATGTCGGCGATTCTTTCCTTCAACGATGGAATATTGAGAGGAATAACACTGATGCGGTAATAAAGATCTTCTCGAAATCTTCCTTCCCGCACCAGTTTTTCAAGATCGCAATGGGTAGCCGCGAGTATTCTGGTATTCACCGGGATGGACTTCAAGGCGCCGACCGGTTCAAACTCTTTTTCCTGAATGACTCGTAATAATTTGGCCTGAAGGGATGCCTTCATGTCTCCTATTTCATCGAGAAAAAGGGTTCCCTGATCAGCATACTGGATTCGCCCGAGTTTGTTCGCCGACGCCCCGGTGAAGGCGCCCTTGGTGTAGCCGAATAATTCGCTTTCCAGGAGGTCGTCAGGGATGGCCGCACAATTGACGGGCACAAAATTTTTGTCCCGCCGCCTGCTCTCGGCGTGTATGGCTTTAGCGACCATTTCCTTGCCGGTTCCGGATTCGCCGCGGATAAGGACGGTTACGAGATCGTCGTCGGCTATCCGTGTGATCATGTCAAAAAGCTGTTGCATGAGATCGGTTGATCCGATCATACCGTGATAGGTGATTCGATTCGATACCTCTGCAACGGGTATTGTTGGTGTTACAGCCATGTATTTATCTCAGCCGGCAACTGTCGAATAAAGATTGTTTGATCATGTGTTACATGGACGATTGCATGAGGTCCGCGAGTTTGCTGGAAGTTCTTCTCATGTTGAGACTCAGGAGCCTGGCAATTTTTCGTATCACTTTAATGCCAAGGGAAGGGTATTTGTCGGCAAGCAGATCAAAGCCACGGTCCGTGAGCGTCACCATAGTCGCTGCCTGTCTGGCGATGACGGTTGCTGATCTGGTCGATTTATCGATGAGTGCCATTTCACCTATGGAGCTGCCTTTTGTCAGACGCGCAAGGGTGATGTTTTCTCCGGTTTCGTTTCTTTTTTGCACTTCGAGAATGCCGTTGACGACAAATCCCATGAAAGATCCTTGGTCACCTTCCACAAAAAGGAATTCTCCTCGCTGCAAATGTATGTAGCTCATATGTCGGGCGAGAATGGAAAGCTCATCCACATTCAAGCTTGAGAAGATCGGCAGGTTTTCAAGGAAAGACCTTGTCTCCTCTTCACTTTTTCTCATCGCGTTCAAGGGCATATCAGCAGTCGGTTGGGAAAAGGTTGTATTATATTCACAGGCAGCCGGAATATTTATATGCAAAAAGGACAAAAATCACAAAAAGGTTTTAAGAATCTTAGCATATCATATCAAAAGGATATAAAACAATAGTGTTTTCTGATTGGTATGGCAACCTGCCGGGGATGTCATCAACAAGGTTTTTGTAAAAGTTGAAGGCAGTAACCCTCCGGGCGGCAGGTTCTTTGCTCCATCGATTAATTTTTCACTTAGGCATTCTATCATGCTCGAAAAAATATTGGTAATTTTGAATCTATTTTATGTGCTTTCAGGTACTTTCGCAGACGCCAGGGAGGCCTTCAACGCTACGGTTATGAAAGTCATTGACGGGGATTCTCTTCTCATAACTACCGGCGGGCGTAATATTGAAGTGCGTCTTTACGGCATTGATGCTCCTGAGTACAATCAACCATTTGCCGAGGAGGCAAAAAATATATATCAGGCAGTGGATTGGTTGGCAGCGGGTCATGGTCCAACCAGAATATGTTGATTCATATGGAAGAACCGTGGCAGTAGTTGTCAGGGGAGAGCAGGTGTTGAACAGGGATCTTGTTCAAGCCGGATTGGCATGGGTATATCCGCGCTACTGTCGCAAAGATGTTTGTAAGATTTGGAAGGAAAAAGAAAATAAGGCGCGCAGCGAAAAAAAAGGATTGTGGCATGATCGTCAACCGATTGCCCCTTGGACGTGGAAGAGGCTATAAAACGGCAGTTAAAAGTTCGGAGATGCTACCGGCGTAACTCGATGCCGAGGTATGATATTTGACGGCGATTTCGTTTAGCGAACTATTTGCTTGAAAATCATCCCCAAAAACCATTTCCGCTGAGGGGGTGATGACCCTGGTGCGGGAAGTCGATGTCTTTTTACACCATAAGAATGGTCACCGGGTACTTGTCTTTGTCCGGGTCAGCATCTTGAAGGATGAAATGGGCGAGGTTATCGGCAGCATGGAAATGTTTGCCGATATCAGCAGTATTTTATTAAATAATATAAGGGTCCAAGAGGTATGTGGGCGCTCTGTAGAGTAAAAATTAGGCTGCCAAGGCTGATGAGGCACTGCTGTCATGAAAATACAGAAAGAAACAAAAGGAAAAAATCCCGGTGCCGAAACATCTCCTCGACAGGGAAAAGGGCCGAACTCGGAAATACGCGTATTGTTGTTTGTCCACGATGAAACCACTCGGCAAAAATATCTCGACGCTCTTGAAGATTGTCGGGCCAGGGTCTTTGTTTCGAACTCCTTTTTTCATTTAAGTGATGAAATCAGCAGTCAAACGTTTCATGGGCTGTTTCTTGATTTGCCCACCAAGATGAAGGCGATCAAGGAAAACAAGGGTGAAATTTATCGACTTGCCGAAAAATTTCCAGTCGCCCATCTTCGGATAGACAGCAGCACCGGTGAAATACGTTGTTTTCATGTCGGCCACCAGGCCGGCAACGCACTGGTTGATTTTATAGACAACCAGTGTCGCAACGGTGAGCCTCAAAAAATCAGGACATCGATCAGGAGGGAGATACATCTGCCAGTGCAGTTCTCACGTTACCGTGAGAGCAAACGTCAGGAGCGATCAATCACTCAGGATATCTCGCCTTATGGATGTTTCATTATTACCGCACGTCGCTGGCAAGCCGGCGACGAAATATTTCTTGGTTTTCCCGAGTTAAGCGACAGTACACCTATCCGGGCGGAGATCCGTACCGTGGTAAAGTGGGGGGTTGATCGTCGGATTCCCGGTATCGGCCTAAAATTTAAAGAGTTTTCTCCATCGCAAGCAGCCGAACTGGCGAGGTTGTGGCAACAGACTGACAGTTTGTAGAAGTGTGACTTTTACCGTAAAATTCAAGATACTTTGATGAAGAAGTGCCGAACTGCGGCAGGGTCGAGTCCCAGTTTTTTCATCATGGCGTGAAACTGGAATCCGACTTCAGAAAAAACGCCCTTTCCCTGGGCCATATCCATATAGAAACCGGCGAATTGCGTCTGGTGCACCCATTTTAGGTTTATTGCGCAAGACCAGCGCCAGGAAACTGCAAAACACATGGCCGCGGATCGTTTCATCCCGTTTATGGAAGACAGGTCTGGTGTCCAGTATCGACTTGACGTCGCGGAACACCTGCTCGACCTGCCAAAGCTCTTTGTATTTGAGGGCAACCTGTTCGGCGGAGAGATTCATATTGGTCCGCAACACCCATTTGCCGTCAAAACGGGCCTCTTCATCGATCTTTTCTCGATCGATGGTCATTCCACCTTTGCCAACCTTGATATAGCGGGCATAGCCACGATTGCCGACCAGGCCCTTCGGGTTGGTTTTGATTCGCTCCTCAAGTGCGGCAATCATCGCCTGCCGGGCTGCGGCATCCTTTCTTTCCTGCTTGGAGTTGCGGCAGACGATATAACGCCGCCCGTCAACCAGGACTTCCTTGACTGCCAGGGGGGCAGGAGATTTGGATCTTACCCCCTCGGGATGGACTTCATGGTACCGTCCTCCCCTGGAAAGCACTTCTTCACTTACTTCTTTCACCCGACGCATCCTGGCGCCCAAGATGTAGGGAATGTTGCAGTCTGGCGTCTCCAAGGTGGCAATGGTATCGGCGCTGATCATCCCTCTGTCGGCCACGATGCAGAAGCGCTTGATCCCGAAACGCTTCCTCAGTCTCTCGACCACCGGCAACAGGCTTTTGACGTCGGCGGTATTGCCGGGCCACATCTCGCAACAGATGGGGCGCCCATTATCATCGAGAATCGCTCCAACCACCATCTGCTTCCGATCCGACCGGTGATCCTTACTGTGTCCGAACCGACCCAGGGTCGCACCACCTTCTCCTTCGAAATAGATCGAGGTCGTGTCAAAGAACACCAGATCAAGGCCGGTAAAAAGATGGCGATGTTGGCCAAACAATCTTTCTTCGACCAGGTCCTTCATGCAGCGGGGGGCAAATGGCGTCGCATCGGCCTGGTCACTCAGAACCTCACCGAGGAAAGCCATCGCCCGGTAACAATGATGCAGGGCAATACCGTCGACCCCACCAATTGCGTAGTCACGGCGCCACCCATTGCAGGACCGGTCAGATCCGGAGACGAACAGTCGATGCAACACTGTCAGAAAAACAGCCCGCTCAATATCGAATTCAAACTTCCGGTCGGCAAGCAAATCTCTGAAAATTGCCGGCAGTCCAAGTTCCCTCCAGAGGCGTTCGAAAATCAACGCCGGTCCGATTTTGACGGCATGGGCGTTGACATCGACTTTGCCGGAAAGAACAAGCAAGGTCTTTTCCGAAAATCTAGCCAGGGAGCGGATAAGCGTCTCAATGCTCCCCTTGGCCTGGAGTTGATCGAGACGACCAACCGTGGAGATGACCCGCTGGCGAACTTTACCGTCGACCTTGCTGTTTTCATGTTAGAAGAACACCATAGTCAAGTGAGGTTAGTCGGCAAGAGTGGAGAGCAAATCTTTCTGTTTTTTTCCACTTGTGTGCAAAAAATGCAACTTTATCGGAGTTCAAATTTCCTCCACCTTTCCGACAGGGCAAAATATAGTGACTTTACTGATTGGCACAAAAATTGCGTACTGTTTGAGGGGATTAAAACCATACTTTTCAGTATTAAACAATTATCTTGGTGAGTTTTTTTGTTGAGGAGATAGACAGGCTATCTCCTTCAGTTGTATAAACCATATGTTAGGGAGGAACTGTTATGACAAAAAATGTTGCTGTTCTCTTGCTTTCGATTTTTCTCTTGACAACGGGATATGCACGGGCGGCGGAGTTTGGCACGCCAGATGAGGCAAAGATGATGTTGAGCAAGGCGGGCGTAGAATTAAAAAAAGATAAAGCTAAGGCCCTGGATATGTTTAGCAAGGGAGAGGGAGGTTTCAAGGACCGTGATCTCTATCCGTACTGTGGTGGCCCTGATGGTAATTTTACTGCACATCCTAAACTCGTCGGCCAGAGTTTGAAAGATTTAAAAGACAAAGCCGGCAAGGCGCTCGGTGTCGAAATATATGCAACGGCGAAAGAGGGTGTAATTTCAGAGGTTGTCTATATGTGGCCCAGGCCGAACGAGACGGAACCAGTTCAGAAAATAGCCTATTTTACAAAAGTCGGCGATCAAGTCTGCGCAGTTGGATACTACAAGTAGCCTGCTGGGTAATAATCTCGAATAGCAGGTACAGCTCGCAATTCATTCTCATTAAAAGATGTGTACCTGCTACTGAGGTTGGTCATCAATACTGGATACCAAAGCTTCGCTTCTTGTGGCACACTTTTTGTGAAGGATCATTTCGTTTTTCAATATTCCCCATAAACGCTCATCCATTGGCCGTTATCATAGCCGTTGCCTCTACGACCCATCAATGTTTTCATACAATTACAGACCTCCTGCAAAGGTGCATGAGCAGTATTGACTGTTACAATAAGAAAAACAGTTAGACCTTTATCTGATCGTTTCGTTGCAACCGTCCTGATCCATACCTGGCCAAAGACTCGGGGCAGATCCGAGTAATCAACATCCTTAAGGTTGACACTATTTTATTAAATACTGTATGGTTTTCTTTTTTGATTGAGCTTGGTTGATCATTGGCAGCACAATTATCCACATTACCCGCGGGCAGGAGCAAAGGAATCGGATCTATTATGAAAAAATATATACAAACAAGTTTTCTGCTTATGGCCTGTATCTTGCCTGTTTCCATATATATGGTTGGATCGGCTTTTGCGGCTGAGAGTGCAACGGCGCGAGAGAATATGGAAAAACTTGTAAAAACGAAGAGTTGTAAGGGGTGTGATCTTTCCGGCCTCACTTTGAACAGGCTGGATCTTGTAGAAGCCGATTTGGAAGGGGCTGATCTTTCTTCGGCAAAACTCTCACTGACGAATCTGTCGAGAGCCAACTTGCGTAATACCAACCTGCGTGGCGCAATTTTCGGTGGTACCGATCTGAGCGACGCCGATTTGCGCGGAGCTGACCTGCGCGGTACTTCGTTGGATAGCTCGTATCATAAAGGCGCTCAATTCGATGGAGAGTTTATCGCTACCAAACCTTATGAAAATAGCAGTGAAAACGAGGTGGAAAAGGAAGTATTTATAGCCGATCCCGCCAAACCGAAACAACTCCCCGAAACGAGAGAAGTGAAGGTTGGTGAACGAAGGGATCTTGAGGGGCCTTCTCCGCCGGTTATTGTTGACCGTGCGGTTAAGCCGCCGTCAGCAGAGGTAAAGAACCAAGTGATGGCAAAAGAGAGTAAACCATCGCTCTCTTCTCTTCCTTTAACCGCACCGATTGCCAAAAAAGTGGTTCCAGTTCAACAGGCGATCATCGATGTCCCTCCGCAGGCTGAGAAAATTTCCGCAGGTTCAACTGCAACACCTATGGCGGTGAAAGATGATGAAAAAAAACAGGTAGCGGTCGAACCCGCGGTTTCAACGCCCGTTATTACGCCAAAAGTGAATGCACCCGAGCAAAAGACCGAGAGAGTCGCCGGCATTCCAGCAACACAGCCCGCAGCTCAGGCTGAAGCGAAAATGGAACCGATTCCTGAACCTGCAGCATCGGTATCTGCTAAAAAAACTGATCAGGATAGCAGCAAGGTCACAGCAGTTGCCAAATTGCCCGCGGAAAGTCAACCGGAGGTTGCAAAAGAAAAAAATAAAACTTCTTCGCCTCCCCAAGAAAAAGTGGTGAAGACAGCCAAAGCCGCAGGAGAAAAGCCGAGCAAGGAGGGGCCAGTCATAGCCGCGAACCAGGATCCTCCCGTCGCCAGGACCAAAGAGGACAATCTTCTCCGCCTTCTCGATAAAAAGAAATGTTATGGTTGTGATCTTTCGGGCCTTGATCTTTCAGGAAAGAATCTGGACAGTGCCGATCTGGAAAAGGCCAATCTGACCGGCTGTAATCTTGAAAAGGCCGATCTGGAGGATGCAAATCTCAAAGGGGTGCTGCTGTTAAAAGCTAATGTCCGTCAGGCAAATGTACAAAATGCTGATTTTTATAAAGCAGATTTGACAGGGGCCGATTTCACTGGAGCAAAGGTTGCGGGGGCGATGTTCGACAGTGCGCAAACCGCATCTGCCCTGGGTTTAAAGGAAGCGATCGGAGATGCAGGTAAATAACCTGTAAATCGGTTTACGACTGACTGACGATATCCAGCGCGTTGGCGATCTTGTTATAATCAGCAAGGCCGTCGTCGCGCAGGGTGTTTTCGATTTCGTCGAGGGACTGACGCAATTTTGCAACCTGCATTTCCAAATCTTGGATGGTTGCCGATGCTGCATTTTCTGTCGTATCCATAGCAACCTGCAGATCTTGAGCACTTCGCAAAATGGTCTGCATATTGGCTATTTTATCTAAACGAAGGAAGAGCTCGTCAAAATTTATGGGTTTCTCCAGGTAGTCGATAGCACCCTTTTTCATTGCTTCAACAGCTGAATTCACCGATGAATGGGCTGTGATCAGAACCACTTCCGTTTGACTGTTGATTTCTTTAGCTATTTCCAACACTTCAATACCACCGATGGCGCCCGGCATCATCAGGTCGGTAAGAACGACATCAAAAAACTGCTGTCTGAGCATTTTTTCCGCAACATAGCCATCTTCGGCCACATGCACTTGGTAATTTTCTTTTATTAGCCGTTGCTCAAGCAACCGCCTGACAACAGGGTCATCGTCGACAACGAGAATCGAGAGATTTTTCATGACAATGCCTCTTTATTTCTTTTGGTAAAAAATTGACCTCAGATGTCGCTTGGGAATAAACCTGGGACATACACCGGTAAGAGACTCAGTTGAGCCAATAACAAGATATCCATCATCGGCCAGGCTGTCGGCAAGTTTATTGAAAAGCTTCTTGCGATCCTCAAGAGTAAAGTAAATGGCAACGTTCCGGCAGAAGATAATATCGAATTTTCCGAGGCCGGTGAAAGGATGCATGAGGTTCAGTTTTCGAAAGTTAACCATTGCTCTGATTTCATCTTTGATCTTCCATGAATCGCCGAAAAGAGTGAAGAATTTTTGCAGGTATTTTTTGTCGAGGCCTCGTTCGATTTCGAAACGGTTATATTTCCCGTAACTCGCCTGGGCAATGGCTGCGTCGGAAATGTCGGTACCCAGAAGAGTGAAGGCATATCCTGGTGCATCTCTCAGAAGCTCCTTGATAACAATAGCAATGGAATAGAGTTCCTGGCCCGTTGAGGCTGCGGCACTCCATATCCTGACCTGCGTTTTTACCGACGATTTTGATGACCTGGCATCAATGATTTCCGGCAAAATTTTATGCTGCATCAGTTCAAAGGGACCTTTATCTCGAAAAAAGAGGGTTTCATTAGTAGTTATAGCGTCGATAATGGCTTTTTCGATGGTTTTTGTCGGGTCTTTTTTCGCCTTTGCCTGCAATTCTTGATACGATTTGCAGCCTTGCGCCTCGGCAACTGAGCTTAATCGAGTTTCAAACAGATATGACTTGTTCTGATCCAAAAAAATCCCGGAGATTTCCTGGATATATTGGGCGACAAGCTTCAGTTCTGCGGGGTTGATCTTTATCATTGCGGTTTGAAAGTCGATTGGAGAAACGACAAAAAGGATCTTGCTTATTTTACACTGTTAACAATTTCATCGGCAATTTTCCCGAGAGGTACGACGATATCAAGATAGCCCAGTTCGGCAGGTGCCTTGGGCATTCCATAGACAATGCAGGAAGCCTCATCCTGGCCGATAATAAAGGCCGATTTCTGTTTCAAAACGCCAAGCCCAGAAGTACCGTCCGAGCCCATGCCGGTCATGATAACCGCTGTGGCTCTCCCAACATAGTAGTCGGCGACGGAGCGAAAAAGATAATCCGCCGACGGCCTGCAGGAGTTTTCCGGCGGGTCGTCGGTGATTTTAATCCGTCGATTCTGACCATCGGTTCCGGCAACCAGTTTCATCTGTTTGCCGCCCGGGGCGATGTATACCACATTGGGAAGGATATTCTCACCGTTGACCGCCTCTTTGACTGTCAGGGCACATTTTTTGTCCAGACTGGCTGCCAGAGATTTGGTGAAGACCGGCGGCATATGCTGGACAATGAGAACCGGCACCCCAAGATTTCCGGGAAGTTTAGGCAACATCTGATTGAGCGCATTCGGCCCGCCGGTTGAAATACCGATAGCAACAATCTCCGATTTTCCGCGGCGCACGGTGGCAACCGGTTTTGTTGCCAGGGGCTTAAAAATTCGAGTTGCTCCGGGAGCTTGACTGGAAACGGTGCCGCGAAGAGATGAGGTTGGACCGGGGATTCTTCCTCTGCTGCTGATCAGTGAAGGGGCATATTTTGATTTGGCAAACGCCTTGAGAATAGGTTCGAGGGCCGCTCTGATCTCCTTTTTCCCCTCAATCTGGTTTTTGCTCTGGGGTTTAAGAATAAAGTCGAAGGCACCGAGTTCAAGAGCCCGCATGGTCATATCGCTGCCTTCGGCTGTCAAAGTCGAAAGCATGATAACACCAATCCCCGGATGGCTCCTTTGCAATTCAGCCAGGACTTCGATGCCGTTCATCTCAGGCATTTCGATGTCGAGAGTCAGCAGATCCGGTTTTAAGCTGGCTATTTTCGATATGGCAATTTTACCGTTATGGGCCACACCGGCAAGTTCCACGCCCGGAATTTCTTCAATGATATCTGAGACCGCCTTGCGGTAAACAATGGTGTCATCGACTACCAGCACACGGAGATTTTTTGTACCAATCATGCGCCTTATCAATCCTCAAGACTTAACACTTTATCGACATTCAATATTCCGATGAGGTTATTATCTGTTTTATAGACCCCGGTGAAATAATCGCCTTGGATACCCCGCATATTTGCCGGGGCGAGTTCTCTTCTCTCCATGTCGGCCGAGACGACGTCACTGATTTTCCTGACCAGGAGACCGACATGGGCTCCGGCGGAATTGACGATAATATTGCGCGGGTCCTGGGAAAGATCGGTAGCACCTAGGCCTAATTTTAGTCCCAGATCGATGATGGTAACGATCTGTCCCCGCAGATTGAGAATGCCGACCACATAATCGGGGGCCTGGGGAACTTTGGTCATTTGCATGAGTTTGTTTATTTCCTGTACCTTGAGAATATCCATGCCACACAGTGCGTCACCGACATAAAAGGTGGCAAGTTCCACTATCTTTTTGCTGGTTACCGTAGTTCTGTTATCTGTCATATCGATACCATTTTGTTATTGCGATTCATTTCGTTGGTCAAGCTTCGTGGCGGCGTGTTCGATCAAAACTGTCTCTTCATATAATCGTGTACCGCCACCATAAGCCGTTCCTTGTCGAGTTTTATGTGATATTCGTTTACGCCGACCGCTTGCCCCTTGGCCATGTCTTCTGCCGAGGCTAGCGTAGTCAAGGCAATGATCGGCAGCTTCGAAAATCTGTCGTCATGACGTATTCTCTGGGTCAGGTCAAAGCCGTTCATATTCGGCATTTCAATATCGGTTACTAACATGGCAATTTGATCCCCATGTTCATGGAGCTTATTCCAGGCCTCCACGCCGTCCTCCGCTTCGATAACATTGTACCCGACTTCGGTCATATAGCCCTTCACCTGATTGCGGAAGAATTTTGAATCTTCGGCAATGAGAATGGTTGGCGGTTCGCTCTCTTCCTTGAATTCGAGTACCGCCTTTTCCCGCTCCTCGAACCACTGTGGAAAGAGGGTTTGCGTCATCTCAAAGACATTGACCAGCATGGTGGTGTGCTGATCGATGATGATCGACCCCATAATTCCCGGTTGGCTGAGGGTGGTGTCATCGATATCGGCATTAATTTCAATGGCATCTATCGGACCGATAGCCAGTAAGCCAACGGCTCTCTTGGCAATATTAAAGACGATTACCAGGAGATTGTCATGATCGGCCAGGGGATTGACCATGGCCAGATCGTCAACACAGATGAGACTGAGACTGCCGCCACGGTATTTCATTACCCGTTTGCCGCCCAGGTCTTCAACGTCCGAACGTTTGATTTTCTCAATGCGTTCGACCTGGTTGAGCGGAACGGCAAAATGTTCGGTTTCCGAGCTCTTGAAGATAAGCAGAGACTGCCGGTCTTTTTGCGCTCGCATGGCATCTTCCGCGGCTTTGGCGACCTCTGCGGCACGATCGGAGCCGTCGATGGAGGTAAGTCGGGCCATTCTAGCCAGGTTGCTGACATCGAGGATGAGAGCAATTCGGCCATCGCCCATGATGGTTGCCCCGGCATATCCTTTGCAATTCTGCAGGTGCCGGCCGAGTGGCTTGATAACGATTTCCTCGGAATCCTGCAGACGATCGACAATTAAGCCATATTTCATTGAGCCGGTCGATACGACGACGATATTCAGGGCGCTGGAGGCCGAATTTCGTCGATCGAGAACGGATCGATTGGGCATTTCACCTCTTTGTGAAGATTTCTTTTCAACTTCATTATTGGTTTTGAAGAGTGGCGATTCCTTGCCGCGTCGGTCGGCTGTCGACTCTCGTCGATCGGGTTTGATCTCCTCGGCATTATGATCGAAATAGGTACGTTCTATACCGATGACATCGGCCAGGCGAATGAGTGGCAGCAGGGTTCCACGCAGCCGAACGACCTCGGCATCACCGACCCTTTCAACTCGGTTTTGTACCTGATGGGCGGGAATACGCAGGAGTTCCTCAAGATTCACCTGAGGTATGGCATAACGTTCACCACCGGTCTCGATGATCTGACAGGGAATAATCGCCAAGGTCAAAGGCAACTTGATGGAGATGGTGGTGCCGGAGCCCTTTTCTGAAATTATGTCGACGTTGCCTCCGAGCTGGTCAAGGTTGGTTTTGACAACATCCATCCCGACACCCCGACCGGAAACATCGGTGACTTCCTTGGCGGTCGAGAAGCCGGGCAGGAAAATCAAATTGATTTTTTCTTTGTCGGACATGACCTGCGCTTGTTCGACTGTCAGTAATCCCTTGCTGACCGCGCTTGCCGCCAGGGCCTCGCCATCGAGTCCTTTGCCATCATCACTAATTTCTATAACTACCTGTCCGGCCTCGTGGTAAGCTTTGAGAACAACAAGGCCGATCTCGGATTTGCCGAGCTTCTTGCGGTCTGCCGGTTTTTCTATGCCGTGGTCGACCGAGTTGCGGACCAGATGGGTGAGGGGATCGTTAATGGCCTCAATAATCGTTTTATCAAGTTCGACATCTTTACCGACAATAGTGAGATCGATAGTCTTGTTGAGCTTTTTCGAAAGATCTCTGACAACTCGTGGGAATTTGCTGAAAACATTACCGATTGGCTGCATGCGAGTCAGCATTATGGCTTCCTGTAGCTCGGAGGTGATCAGATCGATGCGCTGACCGACCGCTTCCGCATTGCGCAGGTCATCGGAACCAATGGTTTGCAGGAGCTGATTACGACTGAGCACCAGTTCTCCGGCCAGATTCATCAACGAATCGAGCAGGCTGACGTGGACTCGCAGTGTTGTTTCAGCTTTTGCCGGGGGACCGGACGCTTTATTTTTATCACCGCTGGAGTCACTCCGGTCGACATGTTTCCGGGGGGAAGGAATATCGGAATAGGCTGCTTGCTCATCGGATTCTTCATCTTCATCATCTTCCGGCGAGGAAAGAGTGATGGGTTCCGGTTCCGGTGCGGGAGTCGGCTTGGCTTGAACGGCGGACGGTTTTGGTTTTTCCACTGGTGGCGGCGCACTCTTTTCGGGGGTCTGGTTGGCCTTGCCCTTTGCCTCTTTAACCGGTATTTCCTGAGTTGCTTGAGAGAAGGAACCATCGGCTATGGCATTCAGCGGGAGCAGGTGAGAGGAGATGTCCACCTCATTGCTGTTGTGAACATCTTCAATCATACTTTGCAGTTGATCCGAGGCGATCAACAGCACATTAATGATTTCCGGCGAGGGAATCAGTTTCTTGCTGCGAATCATGCCAAGAACGTTTTCGGCGGCATGGCTGAGTTCTTGGATGGTGGTGAGGCCCATGAAGCCGGCGCCACCCTTGATGGAGTGAGCCGCTCGAAAGACCTTGTTGACAAGATCTTCATCAATATTGGCACCACCTTCTTCAATAGCCAGTAGGTCATTTTCTATGTCCGCCAGGTGTTCAAGCGATTCTTCAATAAATCCTTGCAATATCTCGTCGTCTTCGATGTCCATACGCTACTCCCTGCATTTGATTGAATATCCGAATGTAACTATATAAGGTTATACATACGGGAAAAGGTATGTACAGGAGTTTTTATAAAAAAAGCATCAGGTGGGGTAGGGCATCCACGCATGGAGTCAACCCGCTCACCTCGCCGAAGACAGGGCAAGTAGAGGCGGGTGGACGGAGAGAAGATATCAAGAATCGGCGCGTGGTTTCTCGGTTATCTCGATGAGTGTGACTTGATAGGTCAGATGGTGCCCGGCGAGCGGATGGTTATAATCAACGGTAATCTGTGATCCTTCGACCGACATTACCGTTGCCGGCACTTTTTGTTCGATACCTTCTTTGTCGATCTTCAGGGAGACAACCATTCCCGGTTTGGGGTGGAGAGTATCGACCAGTTTCTGGTTATCGATGGTTTGCACCAGGTCTTTGAGCCTTTGCCCATAACCTTCTTCTGGGGGGATGCGGATTTTTTTTGTTTCACCCACCTGCATCGCCATAATGCCGGATTCCAGGCTTGGCGGAAGATCGGAGTTGCCAAGGATGGCCTGGGCAGGTTTGTCTTTTTCAGAGGCAATGAAGACTTCACCGTTGTCCAGCAGTCCGGTGAAGGTGAAAATTACCATGTCGTTTGTTTTCGGATACGCCATATTGAAACTCCTCATTCATGAAAAGAGGTGATGAAAAAACCACCATTTTGGTTAAACTTGTGAAAAATGCGTGACCTAATATAGGGGATGAGCAATTTTATGCAAGTAAGAAGCACAAAAAGCAACAAAACGATGGCGGCGGCTTGACAAAGCGGCCAGAGCTGTCTAGTTTACACCTCTTTTCACAATGATAGGACGAGGTTTCAACCACTGCTCAAGAATCGCATCTTGTGGGCTCACATCCAGTACAATAACAAAAGGCATATGATATCACTCAATTTTAAAAAAAATGCCGATGGATTGTTACCGGCGATTGTTCAGGAATATAAGACCCTGGAGGTGCTTATGGTGGCATATATTAACACTGCCGCCTGGGAAATGACCCTGAAAACCGGCAAGGCGCATTACTGGAGTCGGACGCGTAATAAATTGTGGCTGAAAGGCGAGACCTCCGGTCATGTGCAGATCATTCACAATATCCTTGTCGATTGCGATGAAGACACGGTGGTGTTTCAAGTTGAACAGCTGGGAGATGCGGCCTGCCATACCGGCCACAAATCTTGTTTTTATAGACGGGTTGAGGACGGTGAACTGGTGATTGTGGGAGAAAAAATCTTCGACCCGGACACCGTTTATGGCAACAAGTAGTTAATGGTTGAGATGAGCATCAAGAAGCACGGAGAAATTTGCCAATGAATCAGCTGAAATTAGGATTACCCAAGGGCAGTCTTGAAAACGCCACAATAGAATTGTTTGAAAAAGCCGGTTGGCTGATTAAACCGGCCGCCAGGAATTATTTTCCTAAGATCGATGACCCTGAACTTGACTGCTCGATTTGTCGGCCGCAGGAGATGTCACGCTACGTCGAAGGAGGCATGCTCGATGCTGGAATCACCGGCAAGGATTGGACAATGGAGAATGATTCCGACACGATATTGGTATGTGATCTGGTCTATTCCAAGGTCAGCAAGCGGCCGACAAGGTGGGTGATTGCCGTCGCCGGCGATTCGGATATCAGAACAATCGAGGATCTGCATGGCAAGAAAATCTCGACCGAGCTGGTCAATGTCACCAGACGTTTTTTCCAGGAGAAGAACATTGATGTCGATATAGAATTTTCCTGGGGTGCGACCGAAGCCAAGGTAGTTTCGGGCTTGGCCGATGCCATTGTCGAGGTGACGGAAACGGAAAGTACCATCCGCGCCCACGGTTTGCGGATTATCCACGAATTGATGCAGTCGAATACCCAGTTCATCGCCAACAAAAACGCCTGGAATGATCCATGGAAACGGGAGAAAATCGAAAACATCGCCTTACTGCTGCAAGGTGCACTGCGGGCGGATCGTATCGTCGGCTTGAAGATGAACGTTGCCAGTGCCAAGATTGAAGATATTGTCGCCATTCTGCCAAGCATTAACGCGCCAACGGTGGCTAGTCTTTATAACCAGGATTGGTATTCTGTTGAAACCGTGGTTTCTGAAGATATCGTCAGGGATCTTATTCCGAAACTCAAAAAACTCGGGGCGGAAGGTATTATCGAATACTCCCTGAATAAGGTCATTTAGCACCTTATATCCCCCTTCCCTTCTTGTGGGGGGTAGGAAAAAAACATTAAAACACTTAACAGGAGATACCTATGGATTTTTTAAACGTCGAGTTTCTCCTGAGTGCTCATCGTCTCAATCAGCTACCCCCACCGGAACTCCCGGAGATTGCCTTTGCCGGCAGATCGAATGTCGGCAAATCCAGCCTGATCAATACCCTCGTCGGCAGAAAAAGCCTCGTCAAGGTGAGTGCTCGGCCGGGAAAAACCCAAGGACTCAATTATTTTCGCGTGGAAGAGCAGTTTTTCCTTGTCGATTTACCCGGTTACGGCTTTGCCAAAGTACCGAAAAACATGCAGAACAGCTGGCAATCGTTGATCACTACCTATCTGGAAACGCGGGAAACACTCAGGTGTGTTGTCGTCATCATGGATATTCGCCACGAACCGAAAAACCAGGATACCCAGCTTGTCCAATGGCTGCATGAAAAGACCATCCCCTGCCTGCCGGTGTACACAAAAATTGATAAGATTTCCGGCAGCATTCGTGAAAAAAATGCCAGATTGCTCGATGCCGGACACAGCATTAAAGCAGCAGAAAGAATCTTGTTCTCGGCAAAAACAGGGCAGGGCCGTACTGAGTTGCTTGACGCCCTGCACCTTCGAATAAAGAAATGATTGTACTTTGCCTCTTCAACTTTGCGCCATTGCCACCTTACGGCGACAAAATTGACAATGTTCGTTTGTTCTGAGGAGACTATGCAAGAACTATCCAAATCACAAAAAGCCCGGATTGCCATACGAACCTTCAAAATCCTTGCCGATTCAATGACCCTTCAGGGTTCCTATAAACCTTCCGGGAGAATTGGCGAAAAACTGGCCGAGGCCTTGAAGCAGCTCAGCCCGGAAATTTATGGTTCGATGTCCGACAGCCGGGTCGTCGAATTGCAAGGCTTGGAGTATGTCTTTGACCGCATGCCGAAGGGCATTGAAAAGTGTACAAGGATAACCCTTACTGCCCAGGAGGATTTTAAGGACACATCTTTTGCGAAAATTGAACCGCTGAAGAGAAGGAGGGTATCGTACGCGGTATCGGAAAAAGAGTATTGTTTTGTCATCACCACCGGGAAAAGCGAGATATATGATATTCTCACCCATATCACCTTTCTGAATATCGAAGCCTGGAAGATTTACCGACAGGTCTGCAACAGGGCTGAAGGGGTGAGTTCCGAATGGACGGAATTGGAGCGTATCGTTTCCATCGAACAATCACTCGTCGGCGCGGAACTGGAACAAGCCATTTGGAATCTCTCCATCATTCTCGGCAGGACCTACAAGGAGACGCGGGAGGCCTATGAATATCTCGAAAAAAACCGGCAGGTCCATAATACCAACAGCAGCCTGTTCACGATCATTTACGGCATTGGTAAAAGGGTGATGGACGAGCAGCTTTCCAAAAACAATGAACTCGTCGTTTACTTCACCCCTTCTCTGCATGAGATGATCGATCATCAAACCCATGCGGCTCACTGGGCGGAGGCCTTAAAGGCTTCTCTTGGTCGTTTGCAGCTTCTCAACCGGCCAATCCATGTGGTCAGCGCCAATATGCATTCCATGCGAAACCTTCTTTATGGTCCAGGAACACTGGTTCATGCAGGAGAACCGGTGCCGGACGACCTTTATGCGATGGTGCGGGCGATTCGTGATAGGGAAAAAGATGTTGAGGCGTATGCAGGAGGGCACGGCTTTACATTTCAGGCAGATGCGTCGGGTTCGACTATCGATGTCAATATCATTGACCTGTCGCAACTGGACCAGCATCATCTCCACCCTTCTTTGAAGATGAACTATCATTTTCTCAAGGAAATCCAACCGGTGCTTATCGTTATCGATTATGCCTTTGGCACCCAGGCTTTTGATATCATGGATGAACTGCTTAATCCCGATAAGCATGACGGGGGTGTTACATCGCTCTCTATTCAGTCTATTTCGATCATGGGCAAGGCTGGGGTGTTGCCGGGCAAAAAAGGCGATATCATGCTTGCCACGGCACATGTCATGGAGGGGACCGCCGATAACTACATTGTCGACAATGATCTTTCAGCCGCCGATTTTGATGACACGGTGAACGTGTTTACCGGCCCGATGGTCACCGTTCTCGGCACATCGTTGCAGAACCGGGATGTACTCGAACGGTTTCATTCTTCTGCCTGGCAGGCGGTAGGTTTAGAAATGGAGGGTGGACATTATCAGCGGGCGATAAGCGGGGCGATCATTCAGGGACATATCCCGGCGACGATGAAAACCCGCTACGCCTACTATGCCTCGGATAATCCGTTGGTGAGTGGTCAGACGCTGGCCTCGGGGCCGATGGGTGATGAGGGGATTGTTCCTACCTATATGATTTCCAAAGTCATTCTCGAAAAAATCGGCAATTATGACACCCCCGGTAAAGAGTCATAAGAACGGCAATCTGCTCCTAAGTTTTTCGCCATGGATGCTGGCCATAGCCTGCGCACTCCTGCTCCTTTTGCTGGCCCTTTTTACGGTCAGTAATTATCAGCGGGAAAAGGAATTGATGGAGGAGGCCCTGGTGCAAAAAGGCCTTACCCTCATGCGTTTTATCAACAGTTCTGCCCGCGAATCGATGCGCGATACCCTTCGTTCTTCGGAAACCCCTGTTCGCTGGGAGGATCAGCTGCGGGCGGCGATGGAGCAGGCAGTTGAGCAGCCGGGTGTCGAATCGGTTTTGCTCGTCGACCAGGAAGGAGTCATTATTTCTGCTGCGGGGTTGAATTCCGCCAACCACACCATCGATCCTGCAACCTTAGCGTTTGCCAGATCCTTAAAAACAGCAAGCCCCAATCCATTTGTTTCACGACTCATCAAGGCGAGTGAAGGTGGCGTGGCAAAGCAATGGTTTCAGATTGTCGCCTGGCACATGCCGCCGAACATGTCTGGCCGGTCCGACCATCTCGACCGTGGGCCCGGACGGGGGCAAATGATGCGAAGGTTTGCCAACAACCCCCAGTTTGACGCCATACAGGAGGAAATGAAACGCCTGTTTGACAAACAGCTCATATATGTCGTACAGCTCGATTTTCAACAGTTCAATGCCTCTCTCAGACGACAGTTCCTGCAGATAATTATTCTCTCCATTGTCACCCTTCTGGTCGGTATTGCCGGCGCACTTTCCTATATGACCCTCAGAGGCTTAAAGGGCTCTCAGCAAAGTCTCGGTGAAATGCGGGCCTTTACCGATATCCTTGTCTCGTCTCTACCCGTAGGGCTCATTGCCACGGACAGTCAGGGAGTGATTCGGGTGTGCAATGGAGCGGCAGGCGACGTCCTTGGCATAGATGCAGGTCGTATTCGCGGGAAAATACCGGAAATTTGTCTGCCCCCCGGTCTGGCCAAAATGTTTTATGCAAATAGCGTTGTGGACAATGCCGAAAGACAAAAAGAGATCCTTTTGGATGTGCATCCGGAAAAGCACAAGACCCTGCAATTGGCATCGATGGTCGTGCGGGATACTGATGGCCGCCTGGCAGGTGAGGTGCTGCTCATTCGCGACCTCACGGCCGTCAAATTGCTTGAGAAGGAATTGCAGCGCAGTGAACGTTTAGCGGCTCTGGGAAAGATGGCTGCCGGTGTGGCCCATGAGCTGAGAAATCCCTTAAGCTCTATTAAAGGACTGGCGGTTCTTTTAAAATCTCAGTTGGCGGCTAGCGGCGGTGGCGTGGAAAACGCTGACATTTTGGTGAAAGAAGTAGAAAGGCTGAATCGCAGCATCGGTGAACTGTTGGATTATGCTAAACCCGGGCAGCTAGAGCGGGAACCGACAGCCATAGACGAGATAATCAAAAAAACCGTGTCACTGGTACAGGTTGATGCGGAATCCTATAAAATCTCTATTGTTCAGGGCCTTGCAGCAGACCTCCCGCTGGTGCACGTCGACCGGGACAAACTTAACCAGGTACTGTTGAATCTTCTTTTGAACGCCATACAGGCGATGCCGAATGGCGGCGTCCTGACGGTGCGGGCGGAGTATGATGGCGGCATGGTCGTGATCAGTATAAGAGACAGCGGCGTAGGGATTCCCCCGGAAAATCTGCAGCGGGTATTTGATCCCTATTTTACTACCAAAAGTAATGGCACAGGGCTGGGGCTTGCCTTATCGGCGAAGATTGTCGAGGAACATGGCGGGGCCATAAAGATTTTCAGTACTCCGCACGAATATACCGAGATAAGGGTAATGCTGCCGCTCTAGGGCGAATAGCTTCAGCTATCTGCTGCTTAAAAGAGGATTCGATTTTATCGTCGGAGTAGCCAGGATGGCCGACACGATCGCATAAAAATGGCCTGGATGTGAATCAAATAGAAAGGAATTCATCAGGCAGCCGACTGCCATGGCGACCACCACCCCTTGCAACAGATATCTCCTTGGTGTTTGGAGTTTGAAAGAGGTGATAAACTGTGTGAAAAGAAGGCCTATGAATAAACACAGCCCCACGAGACCCGTCTGAACGGCGAGGAGGAAATATTCGTTGTGCGGGTTGTCAGTCGATTGGGTGTCGCTGTCTTTAATCAGATCTTCCTGAACAGCCTTGAAAGAGCCTGTACCATGTCCGAAAATCGGTTTCTGCTTGATGAGATCGATACTGTTTCGCCACCAATCAAATCGCATGCCAAGAGAGGTTCTTGAAGATTCCGCCTGATAGCTCCTCATCTCGTTAATTGCTTCATTTACCCGGGTAGAAAAATTACTGGACGTGAAGAAAGTCAAACCAATGACCAATGACATGAGAATCGTTGCCGCCAGTGATTTCTTCCAGGAAAGTCTTTGGCAGAGGGTGAGGATGATAAGCGCGATAGAAACCAGCATGCCGGTTCGGCCGGGAGCAATATAAAAGAGGTTGATGGTGGTGAGAAGAAAGAGCGCCAACCATAAGGAGATGTACTGCCTGGATTCAAAAATCCTTTGTAGACACCAGAAAGCCAGAACTGCCATAAATAAGCTGTGAGTAATATGGTACACCACCGAATGGCCGAAGCGTTCAGAGGGTATGATTGAAAAAAATATACCGTAGGATGTGACGAGCAGGACAACACAACCGGCGATAAAACTTCCTTCGGCCAGTCTGGCGGCCCTTTCGTTGGTCCTGAACAGGGAGACAACTATGGCAAAATATAAGAGTTCCCGATATTTTTTTAAAAAAGCCAGGGCATCGTTTAAGGGCACGGGACTGTAGGCGACCGCAGCGATCAGTAACACGAACAAAGCAAGAGCTAAACTTACCGGCAGGTTTTTTTTCATCACAGCGGGAAGGGAAAAAATATCGCCGGACAATACCCAGAATACCGCGGCAAGGGTGGCGGTCGCTCCCATCAAAGAGGTGGAGAAGGGGATGAAAAAACAGCAGAGTACAGTGCAGAAAATCCCCGCATTGCTGGTCATATTGCGAAATTTATTCAGTTTTCTCATTACTTGTATTGCATGTTATACAGCTGCTCATATTCGCCATTGTTTGGCGATAAGGGTGTCATGGGTGCCCTGTTCGACGATAGCGCCATCCTTTATGACAATTATTCTTGAGGCGTTTTTAATTGTTGAGAGACGATGGGCAATGACAAAGGTTGTCCGGTTTTTCATGAGATTTTCCAAAGCCTTTTGTACCTCCCGCTCCGATTCGGTATCCAGGGCGGAGGTTGCTTCATCAAGGATGAGGATCGGGGCGTTTTTCAGTATGGCTCGGGCAATGGACAGGCGCTGACGCTCACCGCCGGAAAGTCTGGCACCGCCCTCGCCGATAACGGTATCAAAACCATCGGGAAGAGCCTCTATGAATTCAAGGGCATAGGCAGTTTGTGCAGCATCACGAATCGCCTGTTCCGAGGCCTGCTGGTCCCCGTAGGCAATATTGTTGCGTACGGTATCGTTAAAGAGGATTGTCTGCTGGGTTACCATGGCAATCTGGCTGCGTAGAGATGCCACTGTGACATCCCGAATATCCGTGCCGTCGATGGTTATGCTCCCTTCCATGAGGTCAAGAAAACGGGGAATGAGGTTGGTAAAGGTGGTTTTGCCACCTCCGCTCGGACCGACAATAGCCAGGGCCTCCCCGGCCGGAACACTGATATTGATATTGGCCAAAACCGGGTTTTCTTCATCATAGCGAAAAGTGAGGTTTTTAAATTCGATCAGCGAAGTGAACGGCGGCAGGCGGATAGCACCTTGTTTATCCTTTATCTCCGGCTCGATATCGAGAATGGCGAAAATCCGGGTGGCAGCTGCTAAGCCTTGCTGAATCGTCGAGTTGATGCGAGTAACACCCTTTACTGGTTCGTAGGCGGCGATCAATGCGGTAAGAAAGGCGAAAAAAGTTCCCGGGGTGGCACTTCCCCGAATAACTTCATTGCCGCCAAACCAGATAATCAGCGCAATCGCGCCTCCCCCGATAAACTCCATCAGCGGGTGTTGCATACAACGGTATTTTGCATCTTTCATGGTGAGGACAAAGAGCTTGCTCACCTGCTGATAAAAGCGATTCCCCTCATATTCTTCCTTGGAAAAAGCCTTGACGATGCGGTTGCCGGTGATCGTTTCGTGGAGGATGTTCGAGACATTCGCTACTTCCTCCTGGGTGGAGGTACTGAGTCTCCTGAAAAGACGTCCGAATTTGACTATCGGATATGCGGCGATCGGCAAAATGATGAACGAGATCATAGCCAGGCGCCAATTCATGAAAAAAACGACACCGAGCAGGATAACTACTTGAAAGAAGTCCCGCACCGAGCCGACCAGAGCATTCGATACAGCCTGCTGGAGCAGGGTGACATCGGAAATTATCCGTGACATCAGGGTTCCGGTCGGCATCTTGTTGAAAAAGGACAGTGCCTGTTTGTGGATATGGTTGAAGATTTGCAGGCGAAAATCACGAATGACCGATTGGCCAACCTGTTCCAGCAAAAAGGTGTAGAGGTAATAGGCGAGTCCTTTTAAAAAAAAGATGACCACCACAACAAGCGGCAGCAACTTCAGGAAAAAGATATTTTTTTCCATGAAGATCTTGTCGAGCAGATCTTTCACCAGATAAGCCTGGGCACCGGTAAAGCCGGCGACGCAGATCATGGCCAGCATAGCGATCAAGAGTTTGCGCTGATAAGGAACGATAACTTTATATAATCGCTTAAGTATTTCTTTGTTGGTCATGGGCCGATGGGTAATGGTTCAAATGAAAAAGGCAGTTGGAAACTTAAAGAAGGTTTCTACTGCCAATGGCGATACATTTCCGCTCTGGGATTGTTTCTAGTAATACACCAGCAAGGTGCATTACTGAAGGAATATTTATAAGAAGATTTGCTTGATCGATCTTTTCACCGGGGGATAATTTTTTTTGCTCCACAGACGATGAAAGAGGCTGAACCATTGCTCCGGATAAGCCCGTATGAAAGGCTCGTAGAGTCGGACACAACGGCTGGATATGTCGATGATGTTTTGCTCATTGATCTCGTCATATTGTGGTAGTTGGACTTCGTCGAAATCGATATGGAGTTGCCCATCTTTCATGTAATAAACACTCGTGAAAACCGGGGCGCCGGTCCTCTGGTGGAGTATTGCCGCCCCTTTGGCACAGGCCAGGGGGCGATTGAAAAACAGCACACTAGCGCCGCGACTGGTGTAGCTTTGATCGAGGCTGACGATGAGCAATCGATTCTCTGTCAGAGCCTTTTCGTATGCCTTCATCCCGTCATAGCTGCTGAGGTGGGTAAGGCTTGTGCCGTAGCGTCCGCGTTGACGGACGAAAAAATCGTCGGACAGCGGGTTGCTCTGTTTTTGATAAATCAGGCTTGTTGGCAGATCGGCAATGTTGAACCAGGCAAAGTAGGCTTCAAACCAACTGGCATGGATCGTTGTCAGAATCACCCCTTTTCCACCTTGCAGTGCCCTATCAAGCTTATCTCTTCCGGTTATTCGGGTATTTTTAACCAGCCTGGTGAGGCTTTTCCGGTGAAGAATGAAAACCAGACCGAAAGTTTTGGCAAACTGCAGATAAACTTTTCTTAAGAGTCGCAATTTATCCTCATGGCCAAGCTCCGGAAAGACCGTTGAAAGGTTTTTATAAGCGACCTTGATGCGAAAAGGAAAGACCAGCCATGCCAGGTAACCAAGTGCTGCGCACAACGCGAGAATTGCCGGAACAGGGAGGAGATTTATAAAAAAAATTACGGATCTAAGAAGTATATATTCGAGTGTATGTTTGATTCGCATGATAGGTTGGAATACACGATGTCGATGGTTTGCTTGAGAAAGGAGGCAACACTGCGAAAGAGGAAATACTACTACACCACTCTCTTTCTGAAAAAAAGTTGTTTTTAGATCGGTTTCGGAAATAAAGCATGTGGTTCCTGTTACGAGACACACAGACCTCACAGGAGGAAATGCTGTAACTAACTTCATCCTAAAGGTTTCGCTGGCTGGATTGATTGTTATAGTTAAACCGTCCAGCGTATGTTTTCTTGCTGGTGCCGACTCTTTTGCAAAGAGTTGCAGATGGATTTTCCTCTTTCCTCAAGGTTGAGCTGGTCAAAAAAGGCATGAACAAAAGAAATCAATTTCTTAAGAAAACCATTTTTCTGGTATGGCTGTTCTTTTTTTCCCTCGTTTTTGCAAGCCACGCAGAGAAGATTTCCGTCAAGGAAGTGTGTTTGCCTTCTACCTGGCCATCAGCTGTCAGCGATTTGGCTGTTGATCCTGAGCTGCATATGGGCGAATTGGCCAATGGTTTTCGTTATGTTCTTAAACAGAATCAGGAGCCGAAAAATCGAGTTGCGGTTTATCTTTATATTAAGGCTGGGTCGTTAAACGAGGAAGAACATCAGCGGGGGATAGCGCACTACCTTGAACATTTAATGTTTAAAGGGACGGAAAATTATCCGGCAGGGAGTCTGGTTGAGTATTTTCAGTCGATCGGTATGAGCTTTGGCGATGATGCCAATGCTCATACAACTTTTAACCAGACGGTCTACAACCTCATTCTGCCGAATGGTTCTGAACAGGAAATCAATGCCGGTTTTTCGGTTATTGCCGACTATGCCCGTAGGGCAAAACTTGAGGATCACCAGATAAATGCCGAACGGGGAGTCATTCTAGCAGAAAAGCGAGCCAGAGATTCGGCATCCTATAGAACGCAGGTGGCCAGCATGGAGTTTGCCTTTCGCGGGACGAGGCTTGCGGAAAGAATGGTAATCGGGGTTGAAAACATTTTACAGCAAGCTGATCGAACAACGTTGAAGACCTTCTACGATGGCTGGTATCGGCCGGAAAACATGGTTCTGATCGTTGTCGGCGATATGGATTTGAAGATCGCCGAACAGCTTGTCGATAAACATTTTTCACAACTCTCTCCCGGTGCCCCAAAGCCTGAGTGTCCAGACTTTGGCTTGCTGTCCCATATGGGGACAGAGGCTTTCTATCATTTTGAGCCGGAACTGGGAAAAACCAATGTGTCCATTGAATCTTTCTGGGATCTGCCATTACAAAATGATTCGCTCCAACTGGAAACGGAAGAAATCATAAGGGCAATGGGCGCGATGATCATGGGATATCGCCTCCAGCGATTGCAGGAAGAAAAAGACTCACCCTTTACCCGGGTCACTTACAGTTCCGGGGATATCATTGAACGTATCGCCTTTGGCACAATTTCGGCCCAGACCGAGAAAGGAAAATGGCAGGAAAGTCTCTCTTTTATCGACAAAACCCTTCGCCAGGCAATACAGTATGGATTTTCCGACCAGGAAGTGGCACGAACAAAAAAAGAGATACTGGCAGACCTTGATGCCCGTGTTCTGACGGCAAAGTCTGAAGATTCTCGCAAGATCGCCCAAAAAATACTCAGACATCTGGAAAGCAACCGCGTTTACCAGTCGGCGGAACAGGAAAAAGAATTATACAGCCCTATTATTGAACAGATCACAGCGGCTCAGGTAAACCAGGAATTTCGAGCGGTTTGGAGCCGCGACAGCAGGTTGGTATCGGTTACCGGCGACGCGCAACTAGGCGATGATGGCAGGAAGATTATTGAGGATCATTACCGTCGAGCTGTTCAGCAAGAGGTTGCAGGTCCCCCGGGAGCACAAAGCAACGCATTTCCATATTTACCGGTTTCTGCCCCATCGGATAGCGCACCACAACGTCAGCATTACCATGACACGGATATTGCAAGGTTGGTTTTTCCAAATGGCCTTATCGTCAATCTGAAAAAAACCGATTTCCAGAAAAACAGTATACAGGTAACGGCGAGTTTTGGTGCGGGGGAACAGTGTGAAACCACACCGGGCATGGCAATGCTTGCTGAAGATACCATCAACATTTCCGGCTCTGGACAACTCCCGAAATCGGCGATAGATGCCCTTGTGGCCGGAAGCTCCGTGGAGTTGCGGTTCCGAATAGGGGAAAATGCGTTTTCTTGGCTTGGTAATGCTCTGTTTAAGGATTTTGAGTTGTTGATCCAAATGTTGCAAACCATGCTGTATGATCAGGGCTTTCGGGAAGACCAGTTTGCCAATGTGAAGAGTAAAATGGAGCTCATGTATCAGAAACTGAGCCGTGAAATAGATGGGGCGATGGTTCTCGATGTGCAACCGTTTTTGGCAAACGGAAATCCACATTTCGGCATGCCACCATGGAAGGATATAGCCAACCTTGAGTTTTCCGCGATGCAAAAATGGGTCCGGTCCTTCTCTGTCCCAAAGGATTTGGAAATCTCCGTGGTAGGAGATTTCGACGAAGATGCGGTCATACAGGTTCTCGAAAAATATTTTGGAGACGTGACGCTGCAGAGTCCACATATTCCCGAGGCACCGGCGGTGAACTTTCCGGTTGGTGCAAAGCTCAAGGTTGACGTTAAAACCTCCATTGATAAGTCGCTTGTTGTCGTTGCCTGGCCTACCGAGGATTTTTGGGACATTCGGCGAACAAGAAGGCTGCATATGTTAGCCAGCGTGGTTGAAGACAGGGTGAGAAAGGTGATCAGGGAAACATTGGGTGCGGCGTATTCTCCGAGCGTAGCGAATTTTAACAGCCGGGTTTACCAAGGATACGGTTTTTTAATTGCCCAAGTGGTTGTCAAACCTGGTGGTGAAGAGGCGATAATCAATGAGATATTGCGGATAGCCGAGCAACTGAAAGAAAATGGGGTGAGCAGTGATGAACTCCTGCGGGCTAAAAGACCGATGCTGACATCAATCACCGATAGTATCAGAACCAACCAATATTGGCTGTCCTCTGTCCTTGCGCTGTCCAGTAGATATCCGCAGCAATTGGAGTGGCCGAAAACAATTCTCAAGGATTTTTCGGCAATAGATGAAAAGGATTTAAGCCAACTAGCCCGGCAGTATCTGAATAATGCTCGGGCTGCCGTGGCCAGGGCGGTACCGGGTGAAGTATCTGCACGAGCGGAGGTACAGGCTGCAGCCGCTGGCAGCATAGAAATGGAGCCCGTTTTCAAAGTGGTCCAATAAAGAATTTGCATGGTTTTAATTTTCATTTGATTTGCTGTGTTTTTCATGTGATGTACATTCTATAGAGTTTGCAACATCCAGAACGGTGGAGACATCCAGCAATCTTTTTCAAAATAATGGGTTTGCCATGAATCGGTCAGAAGAAATCTCAAAAATAGCGAGCAGTTTTCACTTCGGTCGAATGAAGAGAAAATACCGGAGAACCGGATTGTCCGGATTTGTGGGTGACTTGGCCGATGGAAAATTGGTTCTTGGTGGTCATGTTGCCGATGTTTCCATCGGTGGCTTTAAAATTACCGATATTCCTAGCACATTTGGTGCAGAAAAACACACCTACACGGCTATTTTGTCGGGTGCGGGAAAACATTATCGGTTGCTGGTAAAACCATGCTGGAAAAGGCAAGGATCAGGGAAATACAATGTGAATATCGGTTTTAAGATTATCGAAGCCCCGTGGGAATGGGTTAAGTTCACTATGAACGAAATACCGGAATTCGACTATGAGGACGCCTTTGGTTTAGAAGCCTAAAGTTCTAAAACGTGAGCTTAATCGGACTATAGGCGTATATCCCGCGTGGATCATCCAGGAAGATGAATTCGGAGAATTTGTGTTCTAAGATACTTTTAAATTTTTTCAGCAGGGGAAGATCGTTCTTACTCAGGATGGAGGTGAGGGGTTCTATTTGACCAGTAAAAAATTGCAGCACCTGTTCTTTGACTGTGGCAGCAGGGCGAATGTATTCAGCACTATAGTCGGTCACTCCTGCTAAATCTGCGGCTGCGTCGATGGCCTCCGCAAGAGAACCGAGCTTGTCAACAAGACCAACAGCCAGGGCTGTTTTACCATCATAAATCCTCCCTTCTGCGAGTTCTGCAACACGGGATTTATCTAATTCTCTGCCTGTTGCGACGATTTTCAGGAACTGGTTGTAACTATGAGCTATCGCCTGTTGAATGGCATCTTTCAAGGGTTCCGGCAGGGGTTGGGTGAGGTTGAGCCCGGCAGCCAGGGGGGTGGTTCCCGTGCCATCACTATAGATCCCCAGAGAAGACAGGGTTTTTTCAAAGGTGGGAATTGCCCCGAAAATACCTATCGATCCGGTAATTGTCGCCGCCGAGGCCCAAATTTCATCGGCATCGGCGGCTATCCAATAACCACCGGATGCGGCAACGGCTCCCATTGAGACAATAAGGGGTTTGCCTATTTTTTGCAGCAACAGCAATTCCTGACGAATAATTTCCGATGCAAAAGCCGAACCCCCTCCCGAATTGATACGTACTACGAGTGCTTTGATCTGCTTGTCTTCTCTCGCCTTTTTAATCAGTATCGCAAGAGAATCCCCACCAATGAGGCCGGGAGGTTGTTTCCCGGGAAGAATGTTACCTTCGGCGATGATGAGGCCGATCTTATCCCCTTGCCAATCGATTTTGCCATAGGAGGGAAGAATGGAGTCGAAGTAATCGGCGGACCCAACTATGGAGGGTTTAGACTCGGCGTTTTGAGTTAAGCCGGCAAGATACGATGTGATATCCGATCTGGTTGCCAGTTGGTCAACGAGCCCTATTTTCAGAGCGAGTTGTGCAGTATCGCCCTCGGTACTTTTTAAGGCCTCGGAGATATTCGCCGTATAATTTTTTATCGTTTCTTTGGTCAGGTTGCGTTGTTGGCGGATATCATCTTGATATACCTGCCAAAGAGCTGATAACCATACCTCGTTCTGTTGACGATCCTCCGGCGACATGTTGTCCCGGGTGAACGGTTCAAGTGCTGATTTGTAGGTCCCGACCTTGAAGATATTATAGTTGATCGCCAGTTTTTCCATGGCCTCTCGGAAGTAGAGGCGATACACGCCAAAACCATGGATATCAACTCCACCCATGGGGTTGAGGAAAATCTTGTCGGCGTATGAGGCCAGATAATATTGCGATTGACTGTAATAATCCTCACCGGCAATAATTTTTTTGCCGGTTTTTTTAAAATTGGCAAGGGCTTGACCGATGGTTTGCAGTTGGTTTAACCCGGCATTTTCCATATGTTTGAGATTGAGAAGCAGAGCGACTATTCGATCATCCGCCGCTGCGTTTTCGATGATATCGAGGATATCCTGCAGGACGGTTTCCGGTTCTGCTGCATCCGGGTCGACAGTGTCACCAAACAATTTTTCAACCGAACCATATACCCTTTTCTCTTCAACGATATCTCCAAAGATGTCGAGTCGAAGAATGCTTTGTGAAGGTATATGGGAAACCTCCTTTGGAATAATTGCCAAAAAAAGAAATACCACGAATGTCAACAGCACAACATTGAACAAGACATTTCTGACAAAGATGAAAATTTTTCCGACATATTTAAAGATATTGAGAATAGCAAAAATGAGATCTTTCATAGGATTTATCTATCGCTTCATAAACGGCAGTTTGAGTTGACGGGGAAGAGCCGACTGACCAATAAGCTTTGATACAGAGAGACCAAGAAGCCTTATTTTTTCGGTACCAGCACGTGTCGTGGCAAGGAGGCCAGGGAGCAGGGGAAGGATGTCATCCCGAGTGAATATGGCGCTTCGTGTGGTTATTGATCGGCTTATGGTGGTAAAATTTTTATAACGAATCTTTAAGGTCAGAGTATAGCCACCCTTATTTTTTTTAAGCAACGATTTTTCTATATCTTTGGCGAGTTCCCTGAGAATATTCTGAATTTCGTCGAGATTATTGGTGTCGTAGGGGAGGGTGGTTTCGCTGCCGATGGATTTGCGAATCCTGGTAGGTTCAACAGAACGTTCATCAATGCCCCGGACTATATCATAGAGAAAGGAGCCGATCTTCCCAAAATGAAAAACCAGCATTGCCACATCCCACTTTCTCAAGTCGGAGCCGCTGCTGATCCCCAGTCGCCGCATCTTTTTTTCCGTCACCTGACCCACCCCAAAGAATTTGCGGATCGGTAAGGCGTCGAGAAATTGTTGAGCGGTTTCCGGGGGAATGGTGGTAATGCCGCAGGGCTTATTGATATCGGAAGCAACTTTTGCCAAGAATTTATTATAGGAAATCCCTGCCGATGCGGTCAATTGCAGCTCTTCATAGATCTGCCGGCAGATCTGTCTTGCCAAAAGGGTGGCGGATGGGTGTTTGTCGCCGATGTTGGTGACATCGAGGAAGGCCTCATCTAAGGACAGAGGTTCAACAATAGCCGTATGTTGGCGGAATATTGCCATGATTTGCGTGGAAATTTCAAGGTATCTATCCATGCGCGGAGGGGTGAAGATCGCTTCGGGGCACAATCTTGCAGCTTTTGCGCAGGGCATGGCCGAATGAATGCCGAATTTACGAGCTTCGTAGGAGCAAGCAGCGACAACACCTCTACTTTGCGGACTACCTCCGACAATCAACGGCTTGCCGCGGAAGAAAATATGGTCTTTTTGCTCTATTGCCGCAAAAAAGGCATCCATATCGATATGAATAATTTTTCTTGAGCTGGACATCCTGGGAAATCTGTCTTCGAAAAGCATCAAAAAGTGTTTTTATCTGCAATTATTGGTAGAGTCATGGCAGATTACAAAACTGCTCCTCCTCGTCATTACTATGGCATACCAGGGTGAATTTCAAAACATTCTTTTACAGATAATGGATTATCATGGATAAAAAACAGATTATTGAGGCAAGTCTTCTTTTCGGAGGATTACCGGCCCGGCAAATTGAAGACATTACCTCAGTTGGTGTCGAGAAGACCTTCCAGAAGGGTGAGAGTATTTTTTTTGAGGGTGACAAAGGAATCGGTTTTTACATGGTCGGTGAAGGACGGGTGAAGATCTTCAAGGTGTCGCCCGCCGGCAAGGAACATATTCTGCACATCTTTGGCGAGGGTGAACCTTTTGGCGAGGTGCCGGTTTTCTATGGTCAGCCGTTTCCGGCAAGCGCGGAAGCCCTGGTAAATACCCGAACAATTTTCTTCCCGCGTCAGCGCTTTGTGCAGCTTGTTGAAGCCAATCCCTCAATTGCTTTGAATATGTTAGCCGTCCTCTCCATGCGATTGCGCAGATTTGCCAGCCAGATCGAGAGCCTTTCTTTAAAAGAAGTTCCGGCAAGACTTGCCAATTATCTTGTATATTTAAACATCGAGCAAGGAAGCAAGGATGTAGTTGAACTGGATATTTCCAAAGGCCAGCTCGCCAGTCTCCTGGGGACGATACCGGAAACACTGTCGAGAATATTTGCTAAAATGAGTGAAGAGGGGCTGATCCGGGTAAATGGACGCACCATCATGCTCCTAGATAAAGAGGCCCTCAGCGAGAAAGAATAACTGCAGTGAGGAATTTTGAAGGCCAATTAACAAGACAAAAAAACAAAAAAGCAGTGTTTCGATTGCTGGTATTGAACTAACGCTTGACTTGAAAGGCTAATTTCATTAGTAACCCCGATAAACAGGACAAGTCCCTTCACGAAAAACTCTTCGTAAATAACCTACAAATATATTTTCTAAGTGAAGCAAATGCTTGGAGAGGTCAATGCAAAAAGTGAAGGCGCATCAGCCGCTGATCTCGGTTATTATTCCCGCATATAATCATCAACAGTTTATCGGCGCAGCCGTAGACAGCGTTCTGCAGCAATCCGTTGCCGATCTTGAGCTCCTTGTCATCGATGACGGCTCTACCGACAATACCGGCGAGATAGTGAAAGGATACAGCGACCCTCGCCTGACCTATTACCATCAGGAAAATAAAGACGCCTATAACACCATCAACCGAGGTCTTTCCCTGGCAAAAGGGCAATATGTTGCCATACTGAACTCGGATGACGTTTATGCCCTGAATCGTTTTGAGCGACTCCTCAATGTGCGCGAGGAGAAAAAGGCGGAGTGTATTTTTACCGATGTCATACCGATCTCCGATACCGGCTTAGAATTTAGCGATCCGAATTTTGGATGGAATATGTGGCATTTCAAAAACAGAACATGGTATTTTACCTGTCAGGATATCTATGCTGCCTTTTTAAAAGGCAATTTTATGGTCACGACCTCGAATCTTTTCATGACGGCCAAGGCGATGCGAACAGTAGGCGAGTTCTGTTCCTTGAGATATCTCCATGACTACGATTATATCTTCCGGATGATGCTTGCCTTCCCGGAGGGGGTGCACTATGTCGATCAGGAAAAGCTCCTGTATTACCGAATTCATTCCGGCAACACCCTTGGTGAAGCAGCAATAACCGGCAGAATTCAGGATCAGGACTTGATAAAGAAGTACATGACGGCAAAAATTCCTGAAGCATATAACAAATATGTCATTGCCGGGTCGGAACGATTGATCGAACTTGGTCAGGAATTGCATGATGTCAAGGTACTGCTGGAACCACAAAAACCACTGGGCGTACGACCGGCTTTCAAGGAATTGATGGCGAGTCTAAGAACCTGGATCGCCAAAAAAAGCCGTTAAAAAGCTATGGATTTCACAACATACTACTCGTTGGCCTCCTTGATTGAGGCTGGTCGACGAAAGGCACGTGACAAGGAGGTGGTTTCTTTTGATCTCTTTGACACACTGCTTATTCGCCGGATTCACAACCCGGATCTGGTGAAGCTCCCTGTTGCCAGGTATATCGCCGAACTTGCCGAGCAGCAAGGCAGACATTGGCACTGGTATAAGGTACAGAAGCAAAGAGACGACATAGAGCGCAGACACCGGGCGGAAACCGGAGCGAAATTCGTCGATCACGAAGCATGTTACCCGCTTTTTATGGCCGAACTTTTGCAGGAAATATTTCAAAACGCCTATGACGCTGGGCTCCTGGAAAAGATCACCAGCTATGAACTTGCCATGGAAAATTCCATGCTGGTGCCTCGGCAAATGCTTGTTGACTGGATCAAGGAACTTTCCGGTGCTGGAAAGAGGATATTTGTCATTTCCGATATGTATCTGCCGTCTACCCATTTGCGTCATTTGGTAAAACATGCAGGGCTGGATGAATGGGTAGAAGGAGTCATTTCTTCCGCCGATTCTTTTTTAGCCAAGGCCTCCGGCAAAGCCTACCCGATGATAGCCGAAAAACATGGTCTTTCGCCCGAAGCTTGGCTGCATGTCGGCGATAATCCCATTTCCGATGGTCTGCGGGCCGGAGAAATAGGTGTCGAGGCGATGATTATTCACGATCCCCGTGAGGATCAGCGGAGATCGATTGTCAAACGCTACTATAACTACAGTGACGGGCGACCCTTTTGGCGCGGCAGGTTATTGCAGCAACTCATGGCACCCCTGGAGGCAGAGAATCAGCACGATTCAGCATTGTACTCTGAAGGGTATAATTTTCTCGGACCGCTGATAGGAATTTTTATTCAACAGGTCGCACGATTTTGCAGGGAAAATCAGATCACCAAGGTGTTCTTTTTATCGAGAGAAGGTTGGACCTTTAAACGCTTTTGGGAAAAAGCGATGCCTCACTTACAACCCGCTGGAGATCTGCCGGAGGTCGAGTATCTCTATGTCAGCAGGATGGCTCTGGCCGGGGCATCATGCGCTCATCAGGGACTCACCAAAACCAACGCCGACATAGCCTTTCTGCCATCGGGCAATCGCGATTTTCGTGACGTTTGCCGAATCTTCAGCCTTGATTCCGAGGCCTTCACCAACCATTTGCTGAAATTTGGACTGACAGCCGACACCTGTCTCAGTCCAGTCCATGAAGGGTATGAACCTGAGAATCGCATGAGTTTTGACGCACTGCTTGAAGATGTATCTTTCCAAGAGGAGGTGAAGCTTCAGACACAGAAACCGAGCCTGGCCATGCAACGGTATTTTACCCAGGCTGGTTTGTTTGAGCATAAAAATGTCGCTCTGGTTGATATCGGTTGGCTGGGAACAATTCAGCGTTTCCTCTTTGAAGCAATCGCCCACAGATTTGACTGCCCGACCTGTTATGGTTTGCTTTTTGGTGCCACGCGGGGGATTCCCTATCCTGAAAGCGATAAAAATCTCCTTAAGGGGATCATGTATGATCGCAATCGCTTTGATCTGGCCGGTAGTACCCTCTTTTACGCGCAGGATATTTTCGAGGAAGCATGTCGTGCACCACATCCGACGCTCAACGGCTATAGACTAACTGCCGAGGGGTTCGAGCTTGAGTTCAGAAAAACCAGCGATGCTATCGGCCAGGCGGAATTGGCGCAAGACGGATATTTTGTGCCGCTCCAACAGGGAATAATAGATTCTGCGGAGAGATTCGCCGCCGCCGCCGCTCTTTTAGGGTATTCCTTTGGCGATTGGAAACCCTGGGTCAATTATCTTCTCGTCAATAAACTCGCCTTCCCGCGGGCAAAAGAGGTGGCTAACATCAGACATCGCCATCATCTCGACGATTTTCACGGCAGCAAAAAACCTAAATCCGATTTCGGCAAAGGCGTTGTACCGCTTTGGAGTCAGTCCCGGTTGCGGTTAAAATTCGATCCTTTGCTGCGAATACGATGCTTTTTAAGACATTTGCGATGGAGACTGAACGAATGAACAGTTCTTTGAATAAACATTATGACCTCAAAGGGCTAGAGATTTCAAGGCTGGCGCGGATGGCACTGTGGAGCAAATTTGTGCCCATGGGGAATTTCCACAGCGGACCGGGAGGCAGATGCCTTGCGGTTCTGATCTTGCTCCACTATTTGGGATATCCGCTGTATCTGGTGCTTGCCCGGTATGGCCATCGCCTGCATCTTCTTCGACGGATAGCAGCAAAACTCAGGAAGTAGATATTCTGCTCCCTGCCCTTGAGTCATTTTTTGATGGCAATGGCAATAATACTCTTTTTATTGGGATGAAGCTTGAATTGCCGAAATGAGACGGTTTTTTCAATCACCAACGCACAGTTGCCGATTCGGATTTTTGTCCCGGTATAGATGTTGCCGACAACGTCTATCTTTATTTTTTCAATCTCAATGCCGCCAGCGCTGCTGTACTCCTCGGAGGACTCTATTTCTTCGTCTTCCGGTCCTCCTGCCTTGGAATAGAGCCCTGTTCCCGGAATCAAGTTCGATCGCAGCAATTGGAGCTTGGTGTCGGCTAGTTCCTTCTCCATATTCTTGACCTTTTTTGAGGTCGAGCTGCCATGATATCTCTGCAACCATTGAATGATTGCATTCTGCTGCTCAACCACACTGGCTTTGAGGTCTTCAAGATGGCGTAGACGTTCCGGCACTACACCGGCAGCAATTAATGACGGTGTGCAGTTTTCCGATCCTACATCGCCGATGGTGATATTTCCTTCGGCGAGGAGGCTGCCACCTATAATTTTGCTCGAATTGTGACAACGGATGTCGGCTCCGGCACTTATGTCGCTGTAATATGATTGCTTGCGAATGACTGCAATGCCACCGCACTTGAGCGTCCCCTGTTCAATGAAATAAATATCCGCGTCACCTTTTGCGTCGAGGCAACTTTGTTTTCCGGTAATGCCACCCTTGACCACAAGGTTGCCTTGGCAGAAAATCTGAGCCGACATGACGGCTCCGGTAATTTCTACGTCACCTGCTACCGTCACCCGAAATCCCGGTTGCACGGAGCCACGAATGGTGATGCAGTTCATGCTTTCGATATTACCGGTCTTGAAGTCGATATCACCGAGTAATACCTGGTGTGAACATACCTTAATTATATTGTTGTTGACGATGGAAAGCACGCCATTTTTGGTGGCGGTTACCTGCAATGTTTCCCTTGAAAATTTCGCATCGTTAAGCACTTCGATTTTGAGGTCTTTTCCTGCCGGTGCCGGTGTTTCCTCGCCATAGACATTAATGCCCGGAGCGCCTTGAACGGCGGGAATCTTGGTGGCAATACACTGGCCAGCACCAACTCCGACCATGATCCGCCTTTCCCTGAAATCAATGGAACCGTTGTCAAGGATCGTACCGGCGATAGGGCCAATTTCCATGTCATACCGTAAAAATGCATTCACACTTTGACCAACCGCTTGGCCACGAGCGATAATGAAATTTTTAAATGCCTTTTCACCGCTTTGCAAAAATGCCTTCGCTTCGTTGATTGCATCGTGATCGATGCCGAAAACGATGTTTTGTTCGGCTATGAGATCCTCCAGGTTCTCTTGGTCTAACGAACGTCCTTCCGCAAGCGGTGGATGAATGACAAGTGTCGCCACCATATTATCTGGAGAAAACTTGAAAAGAGGTTCTATCGCGACGACGGTAACAGGTTCAGGTGCATCTTTACTGCGGATTTTTCTGACTTTTGGATATCCGGAAACAGTGGCAAGAATAGCGCTTTCATCTTCGGACAGTTGGGCAAAGTCTCCCGGCTCAAGCGGGGTCTTTTCAAAACCTTTGGCGGCAAATTTATGAAAATCGGGGAAGTCGGCGAGCAGTTGCCCGCCTTTGACGAGTTCTGTTACCGCAATTTTATCGGTTGTATAATCGTCACCGATTTTCAGGAAGCTGGTGATAAAGTGAAATGTTGGTTCGAGAAGTCTCTTTTTTTCACTGCTGTTGTCTGCAGATTGCCTATCCATAGCACTTCCGTGTCAGATAAGAGATGGGGGACGTCCTGGAAAAGATTGTGACTCGATCTGCTCAGGTATCCGGCTACTTTTGTTCCGATTTCAAGACCGCTAGAAAAGCAGTCTGAGGAATATCGACATTGCCGACAGTTTTCATGCGCTTTTTTCCTGCTTTTTGTTTTTCAAGGAGCTTGCGTTTTCTCGATATATCGCCACCGTAACATTTGGCAGTGACGTCCTTGCGGAGTGCTGAAACGGTTGTTCGGGCAATAATATTTCCACCGATTGCCGCCTGGATGGCGATTTTAAACATTTGTCGCGGGATTTCTTCTTTGAGCATTTCACAGGCATGCAATCCTCTGGCCCTGGCATTGTCGCGATGAACCAGCTGCGAAAGGGCGTCGACGATTTCACCATTAACCAAGATGTCGAGCTTGACCAGATCGCTTTTTCGATAATCGAGCATTTCGTAGTTGAAAGAACCGTAGCCTTGGGTAAGCGATTTCAGTCGGTCATAAAAATCGTAAATCACCTCCGCCAATGGAAGCTCACACTGCAACTCGATCCTTCCAGGGGTCGGGTAGTGAAAACTGGTGTTTTCCCCACGTCGCTCCATGCATAGGGTCATGACAACGCCCATATATTTTTCCGGTATGAGGATGGTTGCCTTGATAAAAGGTTCTTCAACTTTGGCAATATTGGTCGGGTCGGGGAAATGCGCGGGGTTGTCGACATGTTTGCTGCTCCCGTCGGCAAGATGAAAGATATACTGCACCGAGGGCACGGTGAGGATCAGCGAGATATCAAACTCACGCTCTAAACGTTCTTGAATAACCTCAAGATGCAAAAGACCAAGGAATCCGCAACGGAAGCCAAAACCGAGTGCTGCCGAAGAATCTTTCTCAAAAGTGAGGGCGGCATCATTGAGTTTCAGTTTTTCCAAGGCTGTTGCCAGATCCTCATATTCGTCGGTGCTTATTGGATAAATCGACGAAAAGACCACTTGCTGCACCTCTTTGAAACCCGGAAGCGGATTGGCGGCGGGGCAGTCGCGTAAGGTTATGGTATCGCCAGGCCTGGTATCTTGAACTGTTTTAATACCTGCGAGAATATAACCGACTTGGCCTGCTGATAACTGCTTGGTCGGTTCTTTATGCAATTTAAAGAATCCCACCTCATCGACACGGTATTCGCGGCCATTGGCCATGAAACGCATGACATCTCCCGCCTTCACAGTGCCGTTGATAATACGCACGGAAATGAGAGTGCCGCGAAAGGAATCATAAGTGGCATCAAAGATGAGAGCTTGCAGCGGAGCATCCGGATCGCCTTTCGGAGCCGGCAAATATTTAACTATGGTTTCGAAAAGCTGCGGAATTCCGGTGCCGAGTTTTGCAGAACAAAATTGCACAAGTGTGCTGTCAAGGCCGAGATCTTCTTCAATCTGGATGGCGATCTTGTCAGGCTCGGCAGAAGGCAGATCAATTTTATTGATCACCGGAATTATTTCCAGGTCGTTTTCCATGGCCAGATAAAGATTCGCCAGGGTTTGAGCTTCCACTCCCTGGGCGGCATCAATGAGCAGCAAAGCTCCTTCACAGGAACTGAGCGCTCTAGAGACCTCATAACTGAAATCAACGTGACCAGGAGTATCAACAAGGTTTAAAAAGTATTCTTGACCGTCTTGAGCGGTGTAAGGAAGACAGATGGTTTGGCTTTTGATGGTAATACCGCGTTCTCGCTCAATATCCATGTTATCGAGAAGCTGATCTTTGAATTCCCGGTCGGAGACGAGGTTGCAGAATTGAATCATTCTGTCTGCAAGGGTGGATTTGCCATGGTCAATATGGGCAATTATACTAAAATTTCTAATGTTTTTCATTGGTTGTAAGGAAGTAAGAACGATAACAGGAAGGACTGTCGCCTGCAGTGTGGATTAAGGGCAAGAGAAACTTGAATACTTAGCATAAATACTCAATGAATAAAATAAAATTCTCATAATCTTTCGAACATATGATAAAATCGTAACCAAGCCAAGTTGAGCACAGGAGAGCCATTTCACCTTTTATAATATGATTGCACTTTCATCAATGTAGGGTAATATTGTAATCTTTCATAAAATTTTCTGGGCACATTTACCGGAGAAAGAAGTCGATGAATAAAAATACTATTATAGACCCTGAAATTGATATAGACCCCCTGGACGACCCCGAGCTGGAAACAGAGGTCAACGGTATAGATGAAGCTTACGACAATCCATTGGTTGCCGTCTCGGACGAGGAAAATCTGCCGGCGCTCAGCAATCCGGCATTACACCGATATCTGCAGGAAATAAGCCAGTATGAGCTTTTAACTCGGGAAGAGACCGACGAACTTGCCATAAGGTTTCGAGAGCAGGGTGACCAGGATGCGGCTTATCGGTTGGTAAGCTCTAATCTGCGGCTGGTGGTGAAAGTTGCCATGGATTTCCAAAAGTACTGGATGCAAAACTTTATGGATCTTATCCAGGAAGGTAATGTTGGACTGGTACAGGCCACCAAAAAATTCGATCCCTATCGAGGTGTCAAATTTTCCTATTATGCTGCCTACTGGATTCGGGCATATGTCCTTAAATTTATTATGGACAACTGGCGATTGGTAAAAATCGGCACCACCCAAGCGCAGCGAAAGTTGTTCTTCAGCCTCAATAAAGAACGAAAACTCCTGGAAGGTCAAGGTTTTAACCCTGAACCGAAACTCTTGGCGGAACGTTTGAACGTCAAGGAGCGTGAGGTGGTTGAAATGGGCCAGCGCATGGACAATTGGGATGTTTCTCTGGAAAGCCCGGTGCGGTCCGATTCAGAAGATGAACAAAAAAATTTCCTGCCCAGTGAAGGCCCCGGAATTGAGTCTATGGTGGCGGGCAAAGAGATTAAGGCTAAGCTCGGGGAGCTTATTGAGGTCCTCAAGGACAAGCTCAACGACAAAGAAAAAATGATTCTCGAAAAACGCTTGTTGACCGACGAACCTTTAACTCTGCAAAATATTGCCGATCGCTTTGAAATATCCCGAGAACGAGTCCGACAGATTGAAGTGAATCTGTTGAAAAAAATGAAAAAATATCTTGAAACCGAGATGCCAGATATTGTCGATTATTTCGACGGTGAAAAGATAATCATAAGTTCAAAGTCCTGATCGCTCATTGCTCTATCCCGGCTGGTCGCGGTTCTGCACCGGATAAACCTGAAATACTTCCAATTCAACAACTACTATGAAAGTGCCATTGCTTGATCTGCAGGCGCAGCTGAGCTACCTCGAAGATGATCTCATTGCTGCGGTAACCCGTGTTATTAAGTCAACCAGATATATTCAGGGTCCGGAAGTTGAAGGCCTCGAACAAGAAATTGCCGAATACTCCGGCGCGGCGTATGGAATTGGTGTTACCAGTGGCACGGATGCCCTGCTGGTAAGTTTGATGGCGCTGGGTATTGGGCCAGGCGATAAGGTTTTAACCTCACCCTATTCGTTTTTTGCTACCATGGGGGTCATTTTGAGAGTGGGGGCAACCCCGGTCTTTGCCGATATAGATCCTGTCAGTTTTAATATTGATCCTTTAAAAATTGCCGAAATTTTGGCGGCGGATACGGAACGAGAAATCAAGGCGATAATTCCTGTTCATTTATATGGTCAATGCGCCGACATGGCGGCAATCATGAAACTGGCTGAGCAATATAAATTGCCGGTTATTGAGGATGCGGCACAGGCAATCGGCGCGGAGTATCCGATGTTCAAAAACGGCAAAGTTGAATTTAAGAAAGCCGGTTCTATTGGAACTGCCGGCTGCTTTTCATTTTTTCCGAGTAAAAACCTTGGTGGAATTGGCGATGGCGGCATGGTCGTCACCCAAGAGAAAGCCTTGGCTGAAAAAATTATCCTCTTACGCAACCATGGTGCTCATCCCAAATACTATCATAAATTGGTAGGTGGTAATTTTCGGCTGGATCCAATTCAAGCCGCGGCCTTGCGAGTGAAACTCCCTTATCTTGAACAATGGCACAAACAGCGGGCCAAGAATGCTGTTTCTTACAATCGTCTCTTCAGCGAAACAGATCTCGTCAGCGATGGAAAAGTGCGGCTTCCTGCCAGTGCATTTGCCGGCTATGTGGGTGTTGGCAACGAGACGACGAATGTTCATATCTATAACCAATATGTGTTGCGCGCGCAAAAGCGTAATGATCTGATTCAATGGTTGGTAAAAAACGATATCGGTTGTGAAATATATTATCCAGTGCCTTTACACAAACAGGAATGTTTAGGGGCGCTGTCGAGCAAAACACATTGTCCGGAGGCCGAAAAAGCGGCCGACGAAACGCTTGCTTTACCGATATATCCTGAGCTGACCTCCAGCATGCAATCCTATATTGTTGAGAAAATAGTGCAGTTTTACCGGTAAACGATTACCTTGGATTGGCTGAGCAAGGTTTGTGCTGCTTGCGTTCTTCCTTATTTCCTTTCGGAGCAGATCTCAAGGCGCATGTCTTTCGTCTTGAGGCGGGAAACCTATTACTCACTTTGGCATGAGGATCCTCCTGATTCGTTTGAGAGCATCTTTTTTGGCAATCGTTTGGTAGACATGACTTTTACTGGACAGAAGACAGTGGTTATCAGTCGCCTCTTGTTGGTTTGTCTTCTCTTTATGTTGGGGGGTAGCAACCCCAGTATAGCTCGAGAAGCGATCGCTCCAGAAAGGAATATTTCCATGATCGACACTGATCTGGGCATTCCGGATTGGAAGATCCTCTGGGACAATGCCAGGAGTCACGTTAAATCAAAGAAATATTCCCAAGCGGCATCTGTGTACTCTGAGCTTTACAAAAAAAAATCAAACATCGAGCAGGCAAACTGGGAATATTGTCAAGTTCTCCTGAAAACAGGAGATTTCAAAAACGCCGCCAAGATCATAGCCAGCTTACTAGAAAGAAATTCTCACAGAATTGATTACTTACTTGCTGGAGGGCAGGCCGCAACCCAAGATAAAGATTGGGAGGCTGCGGTCGGGTATTACGGAAGAGTCCTGGAAAAAGCTCCGAGCGGCGAACTTTCAGATGTTGCCCTTGAAGGATTGATTGGCGGTCTTAGAAACATGGGAAAGAAAGAATTTTCCCTGCCATTAGCGGAACATCTCCTTGTTCGGCAACCGGATAGTCGCAAATTACTCGAAGAAACGGCTTTAGACGCACATACGATCGGGCAAAATGACAAAGCTCGTCAGTTATTGAAAAAATTATTAGAAAAGTGGGATGTCGAAGACTGGGTGCTTCTCCATGCTGCAAAAGTTTTTGATGTTTCTGGGGAAGAGGAAGAAAGCAGTATTATCTGGCAGGAATACGTCAAACGACATCCAGACTCCCTGCAATTTCGCCATAAGCTTGTCGATTACCATCTGTCCAAAGCTGAATATGACGCCGCTTTGGAACATCTTATCTACCTCATTGAGCATCTGGAAGACAACGACGCTGTTCTTCTCAAAGCCGGGTCAATCAATCTTTATCAATTGGGAAGACCGGATAAAGCATTGAGTTATTTTGAAAGATATTTTCAAAAGCACCCTGATTCCGACAAAGTTAAACAAAATATAGAAAATATTCAGTATATTCTTGCCAATGATTTTCTCTCCATCGTTGAGAATGATGGGGCGTGGCTTCTGTGGCGTGACCTAGCAAAAGTGACACCGAATAGAGTAGCTATCTATCGGCAAATGGCTGATTTGTTAGAGAACAAAGGAATGATTAAGGAGTGTCTCGATGTTCTGTCAATTATCCACCACCATCATCCGGACGACGAAACTATCTCCATGCGTCTTGCCCAGCATTACTTTAATAATAAACAGTTTGAGAATGCCCTAAGCCTTTTGGATAAGATAGTTCAAAAACGCAACACGACGAAGACCTACTACCTGTTAAGGGCCAACATTGAAAGGGAATTAGGTCGGGAATTTGAAGCCTTATCCTCCTATGAAAAGGTTTTGCAACTTGATTCCGGTGATATTGAGATCAGGAAAATTTCCATGGAATTGGCCGGTTCCCTTGGCAATATACTCGAAAGTAAAGACACTTTTTGAGGGAGGAAGTAAGTTCAACAAACGGCAGCCTGACAAAGAGATCGTTTTCACCTATTTAGACCAGTTGGCTAGAAACTATCTGTTTCGTGAATATGAACAAATAAGCAATCACTATAGGAGAGTTTATTCCCGCGATAAGAAAACGCTCGGCAAATTGGATCTTCACTTCGCCGTTACACTGCGACTGGCAGAGAAAACGAGAGGAGCCGAGCAACTCCTGAGGCAGCTTTTGAAGGGCAACCCTTCCTTCGATGAAGTGCTTTATGTCCTTACTGATAATGCCTTGGTTGACAAAAATAGTACGGCAGCAAAAACATGGTTCGGGGTGTTAGATAAACAAAGTACCCCCGGTAAATTCGATTTTTCAAATGACCCTGACGGATATCGCCGCATTCTCCTCAAAGTCAAAATTGCCAAAGCAGAAGAGAAATACGAGGATGCTGATCAATTACTCAATGATATTCTAACTGTTGCACCTCATAACCAGGTCAATAAGGATCTCATCCCCTTAGTGGCAGATCTTGAAAAAGAAAGGATTTGGGTGAGCTTTTATCGCGGTGACTATAATAATTCTTTAAAAAGGTTGGAAAAACATGCCGAAAGGGGTGTTTTTGACCCGGAGATTTTTACCCTGCAAAGGCTCCTCGGAAGGAAAATCAAGCAACACAAAATTGAAGACAGTAGAAATGGCACTTTGTTGACCAAGTCGAACCTGAGCGCCCGCCAGTTGCTCGCGAGTATTGAGACTGATCTTAAATATCAGGAATATGATGCTGCCGAGCGTCATATCCAAGCTGTATTGCAAAATAATCCGGACTCGGTGGTCGGTAGAGTTCTGTTGGCAAAGTTCCTCTTTGCTAAGGGGAAATTCGCCGAGGCAGCAGTGCCATTGCGCAGGTTAAGTGAATTGTTCCCCGATGAACCCTATTTTTATAAAAAACTCGTGGAAATCGAGATGCGGCAAGGCAATTATAGCAACGGGTTGGTACTACTCGAACAAAAGGATAAAGGAGCGAAGAAGAGTGTCGATACTGCCATCACAGAGTTCACTCCTTCCGATGATGTTGAAGAATCGCTCACACTTGCTAGACTTTTGTGGGGTGAAAAACAACATGAGAAAGCCCTGCAGATTTATCAGAGACTGTTGTCTCCTTCGATTCAGGAATTATTGAGTGAAAAATTCAGCCAAAAGCAGATTGATTATCTCTATCTTACCAGAGAGAAAACGATCTGGAACTCCTTGTTGGTTCTGCTCCAGTCAAAACCGGACATTATCGCTGAACTGATGGAACCAGCCTTTCTCGTTGATAATTTAGCCAATGAAGCCGGAAAAATTGTTGCAGACTATTTTGAAATATATAGCTGGCAAAAGTTGATTTCTACCGAATATCTCGCCAGAAAGGCTATTTTTGAAAAGAACTACACCTTTGCCGAACAAAGCAACAAACGGTTAGTCGATGAACAAGGAACGCCGGAAGGGATGATTGATCTTGCAGCCATTTATGGCAGGGTTGGCAAGTATCGTAAAGAAGCGCAGGTATACGAAGCAATACAGAATACCGGGATCACATCTCCGGAACTGACCAAATCCATGGAAAGAAGTACGCTGCAATTAAGCCCGCAGAACATTTTTGATGCTGCATATTCAGCAAAAGATGGGCGGGATGGTTTTGTTGATATCGAAACAGTGAGTGTTGGCACCTCATTTTGGTTTACTCCCGATCTTGATACGGATATCCGCCTGGCATATTCAAACAATAAGTATCAATCTGTCAATACATCAGCATCCACTGGCAGCAACTTGCTCTACAGTACAGCCATATATGAATTCGCTAAGGACTACGAACTTACCTTTGGCGGTGGTGTAGAGAAGATGGATGGTACCAGCAATGCAATATTTCTTCATAAAATCGCATTAAATGGCCAGCTTGATGAATATTTTCATGCCTACATAGAGTGGCAAAAAGGTTTGGTTCACGATACGGTGATGGCATTGCAAGAGGGGATAACCAACCAGGCAATCGAGGGCGGCTTGTATTGCGAAACCCCTCTAGGTTTGACCTTTGGCGGTGATTTTCGCCACAGGAACTACAGCGACGATAATACCCAGAATCGATTCCATGCTTATTCTTCCTATGGATTGTTTGGCGAATCTGTTCATATGTCTCTTCGGTATGACTATCAATTTTTCAAGAATACGGAGACAAATCCTTCGGAAATTTCGTCAGCAGAAAGCCAACAACAAGACATACTGTTTTACTGGAGCCCCTCTTCCTTTTCTGAAAACCTTATCACCTTACATTTTCAAAATGATTTTCTTGGCTATCAGCAGGGGGATAAACGGAAAATCAGTTATTATGCAATTGATAATTCCATCGGGTTTGATGACTTGGAAACAATTTCATATATGGGCAAGTTTGATATTTTCCTTGAAATGACTCCGCATTTCCTATTAAAAGGCAACTTTACCTTTACAAAGAGTGATGTCCTTGAAGAGAAAGGATTGTCTCTCTCTCTTCATTATCGTTGGTGATACCATTATTTTGATCTTAGGCTCCTGTATGAAAATCCTATGCCACTGGATTTTCGCAGGATTTTTTTTGGAGGAGTGAATGATTACAAGAATACCAATGTCGAAAACCGGCAATCAAAAATTGCGTGATGAGTTGTACCGTTTAGAAAGGATTGAACGGGGCGAAGTTGTTAGGGCGATTGAGACGGCTCGGGAACATGGCGATCTGAAGGAGAATGCTGAATACCATGCCGCTAAAGATCGCCAAGGCCATATAGAGGGCAGAATCATAGAATTAAAAGATAAACTGGCAAGGGCTGAGGTTATCGACTGTTCAAAGGTGAACTCCAAAACCGTAGTCTTTGGTACAGTTGTGCAACTGTTGGATCTCGACACAGAAGAGGAAATCACCTATCAACTCTTGGGTCCTGAGGAGGCTGATGTTAAGAAAGGTTCGATTTCCGTGTTGTCGCCTTTGGGAAAAAGCATGCTTGGCAAAGAAGTCGGAGATGAAGTGAAAACCATTACTCCCGGCGGTACGAGAGAATTTGAGGTGATCGCCATCCGTTCCTCTAGTTTGGAATGAGGTCAAGAAACGAAGGAGCAAAGATTATTTATTCCGACAAACCTGAGGGATCTTTTTGAATACCGGTTAAAAACATTAGCAACATTTGCGTTGCAGTCTCCTCAACGGAATAGTTGGTTTCAAGGGAAGCATTCCACACCCGGGAAGTCTCGTCCAGTGCTCCAAAAAAAGCTCTCTTGGCGAGATCTGGTTTGATGTCTGAGCGGTAGATCCCTGTCTTTTGCCCATTTCTAATAATATCCGCTATGATTCCGGTGTATTTACTGAATTTATTGTCGCGGTAATCTTTTATTGCTTTATGTGTTTGTCGAAGCTCTATCTGGATTACTTCGGCAAGGTACTTGTTTTTCTTCATTGCCAGGAGGTGTTGGGTGACAAAAATCTCCAACTGTTTACTGGGGTCACATTCTGCACTCAATAACTTTTCGGTACTTTCGACAATTTTTCCCACCTCTTCTTCAAACACCGACAACAGGATATCATATTTATTGTTGAAATAGAGGTAAATTGTTCCGTCAGCGACCTTGGCTTCTTTGGCAATATCGGATATTCTAGCCGTGAAAAAGCCCTTTTTGGCAAAGACCTTTGTTGCTGCCGAAATAATTTTTGAGTGTTTATTTTCTGCTTTCATTCCCGAAAAGAACAATCCTATGTATATAGATAAAAGCATGAAAAACATGAATGGCCATTCATTTATGTAATATTTCGTTTCCGATTTGTCAACGATCAATCCAATAGACAGGAGCTGATCTGTCCTATTAAGTAACTTAAATAATTTAAATATATGTTGGAATATTAATTTCAGACTGGAGTTAAGCCTATGAAGATTCTCGTTGTTGGTTCAGGTGGTCGCGAACACGCTTTGGTATGGAAAATAAAGCAAAGTAAAAAAGTCGAAAAGGTGTATTGCGCTCCAGGTAATGCCGGAATCAGCCGATTGGCGGAGTGCATCGATATCCCGGTGACGGACGTCAACGCACTCATGAAATTTGCCAAAAAAGAGGGGATTTCTCTTACCGTGGTTGGTCCGGAATCGTCTCTTGTGGCGGGAATCGTTGACATCTTTGAAGCTAATGGCTTACGAATATTTGGACCAAGCCAACGGGCAGCGGAACTTGAGGGCAGCAAGGTGTATTGCAAGGAATTTCTGCAAAAATACAGCATTCCCACCGCCGCATTTGCGGTTTTCACCGATGCCAAAAAAGCAAAAAAATATATTGATGACTGCGGGGCACCGCTTGTCGTAAAGGCCGATGGTCTCGCTGCCGGTAAAGGGGTGATTGTTGCAAGAACTGTTGCGGAGGCCAAACAGGCTGTCGACGTCATCATGGCTGAAAAGGCTTTCGGCAGCGCCGGAGATAGAATTGTCATTGAGGCTTGTCTGGTTGGAGAGGAAGCTTCCTTCATTGCTTTTACAGATGGTAAGACGGTATTGCCATTACCGACGTCTCAAGATCATAAGGCCATCTTTGAGAATGACCAGGGGCCAAATACCGGTGGAATGGGAGCATATTCACCTGCACCGGTCGTCACCAATGAAATTGCTGATTTTGTCATGAATCGCATCATGCTGCCGACAATCAAGGGTATGGAAGCCGAGGGGAGACCATATAAAGGTATGTTATATGCAGGTCTTATGATATCAGGCAAGGATATCAATGTCCTGGAGTTCAATTGTCGATTCGGTGATCCTGAGGCGCAACCGCTTCTTATGCGTTTAAAGAGCGATATAGTCGACATCTTCGAATCTGCTATTGACAGGACTTTGGGGCAAGTGGAGATGAAGATTGATCCACGACCAACGGTTTGTGTTGTCATGGCGGCCGGCGGATATCCTGGTTCCTACGAAAAAGGCAAGACCATAAAAGGGCTGACAAAAGCGGCTGAGTGTCGGGGGGTTGAGGTCTTTCATGCCGGGACGGCAAGAAAACATGGCAGATCGGTTACCAATGGTGGTCGAGTTCTAGGCGTGACTGCGATCGGAAAGGACCTGCAAGAGGCAATTTTACGAGCCTACGGAGCAGTTGATTTGATAAGATGGACAAATTGCTATTGCCGACGGGATATCGGTGCAAAGGCTCTGCGTCGAGGCGCCGTAGTACCCAAAAAACCTCTCGTAGGGATCGTCATGGGCAGCGATTCTGATCTGCAGGTAATGAATAATGCTGCTGAATTTTTGAAATCAATGGAAATTTGCTATGAAATGACTGTGGCATCAGCTCACCGAACACCGCACAGGGCGACCGAATATGCCAAAACCGCCCAGCAGAGAGGGTTGAAAGTAATTATCGCTGGAGCAGGTATGGCTGCGCATTTAGCTGGTGTTCTCGCATCGCACACCGACCTCCCGGTTATCGGCGTGCCGCTTGATGCTTCATCCCTGAAAGGTTTGGATGCTTTGTTAGCTACCGTACAGATGCCTCCGGGGGTTCCTGTGGCAACTATGGGAATTGGTAAGGCAGGAGCGAAAAATGCCGGCGTCTTGGCAACACGCATTCTTGCCTTATCTGATCCTGAACTTGATAAAAAATTAGTTGTTTTTCGCGAGGATATGGTCAAAGAAGTGGAGGAAAAAGCGAAAAATATCCATGGTTAAAAAAGTGAATCGAGCAGTGCTTGGTTCGTCACTCGACCGAGCCGTCGCATGTATACGAGAAGGAGGGATAGTTGCTTTTCCAACGGAGACCTATTACGGCCTGGCTGTCGATCCATATTCTCTTGCAGCAGTAAAAAGACTTTTCCAGGTGAAAAGACGGCAAGCAGATAAACCCCTTCTGCTGCTCATAGAAAATATATCGCAATTACAAACAATCGCAGAAATTATTCCCCCTGAGTTTGAGCCGTTAATTGAGAAATATTGGCCGGGACCACTGACTCTGGTGTTTCCGGCAAGAAAAGAGGTTTACCACCAACTCACCGGCAACTCGGGTACTATTGGCGTGAGAGTGTCTTCCCATCCGATTGCCGTTGAGCTCGTCAGGAGAATGGGCAAACCGATAACTGCTACGAGTGCCAACATCTCCGGTCATCGTCCGGCCAGTACTGCAGAAGAGGTGCTGGCAACATTCGGAAATTCATTAAATTACATAATTGATGGCGGACCAACCGCCGGAGGCCTTTGCTCGACTGTTCTTGGTATACTTGAAGGGAAATGTACAGTCCTGCGCCAAGGTCAGATTAATTTGTCTGCTGAACTGCGTCAAGAGAGTCATTGCCTTACGCGCTCAGGTACTCACCACTCTTAAATCTGATGAAAAGGATATCCTGCGATTTGCTTCATGCGTGTAAATTATGATAGTATAATTAAACGGTTGCAAAAAGGGGAGTGGCCTCGCACATGTCTGACAGCTGGTATTTCTTTTAACTTAAGGATTTCACTATGAATGCACTCAAATGGGATAAGGCGTTCGCTTTAGAGCAGGCTGCAGACGATGCGGAGTTACTGCGGGAATTGCTGGAAATATTCAAAGATTCCTTGCAGGCTGATATTCAACTCATTGAGCTAGGAGTTGCCCAGGAAGGCGCTACACAAGTGTGCAGAGCAGCCCATTCTATCAAGGGTGCAGCGGCGAGCCTGGGCATACTGGGAATTCACGAAATAGCTCTTGCCATTGAGGAAGAAAGCAGGGCAGGGGGACTGGAAATTGCCCGCAGCAAACTCTCTCTTCTCAAATCAATGAGGGAAGAGTTGGAATGTCTCTGAACCCCCCTCACTTTTTTAAACTGAAAAATATTTCGTCATCCTCTGGTGAGTTGTCGATACTTGATCCGGTGAGGTTGGTCAGCGGCACTCCCCAGTCTTGATTTTCGGTCTTTTTCATAGTCCGAATAGTTACCTTCGAACCAGACAACCTTTGAATCTCCTTCAAAGGCCAGAATGTGCGTTGCGATCCTATCGAGAAACCATCGGTCATGGCTGATGACAACAGCACAGCCACCAAAATTTTCGAGGGCCTCTTCCAATGCCCGCAGGGTATTTACATCGAGATCATTGGTAGGTTCATCGAGCAGGAGGACATTACCACCTTTCTTTAAGGTACGTGCCAAATGTACCCGATTGCGCTGTCCACCGGACAGGAGACCGACTTTCTTTTGTTGATCTGTGCCGGAAAAATTGAATTTGCCGACATACGCCCGGCTGTTTATTTCACGGGTGCCAAGCCAAATCGTATCCTGTCCATCGGCAATCGCCTGCCATATGGTCTGCGACGGATCCAGTTCGTCACGACTTTGATCGACATAGGCGAGTTTTACGGTTTCACCGATGCGAATAGAACCACTATCCGCACTTTCCTGGCCGATAATCATTTTGAACAGGGTGGTCTTTCCTGCCCCGTTTGGACCGATTACCCCGACTATCCCACCGGGAGGCAAGCTGAAATTCATCTGCTCGACAAGAACGCGATCTCCAAAGCATTTAGTCAGATTCTCCGCTTCGATAACGACCTTGCCAAGGCGAGGACCCGGGGGAATAAAGATTTCCAGTTCCTTGGCCAGTTGTTCGGTTTCCTGAGAAAACAATTTTTCATAGGAACTGATACGGGCCTTTGATTTGCTTCTTCTCCCTTTAGGTGACATCTTTATCCATTCAAGCTCACGCCGGAGAGTCCGTTGCCTTTCAGTTTCTTTTTTCTCTTCGATGGCTAGACGCTTTTCTTTTTGTTCAAGCCAGGAGGAATAGTTGCCTTTCCAGGGAATTCCCACACCACGGTCGAGTTCTAGAATCCATCCGGCGACATTATCGAGAAAATATCGATCATGGGTTACGGCGATGATGGTTCCAGGATAAACCTGAAGATGCTGTTCCAGCCATGCCACCGATTCAGCATCGAGGTGATTTGTCGGCTCATCCAGGAGAAGGATATCCGGTTGTTTAAGGAGAATCCTACACAAGGCCACTCGGCGTTTTTCGCCGCCTGACAGAACGCCGCACTTGGTATCGGATGGTGGGCAACGGAGGGCGTCCATTGCCATTTCCAGGCGGCTATCAAGGTCCCAGGCGTTCAGATGATCGAGTTTTTCCTGAACCACTCCTTGCCTGTCGATCAAGTTCTGCATTTCATCATCCGACATCGGCTCGGCAAACTTCTCATTGATTCGGTTAAATTCTAAAAGAAGATCTACAGTGTCCTGGACGCCTTCCTCGACAATCTCTTTTATTGTCTTTTCCGGGTCAAGCTGAGGTTCCTGTTCGAGATAATCGACCGTATGACCGGGGGCAAGATGGGTTTCACCGTTGAATTCTTTGTCAATCCCGGCGAGAATTTTCAGGAGGGTGCTTTTTCCCGAGCCATTGAGGCCAAGGACGCCGATCTTGGCACCATAAAAATAGGAGAGTGAGATATCCTTGAGGATGGGTTTGTTGTCATAATACTTACTTACTCGTATCATCGAATAGATGATTTTCTTATCGTCGGTACTCATTGGTATTCCTTTGCTTTTTTATTTGGAAAAACAGGCGGGTGAATTCTTGTAATCGAATCGTATTGTGGTTGGTGATAGTACACAAAAAGATCGCGATAATCAAATGAGAGATTATCCGTTTTATTGCAAACGAAAAGAGTAATATTGTTTCGATCGATTGGCGGGCGTCTTTATCTCGGAAACTTTCTGGTTTTTAACAGATAAACATAATAAGCATTAATTTTTCCTATGAGATCCTCGGTTTCTCGGTATGGCGCATGTTGACCGAAACTGAGAGACTCAGTATTTTCTCCTGCATTCCAGGCAGATACAACCAGGTCGAGTCGGCCATCAAATTTATAATTGTATTTGGCAATAAGATAACAGGTAAGGAGGATATTGACCGCCGGGTCGAAAAGATCTTCTTCCTGGAGATTGTTCAATTTGTGTTTTGATACATGACGGAAAAAGGTGAGAGATTGTGCCAATTCTTTACCGGCCGGTGAACCTGTTGTGAAAAGAATTTGGCCAAGACCGCGAGCTTTTTTTTCTGAAACAGCTTGAGGGTTGGCACCCGATTCTGCCAATATCAGTGCCCTAACGAAATCGGCGCTCACTTTGTGTTTTGGTATAAAATAACTAAAGCTGGAAAAATACCGGATGTATTCATCAAATTGTTCGAGTTTTTCAATATCTTGCTGAATAATTTTGCTGTTTTGGTACTTTGTAACCGCATTTCGTAAATTGCCATAGCTACTCGTTGCCATCAAGAAAGAAAATATGATGAGCATGAAAAGTAAAGTTGTTGCCGATCGCCGACCAGTCATCTAGCTCAACAAGGTTCTATGGGTTTGGCTTTTTTGAAATTGTTCAATTGTCCTATACAGCAGAAAAGGATCCAGCGCCCCTGTATGTTCGCGAATGGAGTGCATTGCCAGGCTGGCGGCACCAATGTCGACAGTCCTTATACCAAGTCGGGCAGCGGTTATCGGTCCTATTGTGCTGCCGCACGGCAGGTCGCTGCGCATGACAAACTCCTGTGTGATAATATCGGCTTCTTTGCAGATTTGTTTATAGATGGCGGCGCTCAGGCTGTTGGTGGCATATCGCTGATTGGCGTTGAGCTTGATTACCGGGCCTTTGTTGAGATGAATTTCATGGGTCGCATCGATTTTCTCCATGAAGTTTGGGTGAGCGGCATGGGCATTGTCCATGGATATAAGAAAAGAATTACTCAGGGCTATCCGCCGAGAGATGGGGTCTGAGGTTATACGTTCCAGGACGGAATCAAGAAAAGAACCGTGAGCTCCGGAAGCAGAGGTCGAGCCGTTTTCTTCATGGTTGGCACAGAAGAGAAGGATATTTTTCGTTCGATCAGCTTTGCCCAAAGCAAGCATTGCGGCGTGGCAGCTGAGCAGATTATCCAGTCGGGCGGAACTGATAAATTCATTGTTCACCCCGGTATAAGAAGGTTCTTGAGAATCGAAACAGAACATGTCGAAGGAGAGAGTCTCTTCGATTGCTACTCCCTGATATTCTTTTTGGATTTGCTCAAGAAGGAGGGTGTTGAAATCTTGAAATTGTTGATCAATTCCCTGCGAAAGGATAGGTGGAAGGTGCTTTTGTTGGTTTATTCCACTATTTTTGTTTACTTCACGATCAAAGTGGATGGCAATACTGGGAATGGTCAGCAGTGGGCGGCGAAAGTTCACCAAATATACTCCGAGGGATCCATCACTCATTCTGCAACAGACTCGGCCAGCCAGGGAAAGATCTCGATCAAACCAAGGTGCGAGCAGACTGCCACCGTATACCTCTACGCCGAGCTGCAAATAAGAGCTCGTTTTAATTTCAGCATGGGGTTTAACTTGCAGGCATGGACTGTCGGTATGTGCGGCCAGCATTCTGAAACCTTGCTCACATGATTCATCGCTTCCCAGAATGAATGCAATGATAGCTCCATGATCTCTGGTAAGAAAATAGGCACAACCCTTGGCAAGTTGCCAACGTTCATTTTCCCGTAACGCAGTAAATCCCTGACGCAAAAGATGTTCTTCAATGTTTGCAACTGCATGGAAAGGAGTCGGGGAGGAGTAGAGGAAAGAAAAGAGGCTGTCGTTATAAAGATTAATGTTCATGGGCAGAATTATTGAAAATAGTATCTCAAAGAAGAGTCTTGAGAAGAATTGTATGCCAGCTGGTTTGGGGTGTGAATGTTGTAGCGGCTCTTTCATCCTGTATTCGATTTTTTTGGAGCAGTTCAGTGAGTTTTGCTGTGGTGGCTCAGGAGTTGGCGACTCGCTGGTAGGTTGCAATCATCACCCGTAATGTGTTGTATGGGGGCAAAGATGAGCCATTGCCAAATTCTTGCTTATCGCTAGGTTTTTCTTTCTCAATATCAGGATGTTGCGCGAAATCGGCATGGAGCAGATCCTCTTGGTTTCGCATAAGAACTTCCTGCCTCGCTTGAGATTCCATAATGCTTGCCCGAGCCGCGATACTTCGATCAGCGGCGGAAGGAGACGCAGGCGCGAGCGCAGCTCGTCTGATGGTCTGCATTTTGGAAATTGTCTCTTCCGGTTCCTTTTCTTTACCTGTATCTATACCGACTTCGCCACCCACAGCATAGGAAGCACCATCCGGACCTTTTTGATAAGTAAAAGAAGCACCACCCCGAGAATATTTTCCAGCCGCGGCGAGATGGGCCTGTTCATGGGTGCGAACCTCAACATCACGTTGTTTAAGCTTTTGCAGCTCTAAAACTTCCTGCCTGTCGAGGGCATCTGAGCCGTTGAGATCAATACTCTTTTTCTGGTCTCCTTTTGAGGTGGAATGTAATTGTGCCAGGTCTCGGCCTTCTTGGGAAAGGGTCGCTGTATCTTGGTCTCTCTGCTCTTTGGCGGGTGATCCGGGTTTATTAACGAATACCTCTGTCTTTTGACGGTATTCGCCAACAACTCTTGATAACGCTTCCGATGTTTCAGTAGAGGAGTTCGAAGAAATGTTCATCATCAGTCCCAGCTTGAATCTATGTGATCTCGGCTAAATTGTATATCACAAGACAAAGCATGGCAAATTTTTTACTATTGTCACCGTTGGAATAAATTTTCTAATCCACCTAGCACAGATCCTTCCCCTTTGCTCGAGAAACCGGCGCTATTTTGCGGGGCTGCTTTGTGGATTCTGCCAGCGAGCCGGGAAAAAGGCAGGGATTGGAGCCAGACGTGCCCAGGTCCGGTGATTGTTGCGAAAAAAAAGCCTTCACCACCAAAGAGAGCCGATTTAACCCCACCGACGAATTCGATGTCATAGTGAATATCCTTGGTCATGGCAACCAGACATCCGGTGTCAATCCGCAGCGCTTCTCCGGCCTGAAGATCTTTTTGGATAATGGTTCCACCAGCGTGGACAAAGATTTTTCCATCTCCCTCCAGTTTTTGCATAATAAAACCTTCTCCGCCAAATAGAGCGGCACCGATCTTTTTCTGGAACTCGATACCGATTGCCACTCCTTTGGCGGCACAAAGAAATGCGTCTTTTTGACAGACGAGTTTGCCGCTGAATTCCTTTAAATCGAGGGCGATAATTTTCCCTGGATACGGAGCAGCAAAGGCTACTTTTCCCTTGCCATTGCCATTATAGGTAAAGATTGTCGAAAAAAGACCCTCCCCGGTGATGAGCCTCTTTCCAGCCCCGAGCATCCGGTCTAAAAATCCACTGCCAGCTTGCTCAGTGCCGTCCCCAAAAACTGTCTCCATTTGTATAAAATCGGACATGTACATCATAGAACCAGCTTCAGCCACGACACTTTCCTGGGGATCGAGTTCTATCTCGACGAATTGCATTTCACTGCCGAAAATCTCGTAATCGATGACATCGACAGCGTTTTTTTGCGACAGATTGGGGGGGACAGAATAGCCGGGTGATGTCAATTCCGGGCATTGCGATATTTCGAGCCAGTTGGCAAATCCTTGCCGCCAGGCATAGGTATTGAGAGAAAAAACGCCATTTCGCAGGTTTTCTTGAATCTGTGCTGTGGAAAAAGGTCCCTCTTGTTTTCCGTTAATCGCTATATACCAATTACTGCTCATAAAAAAACTCCCTGGGTTTCGACGAGGTTTATCCTCGATTTCCGTAGATTTCTTTTAAATCATAGAGGGTGTCTAAATATTCCTCTTTGAACTTCAGATTATTACCGGTATTTTCGATTTCTTCAATGAGCGAGTCAATGGAAGGTTTAAGATCAATACCAAGTCGGCTATTACCTTGTCGGTTCGCTTTATCAATGATCAATACTGCATAATAGCTTACGGTCATTCGCGAAACCGAATCGCGTCGGAAAAGGTACAGACGTCCGCCGATGGTGTTGAGGAAAAAGCCGGCATAGTCGTATAAGTTATCGTTTGGAATGGTTAAGGAAAATTCCTTTTTTAAATACTCGGGATGATCAGTGAGAGCATAAAATGTTTTAAGAATATTTTCAAAAGAACCCTTTTCTCGGTCAAGAATTCCTTTGAGTATTATTATGTTTTCCTTTCCCAATACCCGAAAGAAATGAGCGGTATTTTTCAGAAGAGTAAAATAATCATCAGTTTCTCTCGTAACAGAAGGTGGGTTGTCGATGAGAATCTGTAACAGTTTCGAGAAATGCTTCTTGCTGGGTTCCTTTAGATGAAAATCCTTCATATAAGGCTGTTGATCCAAGTGGGCATAAAAGGCATTTAACTCATCTACCAGTTGTTTGTATGGATCTCCTTGCTTTTGGTCTGGTGATTGCGCCGTTAATGGCATTTCACCTTTACGCAAATCGGTTTGATCATGAGGAAGAGTCTTGTTCTGCTGTTCCGTCAATGATTGTGCGGAACCATCTTGGGCAACAGGCGTAATCCCCTGATCTCGCGAGGGGGAGAGGGAGGTAGCTGTACGGCGGGATTCCATTGCCTTGTAAAGCTTCTTGAGGATCGTTGGATGGAGCAGGCGATTGAATGCTCGATGGAGAGTATTTGTATTCATTAAAAATACTTATAATACCCGATGGTTTTTCCATTATAAAAAAGAAGATGAAGATGGCCGATACGACGACAGCGGCAAGAACAAAAAATAAAGTTCTTTTTGAGCGGGCTTTCACACGCGATCGAGGAATTTCAGGACGATTTGGATCTTTCATGTTTGTTGTGCAAAAAAAATCAAACTGCATATATGAGGCGAGACTGTGTTACATAAAAGATACTCCATAGCTCGGCTAAAGTCACGGAAGAGTATTTTCCTGCTTTCTGATCGGTTCAAGAAGATTACGCAAATGTTTTTAATGCTTGACTCATATCGCTGAAAACACTATTTTGATGTGTCAAACTCACATGGGTACCCAACATTAAAGTGTAAATCATATAGTTTATAACTATCATTATTAAAACACACAAGGAGGAACACTAATGGCTATTTCTGTTGTTGGACATGCAAATCCCGATACCGATTCCGTAACCTCTGCAATCGCCTTTGCCGCACTGTTGAATGCACAAGGGATGGAAGCAAAAGCTTGTATGCAGATAGCTGCAAAAGATCTCAATCCGGAGTCAACTACCGTTCTCAAACGTTTTGGTCTCACCGCTCCTGAACTTCTTACCGATGCAGCAGGAAAAGAAGTAGCTCTGGTTGATTTTAGTGACATTGCTCAAGGTCCCGCTAATTTAACTGCAGCAACCTTGGTTGCCGTTGTAGATCATCACAAAATTGGTGATGTAACCACCAATAATCCGATTTTGTTTCGGGCTGAGCCGGTTGGATGTACTGGAACCGTACTGAACAAAATGTTCAAAGAGGCAGGCATTGCCATCCCGAAAAACATTGCTGGCGGCATGCTGGCGGCTATCCTCAGCGATACCGTTAATTTCAAATCCCCCACCTGCACCGATGCCGACAAAGCAGCAGTGAAAGATCTTAAGGTCGTTGCCGGTGTGAGCGATACCGATGAGTTGTTTATGGCAATGCTCAAAGCCAAATCATCTGTTGCCGGAATCCCCGCAAAAGATTTACTGTTCCGCGATTACAAAGATTTCGATATGAAAGGAAGCAAAGTTGGTGTCGGTCAGTTGGAGCTTGCTGCTTTGGATCAGGTAGCCGATGTTCGTGCCGACCTCGTAAAAGCCATGCAGGCAGTCAAAGCTGATGGCCGCCACTCGGTACTGCTTATGCTCACTGATGTAGTGAAAGAAGGAACCGAACTGGTGGTTCTCTCCGACGATCCGGCACTCATTGAGAAAGCATTCGGTACTAAACTCACAGGTGATTCCATGTGGATTCCCGGCATGATGAGCCGTAAAAAACAAACCATTCCAAATCTGCAGAAGGCATTCGGCTGCTAAAAGCCAAAATGCGCCTGGGTTTGGTTTTTATAATCAATCCAGGCAAAACGGATACAAGGTGGGCAGTTACATTTTTGGTGTAACTGCCCACCTTTTTTATTTAAAACTAATCAGTATGCCGAATGACCTTTTTAACTCATGCTGTTAATTAATGGGGGCGAAGTTATCAGAATCAGATATTCTCGATTTCCTTTGGGGCCGAGAATAGGCGAAGGGACAACCCCCCGACTTATTAAGTCAAGACTCTCAATAAAATGCACTATCTTTTCAATGGCTCTTTGATGCAGGGCAGGTTCGGTCACGACCCCTCCAGGGCCGACCTCCTCCCTGGGAAGTTCAAATTGTGGTTTAATAAGGGCGAGAATGGATACCTCCTTTTTGAACAGACGTATCAGAGGGAGAAGGAGAGTAGTAATGGAGATAAATGATACATCCATAACCACGAGGTCGATCCCTTCGTTTTGAATATCTTTGCTGGATATGTTGCGAGCGTTAAAGCGTTCCAAAACGACTACTTTAGAGTTTTGCCTGATCTTCCAGGAGAGCTGTCCGTAGGCGACATCAACGGCATAAACCTTTCGTGCATTGTGTTGCAGAAGGCAGTCGGTAAAGCCCCCTGTTGATGCACCAACGTCTATACAAGTGAGATTTTGTGGATCAATGTGGAAATGGCTTAAGCCCTTTTCCAACTTGAGACCGCCTCTGGAAACATATGGACAACGCTCTTTTAAACGGATGATTGCTGAACAGGGAAACAAACAGCCAGGTTTGTCAGCAATGCGATCATCGACATACACCTGACCGGCACCAATCAATCCTCGGGCTGTTTCAACGGACGGAGCCAGTTGGCGATCACACAGGAGCTGGTCGAGACGGACCTTCAAGATAGAAACTCAAATGAAAAACTAGAGCTTGCCAAGACGTTCCTGGGCAGCACTTGCTTCCCGAGAAGAGCTATGCTTTTTCAGGAGCTTTTTGTAAATTACTTTAGCAGTCTCCTTGTCAGCTAGTTTCTCGAAAGCCATTCCCTGTTTCAGCATGGCCGAAGGTGCTTTATCATGTCCGGAGGATTGAGAAATGATCTTCTGATATTGCATTATGGCTTTATCATACTCTTTTTGGTTAAAGAGGCATTCCCCCATCATATATCGCGCTTCGACGGCTTCGCTCGACGAGGAATTTCCGGCTATTTGTTCAAAAATTGGCAGTGCTTCTGCATAGCTGTTTTTCTCAAAGAGTTTTTGCGCCTTTTTCATATTGCTGTCTGATGGCTCTCCCGTTGGCGAGGGGGTCGGCGCAGCAGGTTGTGGTGATTGGCTAACCTTTTCCTTTGAGCCGGTTGTTGCTGTTGCTGCGGGTTGAGTCGCTTTGTCCTTCGTTGCGGCCGGCGGCGCAGCCTGCTTAGTTGCAGTTTCTGCGGCATCGGTAGACTCGGAGCTGGGGGAGGGATCTTTTTTCTCTGTTTTCTTGTCAGCCGCCGGGGTTTTTTTGGCTGCGCCCCCTTCAGGTTGAGCAGCAGAAGTAGCGGTTTGAGTTTTTTTCTTGGCGAGATCCGCCATAAGTGCAGTTTCTTTTGCCTTGCGTTCTGCTTCTTTGAGACGAGCTTCCTGAATAGCTTTGACACTTTCCTGCTGTTGATTCATTTTTTCAGCAAGTTTCGCTTCTTTTTCGCGTAATGCGTCCTCGAAACGGCGAAGTGCCTCTTCTCGTTTTGCAGCCTCCTCTTGGGCTACATTGGAAATTGATGTTTCCAATCCTTTATTTTGCTCCTTAAGCTTTTGGTTGAGATGATTGGTTTCGTCCAGTTGACCTTTGAGTTCATTGATTTCTTTCTCCAACTGATCCATTTGCCCGGAAGTTGCAGCTTGTCGTTTCTGCAAGGGGACCGTTGTCGATTTCATGTCCTCAAGCTTTTTATTGACGATACGCAATTGATAGCGAAGTTCTTCTACATCGTTTTGTGATGCACATTGCATGAGCAATGGCGTAATCGCGAAAATAAATAGAATATTAATAACGATTTTCTTCATAATCATCTAGCCTGTTTTAGAAATGATATCTGAGTATCTTACCGTGACCATTGAGGATATGTCTGGCTGCCAGGGAAGCTGAAGAGCTTCCGTTCAAAGGAACCGTTTTTCATTATACCGTAAATAGATTGTTTATTGCCATCACGTTTTGCAAAGATTACTTGGTTACCATCTGGTGACCAACTCGGTGCTTCATGATGACTCATGTCTTGGGTGAGTTGTTTTGGTGAAGTCCCTGCCAGCGGATTCATTGTAAACAGCTGGTATACACCATCGCGTAAGCTCGAATATACAATAAGGTTTTCAGTTGGTGACCAACTCGGCTCCGCATTTTCGGTTCCCTCAAAGGTTAATCGTCGAACATTTCTCGTTCGCATATCTAGGACAAATAATTGCGGTTTACCTGTTCGATCGGAGACAAAGACAACAGTGGATCCATCAGGAGACCAGGCTGGTGAGACATTTATACCTGAACGATTAGTTAACTGTTCAATGATTTCGCCCTTTCTGTCGAGCAGATAAAGATCAGGATTGCCATCTTTAGACAGAGTAAGAATCATACTCTGACCATCGGCTGCCCAGGAAGGCGCAAGATTGAGACCTTTTCGCCGAGAAAGAGCCTGGGTAGTCTTATCTTGGCGGAGGTCGGTGATATAGAGATTTTGGTTACCGCTGTGATATGAAGTATAGGACAAGAATTGTCCGCCTGGAATAAATCTCGGAGAAACGGTAAGATGTTTATGACGAGTGATCTGTCGAAGGCCTTTGCCCAAAATGTCAGTAATAAACACTTCTTTTATAGTATTGTCTCTATTAACAAAAGCTATTTGCGTGGCAGCAATTCCTGGTTTACCGGTTAATGCCTCTATGACACTGTCGCAAAATTTAAAAAGCATCTGGTTTTTTTGATCCATACTGCCGGAGAAAGTTTTCCCCATCACAATATCGTCTCCCGCCACATCCTGCAAGCGCATCTCAAGCTTGAGGACGTCAGCAGCAATGGCGTATTGTCCTAAAACGGTATAATCGGCACCCAATCTTTTCCAATCTGCCGATTGATTTTCACCATATTTTTCAGAGGGAAGAACGGCGATAATACCATGAAACTGTAAGGCCTGGCCAAGTACGTCTGCCATTTCCTTGCTAATATTTTGTTTTTGATCATTCAGGCTTTTGTTTTGAAACCAAGGAACGGCAATATTTATTTTTCGGATTTCCGGGGCGGAAATGTCAAGATAAACACGGTCTGCCGCCTTTGCATTATTGAACAACCAAAAGAAAACGATTACGGAAAATGCTGAACAAAAGGACAATTTTTTGAAAATGCTTTTCGACATGGCGGTTGTCAGTATATTGAATGTTGTTATTGAATGCTTCCTGGTTTGAAGCGAAAACCTATCTCATACCGCTGTTTTTTTAAAGCCGGTGGAATGGGTGGCATGGGATTGGCTGCCTCGATTGTTTTGCTGACAAATTGGTCGAAGATCCGATCACCTGATTTGCCTTCAAATACCATATTGGCAATATCCCCATCAATTTTGATAGTAATTGCCACAATCGCTGTTAAATTTGGATCTTTTTGTAAATATTCGGGAATCGACCAAAATTGTTGGAGTCGACTCGCAATAGCTGCTTGATATTGGCTTTCGAGCAGATTTGTGCTGCTCCCGCCAACGGCAGGAGCATTCGTTTGTGGTCCCACCGAAGATTCTGTGGTTTGAGCCATTCGGCCCTTATTGCTCTGAGCAAGAACCTGACGTTCCTGTTCTAAGAGCTTCTTGGGCAAGTTTGGCCCTTTCAGTGAGGACAGCTTCTTCTCTCAAAGCCTCTGCAAGCTTTTGAACTTTTTTCAGATCTTGGTCATTTTTTTTCGGTGGAACCTCTTGTTCTTTAATATTTTTGACAATTTTCTGTTTGAGCGGCTTCAAAGAGATAGCTTTTTGTGGTGTTGGAGCCGGTGCTGGCGCAGGTTCAACCTTCTCTGGAACATCGGCAATTGGCGCGACCTTTTTGGCAACTTTTGGCGGTGCTGGAGCAGGAGGGGGAGGAGCAGCCTCCTGTACCTTTGCCGGCGATGGGGCAGGCGCCTGGGGTTTGGCCGAAGGCGGAGCCGCTATCGGTTCAGCAATATTAATGAGACTAACAGTGTATACGTCGGCAAATTTTGGTTTTGCCTTAAAAAAACCAGGAAGATACAGCGCCCCCAAGAGGATCATGACGTGTATTCCAATTGCAATATTTAATGGAAGTTTCCAATCATTCGGCTGCATGGAAACTTCCTGATAAACGTGAACCACTCTTCTACTCTTTTTCAGGAGGCTTGGTGATCATACCTATTTTATCAAAACCGACTGATTGTATGTCAGCCATCACCGTGACTACTTGGCCGTATGGAACATTTTTATCAGCATTCAAAAAAATGGGCTGATCCTTATTCACGGAGTAGCTTTTCTTCAGTTCCTCGACCATAAGTGCCCTGACTTGAGGGACATTGTTGATACTTATTGCCCCGTCTTTATCGATTGTCACAATGATTGGCTTTTCTTCTTGGCGTAAAGATTTTGCTGTAGTTTCAGGAAGATCAACATTTAGTCCCTGTGTCATCATTGGTGCTGTCACCATGAATATAATAAGTAGAACCAACATAACGTCCACAAGAGGTGTGACGTTAATGTCTGCTACCAATTTTTTCTTGCCGTTACCGCTTGATGGTCCCATGGTGGTTTATACTCTGCTCAACAGATCTCTTTCTACCAAGTTAAGGAAGTCTGTTGAAAAATTGGATACTTGCCCATCAACCAGGTCAAGCTTGTTGGAAAAATAGTTGTAAAAAATAACAGCAGGGATAGCGACCGCAAGACCGGCTGCAGTAGCCACCAAGGCCTCCGAAATACCCGGAGCGACGACGGCCAATGATGCCGATCCACGCTGTCCAATATCATGGAATGAGGCCATAATTCCCCAAACAGTTCCGAAAAGACCGATGAACGGAGTGGCGCTCCCTGTTGTTGCCAGAAAAGGAAGTCCACCGCCGAGCTGGCTGAGTTTTTGCGATTCCGCCTTTCTCACTGCACGTTTCAAATTGTCCATGGTGGCAAGCTGCATTTCCAAGGTTTCGTTACCTCGGCTGTCATCCTTGCGATTACGGATCTTATTAATTTTTTGCAGTTCGTTAAAACCTGCAATAAAAACTGCTGCTTGTGGACTAAACTCATATTCACCTGCAGCAGTGTTGGCTTCATTCAGATTTGATGAATTCCAAAACGCCTCCAGGAAATCTTCAGAGTCGAGGCGAATCTTCTTGAAAAGGCGAGCCTTCATTATCACAATAGTCCACGATGCGAGTGAAAAAATGAGGAGGGTAAACATTACCAGCTGGCCAACCGGGCCAGCATGGGTAATCATATCGAGAATAGATAACTGCACGGAAAAATCCTTCCTTAATCAGCGCAACCGCAATATTGACGGCGGTCGCTCATGACCCGTTTCGGTTCGGTTATTTGATGGTTTGCGTGGTTATGGTCGTAGCAACTTTTTCAAAGTTGGTATCTTACTTGCTTTTCTTAAAAATTCAACCGGTCAATGAGAACTCACATACGATTTGCAGCAGGAGGTTCCTCTCTGCAAGATAGGTGGGATCAGGAAGGGGATTTCACCATGGCACAGACAAAATCGACTGCCACTGCCAACTTGCCTGCAACCTTCAAGGTACCTTGAAAAAAACAAGCATTTGCTATTGTCTCGGTTAAAGTAACTTTGATCTGGATGGTATCGCCCGGGAAAACCGGCATTTTGAATTTTGCTCCTGAAATTCTTGTTAAAACAGGGTGTTGGGGAGCCACTTCGGGAGGTGTAACATTTCTTTTTGCCATGAGCAGGGCACCACTCTGAAATATTGCTTCGCAGAGGATAACGCCGGGCATTATCGGATTCCCAGGGTAATGTCCGCGTAAAATATCTAAATCTGGTGCAATATCTTTCTCCGTCACTATCCAATTATCGACACAAGTGATGATTCTGTCGACCCAAAGAAAAGGTGGCCGATGTGGAATAAGAGAAAGAATTTCTTTTATTTGTTGCATACTTATAAACCACCGCTTACTTCAAGCACGGTGCCGCTAATATAGGCCGCACGCTCGCTGGCGAGAAAAAGCACGGCGTCCGCTACTTCGTCGGGAGTTCCAAACCTTCGCATGGGAACCATTTTTTTATATTCGGCGACCAGCTCTTGATCAAGATCTGTAATAAAGTCAGTGGAAATAAAGCCCGGTGATACACAATTCACAGTGATTTTTTTTCTGGCAACTTCTTTGGCAAGGGTTTTGGTAAGAGCTACTTGGCCGGCTTTTGAGGCTGCATAATTGGCCTGTCCTGGAAAACCAAGACGTGCAACAGGAGAGGTGATGTTAATAATTCTCCCGTATTTGTGCTTCATCATCAACAATACAGCCTGTTTTGCCATAAGAAATGTGCCGGTGAGGTTTGTATCGAGTACGTCTTGCCATTGGTACTGACTCATCATGGCGAGCATGGCATCTCTGCGAATTCCAGCATTGTTGACAAGTACGTCAAGAGATTGATATTTTTCATCAATCTTTGCAAATAATGCAGCAACCTGTTGTTCGTCTGCTACATTGCATTGCAGAAGTTCAATTTGATGGGCAAATTGTTGATTTTCATTGACAAAAATTTGTGCGGCTTCTGCGTTTCCAGCGTATACTCCGACAACTTGTGCGCCTGCACCAAGAAAACGTCTGGAAATTGCCTTTCCTATTCCCCGCGTAGCTCCACTGATTAAAACTGTCCGACCTTTGTAGTTATCCATAATGCACCTTTAGGATCTCAAAAAGCTATCGACATCGTTGGATACAATAACCCCATAGTTGATGGCTCCTAACCAGCCTGACATGATAATACCCACCGATCCCACATGGAAAAGTCCTGAGACTTCCTTGAAAATCGATCGAGAAATGCTTAATCCCTCAAATTTGGTGCCAAAAGAAGTTCCTTTGGTATGCAGAGTATAGCTGTTGAATGTCCTCGGAGTGGCTGCTTCCATCCAATCAATTTTTTCTTTAACACCGGGAAGATAACGTTCAAGATCGATTAATGTTCTATGGATCATGGACTGTTTTTCCTGTTGATAGTTGGGTTCATTCAGATAGGCCCAGTCTTCAAAGCGACTATTCATGGAGGCAACAATGGTATATCGATTTTGACCGGGTCGGGTCTTGGGATAATAGATTGAAAAGGTTTTGGAATTTGAGTGTTTGTCGAGCAACTCGTTGGAGTCGAACTCTGGAGCGGAGGAGGTGAAAAGCAGGTCACCAACGTCCTTGATCTGTTCCGATTTCCTGATCCCAAAATAGACTTGGCAACTTGAATTATTGACCCTGATTTTGTCAGCTTTTTCTAGAAAATCGGCAGAATACGCGTCGCGATGGGTAAGATTTTGGATGGTATTGGTTATTCCGCTGTTGGAAATCACCGCTTTGGCGGTAATGGTTTTGCCCAACACCTCTACTCCGCGGACTCGACCCTTTTCAATAATAATTTTATCCACCTTGGAATTGGTACAGATAGTTACACCATTTCTCTCTAATTCCTCGGTCATCAGTCCGATCAGTTTGTCGGTGCCACCCTCAAAGGTGTATACTCCTTTGTTCATAAAATTTGAAAAAACGATACCATAGGTAATAGCAGGATCATCAAGCGTTGAGCCATTGGCATAGGTTATCGGTTCCATGAGGAGCCGATGGACATCTGATCTCCCGGGGAAAAAATCGTTAAATAATTCCCTTGTGGTCATCGTCTGATCATCATAAAAATTCATACCGGCAACAGTCGTAAAAAATCGTTCAATAGTCTTACCGGGAATCTTAAAATGAGATTGCAGCAATCTGGTGAAATCCTCTTTATCAAAGGTCGTACGGAGGGAAAATTGCGGATTATCGAAGACAATATTCTTGAGCTGTACGATAGAGCCCATGATTGCCTTATTCCAATATTTCTTGCAGGTTTTGAGCATCCCATAGGGAAAGCCGTGCAAGGAGACATCGAAAATATGCCCGCGCCGTTTAAACCAGGTGGCAAGACCTCCGAGTTGGTGATGATATTCAAGAAGAAGGACCTTATGCCCGCAATAGGCCAATCGGTTGGCGGAAGTCAGTCCACCAAGTCCGGAACCAACAACTATTACGTCGTAGTGTTCAGCAAGTTGAGAAAATATGACAGGCATAGAATGACGACTTCAGGATTACGAAATGTTTACAATTATTAGCTAGAGTTTAGGCAGGATGTGTTGGTTGACGATCGAAACTCCGCTGAGCATGGATCCGATAATTCCCAAAAAACCTTGGTCAGTGCCGGCTAGAAAGAGATTTGGATAGCCGATATTGCCATCTTTCACCTTTTCCGGGCTGCCATAAATGGCACCGTTGATTTTTGCGGTATAGCGCTCAATGGTAACGGGAGTGAAGGTGTCTTCATATACAATATTTGTCGCGAAACTGCCAATTAATTTCTCCAGCATTTTCGCGGAGCGGCGGGAAGTATCTCGTTTTTGATTGATATATTGGTCCGGTATTGTCTGCAATTTGTTTCCATCGACGGTAATTCGCCAAATGCGTCGAGCGAACCTCCTTAAGGTTCTTTTGGGGGATCCCTTGAAAATTCGTTGGAAAACAAATGACTCCACTGCTGAAATCAACGAAATCAGATGGATTTTTATAGGAAAATTTCTTTCCATCATTGAAAAAGATTATTGTCTTGTTGGCAGGAAGGCTTGTTGGTGCTTGTTGTTGGATCTGATAGATGGTTTCGACAAAACCGAGGCGATCGAGACTGGAGAGAATGCGACACTCCTGTTCCCGGGATGAGCCTGAGGGTTTCCTCATGGCCGATGGTTGATAGGATATAGTCACACTCCAATACTTCTCCGTTATCAAGTTCGACGCCGACTGCTCTATCCTGTCGAAACAGGATTTTTTTTACTCCACAGTTTTTCTTTAAGCTCCCTCCCATTTCAAGATAATGGGAGAGTAAATGATCGATAAGATCTTTTATAGTCCCCTGGGGCCGAAACATGCCTTCCTGGAAAATTGCCCTGAACATTATGACAAACTGGCTAAGGTCCATGTCATTTTCACGACTCGAACCATAATACATGAGTGGGCAAAGAATCATTTCAGCGAGGAGTGGGGCTTGCAGAGTTTCTGCGAGAAAGGATCTGGTCGAACGAAAAGGAGAGGGATGGAATGGATCGAAATGTTTGATAAAATCAAGCATTTTTTGAAATCTATGCGGAAGCCTGCGGAAATTTGCTTATAACCTCTGTTTTGAAGACATCGGCATCGTTTGAAAACGATAAGCTCTCAATATTGCAAAAAATAACTTCACTCTTTAACTGCTGACAAAAGGAAAAATCCTTTCGCCGCAGTTTCAGTTGACGCAGCAACCTGTTGAGCGGGGCTTGCTTGTCCTCGGGGGGTGCATAGTTGGTGATGGCATGCAATCCGGTTTCAAAAAGGGTGTTATTTCTATAAAAATATGAGTTGAGTCCGCCCAGTCGGGAATGTTTTTCTATGAGAAGAACTTCGGGGATGAATCTTGTTGCTCGAATGGCAGCGGCCAATCCAGAAAGACCGCCGCCAATTACCAGAAGAGGATGTTTCACAACATCAGACGTCTTTTAATAACGGTTGGAGGTAGCTTACGCAGCTGTTGAGTGTGGCAAGATGGGGATAATCTGCTTCGGGGATCTGAAGCTTGTGACGTTTTCGCAGTTCCATTACTATGTCAAGGAAATCCATGGAATCAAGCTCCAACTGATCACGTAAAGCCTTGTCTGGATCAAGGTCTTCGAAATCAGCTTCATCGTCGATATCTTTAATTATTTCCAAAATCAAATTTTTAATATCTTCACTTGTCATGAAACTCTCCGGATGTGACGGGTGATAGAAAAAGGTTCAAAATATTACTGTCTCCACGATCGTGGGGAATATTTATTGTATGCACCATGGCAAAACACTTCCTATAACATACCAAAACAATCTTGTTGATACTTATTTGTAGAGGACAAGAAAAATTTTCAGTCCATATATTTTTTTACAATGACAGTTGAGTTAATACCAACCATTCCAAAAGAGTTGTTTAAGAGTATATCAATGGAATCAACCTGCACAGCCTTATTAATAACCAAATTTTTGACTGCACATTCCGGGTCAAGATTCTCAATGTTGATCGTTGGATGTACGATGCCATCGGTAAAAGACGGAATATTTCCAGCGAGTTCGAGAACGCCTGCAGCCCCCATGGCATGACCGATAATGCTTTTGGTATTATTGACATATGTTGACGGGCAATGACCGAAAATTTCAACAATTGCTTTGCATTCTTCGATATCTCCCTGTTTGGTTCCCGTTGCGTGGGTATTGATCAAATCGACATCTTCAGGTTGGAGATGTGCTCTGTGTAAGGCGAGTCGCATACATTCAGCCTGACGTTTACCATAAGGTAGAACGAAGTCTTTAGCGTCTGAATTCATTGCATATCCGACTATTTCCCCATAAATATGCGCTCCTCTGCTCAGGGCTCTTTCCAGATGTTCCAACACATAGACGCAACCACCCTCGGAGATAACAATGCCGTTTCTGTCGCGATCGAAGGGCCTGGATGCCATTCTCGGATCACTTGCTTCGCCAAGGGCTCCCTGAGCTTTAAAACTGGCAAAGATGCCGAAGGAGCCTACAGATTCGGAGATTCCGCCGGCTAAAGCCATGTCGACTTCTCCCAGTTTCAACATCTGAACGGCCTGGATGAGGGAGGCGTTGCCCGCTGCGCAAGCTGCTCCGATGACATAATGCGGCCCGGTTATCCCCAGATTCATGGTTATTTCGCCGGCTGGGTTATTGAGAACTGTCCGTGGGTTATGATGATGCGTCCAATAATTGACATCATATTGGTACTTACTGATATTATACACTTCATTCTCAGTCTCGACTGTGCCATGTTCGGTTAGGCCTATGTACACGCCAATTCGCGAGAGGTCATAAGCGAGAATGTCAAGATTGCCATCTTTCAGTGCCTCATTGGCACAGTATACTCCCAGACATCCGGCACGAGTGCCTTTCTTGTTCTCCTTTTTTTTTCGGTAAAGAGTTTCGGGAAAGCTGCAGATTCCTGCAGGGGCTTTGCCGAAATAACGAAGTTCAATCTCCTGAATCTCACTAATCCCAGCGATAAGTTTTTCCCGGAATTCCGTAAGATTAGAAGCGTTGGGTGCGGCTAGCCCGATGCCGGTTATGACTATTCTGCTATTTTGCATGGTAGATATCGTTTCCTGGCAGTGTTTGGTAGGTAAAGTATTCCCATTGAAGTGCAAATTGTTAATACATGAGCTTGTTTTTCTTTCGATTTCCGGTTTTTCCAACAAGAAGACCAATTGCAAAAACAGCTGCCCCTGCGCCAAACCATAAGAATCGGGTTTGATCCTCCTTTTTTGAGAGAGTCTTTTGTAAGTCGGATATCAGTTTACCCTGTTTTTCGTACTCCGAGATGAGCAACGCATAATTTTCCGGAGTTTGTTCCAACTGGTCGGTAGCTATCAGGACTTCATTAATCATAAGTTCCGAGGGTGATGTTGCAGGCTCTGGAGATCGATGTTGTTGCGCATAGAGATCATCCTGCAATTGTGCAATGTGTTTTTCGGCATCGCTCAGTTTTTGTTGCAGTTCCTTACAAAGAGAATTGTCAGGGGATTTTTCACCACCAACTGTTTCTGGGATCGCAATATGTTTTGAAGAGAGCTGATCCTTGAGATCGGTCACTTCCTGTTTGAGCTGTTTTATGAGGAGTGCCCTAGGCATTTCGCTCTTCAGATAGTGTTTGGCAATCCAACCCTGTTTGCCGTCGGCTGTCTCAATTTTAAGATAATTGCCACTCTCTTCGATTATTTGTACAGGATCGTCGGATTGCACCGTTGCGACAACTTCATATGGTTTTTCAAGACGATTCTTGATGTTGATAACTAGAACATCGGAGACGTAACGGACATTGTCACGTTCTGAACGTGAAGCTGCAAATCCGGGAAAGATCTGCAGCACAATGAACGAGACACAAAAAAACCAGGTGACATCTTCTCTGAACATAATATTTTCTCCAACAGTGGCTTATACGATCCTATGGGTGGCTCTTGAGGGCATTTTTGTCCAATTGTTGTTCCTATCGCAAAAAATCATACTCCGTATTATTTGTGATTTGTATACAAGTTTCGAAGTCTTGTGTCAAATACCAGTGTCTGTGAACCGATACCTACATCAATGAGAGATCTCAGGGCACATAATAATCTTTTTCACTATGCTGTATTATAAGTTGGTATACAGAAAATAAAATAATATATTAGTAAGTTATCAAGGGTATTGTAAAGGTTGATACCGATTGAACTGGTTGTTTTACGAAGATGTTCCATTCCTGGAAAAACATTTGCGTGTTTTGCCTCCCTGAATGGGGTACTGAAATGAGTCCCGATTATTGGGGTTAGGACTATCTGATGAATAATAAATGGGGAGCATCTCACGATGCCCTGGATATCATAAAACAAAACATCTCTTTGTCCGAAGAAAAGAGAAAACAATCAAGGCTTGAGCATAATTTAGCCCAACTTGTGCAAGGTGACATCCAAATTCTTAAAAATGATGAATTCATCCAAGGTCTCGTTGATTTCCTCTTAGTGGATAGCGAAGAAAAAAAAGATCTTAAAAGAAAACTCCTCATAAATCTTGGAGAGGCAGCAATTTTTGAGGATATTACTATTCGGGAAAGGACCCTTACCGTTCTCTCCTTAGCCGGCGAAAATTTTTTACAGAACGGTGATAAAGTTGGAATTCTTCTTGTTTTCCATAGCTTTTGCAAGTGGCTGGAGTATGAAAAGGAGATATTGCCGGGTCTGGTAGTGGTTATTAAAAGGTTGGAAGAGCTTACCCTCTGGCTATTGGACAAATCTTTTTGGAAAGAAGGGGAAAAGATCATTGCCCTCTTTCATCATATACAAAACGGAGTTCATGTAAAAGGCACAGCTTTTAAGAGCCTTATAGCTAACACCCTTGACAGATTTGCTACAAAAGCAAACCTCGAACAATTAACAGATGGCTACCTATTGGAAGATAGCCGTCAACCGCTAATTCGCAATATTCTCCTTTCCTTCGAAACCCGAGCCGCCAAATATCTCTGGAACCGATCCATTCAGAGCTTGAGCAGAAAGGAACGTCTTCTTTTGCTTGACCTGCTGGCCATGTTCGGTTCACCGGTTTTGCCGATCCTTGAAGAGTGTTTGGAAAACAAACCCCCTTGGACGGTAGTGAGAAACGTTCTCTCTCTTCTCTCAATCATTGGGAACGATTCCTGTTACTCTTTCATAAAGCATTGTTTTGGACATGAAGACAAAAGAATACAATACGAAATGATTTGTTGTGTCGTCAAACTCGCTGCCTGTGAATTAAAAAACCGATTACTTGACGGTCTTGTACTGGTTCATGACGACTTGAAAATCTATGTTCTTCAGCTCCTTGTTCAGTATGCGGCAAGAGATGAAATGGTAATATCAGCGCTATATAATTTTATCGAAACAAGAGATACCTTCTCGCCTCGTTCTAAAAATAAACTTATTGGTGCCGCGATCGCCGCCGTCAAAGCTTTTCCTTGTATTAAAAGTATTGAAATTCTTAGAAATCTTCAGGATGATTACGACAAGGTGTCAGGGGAGGAACAAATAAAGCTGCAAATAGAAGAAGCGATGAAATCGATGATTCCAAAACTTCGACATCATCGACAACGTTCTGAAAGATCATCTGAGCCAGTGTCTTTTGACACTGATCCACAACAACTGCAAAAAGCATTTACTACCTTGACGAGCATAGAAGAAAATCTTCGCAAACTCGTGCGAGCAGGTGACATGACTGGGGCCGGGCGACTTTTACATGAGCAAGCCCTATTCGCTGCCCGTGCCAGGGATTTTTTTTTGGCAGAAAAGCTAAGGGATCGACTATTGGAAATTGACCCCATGGCTCTTGCCGCGGCGGTTGCTCTTGGAGATTTAATTGAAGAGGAAAAAACCACATCCCATACTAGCCATCATCTTGGTGTTTGGAATGGCTCTATGAGGAGATGACCACTGAAGAATTTAATGCACTTTATTCTGTCCTACGACAGGAAGAGTACAGGAAAGACGACATAATCGTGCGGGCGGGAGAAGCTGATGACGTCCTTTATTTCCTGAATACGGGGTACATAAGTCTCAGTTGTATGTTCGGTGGTCATGAAAATTTCTCAAGCGTATGGGGGCCAGCAGTATTTTGGGAGGAGAGCAGTTTTTTTCGGCTTCGGTTTGGACAGTTACCCTGAAAGCGCTAACCGACGTGCATCTTCAAGTTCTTGATCACGCTGTGTTTTTAAAGGCGAAATGACAGATATTTCTCGCAATGGTTTCGCTTTTATTATTAAAATTTCTAGTCGGAAGAATACCAAATTGCTGCCTGGCAGACAGATATTTTCGGAACTTCAGATGGCTGATGGTGAAGTCTTGGTGGAATGTAGTGGCGTCATAGTTGGTGTGAGATATCACGATGTGATCGCAAAAGATTCTACTATCCACGTCAAGCTTTCGCAAAAAATCGAAAATACAGCCTTCTCAAGAATTATTGCCCTGCATCAATAGTCATGAGATTTTGCATCGAGGTGATCCTGCCGTGGCTCTATCAGATATTCAGAGACAAATTATTAATACGGGGTTTGGAGATTTCTCCTCCTATTGCTTTGGCGCCAATGGTCGGATTATCGCACTCCGTTTTGCGAACTCTCGTGCAGGAGGAGGGGGGGCTTGGCCTGCTCTTTACGGAAATGCTCGCAGCCGGCCGTTTACCTCATGATAATGAACATTGTTCACCTTTATTGATAAAAAGCCCAGGAGAATACCCTCTTTTTTACCAACTTGTGACCGCCGATGAACAAGCCATAGGCCCGGCCATTGAAAAACTGCATGCCTTTGGCGCACAAGGTGTTGATCTCAACCTCGGCTGCCCCGCACCCATGCAGAGAAGGCAGGGAGCTGGATCTATCACTAGCAGAGAATCAGGCACAGATGAGAAAGGTGCTTTACAGGCTTCGTTCATGCACGGACCTACCGGTCAGTGTCAAGATTCGTCTGGGTGATAACCTGGATGCCGGAAAGTTGAGAGTATTGTGCCGCTTGCTGGAGGATGAAGGTGTCGACCTCATCACTATCCATAGCAGATTAAATGGCGAAAAGTTTTGTCGCAAGCCAAGATGGAGTGCTCTTGGTGAGATTCGTGATGGTGTTTCCATACCAATACTTGTCAACGGTGGCATCTTTAGTGTTGAGGATGCGAGGAACAGTCTCGAGCAATCCGGTGCCGACGGACTGATGATCGGCAGAGGAGCAGTCGAGAAACCCTGGTTATGTGCCGATATTGCAAGGGAGATCTATGGGATGCCGATTAGTTGCCGGCAACGGTCCAGCGAGGAACTTTTTTTCAAGTTCGTTATCCTTTTGGAGCAACGATTTGCACCGGAGAGACAATTAGGACGGTTGAAACAATTTACAACCTATTACGCCGCTCCGTTTGCTTTTGGTCATCATCTGGCTGCCACAATTCAAACCAGTAAAACTCTCGAACAGGCAAAGCAGAGGGCCGCTGATTTTTTTGCTCGATGCGTTTGATTCACCCACTTCAATGGAGGTTCGCTATGATAGATCTCATTAAAAAAGCTGTTTTGACCGGCATGGGTGTCGTATCGCTCACCAAGGAAAAGATTGATGAATTTTCCAGGGAATTGATAGAAAAAGGGAAACTCTCTGAGCAGGAGGGAGAAAAGTTTATATCGGAGATGTGGAAACGCGCCGAAGAATCCAAGGAGGCAATGAAAAATCAAACAGATAAGGTAGTTGAGGCGACCTTAAACAGGATGCAACTTGCGAAGGTATCTGATCTTGAGAAGCTGCAGTCCGAAATTGCCGGCCTGCGTAAGGAGATAGAAGCTTTGCGAAACAAAGAATAGTATTGCAGTAAAAATATCACCCTGTGTTCGTTGCGATTATTTCTTCTTGAACCGAGACCTGACTTTTTCAGTCAAGATGGTCAATTCAGCCAGTTTCAGTTTGTCGAGTATGGCTGCATACAGGGCCGCTGAGCTGAAGATAACGAGAAAGAGCGCTGCAGCCTGCTGAACAACGGTTCCCGTAAACCACCCGGCCAACAATGACCGACAGAGGAACAGCAGGGCGGAGAGGGCAAGAGTCGCGATGCCGATCTTCAGGCATCCCTTGCCCAGATATGTAAGGGAATATCCGTGCAGGCTTTTATAGAGCACAGCCATGAGAAACAGGAAATTGATAAGCATGGTACATGAAGTAGAGAGGGCAATGGCTCGGTGTTGATAGGTGTCTATGGTCAATAAGATAATAACGATGTTGATAATGATTGCCAGAAAGCTTGCAATAACCGGATACTTGGTTTTGTCGAGGGCGTAAAAAGCAGGAACAAGCACCTTGTTTGCCGAATAAGCAAAGAGACCTATGGAGTAAAGACAGAGAGTATCCGCCGTTGCCAGGGTGTCTGCTGCGGTGAAGGCGCCGTGTTGGTAAATCAATCGGATAATTGGTTGGGATAAAATGATGAGACCGACTGTTGCCGGTACAGTGAGGGCAAAGACCATGGTAAGGGAAGACACCATTGTGTCTTTCATTGCCCCGATGTTTTTATCGGCAGCCTGCTTGGCGAGAACAGGCAACATAGCGATAGACAAGGCTACCCCGAACACGCCAATCGGCAGTTGCACCAGTCGGAAAGCGTAATACAACCAGGAAACGGAACCCTCCGCGCAGGAAGCGGCAAAATTGGTGTTAATAAAGAGGTTGATTTGAGTGGCCGACAGACCAATGGTTGCCGGAATCATCAAAGTGAGAATTCGTTTTAATCCCGGATCTGTAAATTTCATCACCGGTGTATAGCGAAAGCCGGTTTTATAAAGTGTCGGAATCTGCATCCCGAGTTGCAGTAAGCCACCGACCAAGGTTCCAATGGCCATGCCGACGATCGCCGGCTGTCCGTAGCGGGGCAGGATAAAAGCCAGGGACGTACCGCCGATCAACGACCCGAGATTGAAAAAACTGGAAGCAAGTGCCGGAATAAAGAAACGTCCTTTGGTGTTCAAAATTCCCATAACGACTGCGGAAAGGGATATAAACACAAGGAAAGGCAGCATTATACGAGTGAGTTTGACGGTAAGCTCGGTCTTGCCGTTTATCAGGGAGAAATCAGGGGCCAATAGAGTGACGATCTCTTCAGCAAAAAAAATCATCAGCAAAGTGATAAGGCAGAGAAAGATCAGAATACAATTCAGTACATTTGCGGCAAGTTGCCAGGTTTCTTCCTGTGTGCGTTGTCTGTCATAGGCGGAAAAGACGGTGACAAAGGCCGCGGAAAGCGCTCCTTCCGCAAAAAGGTCTCGCAAAAGGTTAGGGATTCGAAACGCTACGACAAAGGCGTCATAAATAAAGCCTGCACCGAACATCCCGGCAAAAACCTGTTCTCGTACCAACCCGAGAACACGGCTGCACATAACCGCTATACCGACGGAAGCTGCAGATTTTGCAATGGTTCCGTTGTTTTTTGTTTGTTCTGTCAAGGGAGTTTTTTCCTGGAAAAATTGAAGCCAACTGATCGGCGTGGGCAGATTACCCTGATCGACGATATTATGCCACAAAATCATCCTTTTGCTCTAAGTCAATTTTTTCCGTGGAAATATTTCCTTTGAATCCACAATCCCCGGCTAATCTTTCTTGACTTTGTATTTTGAAATTGAATATATGAGTATGTCGTTCGGAAGGCGAGGCAGGGCGGCAGGTGAAGTTTTTTGGTATTTGAAGAAAGCATTGAAAAATCGTCGTTTTTGAGGAGATACGAATGCAGGATACAAATATAGTCAGAAATGTTGCAATCATAGGTCATGGTAATTGCGGAAAAACATCTCTAGCTGAGGCAATGCTTTACAGTGCCGGGAAAATTAATAGGCAGGGCAAAGTGGATGATGGCAGTTCGGCAATGGACTATGAAGACGAGGAAACGAGTAGGAAAATTTCAATAAACTCCAGCTTTCATAACTATATCTGGAAGAAGCACAATGTCTTCTTGATCGATACTCCCGGCGACGACAATTTTCTCAATGAAACGGTGTTTGCCTCGCATGTCTGTGATAATGCCCTTTTCACCATTGGTGCCGTACTTGGAGTCAAGGGTCAAACCATTAAGTTTTCAAAGATAATAAAAAAACAGAATCTGCCGACGGTTATTGCCATCAGTAAAATGGATCGGGAGCGTGCGGATTTTTTGAGCACGGTTGATCAGATCAAAGAATCGCTGCCGTTTAATTCGGTAATTCTCCATTTACCCATCGGCGCTGAGGATAATTTCAAGGGATATGTCGACCTTGCAAGTGGCAAAGCGTACCTCTTCGATGGCGATAAAGGGAATCTGAAACCTGTCGATGTGCCGGCGGAAATGGAAGAAGAAGTGGCTTCATTTCGTGAAGCCCTCATGGAAGCAGTAGCCGAGACCGACGATGAACTGATTGAAAAGTTTCTTGAGGAAGGGGAACTGACCTACGAAGATATTACTGCAGGTTTGAAAAAAGGATTGTCAAAGGCGGCAATTTCACCCATTTGTGTTTGCTCGGCAACTCTCAATAAAGGTGTTTCCGCCATTCTTGATGTTATAAATATGTATATGCCCTCTCCAGCTGAACGGGCACCGATTCCGGCGATTAAAGAGGGGAGCGGCGACGCAGTCGAGGTGCAGCCGAGTGAAAATGCACCGTTTTCAGCCTTGGTTTTCAAGACCATGGCCGATCCCTACACCGGTCGGCTGACCATTTTCAGGATTTTCAGCGGTGTTTTGAAAGGAGACACTTTCTACAATTCCACTAAGAAAACCTCTGAGAGATTCGGACAACTCTACGTCCTTGAAGGTAAGGAACAGAAGCCGATTGAATACGCAGGTCCGGGTATGATTATCGGTGTTGCCAAACTGAAAGAAACGGTTACCGGTGACACCCTCTGCGATCCGGCAAACCCGATTGTTTTTGCCGCTCCCGAACCTCTAAAGCCGGTTATCTCCTTTGCCGTCAGTGCTAAAAAAGGCGATGAAGAAAAGGTGTTTTCCTCGATCAGTAAATTGCTTGACGAGGATCTTACCTTGCGAATCACCCGGCAGCAGGAAACAAAACAGGTGCTTCTGTCCGGCGTCGGCAGGGTGCATCTCGATGTAGTAGGGGCGAGGATAAAGCGGAAGTTTGGGGTAGAAATGGAACTCAGCACCCCGAAAATCCCTTATATGGAAACCATAAAGTCGAGTGCCAGGGTTCAGGGCAAACACAAGAAACAAAGCGGCGGTCGAGGTCAATTCGGCGATTGCTGGATAGAGATCTCTCCGCTTCCCGGTGGAAAATACGAGTTCGTTGATCAGATTGTCGGAGGTGTTATTCCCCAGAATTATCGGCCGGCAGTTGATAAAGGCATTCAAGAAGCCATGGAGAAGGGTGTGCTTGCCGGTTATCCAGTAACAGACATCAAGATTGCTTTGGTGGATGGTTCTTTCCATAACGTCGACTCGTCGGAGATGGCTTTCAAGATCGCCGGATCGCTGGCCTTTAAAAAAGGTGCCCAGGAGGCTGGCCTCATTCTTTTGGAACCGTATGTCAACATGGAGATCAGGGTCGGCAAGGAAAATGTCGGGGATGTCATGGGCGATCTCAATTCCCGACGTGGCAAGGTTATGGGCATGGATTCCAGTGACGGCATGGAGATTATCAATGCCCAGGTTCCCCAGGCTGAAGTCCAGTCGTATGCCACCGACCTGACGTCAATGACCGGCGGTCTTGGCAGTTTCAGTATTTCCTTCTCGCATTATGAGGAAGTGCCGGGACAGATCGCCGAAAAAATAATTGCCGAGGCAAACGCCCAGAACAATTCGTGAGCCAGGAGTTCCATGACGTTCGACAAGAAAAATAGTCACGCGTTTGCCGTGGTGACGATGAGTGACAAAGGAGCACGAGGCGAGAGGGAGGATACCAGCGGCGCATTTTTACAGGAGCGACTCGCAGCGGAAGGATATGTACTGCAATCGTACACGGTTATTCCGGATAAAAAGCAGGTGATTATTGACCAGTTAAAGGTGCTTGTCGATGTTATGCAGGTGCCGCTTATTGTTACCACAGGCGGCACAGGTGTTTCACCGTCAGATGTTACCCCCGAAGCCATGAATGAGGTCCTTGATCAAGAGATCCCCGGAATGGCCGAGGCGATGCGCAGTGCAAGTCTCTTGAAGACCCCGAGGGCCATGCTCTCCCGCGGTAAGGTAGGTATTCGAAAGGGTAGCCTTATCATCAACCTTCCCGGAAGCCTCAAAGCAGTTAAGGAAAACCTTGAGGTAGTGCTGCCGGTACTGGCCCACGCCTTGGAAAAAATCAGGGGTGACACTAGCGATTGCGGAGCTCCAGCAAAATAACAAAAGGGTCATGGAGGTACCTTTCTCCATGACCCTTTTGTTATGCGAATTTCTAAGGGGCTAAAATTTCAATCTGTGCGGTTTCAGCCTCTGCCATTGGGGCTATCTCGCCTATTATGTGGGCTTCTTCTCCTACTGCAGCGAAATGGTGACATATATCATTTACTTTTTCCTCATCGACAACCACGAGGAGACCGATCCCCATGTTGAAGGTTCGGTACATCTCTTCTCTTGGGATTTCTCCTAGACGCTGCAGGAATTTGAAAATTGCTGGAACGGTCCATTTACCGGTATCAAGAACCGCTTTATATCCTTTCGGCAGGATTCTCGGAATGTTATCGATAAAACCACCACCGGTGTTGTGCACCATTCCGTGCAAACGATAATTTTTCAAAACATTGAGAACCGATTGCACATAGATTTTCGTTGGCTTCAACAGCTCCTCGCCTAAGGTGCACCCCAGTTCGTCAATGTATTGGTCAACGCTCAGCTGGTGGTCGGCAAAACAAATTTTTCTCACCAGAGAGTACCCGTTTGAATGAAGTCCACTGGAGGTGAGACCGATAATCTTGTCTCCGGCACGAATATCCGATCCGTCTATAATGGCATCACGATCGACAATGCCGGTCACAAATCCGGCCAGGTCGTAGTCATGGTTTTTGTAGATACCCGGCATTTCGGCAGTCTCACCTCCGACCAGTGAACAGTGGGCCTGTCGACAACCTTCAGCGATGCCGGAAATGATCTCTTTTGCTACGGTAATATCAAGTTTTCCAACGGCAAAATAGTCGAGAAAGCAGAGAGGTGTTGCACCGCCAACGACCAGATCATTAACACACATGGCTACCAGGTCGATGCCGATGGTGTCGTGCTTGTTACAAAGCTGGGCGATGACCAGCTTTGTTCCCACTCCGTCTGTTGAGTTGACGATAACCGGTTTTTTGTATTTATTAAGGTCGATTGCGAAGTGCGATGAAAATCCGCCAATGCCGCCGAGGACGCCACGTTGATGGGTGGAAGATACAATATCTCGAATTTCTTCAATGAAAGCGTTGCCTTTGTCAATATCTACTCCGGCTTCCCTGTATTTACTCGGTTTTCCGTTGTTCATGTCAGCCTATGGTGTCAGATACTTGGTTATTATGGAAAAATGGTCATTATCTGTAGATTCGTTAGATGATCTATAATATTAGTGCAGGCCAGAAAAAGCAATGCAATTGCATCAATTGCTTTTGAATTGGTCGGGTATTTGGCAATCACGGCAACCAACGACGAGGTTGAAATAATTGAATTCTTCTGGTAGAAAGATCGCCTATGAAACTTCTAACTCTCCTTCTCGGTCTGGTTTTAATTGTTGAAGGCGCACCGTATGTGGCAGCCCCGGAAGCCATGCAGAAATGGCTGAAGAAATTGGCTGAAATTCATCCAAATCAGCTGCGGGTCATGGGACTTATCGCGATGGCAATTGGTTTGGGTATATGTTTTATGGTACAAAAGACACATTTGTTTCAATAAATTATGACATCCAGATGTGCCTGAGTTCTTCCGGCTTTCAAGGTGGGAAGTACATAGAACTGGTTATGGTTATGCCGGGACCCGATGATTTTTGGGAGAATATAAATGATAAATTATTTTTTTCTGGAAAAAAATGTTGTCAAAATGGAAAGTGGCAACCACCATTCCAGTATCTCAAATATTATTTGGGTCGATCTTATAAATCCTTCGGGGGAAGAAAAGCAACAGGTTGAAAAAGATTTCAGTGTCGAGTTGTTCACAAAGCATGAAAGAGAGGAGATTGAAAGCAGCTCAAAATATGTTGAAACCGCTGAAGAAATTGGTATCAATCTCAATTTTTTAATTCAAGACGGTGATAACTTCACAAATGAACCCGTGTCTTTCATCATCAAGGATAAAGTGCTCATTACCCAGAGATATCACGAATATAGATCGTTTGCTGAAACGTACCGAAAACTCAAAGTAATAAAGCCGATTGATGGCGATGATGTTTTTCTTACAATACTAGAAACGCGTATTGATTTTGATGCAGATCTTATTGAAAGTATAACCGATCGAATATCAGCAATAAGTAAGGAAATGACTGCAGATCAAGATACTGACCGGGAGCTATTGCTTAAAATTACAGCTTTGCAGGAGTCAACTATAGCGATTCGAGAAAATATTATCGAGAAACAACGAATTCTTTCTTCAATGTTGAAAAGCAAGATGTTTCCGAAAGAAGACTATGACAATATGCGAATAATGATAAAAGACGTCGGGTCGCTCCTTGATCATACTTCGTTTAATTTTGAGCGGCTTGAATTTCTGCAAAACACCTTTCTCGGCTTGATTGATATTGAACAAAACAGGGTTATAAAAATTTTCACAGTTGTGACGGTTATATTCATGCCCCCTACAGTTATCGCCAGTGCTTATGGCATGAATTTCAAATTTATGCCGGAATTGGAAAAAGTCTGGGGATATCCCTTTGCAATTGTTCTTATGATTCTTTCTTCGGCTATAACTCTTTTGTTTTTTAAGAGAAAAAAATGGTTGTAAACATCTCTTGAAGAAATCTCATCTCGCCATAATAGTCCTTTTTGTTCTTGGCCTTTGGTGGTCCTTGGATCCGTTAACACGTTATTATTTTGCCCGGAATGCCGAACCTCGTGCGGTGACTGCCAGGGGCGACCTGGCGGCCGATGAACAAAATACCATCGATATCTTCAGGAATAACTCACCGTCCGTGGTATATGTGACGAGTATTGCTCTCCGACGAGGTTTTTTCTCAATGAATGCCGTCGAGATTCCTCAAGGCACTGGATCCGGCTTTATCTGGGATAACCAAGGTCGAATTGTCACAAATTATCACGTCATCAGCGATGCCAGTCGTGTTCAGGTAACTATGGCTGACAATTCGACATGGAAGGCGATCCTTGTAGGGGCCGCACCGGATAAGGATATAGCCGTTTTGCAGATTCATGCCCCAAATCATCAGTTACAACCAATCACCATAGGAAGATCGAAAGATCTTCAAGTTGGCCAGAAGGTGTTTGCCATCGGCAATCCTTTCGGCCTGGATCAAACCATAACATCGGGAATCATTTCCGCCCTCAACCGGGAAATTACAGCAGTTACCGGTCGAGCCATCCGTGGAGCGATCCAAACCGATGCCGCAATCAATCCGGGCAATTCCGGTGGGCCGCTGCTCGACAGTGCCGGTCGGTTGATCGGTGTAAATACTTCGATTTACAGCCCTTCAGGTGCTTACGCCGGAATCGGTTTTGCAGTTGCGGTCGACATTGTCAATGAAATAGTCCCTCAACTCATTAAGCACGGCAGGATCGTCCAACCAGGACTAGGAGTAACGCTGGTGGACGAAAGGGTTGCGAAAAACATGGGGATAGAAGGGGCGTTGATTCTCGGCATCGAAAATGGCAGTCCTGCAGCTGCCGCGGGATTGCGACCTACCTCTCAGTATCGGGGAGAAATCGTGCTCGGAGATATTATTGTCGCCGTTGCTGGGGTGAAAGTGCAGTCCTACGAGGATCTGAGGACGGAAATTGAAAAATTCGCTGTTGGCTCGGAAATTATCCTCACCATCTTGAGAGATAATAATACATTTGATGTACCCCTGAGGCTCACGGCTATCAACTGAGGCCCTGATTTTTGCTTGTCCTTTTCAGATTTCTGCGGGATTCAATATTTTTTGCGCGGGCAAGTTCACGCATATCCTTGGCTTTATCCGATTCGTCGATAATTTCCATGCCAACAATTTCTTCAAGAACATCCTCCATGGAAATAATTCCGGTCATTGTCCCGTATTCATCGACCACAATGAAGAGGTGCTGTCTGCGATCGAAGAAATCGATGAGAATGCGATTCAGCCTCGCCATCTCCGGTACAAAATGTGCAGGATGTTTGAATCTCGCCAGAGTCAACTTGTTTTTACCTTCTGCCGCAGCCTGAAGGATATCTTTACGCATGACGATGCCGGTGACATTGTTGGGCCCCCGGTTATAGATGGGAATACGGCTATGGCTGCTCAGTTCGTTGAGTTTAGCAACGGCATTGCCGACTGTCATGTGTTCGTTCAGCGAGAAGGTAACGGTCCTTGGGGTCATTACTTGTCTGACGATTTTGTTTTTCAGGTCGATGATATTATTAATGACCTTCTGTTCGTTTTCTTCGAGGTCTCCTGATTCGCGGGAAAGAGCGGCAATGGTCTGCAACTCCTCTGCGGAAATTGTTTCGTCTGCCTTTTTGGGGAGCAACCCGGTTATAGTTCGACATAACCAAACGATGGGTTTAAGAACCACAACCATCGTTTGCAGAGGATAGGTTACATAAGGTGCCAGTCTGAAGGCAAAATTCACGCCGATGGTTTTCGGCAGAATCTCCGAAAAGATGAGGATGGTCAGAGTGAAAGAGGCGGAGAACAGAAAAAGGTGCTCGTCACCGTATATTTTTGCCGCAGAAGCACCGGCGATCGAAGCACCAATTGTATTGGCAATGGTTTTCAGAGTAAGCACTGCGGTAATGGGTTCATCAATATCCGCCTTAAGATTTTGCAGATGTTCAGCAGTGGCATGGCCGTTTTTTTTCAACATTTCAACCTGACTGCTGGTGACGGAATAGAGAACAGCTTGACACAATGAACATATTGCCGATACCACCACGGCAAGAGTCACGGAGATAACGAGGGTTTGGATCACAGCACAAAGCTCCACAAACAACCATTGGACCTTCCGCCGGAAAAGGAAGATCGCAGTAATTTAAAAATCCTACATGTTGAAAAAGACTGTAAATAGTCTGTAACAATGTTTTGAATTATACCGTAAATTATCTGAGAATAAAGTACGAAGAAGACGTTCCTCTGTAAATCCATCACAGGTATCCCATGAAAAATACAAAACTGATTGTTTCGACAAAGAAAATTGAAGAATTTGCGGGAGACCTTCTGGTCACCCTTGTGACGATTGACGAACAGGGCATCCTAAAAAGCCATAGCCTTTTTCAGCCAATCCTTGAGTCGTTGGGGCAATACCCGGAGTTTTCCGGAAAAAAAGACCAGCAACTGCTCCTGTATTCTCCTTTTGGTCCATTGGCGGAAACCCTCAAATGCCGAAGACTGCTCCTGGTTGGCCTGGGGGATGTTCGCGAGATAAGTGATAGCGATGTCTTGCATGAAATGCTCCGGATTGCCGGTGGCGTGATTGCTTGTCAGTGTAAAAGCTGTAAGGCGGCAAGTGTAGGTATTTGTGTTACCGATTGGCGGGAATTAGCCGGTGTTGCCATAGGAGAATTTCTCAGTGAAGGTATTCTCCTTGGCGATTATCGATTTCAAAAATACAAAACACAAAACAAGGAAGAGGACAGCTATCAGGGACTGACAAAGGTTGAATTGTTAACTGCGATGCCGATAACAGCAGTTCGCCGCAGCGCTGCAAGGGCACAGAATAGCGCCAATTCTGTGATGACAGCCCGAGACATGGCCCATGAACCCGGCAATGGCTGGACCCCCAGCCACTTTGCAGAATATGCCATGGGGCTTACCGAAAGTCTTCCGCTGCATTGCACAATTCTTGATAAAAACAGATATGATTGACCTCGGTATGGGCGGAATCTTGGCTGTCAACAAAGGATCGGAGGAACCACCGAAAGTAGTTATTCTTGAATATGTTCCAAAAAAGAAAAAGGAAACCATTCTCCTGGTAGGTAAAGGACTCACCTTCGATTCCGGAGGAATCAGCCTCAAACCGGCTCAGGGCATGATGGATATGAAGTATGATATGTGCGGGGGGGCCGCGGTACTCTCAGCGATGGAAACCATCGTTCGCGAAAAGCTCGGGATTGGGGTGGTGGCGATAGTGCCGGCCACGGATAACATGGCTGGTGGCGGAGCCCTCAAACCCGGAGATATTATTACCCACTATGGTGGAATTACCTCTGAAATTGAAAGTACCGATGCAGAAGGCCGGTTGATTCTCGCTGACGCGCTTGCCTATGGTATTGAAAAATTTCAACCTGCTTGTGTCATAGATCTGGCGACACTTACCGGCTCAGTTATCTTTGCTCTTGGTCACCACTATTCAGGCCTTTTAAGCAACGACGATCAATTGGCAGACAAACTCCTCGCGGCTGGCAAGGCCTGTGGCGAACCTCTTTGGCGATTACCTCTGGGTGAAATGTATTTCAAACAGATCAAATCCCAGATTGCCGATATAAAAAACACCGGGGGTAAACCGGCTGGTTGCATTACCGCGGCGGAATATTTGCATCAATTTGTCGGAAAAACATCTTGGGCTCACATTGACATAGCAGGAACAGCTTGGAATTTCACGGAAAAAACATATATACCAGCAGGAGGGCCTTCAGGTTTTGGTGTGCGAATATTGATCGAGTTTCTCAGGCGCTGGAAAAACGATATATCCGTTTAAATTTGCAGGTTACTGCTGTCTCTTTACCAGTAATGAGGATGAAGACTTTCTAATATCCAACTGTTATAGAACTACTTACGGCTTGAGATCATTGGATGCGCCACGTTTTGCCGTCAAAGGAGATCTCATCAGACAACTGGAGCTTTCTGCCTCGTTGAGTTTCTATCTCGCCGTTGACCTTTACTTCACCATTTTGTATGCGCATAGTCGCCTCAAATCCATCCTGAACTAAGTTGGCGAGTTTGAGGAACTGGCCGAGACGAATGGGAAGACTGGTAATTACAACATTTTCGAGTTGGCGGGCATTCACAGTTTATTGCTCCTGGAAAATTGTATTGTGTAAAACAGTTCGAATTCTTGAAAGAGTATGGTATAAAGCAAAAAGTTGTTTCTTATTGATCTGTTACATTTTTCCTCAATAATCAGGATTTACCTTCAAATTCATTTTAGTTCGAGAGGACTTTCAGTGCGAAGTGAAAGGTTATTTATATAATAATTTCCACAAAGGAGTATACATTATGCAGATGAATTCAGTCGTAAAAAAAATTGGTTGTGGATGCGCATTGTTTCTCGTGCTGAGCGTGTTGTCCGGCTGTTCCACCGGTCGATCCACTACCGCTCAGCCCATTAAAGAAGATGAATTATCTCCCGTGTCAACAATGGTCGAAAGCTACGGTGACATCGAATTACCGATTGAAATGGTTCTTGATCCTGAGCTCAGTATGGCGATGCGCACAGATTCTTTCCAAGGCGGCATCCATGTGTACAGTGGCAGGGTGCAGATCGGCTCTCTACGCGATTATTTAATTGCCGCCATGCGTAACCATAAGTGGAAACTGGTGGGCGAAGCCTCTTATAAAAATTCCATGTTGGCTTTCACCAAACCCAACAGAACGTGTATGGTTATATTGTCTGAGGATTCCGCTGGTATCTTGGGGAAAACCCAGGCGAATCTGTATGTGACGGTGGATGTGGCTGCGGCGGGTCGTCTCAACCCGTTTGGTGAGCCCATCGCCCAATAGCACAATTCGCGGAAGGAGGATACTTCATCGATCTGGTCCAACTAAGGTTTCATAAAGAGGAATCTGGAAGGATCAGATCGTAATCTTGAAGTAAAAGAAAGAGCAAGCAGTGGTTGCGTCACTGTTTGTTGAGCAATCTTTTTATTCTTTCGGCACGCATCAACTGGTTCTTCGTTTGTCGTTTGTTTTCTTCGGCGAGTTTTTTGCTCTCCCAAAATTGTAACATTAACCACCAACAAAAGGCTGCAGTCAACATCATCAAAATAATTAAGGTATCAGTGTCCATCGAGTCATCTCCGTTCTTCCTAATCAGTCCTCCCTGAAAAGAATTACATACTTTTATGTAACATCGTTTGTACTTGACTTACGTACTACAAATACGCTCCAACAAGAAATAATATCTATGAATCGGATTGGTAACGCCTTGAATTTCCTTGTCGAACGCCGATTAGATTGACTTTTTTCGTAGGGTCCGGGAGGGCAAAAAAAGAAACCAAGAAGATACTCATAGAAGTGCATTTACATACAATGCAATTTACGAACCATAATCACCGTTGTTATCCTGGTGCCCGTTGATCCTTCGTTTTATTCAACAAATGAAACTGCATAAAAAACTTTACGGAGCAAAAATGCTGCATGTAGAAAAGGGGAGTTTCGGGCCAAGAGGCAGGGACTAAGAGTATCTACGGGACAACAAAAAAAGGGTTTGCAAATTAACCCGCAAACCCTTGATTCAACAATTTGGTGACCCCAAGGGGACTCGAACCCCTGTTGCCGGCGTGAGAGGCCAGTGTCCTAGGCCACTAGACGATGGGGCCAAATGGTGGCGTTTTATAACTGACCTCGGTTTTGTTGTCAATCATTTGTTTTTGTCGATTTGATATTATGGTGAAAAAAAATCATTCTGACGGCCGCGGTATATTGGAATCTCTTCCACGACCAAAAAGGCTGGTGGTGGCTTTCATCCGTTCTGTAACCTCCTGGGTTAAAAATTCTTGAGCGCAACGCCATCGCCAGTTGCCTTGAGCTACACCTGGACTATTCATTTTGCAGTCGTTGCCGAATCCCAGGACATCCTGGAGGGGCAAAATACATAGAATAGCAATGGAAGATTGGGCGAGATACATCAGGTCGTTATGAATACCGCTTTGATCGTGGAGAGACCTGTTCGCCATGTTTTTTACCATTACTCGAATATTGTCGTCGATTTTATCACTCAAATACCAGCCAACAGTCGTGTCATTGTCATGTGTACCAGTATAGACGACACAGTGAGGAGACTGGAAATTGCAGGGTAAAAAACTATTGTCTTTATTGCCGTCAAAGGCAAATTGCAGAACTTTCATACCGGGGAATCCGAGTTCATCGCGGAGAATCTCAACTTCAGGAGTAATGATACCGAGGTCTTCGGCGACGATATTCAGGGCCCCGAGCTTTTCAACAACTTTGTTAAAAAAATCAGCGCCAGGGCCCTTCAGCCACTCGCCTTCAATCGCTGTTTCATTTCCTTCGGGTATTGCCCAATAGGATTCAAAACCGCGAAAATGATCAATGCGGGTTATATCAACCATATCAAAAAGGTTCGAAAGCCGAGCAAGCCACCAATTGAGCAGCTGGTCTTGCACACCTGCATCGCTATTCTGCCACTCGTAAAGCGGATTGCCCCATCGTTGACCGGTTTCGCTGAAATAGTCGGGGGGGACACCTGACACTTTCGTCGGACGAAGCGTATTCCTGTCGAGAGAGAAAATTTCCTGATGTGCCCAGACATCGACGCTATCGTAGCTGACATAAATAGGCAGGTCACCAATAAGATAAATCTCTTGCTTTGCAGCGTACTGGCGAAGGAGCTGCCATTGTCGGAAAAATTCAAATTGTTCAAAACGGAAATAATTTATCCTTTCGTCATGTTTTTGGAGAAGCGTCTGGAGAGATGGGCTCCTGCGTGTGGCGAACTCCTGTGGCCAGTCAAACCATCCGAATGTTACCATAGAGATCTTTAAGCGTCATGAAAATGGCATATTCGTCGAGCCATGCTGTGTTTTCTATGAAATTGGCATATTCGGGGCAAGTCTCGGGTTGAAACTGCTGGAATGCCTGATCCAACAGTTTGCCTTTGTACTGCCGAACATGGTCGAACTCGGTGGAATATGGAGAAAACACAGGTTTGTTATTGAGATCTGACCGTGAAAGGAGTCCTTCTTGGAATAGCAACTCTGGAGAAATAAGCAGCGGAGAACCGGCAAATGCCGAGGTGCTCATGTATGGCGAGTTATCGAAAAATCGATTGGTTGCTCCGGTTGGCAGGAACTGCCAGTAACTCTGCCCGCAGTCAACAAGAAAATCTACAAATGCATAACTTGACGGGCCAATATCGCCGATTCCAAATGGCGAGGGGAGGGAGGTAATATGGGCCAGTATACCGCTGGAGCGCTTTTTAATCATAGTTAGGATATCATCCTTGTTAGGTCGAGGGGTAGAAACTTAGGCGGGTGTCGGAGTGATGAAACAAGAAAAGCTGCGACCTACCTTGAATATCACTTTATTGTTGCTATAGTATAAGTTCGAAAATGAGAACGGTAGGAAAATTCGCTTTTGTCATGCTTATTTTATAAATTGCTTTTTGCTGACAAATACTGTACTTATATGCGCTTCTCAACTCTACTATACGCTTACGAGATCCTTCTCGTCGGCTTTTTTTTTGCCAAAAGATCCTTAAAATCATCTATTTGGTTCTCTTGAGACTATTGAAAAACGCCATCCTGCAAGGCACAATAGATTGTCCTTCAAATTCAAGACATGGAGTGGTCACTGGTGCTGCCTGAACTAAAAGAAAACCTTCTCAAAGCTGGAAAGGAAGAAGGCTGTATTAGCTTTGATGATTTAAACGAATTATTACCAGATGATATCAAAGACCCTAACGAGATAGAGTCGATTTTCAATTTTCTCGGAGCCCATTCAATTGAGATAGTCACAGTTGAAAAGAGCGGCGAGAAAAGGACACTTTCCGGAGAAGTATGGGAAAAAACTGATGAATCTGCGCCTGACGGCGGTCAAGAAGATGACATCATTCTGGCCGACGATGACAGTCATGAGGCGGAAGAAACCACCACCACCTACCTTCGGGAAATGGGGCGATTTGATCTCTTGACCCCGGAAGAAGAAGCAAAATATAGCAAAACCATTCGTCAAGGTTTTGAGTCGATTATAAGTGCCATTCGAGAGGACAATTCCGGGGCCAAAGAGGTTCAGATTTTGTGTGAGCGCATCGATCTTTGGGAAAAACGTGACCCGACGCTCAAACCAAAAAAGCAGCAGCTCAATTTCATGCGGTATACGATCCTGAGCGCCGCCAAAAAATATCCGGAAATCAGAGATCTTTTTGAACTCCAGGCAAAACTGGAAGCATATAGCCGTTCCATAGAGGTTGCCAAAGATACCATGATCAGGGCGAATCTCCGATTGGTGGTATCCATTGCCAAGCGTTATATGCATCAAGGCTTGACCCTTGCCGATCTGATTCAGGAAGGAAATCTAGGATTGATGCGGGCTGTTTTTCGCTTTGACTACACCAAAGGCAATAAGTTTTCCACATATGCCAGCTGGTGGATTCGCCAGGCCATTACTCGAGCGATTCTCGACAAAACCAGAACTATTCGTTTACCGGTGCATTTTCTTGAACTCAGAAGTCAGTTTTTCAAAGCTTTTTATGCCCTTTTTAAAGAACTTGGCAGAGAACCTACCCCCCTGGAAATTTCCAAGGCAACCAATTTGCCCATGGATAAGATCCTTTCTATTCTCGAAGCATCACGCGAACCAATTTCTCTTGAAACACCGGTCGGCGATGATGATTCCACCCTCGGCGATTTCCTTGAGAATCAGGAATCCCAGTCTCCTTACGATGCAGTGCAGACTAGAGAGTTGTCCGGCAGGGTCAACGATATTCTTGAGACCCTGAGCGAACGTGAAGAAAAAATTATTCGCTTACGTTTTGGCATTGGTGAAAAGGCGGAATACACACTCGAAGAAATTGGTAAGCTTTTCAATGTCTCCCGGGAACGTATCCGGCAGATTGAAAAAAAGGCCTTGAACAGATTGCGTCATTCAAGTCGCCGCGATAAATTGAAATTTTTCATCGATTGACGTCAACACATCCTCTCTTTTGCCGGCGCGATCATCCGGTTTTTTAATTTGCTGTGAAAAATTATATATATAATGCAGGGCTGGGGAGTATTCTGGAAAAAGTTGAGAATAACGAACGGCTGTCTTTCGCCGACGGTTTGCAGTTGTATAAATGCCATGATATCCTGGCGATAGGCTATCTAGCCAATCTGGTTAGAAATAGATTACATGCAAATAATGCCTATTTTATTTATAATCAACACATCAACTACTCGAATATCTGCACCAATCTTTGTAAATTCTGTGCCTTTGGCCGGGAGAAGGATTCCGATCTGGCTTTTCAGATGACCGTCGAAGAGGTGAAGCAAAAGGTCAGGGATCGTCTCTCGGAACCGATCTCCGAAATCCATATGGTTGGCGGAATCCACCCTGAACTGCCTTTCGATTATTATATCGAGCTGTTGCGCGGCATCAAAGAGGTTCGCCCACAGGTCCATATCCAGGCCTTTACCTGCGTGGAAATTGCTCATCTTGCAGCACTTGCCGGCAAACCGGTAAGTGAGACCCTCGAACTACTGAAGGAAGCAGGCTTGGGTTCATTACCCGGTGGCGGGGCTGAGGTTTTCAGTCCGAGAATCCGCCAACTGACTTGCGAGAAAAAACTTTCCGGCCATGAATGGCTGGAAGTCGCAAAAACTGCGCACCGACAAGGCCTTCACAGCAACGCCACCATGCTTTATGGACACATTGAGACCTTGGAGGAGCGGCTTGAACATTTGACAGCATTGAGAGATGCGCAGGATGAAACCCATGGTTTCCTTGCCTTTATTCCTCTGGCTTTTCACCCAAAAAACACCGCTATGGCGGATCTTGCCAGAACTACTGGACTTGATGATCTGAAAAATATTTCCGTTGCTCGACTCTTTCTCGATAATTTTCCGCATATCAAGGCCTATTGGGTGATGATTGGTCCGCAAATTGCCCAGATCGCCCTGTCTTTTGGGGCAGACGACATGGATGGTACTGTAAAGGAAGAGGTCATAACCCATATGGCTGGTGCCGAAACGGCTCAGGCTATCGGCAGTCGTACCCTTATCCGTCTTATCAAGGAGGCAGGCCGTATCCCGGTGCAAAGGGATACCTTGTACAATGTCATCGAAGTCCATGTCTGATTGGAGAGGGAGTAAAGATTCGCATGCGGCTAGATGACATTCACAATAAGATCGTTGCCGGAGTAAGAATAACCGACGCCGAATATCTGACACTCGAACTGTCTGGAGATTTATTCCAGCTCGGTTTCCTCGCCGATACCGTTTGCCGGCGCACGCACTCCGACAGAATCGTCACCTATGTAATTGACAGGAATATTAATTATACCGACATTTGTATCTCCGCTTGTAAATTCTGTGCTTTTTTCAAAACCCCCGATGAACAAGGCGGCTACCTGTTGAGCTTTGCCGAACTGGCGGAAAAAATACGCGAGACTCAGGCCCTAGGAGGCACCCAAATACTTTTGCAGGGAGGTTTGCATCCCGGGCAACCCTTAGAGTATTATGAAGAAATGGTCCGGTTCATGAAAAGCACCGGGATCCACATCCATGGCTTCTCGCCACCGGAAATCTGCCATTTTGCCAATATATCAGGAAAATCGATACAAGAAGTTCTTCGCCGATTAATTGCTGCAGGCCTCGATTCCATTCCCGGAGGGGGGGCGGAAATTCTCAGCGACCGGGTGCGAAGTGCCATAGCACCACGTAAATGCACTGCCGACGAGTGGATTGCGGTTATGGAAGAGGCACATGGCCAAGGACTGCGAACTACCGCCACGATGATGTTCGGCCATGTAGAGACACCGGAAGAGCGACTTGAACATCTGCGACGTCTCAGACAACTTCAGGATCGAACTGGAGGGTTTACCGCTTTTATCCCCTGGCCATTTCAACCGGGCAATTCCGCATTGATTGAGACGAAAAAAACTTCGGCATTCGGATACCTGCGGACTTTGGCACTATCGAGAATATATCTCGATAATTTTGATAATATCCAAGCCTCATGGGTCACTCAAGGACCCAAGGTTGCGCAGCTTTCTCTGTCGTTCGGGGCCAACGATTTCGGCAGTACGATGATAGAAGAAAATGTAGTTGCCGCCGCCGGGGTGAGTTTTCGGCTCTCTGAGCAAGAGATCCGAAAACTTGTTGTCGATGCCGGATTTCAACCGGCTCAACGGTTGATGAATTATAGTCTGGTCAGATAAACGTTTGTCCGACTCCTTGGCCAGAAACTGAATGACGTGTTCGGAAAATACCGGCCCGGGATTACTATAAGAATAACCATGGAAATTCTTTCTGCCGAATGGGTTGTCCCCGTGGCAACACCGGTCATTAGCGAAGGCAGTGTGGTCGTTGGTAACGGAAGAATAATCGATGTAGGCAAAAGATCGGACATTCTTGAAAAATACTCGTCCATGAATGAACGTAGATATGATTCCGTGTTGATGCCCGGATTGGTAAACGCGCATATGCATCTGGAGCTTTCCCACCTGAGTAATATAGCCCCGCCACCGTCAGAAAACACGTTCACCGACTGGATTTGTCAACTTCTTATTAAGCGGCAGGATGAAACAACAACTCATTCTCAGGTTGTTGATGCTTTTTCCGCAGTTCTCTGCGATCAATACGATTCAGGAGTGGCACTCGTGGCCGACATCGGCAATGAATTTTTTCCGGAATTGTCAGATCAAAAGGTTGATGGCTGGCCTGAGATTCTCAGAATGGTTGAATTTCTTGCCCCTAATCGTCATGCCTTGCAGGCGGCAATGGAGAAAATAGCCGGTCTTCCTGACCGCTGCCCGGTCTGCGTTCACGCTCCCTACTCGTCCGTATCCGACCTATTTGTATATACCAAACGAAGAGGCCGACAACTTGGTCATCTTTTTTCCGTACATACCGCCGAGTGCGCTGCCGAACTTGAATTCCTTCGATCCGGCATTGGTTGTTTTCGGGATTTTCTCGAAAAGAGAAACAGCTGGGATGATACTTTTTCCTTTGCCGAGCAAGGCTTTGCCGGGACTATTTTTTATTTTGATCACTTAGGCATTCTTGACGAAAATACCCTGTTGGTCCATGCTGTTCATGTTGCAGATATGGAACTGCAGATGATCGCCGAACGAGGTGCCCATATTTGTCTCTGTCCTGGAAGTAATCGGTTTCTCGGTGTTGGCAGGGCTCCTGTCGAAAATATGCTTGCCGCCGGGATATTGCCGGCTCTGGGAACCGATTCTCCCGCCTCCAACGAGACTATTGACCTCTGGCGCGAGATGCGCCTGTTGGCGGATGAACACCCTTCGGTGGCATATGAATCGATTCTGGCCATGGCCACCTGGGGTGGGGCGCTAGCTCTTCACCGAGAGGAAGACTATGGAAGCTTGACACCAGGCAGAAGGTCGCAAATATTGCATGTATCATCACCTGCTCTTTCTCGCTGTAATGATATAAGCCGGGTTGTTCAAGAACTTGTAGCTGGTGGCAAAACCACTAAGAAATCTTGGATTGCCACGCACCATTAATACATGGTTGATTGTACAGGAAATATTTCTATGAATGCATCCGATAAAATCATAACCAGAATTGGTATGGTTAAATACCTTAACACTGCTCCTATTCACGAAAAATGGCTGAGCACAGTGCACCATGACAATTGGCAGGTGATTGAAGCCGCCCCGTCCGTCTTAAACAGACAGTTGGCTGAAGGACATATCGACATGGGTTTTGTGTCGAGCTATGAATATGCAACTCATCCGGAGAGGTATAAGATACTTTCAGGACTTTCAATCAGTGCCAATGGACCCGTCGGTTCGGTGTTTCTCTTTTCTCATGTTCCTATGGAACATCTTGATGCCGTACCGATACTCCTCAGTTCTCAATCGGAAACCTCCGTCAGTCTGGTTAAAATAATCTTGGAGGAGTTTTATCACGTCCGCCCCAAGTATGTCAGCGGCGATGTCCTTGGCCGCCGAGGGCAAAGACTATAAGGCTCTACTGGCGATAGGCGACGATGCTCTCCGCCTGGTCGATAAAGCCACGTATCTTTATCAATTCGATCTTGGTGATATTTGGAAACGGGAAACCGGATTGCCATTTGTTTTCTCTATCTGTGCCGTTCGAGAAGAATTCTGTAGATTGCATCCGGAGACCCTTGATGCGATTCATCGGGAGTTGCTCAGGTGTCGTGATGAAGGGAAGAATGATCTTAAGGCGATATGCCAATTGTCGGCGTCACGTATTCCCATGTCGGAAAAAAGGTGCTACGAATATCTCATAGCAATCGAACATGATTTGAATGCCCAAAAAAGAAAGGCTCTAGAAACCTTTTTCAGCTTTCTCATTCGAAGAGGGGAAGTGGCGCATGATGCCTTGCCCTTGAAAATATTTTCAAACCTCCATACTTCAGGGTGACAACGATATACCTTTTCGGATCATATGAATGGGTTTCCTGCCCTTACGGGTATTTGAATCGGCTCACTTGGCGTGTGGGCGAGGGTTGAATAAAAATGAAAAAGGTGCCTGAAAAGAAAAAATTGTTGCTCGGAGTCACCGGAGCAAGCGGGATGCTTTTTGTCACCTCCTTTTTGGACACCATTGCCGGTCTGGATATACTCGTGCATGGCGTATGTTCCGCTTCCGGTCGGAATGTTTTGAGAATGGAACAGGGGCTTAGCCCCGAAGATTTACCGACTGTCTCTCTCTGGTTCGACCCGGAGGATCTCGCTGCTCCACCAGCCTCGGGATCGAGTGATTACGCGGCAATGGTTGTCCTGCCTTGTACCATGGGGTCGTTGGCAGCTATTGCCGGTGGGCTGTCGCTCAATCTCATCCACCGGGCAGCGGATGTTATGCTCAAAGAGCGGCGGAGAGTCGTTTTGGCCGTCCGGGAAACGCCGTTGAACAGAACTCATTTAAAAAATATGTTGGCCGTTCATGATGCGGGTGCAGTCATTTGTCCCACCATGCCAAGTTATTATCTGCGTCCGGAAACCCTGGTCGAAGCCGCGCAAACCTATTCCTGGCGTCTGGCAGATCAGCTGGGACTTTCTATTCCCGAGAGAAAGCGATGGAGCGATCAGAATCAATACTAAAAAAGATTAATCTCCTTCTGGAGATGATCCAGTTTAAACTGACGATCTTCGCTATGCCGTTTGCATTCACCGGTGCGATTCTTGCCGGTCGGGGCATGCCGAAATGGCCGATTATCCTGTGGGTTATCCTTGCCATGATTGGGGCAAGAACGTGTGCCATGGGTTTTAACCGTATCGTCGATCGTAAATTTGACCAAAGCAATCCACGGACTGCTGCGAGGGCGATTCCCGCCGGAGTTGTTAAGCCATGGGAAGCATGGGCTTTGGTGGGAGTGGCCGGAATGCTGTTTTTCTTTTCCTGTTTCCAGCTGAATTCCCTGACCTTGCAACTATCGCCTTTGGCTCTCGGTTTGACTCTGTTCTATTCTCTTACCAAGAGATTCACCTTCCTCTGCCATCTGGTTCTCGGCGTAGCACTGGCTTTTTCACCGCTTGGCGGCTGGGTTGCGGTGGCAGGCAGTTTGCATAGCTATCCATATATGCTTTCTCTGGGTGTAATATTCTGGGTAGCCGGTTTTGATACCATCTACGCCTGCCTGGACGCTGATTTCGACAAAAAAATCGGCTTGTATTCACTGCCTTCCCGGATGGGTAAAGAAAAGGCCTTTCGACTGGCCGGTTTTTTTCATATTTTAGCCTTCATTTTTTTCCTCCTCACCGGGTGGCAGGCGCATTTGAATAGTCTTTATTATGGTGGAGTGTTTGTCGCGGCCGGGTGCGCTTCTCTATCAGCATCTGCTGGTAAAGCCGGAGGATTTGTCGAGAATTCATGCGTCCTTTTTTTCGATGAACGGTTTCATCAGTGTTACTCTTTTTGCCGCAACTTGGCTCTCTCTCATGACTTTGGAGAGGTGATTCGAATGACGCTGCTGCCGATGACAGTGTTGGTGCTTCTTATCGGCTTGCCACCGCTACCCGCTCATGCCGACGATGCGGCAGCGGCCGTCGATCACAAAAACCCGGACTATGGCATAATTGACCCTAACCTGCTGGCCACCGGTTATTCAGGCAAGGAAAATCTCGTATACGATGTATCCTGGACCGGCGGGATAAAGATCGGTGAATTACAACTCCAGATCAATGCATTGCCCGGTGGCAGTGATGAATTTGAAATACGAGCGACGGTTACAACTAAGAATGCCGCAATCGACCTCATCTATCCCATCAAAGATCTGCATGTTACCCGGGTTCGGGGCCCGAAACGTTTGCCATACCATTATGAAATCTGGCAGAAGGAAGGGTATAGGTACCGTGCCCACCGGGTCATCGAATTCAACCAGGAAACCGGCGAAATAAAATATACAAAAAATAATAAACTTGAAGGTTTGTTCCAGGTTGATGGAGAAACCAATAACGAATTTTCCTCCTTTTTCAACAGCAGGCTTATGGAGTTCCCCATAGGCGGAGGATTTATAGTGCCGACCTTTGCAGATAAGAAAAGGGTTGAGGTGGTGGTGAATGCGATTTCGACAAAGTATTTCGATAAAACCTTGATCGGTCCGGTAACCACCGTGGAGATCATGCCGGTAATGACCTTTAAGGGCTTATACGACAAAAAAGGTGATACTGTCATCTGGTATACCAACGATGAATGTCGCGTGCCGGTAATGATAAACTCAAAAATCCTCATCGGTTCCCTCACTGCCGAACTGACGGCCTATGAAAACCCGGCCTGCAGCCGCTATCCGGCTGTGGCCTTGAAAAAAGCAGATAATTAACCTTTTTTATAACATCCATCTTTACAAGGAGCAGGACAACATGACCCAACCGGTATTAACGACAGATTTCCCCAATCTCGTACTCAAACATCGGGGGAAAGTTCGGGATATGTACGAGATCCCCGGACATGCCGACAAACTCCTCATGGTTGCCACTGACCGTATCTCTGCCTATGATGTCGTCATGAACGAGGCCATCCCCGGCAAGGGTGCAGTGCTGACGCAACTTTCCCTCTTCTGGTTCAACCTGTTGGAGGGAATCGTCGAAAATCATCTGATTACCGCAGCTGTCGATGAATACCCGGAGATCTGCCATCCCTACGCCGAACAATTGTCGGGAAGATCGATGCTGGTTAAAAAGACCCAGCCGCTGCTCATCGAATGCATAGTCCGCGGGTACATTTCCGGATCGTTCTGGAGTGCTTACCAAAAGCAACCCGTTGGTGTGTGGCTTTCAGTTGCCTCAGGGAATGAAGGAATCGGAAAAGTTTCCTCACCCTCTTTTCACCCCTTCCACCAAGGCAGCCCTTGGTACTCATGACGAAAATATTTCTCTGGCACAGGCCGAGAAACTACTAGGAAGAGAGAAGGCGCACGAGATCAATGCCATCTGTGATGCGCTCTACAAGAAGGCCGCCGACTATGCTTTGACAAAGGGCATAATAATTGCCGATACCAAATTTGAATTTGGCGAAAAAGATGGCAAACTCATCCTGATAGACGAGGTGCTGACTCCTGATTCTTCGCGCTTCTGGCCGGTCGAAAAATATCTGCCGGGGCAATCGCAACCGAGTTTTGATAAACAATATCTTCGCGATTATCTTTCGACACTCACCTGGGATAAAAACCCGCCGCCGCCATCCTTGCCGGAGGAAATCGTCAAGAAAACCAGAATGCGCTATGAGGAAGCGGTGCAAAAGTTAACTGGAAGAGTTTCTGAGTTTTAGTTAAATCTTGCTGCACTGTCTGGGTCGAGGCAATAGCGGAGGACTGCTTCGAGGGATTGATCTTGGAAGTTGTAATCCGCTTCGAGCAGTACTTTTGGCGTCACTCTGGTACTGCAAAGCAACATTTCTTCAGCCATCTGCCCAAACAGGAATTTCACTACGAATCCAGGAATTCTCATGAGTGTAGGCCGATTGAGAACTCTGCCGAGGGTTTCAGTGAGAATACGGTTGTTGGTTGGAATGGGACTGACAACATTCACCGGTCCTTTGATATGCGGTTGTTTGATTATAAAATCAACTATTGCCACCAAATCTCGAATACTTATCCAGCTGACAAATTGCTGTCCGTTGCCGAGCACACCACCAAAACGTGCTTTGAAGGGGGAAACCATTTTATGCAATGCCCCACCTTTTGGGCTGAGAACCATGCCAAAGCGAAGATTGACTGTGCGAATGCCCATTACCGCCAACCGACTGGTTTGTTTTTCCCACTGATGACAGACATCCGCCAGGAAGCCTTGACCAAGTGGGCTGTCTTCGTTGAATATTTGATCCATGCTGTGACCATAGAAGCCAATCGCCGAAGCGCATAAAAAGATCTTTGGTTTATTCGCCAACATGGCGATGTAGTCGATAAGTTGTCTGGTACCCTCAATTCGACTATTGAGAATCCTTTCTTTACGAACAGCTGTCCACCGTCCCTCCGCGACGTTTTCACCAGCCAGGTGGACTACGGCATCAAATACGTTATCCGTATTGGTCGGCAACTCCTCGGTTGCCCAGAAATGATTTTGTTCAGATCCTTTGTTGCGTTTCAGACACTGGATGGAATGTCCCTTTTGAAAGAGATATTCAATCAATGCATTGCCGATCAAACCGGAACAACCGGTAACCAATGTTTTCATTATCTTACATTCCGTTTTATTCTATTGAATAGAGTTTGTTGACTCAATTTGAAAACGCATCAAGCTGTGGATGGTGCATGTTCAACCATTCGATAATCACTTTGCAGGCTTCGTCCTGAGAAAGATTCGAGCTGAGAACCGTGGTGTCGGCATACTTCTCATAGAGAGCGAGGCGTTCCTTAAAAAGATCCTCAAAGCTCTGATCCGGCCGTTTTGCTATGCCACGGGTTTCATAATTTCCCACTCGTGACTGCAGTGTTGAAAGATCGGCATGGAGAAAGATAATAACTCCCTGTTGTCTGAGGTGATTCATTGCTGACTCGCTGTACGTCGCACTGCCGCCAGTGGCGATTACATGATCGCTGCAGATGATGCCAAGCAGCACTTGTTCTTCTCTTGCTCGCAATAGCATGTGCCCGTCTTGGTTGACTATTTCCTGTAAGGTTCTTTTTTCCAGGTTTTGAATGAGAATGTCGGTATCAAGGTAAGATTTAGCAAGCATTTTTGCCAGAATCACGCCAACGGTGCTCTTGCCGGACCCAGGCATACCAATTAGGACAATATTGGTTTTGTTCTGTTGCATCTTTTTGTTTACGTAAGTGGTTTAAAAACGGAACTGCAGGCACCATCCGTTATGAGCCTGTCGGAAATTTTACATCTATTATTCTGTTAAATCCATATTTCTACCTTTAGCTTGAAAATTTGTGACAAAAGCAAACAATTTATGATGATGGCGGAACGAGTTGATTGGCAAGAGGGGTGAAAAGTAATGCCGCCGTAATTAACTTAGAGTAAAATGGCTGCATTGCATAACCACAGAATGCATTGACTGGTTTGACAACTGGATTTTTAAAAGGAAAATGGTATGGAAATCTGGACTAAGATCTACGACTGGTTTGAATCAACTCATCTGCACGAACAGATCAAAGGGGTCGATTACATCGGATTGTTTACCAACCCATGGTTTTATGTCCCCTTTGGACTGATGATTGTCTACATGATCGTCAAACAAAAATGGAAGGATATCGTTATTGTTGCTATTTTTGTTGGCGTTTGGTGGGTATCCGGAACACCTTACATGGATACACTTATTGTCAGAGGTGAAATACAGATTGAAAAGATCTTACCGGTAATTTTTGGTGGGGCCGGAGCCATGGGGGTGGTTATTTATCTCCTTTTTGGTCGATCGGATTGAGCGGGGAACGGTATGCAATTTCGCAATGGAATATTCATCATTACCGAGGAAGATCACTGCCCGCTCTACAATGTTCGGGAGGAGCTCAGGGTAGGTGAAGGTATTCTGACCCTGCCGGCCGGCAAACCTACCTGCCTTGTCCTCGCACGAGAGCTCATAGCCTTGGCTTCTGCCGACAGCAGCTATGAAAATTATTCTCTGGGAAGCATTACAAAAGCAAAATTCGAGTGTGGTGGCTGTGTTGGACTTATTCGTTTTGAATATAAAAAAGAGAAGGAATTTGCTACCCTGCAGATGAAACTGCTGGCAGCCGCCGAGCGGCGGGAAAAGATCCAGGAAACCGCCGGTTTTGCCGGACTGCTGCGATCAATAGATATTTTTTCTCCCTTATCCGATGAAGATTTACTTGATCTGTCAACCCTGCTTGAACTCATCGAATATCCTTGGCAGTTTCCCATAACCCAAAAAGGTGACCCGGGTAATCGACTGTACATCTTGCTCACAGGCAAGGCTGAAGTTATTGATGATCACGGTGTAACTCTCGCTGAACTGGATCGTGGAGAGGTCTTTGGTGAGATGAGTTTGCTTTCAGGGGAAAGGGTGTCGACTACAATTATGGCTTCTGAAACATGTCTCGTCGCGGTAATGAATCATAAGAATTTCCGTCACATCCTCACCCGTTTTCCGACTCTTCAGGTATTCTTTTATAAACTGCTGGTCAGCAGAATCACCAAAATGAACATCCAGCGGGCTGAAGAATTGGCCTCCGGAATGGTTGGTCAAGTCACGGATATTTCTCTGGTCGAATTGTGCCAGATGATAAATGTCAATCAGAAAACGGGCCGACTCAATATCGAGGTTGAAGAAAAACGGGCTGTGATCATGTTCAATGAAGGAGAACTCGTTTACGCCGAATTCAAAGGGATGGTCGGTAAAGAGGCTTTTTATCAGATCTTGGCCTTGAATAGCGGGCGGTTCAAATTCAGTCAAGGGTTGACGGAGAATGAAAAAAGACGAGATGTTGTTGGTGGTTTTATGGGCATGCTCATGGAAGGGATGAAACGTCTTGATGACAGAAACAACTAGCCTTGTTTTGTTCTTGCTTAAATGAAAGCTGTCAGTTTGCCGTGTGATAAGATTGGTTATGAGCAGAAGGTTGATTAAGAATGAACTGCTGGCAATTCTTGAGCAATCAGATTTTGAAGAAATTTTACGTTTCTTTGACAACCATCCGCCACATCTTCTTCTCAACCCCCTTTTTATGGCCCTCTGCAATCCCTTGGAACAGGTGCGGTGGAATGCGGTCTGTGGTTTTGGGCGATTAGTTCCAACCATGGCCGACAAGGACCCGGAATCGTCGAGGATCGTCATGCGACGGTTCCTCTGGTCACTGAACGATGAGTCCGGAGGGATTGGCTGGGGAGCCCCGGAGGCCATGGCCGAGATCATGTTCCACTGCGCCCTGTTGCGGCAAGAATATTTGCATATGCTCGTTTCTTACATGCGTAAGGACGGCAATGAACTCTTTCAGGATGGTAATTATCTGGAACATCCATTTCTGCAGAGGGGCCTGCTTTGGGGAATAGGCCGATTGTGTGAAGGGCATAGCAAGGTGATGTTGGCAAAACAGGTTTATGACGACATTGCTGCCTATCTCTCTTCTCCTGATCACCAGGTAGCCGGCTTGGCAATTTGGTGTTTAGGATGGCTGGGGGCGGGTCTTGCGGCAGCGAAAATTAAAGGTTTTCTCAATCACTCCGGAGAAGTGCACTTGTTTGTCGATAACACCATAAGGATTGTCACCGTTGCAACACTTGCTGAAGAAGCTTTGCAACGCATTAGCTTGGCAGGAGAGTGAGGGATCTGTTCAGCGTGAAAATCAAGTCAAGATGCTGTTGGGAATAATTGGCACACCGGTATTGCCGAGGATAAATCCACCGTCCATTCGCAGCACAGCTCCGGTGATATAACCGGCTTCCACTGCCAAAAAATATACGGCTGCAGCAACTTCGTCCGGCAAACCTGTGCGTTGCAGGAGGATAGTCGCGTGCAGATCCTTTTTCTCTTGCTCCGACAGGCATTCCCAGCCGCGAGTGCCCTCGCCATGTCTATGCTGAACAAGTCCAAGCATCAATTCATTGACACGAACAGCAGGTGCGGCCTCTTTGGCCCAGGTTTCAGTAAAGGATTGGATTGCTCGATTGGCCGAACTGTAGCCGTCACTGAAAAAGACCGCAGCCGGACCACTGCGCCCGATTATTGCAGCGATGGATGAGATGTTGACTACCGAACCTCCGATACGGTTCCGCATAATCGGGTATAAATGATGATAAAGGAGCCATTTGGCTTTCATGGTTGTTGCAATTTCTAGGTCCCATTGGTCCTTATTGTGAGGCAGATCATAACTGCCATGTACAACAGGCATCCCTCCTCGCTCAATATTGTTGATAAGAAAATTGAGGGAGCCAAAACGAGTTCTGATACTTTCCGCTAGCGACACCACTTCTTCTTCCCGTCGCAGATCAACCGAGCGTGGAATAATATTCAAAGTTGGCGGCTTGAAATTCATCTTCCATCTCGGCAACTGATTCAGGCCAGTCGTGCACCGGCAACACCAGGGCAGCACCATGTCTTGCAAATTTTCGGGCAATTGCTCGGCCAATGGGCCGTGATGCGCCGGGGATGAGGGCAATCTTTCCTTGAAGGGACATGGAATTACCAGATAAATCCTGTGAGAGGAAGAGGTTGCTTCGGTTCCGAAATCGGTGTGTCAATTTCATCCTGGTGGCGCAATCCAAAAAGGGCGAGAAGATTGTCGTCCATGTACAATTGATGATCGTCTGTGGCGATGATATTACCATTCTCGGGAAGAATAAGTCTTGCTGAAATGTACAGCATCCGGTCGGAACGGGAAAGAGTGCCGGCGAGAATGGCCTGGGCCTGGAGTTCTCCGCTGATTTTAGTAAGGTCCCTTGAGAGTACGGTCTCTCCGGATTTCGCTTCAATGCTGATCGTACTGGTGAGTTTTATTTCACGGACACTATAGCCAAGCTGTACGATTCTTGAGCCGATATGTTCCTGAAGCAATCTGCCGAAGCTGGAGGTCTTTGTGAGGTCGTTATTATCGACAAAGGTGGTAACCAGGATCGGCATATCCGGATGGTGGGGAAAAAGTGGGGGCATGGAGCGGTCCACCAGGTTTTCGGCAATTTGATAGGAAAAAGCGATGAGATCGGTATCTTTGCCAAGAACTCTGTCAAAGCGTGTACCATTGAAGCTCGAACAGCCAGCTGCAAACAGTAAGAGCAGGACTAAAAAAAAACATACTGCTGTTTGAGGAAAGGGGTTACATACCTTGATACTGCTGCAGGATTTCATGATTTATTTGACCTTTATATTTCTTTTTTGTCGGCTGGTGCGGTTTGAGTTGAGCTCTCGGGGGCGGGTCGCACGGTTTCCGGCAAGGGCGTGATCCGATTCTGAGGTTTGATTGTTTCCGGGCTGGTAAGTTTCATGGTTTTCGATTGCGGCATTTTGGTTTGGTAGTGCCAGAAATCTTTGTCATTAATGTAATAAATATCCGAGGCCCTAAAGAGATACTTTCCACTAATCAGCATTGATGTTGTAATAATAATTTCGTAATGGCCACTGCCGGTCATGTTGGCGTTAGCCACGTCGACCGCTGTTCCGACAGCGAGGGTAACAAGATCGGCCGGGGCATTTCGTAAAACAACGATGGCCGCAGAAAGGCCGGTCAGTAGACCCGGCTGAAGGGTGCGGAGACGTTCGCTGTTATGGCGAACGACCTGCACTTTGTAGTGAATTTCCAGGGTGTCATCGTCCTTTTGTTGGTTGGTTGGAATACCAAAACCAACAAGATTGGTGATCAGCAAATCTCGAAAAGCCTCATTGAAACTGCTGGTTTCTGAAGGGGTGCAAGGTGAACCCTCGTTTCCGCAGGTTTCCTTGACGAAAACGGTTTTGTTTATGTTGTCGGTGATGATAAGCTCATTATTGATACGATTGGCCAGATCTTCTGCTAATACCTGCCAGTGATACGATGCTTCCATATTTTGTTGCTGGGAGTATGGGTAAGCAATGGGTTCCGGGATCCGGCTGGCGCAGCCGCTGATGAGGAGGAAGGCCAGTACATAAGAAAGCAAGGAAGGCATAGAGTCTCTCCGTTGGAGGTGAACGGTTCATTAGTCGAAACTGTATCGGACAGAGTTGGAAAAAGTAAAGGAAAATATGTGATTCTGCATAGCTATATTGTTGTTACAGGAATATCGTTGTTATACTATCAGGAATAAGAGGCAAGGGTTATCAGGTTTTGCCGACCATTGTTGTGTCGGGTCGGATTGTGTTTTCATCGGGTATTCTCTCAACAATGACAATCGATTTGCATGTTCATTCGACATTTTCAGACGGCAGCATGAGTCCAACCGAACTGGTGAACTATGCTCATAAGCTCCGGCTTTCCGCCATATCAATCACCGATCATGACACGATAGAGGGTGTGGAGGAGGCGGTGAGTGCCGGCAACCGAACGGGTGTTGAGGTTGTTCCGGGACTGGAGCTCAGTATTAAATATGGAGATTGCACCGTGCACCTGCTCGGATACTTTTTCAGGCCCACGGATAACTCGTTGCACTTGGTCCTTCGACGTCTTCAGGCGGGACGAATGGAGAGGAATAAGATTATTCTTTCTCTCCTGGGCAGTCTCGGCATACATATAGAATTGCAGGAACTGGAAGAAACTTCGGGACATGGTCAAAGCGGCAGGCCGCATATCGCCCAGATTTTGATGCACAAAGGCGCTGTAAGTAGCATGGAAGAGGCCTTTGGCAGGTATCTTGCCAAAGGTGGCTTGGCTTATGCCCCGCGTGATCTGTTGCACGCCGACGAAGCCATTGCATTAATAAAGAATGCAGGAGGCTTTGCGGTTCTTGCCCATCCACAACAAATTGAGAAGTCGGGAAAAGATGTAACCGCGCTCATTGGTAAACTGCGGGCAGCAGGTCTTGATGGCGTCGAGGTTTACTACCCGACACATTCGCGCCAATTCAAAAAAAAGCTACTTGCCATTGCCAAAAGACTTAATCTTCTGGTAACCGGAGGAAGCGATTATCATGGCACTATTCGGCCCGGCACGACGCTTGCCGGCGGCAGGAACTGTTCGGTTCCCATGAATATCCTTGAAGAAATGAAGCGATGCATGGAAAAAACCAGTTACTTCTCCGAAGGGAACCCTCTTGAATAAAGGAACAAATCATGACTATGCATTCGATTCTTGTTGTTGACGACGAACCGAACTATCTCGTTGTCCTCTCCGAACTCTTGAAAGATGAGGGGTTTGAAGTATTCACGGCGGTAGACGGTGCAGCTGGTCTTAAGATTGTCGAGGCGGTTGATCTTGATATAGTTGTCACCGATATGCAGATGCCCGGAATGAACGGCCTGCAGTTACTCAACAAGGTCAAAGAAAAAAATCCGGATCTGCCGGTCGTTGTTATCACCGCTTTCGCCGAAGTCGATAAGGCGGTGCAAGCGATGCAGGCCGGTGCGTTCAATTATCTTGCCAAGCCATTTTCCAATGATGAGCTGATTATTACCCTGAAAAAAGCTGCCCAGCATTACTCCCTTATTCGTGAAAACACAAGGTTGCGCGATGAAATCAAGGGCAAGAGCGGTTTTTCCGGTATGGTCGGCAAAAATCCGAAAATGATCCAAGTATATCAACTCATTGAAAAGGTCGCTCCAACCCATGCCTCGGTGCTCGTTACCGGCGAAAGCGGCACAGGAAAAGAGTTGGTGGCCAAAGCCATCCATGTGAACAGCCCGCGCGAGGCCCGGCCGTTTATCGCCGTCAATTGTGCGGCGCTCTCGGAAAACCTCTTGGAAAGCGAACTGTTCGGCCATGAAAAAGGGGCTTTTACCGGGGCGGTGGTCATGCGCAAAGGGCGATTCGAACTGGCTGATACCGGAACGATTTTTTTGGATGAGGTTGGCGAAATTCCCTTGGCATTGCAATCGAAACTGCTGCGTATCCTTCAGGAAAAGACTTTTGAGCGGGTAGGCGGGGGGAAAACCATCGAGGTCGATGTGCGCATCATCAGCGCTTCGAATAAAGATCTTCGCGAAGAAGTGGCGGCCGGAAGATTCAGGGAAGATCTATTTTATCGGCTCAATGTTATTCCCATCAGTCTGCCGGCACTCAGGGATAGAATGGACGATATGCAGCTCTTGGCCGAATATTTTGTTGAGAAATACCGCAAAGAATTGCTGAAACCAAAACTGCAGATCTCGGCCGATGCCCTGAAGCTCCTGATGAAACTTCCCTGGGAAGGAAATATCCGAGAACTCGAAAACACCATTGAACGAGCAGCAATTCTCTGCAGCAATGACCTTATCGAAGCGGATGATGTGCATCCGGACATCCAGTACGCTGAAGAACCGAGCCCCCTGGGGCAGGAGATCGACCTGCGGTTGATGTTTCCGGAGGATGCCGGTTTAAACGACGTTCTCTATGTCATCGAGAAAAAAATGCTCACCCAAGCCCTCAGCGATACCGACTATGTGCAAGCCAGAGCCGCCGAAAAACTCGGGATAACCAAGAGTCTGCTGCAATACAAGATGAAAAAATACCAGATAAAAAAGAAAAGATGAAAGGTATCTGAGCGAAAATCAGGCGACCTCACCACCCTCCTTTTCCTGATATCCCCAGTGGAGCTTGTTACGCAGAATTGTAAAATAATCCCGAGTTGAGGAAACCACCAGCTGGAGAAAATGTTTGGCGGTTTGTATCTCCAGTTCGTCACCGTCTTTCATCTCCCAGAAGGGTTGCCCATCGATGATGACCTGTGCTCGTTCGCTCCTGTTGCCGGCCTCATATCGGGTTTTTATCCGCTTGTCGGCCGGGAGAATTATCGGTCTGCTGCTCAACATAAACGGGCAGATGGGGGTCACGGTAATTGTCGCAAGACCTGGATAAACCAAAGGCCCGCCGGCCGACAGATTATACGCCGTCGACCCGGTGGGCGAAGAAAAAATAAGGCCGTCGGCCCTGTAGGTGGTAATGTATTGTCCATCGGCTACCGTCCGCAAATTGAGCAGCCGGTCGAGCACGTTTTTAGCGATGACTACGTCATTCAGCGCATACCTGTAAGCTGTCTGTTGGTTCTCGGAAAGAAGACGGGCTCTCAGCATCAGGCGGTTTTCAATGGTCACGTCACCGGTGAGAATTTTTTCAAGTGCCAGAAATGTCTCGTTTTCTGTGAGTTCCGTGAGAAATCCGAGGTTACCCATATTAATGCCGAGGACCGGTATGGAATGTCGGGCGGCTGTTTCGGCAATATGCAGGAGAGTACCATCGCCTCCCAGGACGACGATTAGGTCGAGGTCGGCATCGATGTCATTGACGACAACACCAATTCCTTTCTCTTGCAACCAATGTGCAAGCTTTTCGGCATATTCATCTGGTCGGTGATCGTCTTTCTTGGTAATCAGACCGGCATTGCGGATGTTCAACCTCTTCGTGGTCCTGAATGGGGTCAGTGTATAGGTCATTCGAGTTTGCCCAGTTCTCTTGAACGAATGACCGCCGACTCGACGATGTCCATGATGATGCCGTGGAATCCGACTTTTTCCAGGACATGCAGAGCGGTGATGGCGGTTCCCCCGGGTGAAGTTACTTTTCCTCTCAGAGCGGCAGGATGTTCGCCGCTTTCCCTGAGGAGTTTTATCGATCCGGAGATGGTCTGCAATGCCAATTTTTCGGAAATCACCCGGGTGAGTCCCGATTTTACGCCGGCGTCAACCAATGCCTCGACAAAAGAAAATACATATGCCGGGCCGGAACCGCTGAGGCCGGTAACGGCATCGAGATGAACCTCGTCCAGGATGACCACCTCGCCAACGGCCAGGAAAATCTCCTCGGCAATGCTCAATTCCTTGTCACTGACATTTTCATTCTTGCTGAGCGCCGAGGCACCCTCAAGAACCAAGGCCGGGGTATTGGGCATGACGCGAATGATTTTTGTTTCTTTCTTACCGATTGTCTTAATATAAAAGGAAATCGGCAGGCCGGCCGCGATGGTGATAAGGATGTGGTGCGGTTGAATACATTCCCGGCAATTCTCCAGTACTGCTTTCATGGTCTGGGGTTTAACGGCCAAGATAACCACTTTGCTTTTCTCAAAGATGGCGTGATTATTCTGGTAGGTTTTGACCTTATAGGTTTCCTCCAGATGCTCTCGCCTAAAATCATTGGGTTCAGAAACAAGGATATTGCCTTTGTGATACAGACCTGAAGCAATTATTCCTCTGATGAGTGCTTCTGCCATCTGACCGCCGCCGATAAAACCGATTTGTTGTTTCATTTATGTACCTGAAGCCTGAAGTAATTGGAAAGATCTTGATGGAATTTATCAATGCAATCATAATCGGTTTCAGGTAAATATCAATTTCGATTGTTGTAAACAGCATTATTGACAACGCTCGGCACTCAAAATAAATCTCTCCAAGAAATAAGGTAGAAAACGATGATAAGTAAAGATCTGCTGGAAATTCTAGCCTGTCCCCAATGCAAGGGTGCCTTGCAGCTGCAAGGCGAGGACGGACTGCTCTGTGAAAAATGTTTTTTGCTCTATGAGATTCGTGACGACATTCCGATCATGCTCATCGACCAAGCGAAAAAGGTTGTAAAATCAGAAAAATGAGATTTTTCTGTTCGTCAAACCCAAAAATTGCCAATCGTTCCGTCATGGAGAAAAACTCATGATATCTTCCGAAAATTCTGTTGATCTGTTTGCTCGGTTTATCGTCCCCGACGATCATATGCACAGTGACTATCTTGGCCTGATCAAAGAAATTGTGGCTAGAAAAGGCATTGCAGGGGATGTTTGGCAAAAGCCCCTGGAGGTTGCTTATCAGCATCTCTTTGAAGAAATCAGAGATAATCGCCAAGCACCGGTTGAGCCTATCTCGTTTGGCACCTCCGGCTGGCGTGGCAAACTGGGCAAGGATATTTTTGTTTGCTCCACGGCGCTGGTGACGGCTGCCATCGTGCAAATGTATGAAAACTTGGCGTCGGAAGCACAATTATGCGACTTACTTGGGGTTAAGGATTTGACCGAGGCCCGGGAAAGAGGGTGTGTTCTCGGCTTTGACAACAGATTCGCCGGCCCCCTTCTTGCGGCAAGTGTCGCCTCTATTCTTGCTGAAAAAGGCTTTCGCGTTCATTATGCCGGCGAATCGACAACCGGTGTGCTGTCCGCCGCGGTTCTCAAGCTTCACGCTGCTTTTTCAATCAATCTTACCCCTTCACATAATCCTCTCGAATACGGTGGTTACAAGTTCAATGCAGCCGATGCCGGCCCTGCCGCCTCTCAGGTAACTGAACAAATAACCGCCAATGCAAAAAAACTCGTGGCGCAATCTTACGCTCCCATAAATATGCTTGGATCAATGGCAGAAGTGATGCGAATGTATCCTCATGTTCAGCCATTTGATTCGCTTGCTAGCCTGGAAAAAGTTGGTACGGGAGAATAAACCGGTGCACGGGCTCGATCTTGATCAAGCGGTGGCATCCTTTCTTAAGCGTGACGATATGGTCGTAGCTGTTGACTGCGTGCATGGGGCTAGCCGATTGCATGTGCGGGAGTTGTTTCATCGCACAAGCAGCTCGGCCCTCATTGTCCTTCGCGATACTGCCGATGTAACCTTTGGCGGTGTTGCCCCGGAACCCTCCACCGCCAATATGCGAAGTGTTGTCAAAACCCTGCAGAAAAACACAGCAGTTCTGAAACTTGGCGCAATAATCGATCCTGATGGCGATAGAATCCGTTTTACCGACGGAACGACCGAAATCACTATGAACCAGTTCGGTGCCATGGCCTATCATTTTCTCCATGAATATAAGGGCAAAACAGGAATGGTGGCAAAAACCGTGGCGACTTCCAACCTCGCTAATGCCATTGCAGCAGCCTTCGGTGAAGAGCTGTATGAGCCAAGTGTCGGTTTTAAAAATTTCAAACCGGTAATAGGTCGGGCACTTGTCTATTTTGAAGAGTCGGACGGTATATCGACCATTGGTCATACTCCGGAAAAAGATGCCTATATCGGACTCCTGCTGGCCCTCGAGATGATATTGACAACCAACATGAACCTTGGCGATTATCTGAGAAGTATTGAAGCAAAATACGGTGCCTATTATCCGGAGCGCGACGGGGTGGTGGTGAGTGTCAAGGGCGAGGAACTGTTGCGGCTTTTGGCAGGACTCAGCAAATACCACCAAGGGAGCAGTGTCAAGGTCGGCGAAACCGATAGACGTATTACCGAAATCATCACCATTGACGGGCAGAAAATGGTTTTCGAGGATGGTTCCTGGCTGATGATTCGCCCCTCGGGAACTGAGCCCAAGGTGCGGTTTTATGTGGAATCGAGAACCCCATCCGGGACAAGTGACCTGGTGACGACAGCGAAAAACATGCTAGTCGAGACGGGTATTTTATAATACCTGTGCTCTTTGCCTATTCTCATTGAAAGTGGCGCAAAGCGGCCGTGTCACTGATGTTCGCCGTTGCAATTTACCATTCTGGTATTATTGTCAGCATGTAACAAAAAAACTTTTATTATCATTTATTTCAGGAGTACACCATGTGGGAATATACCGATAAGGTTCAGCAGCATTTTCTGACCCCTCAAAATGTTGGGGAAATTGATAAGCCCAGCGGCACTGGGGATGTTGGTTCGCTGGCGTGCGGGGATGCTTTGAAGCTGACTCTCAAGATTGATGAAAATGATATAATAACCGATGCCAAATTTAAGACTTTTGGATGTGCCAGCGCCATCGCTTCCTCTTCCGTTCTGACCGAGATGGTCAAGGGCCTGGCAGTCGATGAAGCGGCAAAGATTACCAACGAAGATATCGCCCAAGCCCTTGGCGGGCTGCCAAAGGAAAAAATGCACTGCTCGGTCATGGGACGGGAGGCGCTTGAGGCGGCGATTGCCGATTATCGCGGCCTCAAACTGCCGATGGCGGAAGGAGAGGTGGTCTGTGAATGTTTCGGGGTTACCGATATAGAAATTATCAGGGCGATCAAAGAATCCAGTCTGCGGTCGGTCGAAGAGATCACCAACTTCACTAAGGCCGGAGGCGGTTGCGGGAAATGTGAGGATAAACTGCGAAAAATCCTACACGACACGGTGAGCGGCAAATCGGAAATAGCTATACCCCATGCCACCCCGAAAAGAATGACCGCCTTGCAGAAGATCAAAAAAATCGAAGAGGTCCTTGAACGGGAGATCAGACCGGGCTTGAAAAAAGACGGCGGCGATATCGAACTTATCGATGTCGATGGTGACTTTGTCATTGTTTCGCTTCGTGGGGCATGCAAAAGCTGCAGTAAATCGCAAACCACCATCAAGGAATATGTTGAGAAGAAACTACGGGAACTGGTTTTGGCCAGTCTGATAGTTGAGGAGAACAATTAATGGCTGCTGCAAATCCTAAAGTCATTTACATGGACAATAATGCCACCACCCGGATTGCCCCCGAGGTGGTTGAGGCAATGATGCCCTTTCTCACCGAGTCCTATGGTAACCCGTCGAGTATGCATACCTTCGGTGGGCAGGTGGGACAGGCCATAAAAACCGCCCGAGCCAAGGTGGCAGGATTACTGGGTGCGGAACCCGGGGAGATAACCTTTACCAGTTGTGGAACGGAGAGCGATTCTACCGCCATTCTTTCCGCGCTCAGAACCTACCCGGAAAAAAGACATATTATCACCACCAGGGTCGAGCATCCGGCGGTAAAAAACCTTTGTGAAAATCTTGAAACGGTTACCGGTCATAAATACCGGGTGACACGGCTGAAGGTCGATGCCGAGGGCATGCTGGATATGGCCGAATACGAGGCAGCACTGACTGATGACACTGCCATTGTCAGCGCCATGTGGGCCAATAACGAAACTGGAGTTATTTTCCCTATTGCCGAAATGGCCAGATTGGCCAAACAGAGGGGGATATTCTTTCATACCGACGCGGTTCAGGCGGTAGGCAAGATAATCATAGATTTAAAGAGCTTGGATATCGATTTCCTTTCCTTGTCCGGTCACAAGCTCCACGCCCCGAAGGGGGTAGGGGTTCTCTATATAAAGAGAGGCACCCTTTTTGTGCCGTTTATGGCCGGTGGCCACCAGGAGATCGGTCGCCGGGGGGGCACTGAAAATGTCGCATCAATCGTTGGACTGGGTCGGGCCTGCGAATTGGCTGCCGAAAAGATGTTCGAGGAAAACAGTCGGGTAAAACAACTGCGCGACAGGCTGGAGGATAAATTGCTGGCCATCATCCCAAAATCCATACTCAATGGCCACAAGACCGAACGGTTGCCAAACACCGCAAATATCAGTTTTGAATATGTCGAGGGTGAAGCAATTCTCCTGCATATGAATCAGCATGGAATTTGTGCATCTTCGGGATCAGCCTGCACCTCCGGTTCGCTGGAGCCGTCCCACGTGCTAAGGGCCATGGGGGTGCCATTTACCGCAGCCCATGGATCCATTCGTTTTTCTTTAAGTGTTTATAACACCGTTGAAGAGGTCGATGTGGTGATCGAAAAAATGCCGATAATTATCGAATCGTTACGTAAATTGTCACCATTCTGGAAAGGATAGTGGAATGAAAATAATAGAGCCTTTCTTTCAGATCCAAGACGAGTTGGATAGTGCTACCGTGGCCATGCGACTGGAGGCATGCGGCCGGGTGTGCTACAAAAGCGAAGATAAAATCACCGATGATTCGGCAATCCCTTTTGTTGCCAAAATAGCGGCTCATGGCCATAATTCCGTTTTGGAGATGGCGGTGCTGTCATTTCGCGTGACATGCCGGCTGCAGCGAATCCAGGAGTTGCTCGACTGCCAGCCGAAGCATCTTGTGATCGACAAACTGCCGGAAGGGGCGCTGCTCACCGGTTCGATGCGCGCCTTGAAAGAGCTCTATCTCTCCCAACCTGGAAATCAGCTGACAAATGACCTTCTCCTCGTGCTAGGCCAGAGCTTTCCCTACTTATTCGAACAGATATTGGACCCGCAGCAGGTTTTGCCAAGGGATGAGAGCATCAAAATTACCAAACTGAGCCTTTCGGAGGTGGATGCGTTGCCTGAAAATCTTCGTTTACGCCACCGTTTTGTCAGCGTCAAATTTATTGTCAATCGTGCCGTTACCCACGAGTTGGTAAGGCACCGCCTGTGTTCTTTTCTACAGGAGAGTCAACGCTATTGTCGCTATAGTGAAGACAAGTTTGATAACCAGGTGACCTTTATCAAACCGATGTTTTTCAAGGAGGAAAGTCTAGAGTTTCAGCTTTGGCAGGAAGCTATGGAACAGGCCGAAGCAACTTATCTCAAGCTTCTCCAGACGGTCAGCCCCCAGGCGGCCAGAACCGTACTCCCCAATTCCTGCAAGACCGAGATTATTGTTTTTTGCAACCTTGTTGAGTGGCGGCATATCTTTGCCTTAAGAACATCCTCGGCCGCGGAACCGTCCATGCGGGAAATAATGATCCCTCTTCAACAAGAGATGAAAAGAAGGTATTTATGGCTTTAAGAAGTGACGATTCGCAGCGCAAGTCTTCGATGAAAAAGACTGTCAAGGATCAATCCGGCGCAGGAAAGGTGAAGATCGGCGAATTGTTGAGTAAGGCAGGGTATATAACACCTAGTCAGCTGGAAACCGCCAAAAAAATTCTCCAGAAAAGCGGTGGCCGCTTGAGCACAATTTTGCGGCAGCTTGAGTACATTGATGAAAATACCGTCGTTAATTTTCTTAGCCGACAGCACAACTATCCGGCGGTCGTCATTAAAAACGAGCCGCCATCAAAAGACGCTCTCAAACTTCTCCCTTACAGTGAAGCAAAAAAGTATTTAGCCTTTCCTCTGCGAATGGCCGGCAACACCTTGCAAATCACCATGTCCGAGCCCTCCGATGCGACGGCGGTGGAGGAGTTGCAGAATCTGGTAAACAAGGAACTCTCTGTTTGCGTTTCCACCGAAGCCGATATTGTCGAGGCCTACCAGAAATATTACGGCATTGATGCTGAGGAGGCGAAATCCTTTCTTGGCCATGTTGAGGAAACCTCCGGGGAAATGGATGTCACCCAGGTCGATGACTTTGGATCGATCGTTGCCGAGGCCGCCGATGATTTTGAAATTGAAGGGGATTCCGGCGACGACATAGGCGAACAATTTGCCGCTTCCGACGCCCCGATCATAAAGCTGGTGAATGGCATCCTGATCAAGGCTGTTCAGGATGGGATATCCGACATCCATGTCGAGCCCTATGAGAAGACCATGCAGGTTCGTTATCGAAAAGACGGTTCGTTGTTTAAATCGATGAATCTGCCCCTGACCATCAAAAATGCCCTGGTCGCCAGGTTAAAAATTCTTTCGGGGCTCGATATCACCGAGCGCCGTGTGCCGCAAGACGGACGTATCAAGATGCGCATGGGCAAAAACCGCTCCGTGGATTTCCGCGTTTCTTCGCTACCCACCCTGTTTGGCGAATCGGTGGTCTTACGTATTCTTGATAAAGCCTCGCTGGATGTTGACCTGACTAGACTCGGTTTTGAGGAACAGACCTTTGAGATGCTGAAGAGATGTCTCAATCGCCCGCAGGGATTGCTGCTGGTTACCGGTCCGACCGGATCGGGGAAGACGGTTACTCTGTATTCCGCCCTGAACTCGATGAACAGTGAGGATATCAAAATCCTCACCGCCGAGGATCCGGTGGAATTCAACTTCAAAGGGATCAATCAGGTCAACGTTCATAAAGAGATCGGCATGACCTTCGCCGCTGCCCTGAAGGCTTTTCTCCGTCAGGATCCCGATATTATCATGGTCGGCGAGATTCGTGATATCGATACGGCGGAGATTGCCATCAAGGCTGCCATGACCGGCCACCTGGTTTTTTCTACCCTGCATACCAACGACAGTGCGGCGACCATTGGCCGCCTCGTCGATATTGGCATTCCACCTTACATGCTTGCCTCCTCGGTTACCATGGTGCTTTCCCAGAGATTGGGGCGGAAGCTTTGCAGCAATTGTAAGAAAATCATTCAATATGAACCGGCCGAACTCTTGAAAATCGGTTTTCATGAAAATGAAATCAATGATCTGACTCTTTACGGACCAAACGGCTGCCAGGAATGTAACGGGCTTGGCTACAAAGGACGTGTCGGTTTCTTCGAACTGATGGAAATAACCGATGAAGTCGCCAAAGCAATCAGTGCCGAAGTGCCGGAGGATCAGCTGCGCAAAATCGCCGTTCAGGAAGGCATGACACCGCTGCGTGATGCCGCTCTGAAGAAGGTTAAAGCAGGGATAACCAGCGTCGAGGAGGCCCTGCGCCGGACAGTGGCACACCGGGAAAGTCTTCCAGCCTATCTGGTCAATCCCGATCAGGAAAATTATGAAGATGGCGATGTAATCATTCGGGAAGGCAACAAGGATATCGACTTTTTCAAGCTCATTCGCGGCGCGCTGACGGTTGTCAAAGGGGGGAAGAAAATTGCCGAACTCACCGAACCCGGCGAATACTTCGGGGAGATGGCGTCGATAACCGGAGAACAACGTACGGCCTCGATCATCTCCCAAGGAAGATCGACGGTGAAGCGCTTTCCAGGTGATAAACTTGAAGAAATTATTGATAAGTATCCTGATGTCTCCAGGCATCTTTTCAAAACCATGACAAGACGACTGCAAAAATCGAATCAAATCATTGTCAAACTAGCCGGTGGAGGGGTGCGCAGACCACCACCCGCCGGTGCTCATCCGCCGAACGTTTCTGTTCCAGAACGTCTGTAGTGTGTTGAACAAGAAGGCGCCTTTTTCTCGAATTCTTATGCCATACGTCAGGAAAAACAGGCTCTGTGTTGTTTCGCTCCTCGACGGGAGACCCGGCCATGAGAAACAAACCAAAGGTCTCCTTCAGGCGTTGGCAGCCTACGTCGAGGTGGAAGTCAGGGAAATTGTCATACAACCGGCTACGCCTCTAGAGGCACTCAGGCAACTTGTTCTGCTTTTCCTGCCGGGCCAAGGGTGGTCCCATCCACATCTTGACGATGCCGATCTCCTTCTCGGAACCGGCAGTCGAACCCATCTCCCTTTGTTGCTCTTCAAAAAAAGGTATGGGATTCCTATTGTTACCTGCATGTCTCCGCCATTTTTCATCCGTAGCCGTTTTGATCTTTGTTTTGTGCCTGAACACGATGGATTAAAGGAACAGCATAATATTGTCCATACCACCGGCGCACCGAATTGCTCACGCGACAAAGGTATACATCAGGATAACTGCGGTCTCATCCTTCTTGGTGGGATCGATTTAAAAAGTCACCAGTGGCAATCGACAAAAATTGCCGGTATGGTCAGGCAAATTGTCCAGGAAACTACCACAATACACTGGACTATCTCTTCCTCTCCACGCACTCCACGGGATACTGTCGAACTCATGCAGGAAGTTGCAGTCGATTTCGTCAATGTCACTTTTTTTGACTATAAAGAGACACAACCGGGTTGGATTGAGAAGCAATACGATACGAGTAGTGTCGTGTGGGTTACTGCCGATTCGATTTCTATGATCTACGAGGCATTGACCGCCGGCTGCAAAGTTGGCATCATCCCTCTGCAATGGAAAAAAGAAAACTGCAAGTTTAAAAAAAACGAGGATCTGTTATTGAAAAAAAGGCTTGTGGTCTCTTTTTCTTCCTGGGAACAGGGCAGTGCCACCTGGCGTGAGAATATTGAACTTAACGAAGCGCAGCGCTGCGCTGAACGGATTTTACAGATATGGTGGCCGAAAAACTGACTGTCGTTCAGGTGCTCCCTGAACTTGATGAGGGTGGTGTTGAAGGTGAAACTCTCGATCTTGCAATATTCTTGGCACGAAATGGCCACCGATCCGTGGTAGTCTCCGGAGGTGGGCGTATGGTGCCGCAGCTGGAAAAAAATGGTTGCACTCACGTTCTTTGGCCGCATATCGGCGAAAAAAGCCTGCGTTGTCTGCAGTACGTCGCAAAACTTCGGAAATATCTGCAGGACGAAAGGGTGGATATTCTTCACCTCCGATCCAGATTGCCGGCCTGGATCAGCTATCTTGCCTGGAATCTATTGCCCGAAAATGACAAACCTTCCCTTATTACCACGTTCCATGGGTTTTATTCGGTCAATTCATACTCGCGAATAATGACCAAGGGCGAGAAGGTCGCTGCGGTTTCCGAGACCATCAAGCAGCATATCATTGATAACTATAAGATAGATGAAAATCGAATCCGCCTTATTCATGGCGGATTCGATGTCCGGGATTTTTCGCCGGATGTCGTTTCCCCCGAGCGTATTCACGTGCTGCGGGAAAAATGGCTCCCCCAACATAATGGCACACCGATCATCGTTCTGCCAGGCCGACTTACCCAGTGGAAAGGACAGGATCTGCTCATTGAAAGCCTCGCACGCATCAAAGATCAACAATTTATCGCTTTGTTGATCGGTGATACCGAAGAAAATCCCTCCTTCACCCGGAAACTCACAGAACAGATCAATTTTCATGAATTGCAGAACAAAATTATGCTTGTCGGTCATTGCACCGATATGCCGGCGGCACTCCTGCTTGCCGATGTAGTTGTCTCAGCCTCTTCCACCCAACCCGAGGCCTTCGGCAAGGTGGCCATTGAGGCGATGGCGATGGGTAAACCGGTCATTGCCACGGCGCATGGCGGAAGCCTTGAAACTGTGCTTCCCGGTAAAACAGGCTGGCTGGTGCCGCCACTTGACCCGGCATCCATGGCCATAGCCATTACCGAGGCTCTTGACAATCTCGAATACGCGAGGGTCCTTGGTTCTCAGGCACGTGCGTGGGTCAATGAACGGTTCACCGCCAAGGCCATGTGTGAAAAAACCTTAGCCCTCTACCAGGAGGTCCATGATGCCCGACAGAGACAACGGCGGTTTGAAACCCTGACAGTTTTGCAGTTAGTGCCCGAGCTGAATAGTGGCGGTGTAGAACGGGGGACTGTGGAAATGGGTCGTTATCTCGTAAGAAACGGTCACAAATCGATTGTCGCCTCTGGAGGGGGAATGCTGGTAAAACAACTAGAGCAGGATGGTAGCTCTCATTTCCAAAAAAACATCGGTTCCAAAAGCCCCGCTGCTCTCTTGCATATCTGGCCTTTGCGCAGGTTGATTAAAAAAAGCAGGGTCAGCGTACTCCACCTTCGTTCGAGAATGCCGGCATGGATAGGTTATGTGGCCTGGCTTTCTCTGCCCAAAAATGAGCGACCTATACTGGTGACGACATTTCACGGTTTCTATTCGATAAATGCCTATAGTGCGATCATGACCAAGGGCGACGGAGTTATTGCCGTATCGGAAAGCATTAAAAAGCATATTTTTGAAAAATACCGGCGCAAAGACAATGTTCGTCTGGTATTTCGCGGAGTCGATGCAGAATCTTTCGACCCGGTATTGGTTACTCCAGAACGGGTAGAGGTATTAAGAGAAGCCTGGCGGATAGACAAAGAGAAACCCGTACTGATGTTGCCCGGACGTTTGACGAGGCTGAAGGGCCAGGAATTTTTCTTGCAAAGCCTGCTCCATGTCAAACGCACTGACTATCAGGCGGTGCTCGTCGGCGACACCAGAGATAACCCTGGTTATACTGCCGAACTCAACGGCTTTATCGAGAAAAATAATCTTGTGGGAAGAGTGCAACTGGTTGGCCATTGCAACGACATGCCGGCAGCATTTCTTTTGGCGGATATAGTGCTGTCAACATCTTCACTCGAACCTGAAGCCTTTGGACGAACAACCGTAGAGGCGATGGCCATGGGCAAACCGGTTATTGCTACTGCCCATGGAGGGAGCCTTGAGACTGTCGTGTCCGGGGAGAACGGCTGGCTGGTGGAGCCTTCCGATTCTAAAGGGCTGGCTGCGGCAATCGATGAAGCGTTAGCCATGGATTGCGAAAAACTGCGTACCCTTGGCGAAAATGGTAAGCGCCGGGTTTCTGAAAACTTTACTGCTCAGGCGATGTGTGAACAGACCTTGACATTTTATCACGAACTCATACGCGAGAGAAGCTCATTCTCTCCAATTACTTCACGGTGAGGGTGTAACCAACACCTCATTGCTCATTAAAGTGACGTTCCAGAAAAGCGAATTCATTAGGTGAGAGATCAAACTTCATGGCCACTTGCTCCAGGAGTTGATGACGTTTTTTCTCCGGTTTGCAAGTCAGAAGCTCGGACAATTCCTGGATGGCCTTCTTCATTTTATCCCCGGGTGGATGAATAGTGGTCTTTGGCATGGCAATCTCCCTTGTATCCTTCTTTCCGGTTTAATCGTTGATTGGTGCTAAAACGACCCCAGCCAGCGGCGGTATGGTTATTCTTGTATGGTACGGTGCCTGTGCATAGGGCTCGGCAACCGGTTGATAGATTGTTTTATCACTCCCCTCCGAACCGCCGTATCGGTGATCATCCGAACAAAAAATCTCCTTATACCGACATGCGTCCGGCAAACCGATTTTATAATCGGAGAAGACCTGTGGAGTGTAGTTAAAAACACCAACCAGCTGCTCTCTGCGGTTTTTACCGAATCTGGCAAAGGAGATGATGGAATTGTTTCGATCTTCCAAATCCAGCCAGGAGAAACCTGCTCCATCAAAATCCCGTTCCCACAATGCCCGATGTGCCGTGTAGAACCTGTTCAGATCGCCGACGAAGGACTGCAATTGGCGGTGATATTCACTTTCCTCCAGCAGGTGCCAGTCAAGGCTCTGCTTGCAATACCATTCCGACCATTGAGCAAATTCCCCGCCCATAAAAAGGAGCTTCTTGCCGGGGTGCATCCACATTGTCAGCAACAGCAAACGAAGGTTGGCAAACTTCTGCCAGAGATCTCCGGGCATTTTGTCGATCAGCGACTTTTTGCCATGCACTACTTCATCGTGGGAAAGCGGCAGAATGAAATTCTCCGAAAAGGCGTACATGATCGAAAAGGTAAGGCTGTTATGATGATATTTACGGAAAAAAGGATCTTTGGAAAAATAATTAAGGATGTCGTTCATCCACCCCATGTTCCATTTAAATCCAAAACCGAGACCGCCATGGTTGGTCGGTTTGGAAACACCGTAGAAACTTGTCGATTCTTCGGCGATCAAAAGAGTATTGGGAAATAATTGGTAGACAATGGCATTGAGGTGACGGAGGAATTCGATAGCCTCAAGGTTCTCTTTGCCACCATAGCAATTAGGCAGCCATTCTCCATCTTTTCGAGAATAATCAAGATAGATCATCGACGCCACGGCATCGACCCGGAGCCCGTCGATATGATATTTATCGATCCAAAACAAGGCATTGGCGATGAGATAATTGCTCACCTCATTGCGGCCGTAGTTGTAGATATATGTTCCCCACTCAGGGTGTGAGCCGCGGCGGTGGTCCTCGTGTTCATAGAGAGCCGATCCATCGAATTTGCCAAGACTATGTGCGTCTTTCGGGAAATGGGCCGGGACCCAGTCGAGAATGACTGCCAAGCCATTCTGGTGACAGGTGTCGACAAAGAACATAAAGTCCTCAGGCGTACCATATCTGCTGGTCATGGAGTACGGTGCGGTAACCTGATAGCCCCACGATTCATCCAGAGGATGTTCCATGATCGGCATCAGTTCGATATGAGTGAATCCCAACTGTTTCACATAGGGAATAAGGGTGGCGGCAAGCTCATTAAAAGTGAGGAATCTCTCGGGATTACTTGGATCTCTCCGCCAGGAACCGGGGTGCACCTCATAAATTGACATGGGCCGATCATAAGGTGCGGTAGTTCTTCTAGCCTCCTGCCATTCTTTGTCATGCCAAGCGTAGGTATTGATTGACCTGACAACGGATCCCGATTTTGGTCGCAGTTCCCCGTAAAATTGAAATGGATCAGATTTTTCCAGAATATCGCCGTGTTGAGTTTTTATATGAAATTTATAAATTTCCTCCTGCTGCAGGTGCGGCAGGAAAAGTTCCCAGATTCCCGATGCGCCGAGGGAACGCAGCGGATGAACCCGTCCGTCCCAGCCATTGAAATTGCCGATGATTGAAACTGAACGAGCATTGGGGGCCCATGTTCGAAAAACCGTTCCGGTGATATTGTGGCATGTTGTTGGATGGGCACCCAAGTGGTCATACAGTTTGTAGTTTCTTCCGGCGTTAAAGAGAAAAAGATCCTGTTCACCAAGGAGTACCGGAAAGCGATAGGGATCATTGGTGGCCATCACCACACCGCTGTAAAAATGGATTTCATAACGATAGGAAAATGGATCAAGGAGGGGATCGTCCAGTTCGCCAACAGCGAGCACTATTTCGAACAACCCTTCCTGAGAACTTTTGGTCATCGGTATCGACACACCGGAGTGCAAGAGCCTAACCTCCAGAGCATGAGGTTGAAAGGTACGGAGCGTTACACTGCCAACCTCCGGTTCATCAAAATGGCCACCGAGATAATGGAAGGGATCGTGATGATCACAGGTTATTATTTTTTCTAAATCGCTCTTCATTGCAGTCCCCGAGGGAAGATGGCTATGGTAAAAAAACTTATACTTTGCTTACACTCCTACCCATAGTATGACATACCGAAGGATTTGTCATGACCAATCTCCTGTACACAATCCATTGTTCTTTATCAGGATGGAAGAACGAGGACGAAACCTTGACGGAGCGCTCATGAGTCTGATAGAATCTCTAATAAGAGACACATGATCAGTCAAGAGTCGAGGAGCAGACGTGTATCTTCCGCTGTATGTGCTTTTGCAGCAGAATTTTTTTATAGAAGGATGGGCTGGCTATGAAGGAACAATCACACGTTGGCACAAATTCTCTGGCCGGCACCTTTTTGGTCTCGACCCCGCAGATGCCTGATCCGCGGTTTGAAGAGCATGTCATCTATATTTGTGCCCATAACGATGAAGGGGCTATGGGGGTGGCCATTAATCAACCCAATATGGCCTTTTCTCTGGCTGAAATACTTCGTGGTGCCAATCTACCCATTCCGCAGGACGAGTTGCCACCAGTGTATATCGGGGGACCGGTGGAGTTGGAGTCGGCTTTTATTCTTTATCTTTCAGAATATGTTGCGGAACATCGACTGGATATCAGTGATACGGTGTCGCTCACCCGTGAAACCAGAGTTCTGGAGGATATCGCCCTGGGGCGTGGTCCAAAAAACTACCTCTTTATCCTTGGCTATACCGGCTGGGGCCCCGGTCAATTGGAGCATGAACTGATGGAAAATGGCTGGCTGAGTGTTCCGGCAAACGATGCGATCATCTTTCATAGCCCCGATGAGTTCAAGTGGAAGGCGGCGGCAATGCAATATGGTATAGACATTGCGACCTATGAAGATGTCATCGGCAATGCCTGACGAAAACCTCCTTCCGCTGCACCCACGGCATGTCTGTTGGTCTCTTTTTAATGTGAATCGCCCCTGAACGGTGTATGTTTATCTTTTTGATTAAGCGCCCGGGCTTGTTCCCCCGCGAATCACGGCAGTGTTTTCTCTACCGAGGTTTTTTTCATGTCTTTAGTTTCCCGGATTTTTTCCTGTCGACGTTGCGGCGCCTGTTGTCATGGCAATACCACCGTATCATTAAGTGAAGATGACCGGCAGCGCATGGTGGAGGCTCTGGATATGCCGGAGGAGGATGTTCGCAAAATGTTCTGGCGTATTACCGGCAACACGGTGCAGATGAAGACGGTCGATGGCCATTGTATTTTTTATGACCAAGGTTGTAAGGTTCATGATGGCCGGCCATGGCGATGCGCCCAATGGCCCCTCCATCCCTCAATTCTCTCCGATGAAAACAATTTCTCAGCCATTGCCGATTCCTGTCCCGGTGTGAATACTAGCATGTCTTACCGGCAATTCTCTGAAATTCTCCAAGAAATATTGAAAACCGATGATTTCTCCTGCTGAACCTGTCACACTGCAATTTTACCATGAAACACCAATTGCTGTTCCTAGGAAAGATAAAAGACAGGTTCCTCGCCGAAGGTGTTGAAGAATATGCATCACGATTGCGTCACTATGCCTCTTTTTCCATAACCCTGTTGAAAGATAAGGGGAGGGTGCGAGGACAGGGATCGATCGTCGAATCGGAGGGCTCGCTGTTGCTCCAGGCTGTCCCGCCTGGAGCGCTGGTTGTCGTATTGGACCCTCGGGGAAAGCAATTTTCCTCCGAGGCCTTTGCAGGGCAGCTTGATGAGTGGGAGATGCAGGGGGTGAAACAGGTGTGCTACCTTATCGGCGGGCCTGACGGCCATGCACCCAAGGTCCTCCAAACCGCAAACCTCCTCCTCTCCCTGTCGCAAATGACCTTCACCCACGATATGACCCGTATGCTCCTGGTCGAACAGCTTTACCGGGCATACACCATCAAAGCTGGCGAAAAATACCACAAATGATCTACGAGATGTGTTTATTAAAGGTCAGATAGATATCGAACCGACTGTTTTTCATGGTAATACTATGTGAAGGGTCATGCTCGGTGAGTGGTGGTGCCGGACGGGGACGTTTGACCACAACCCGGTTTGCCGCCTGTTTCATGGCAAGTGGCAGCAGGAGGCCACTGTCCAGATCGTCGCCAACCAAGGTTCTGATAGTCCGCATTGATTGGCGATTGAGGGCGGAGTCATGGCGATGCGGATACATCGGATCAAGATACACGGTATCATAAACGTCCCGACACTGCTGCAGATAGGTTTGGCTGTCGGCAACCACCAGACGCACTCTTTCTTCGATAATTGCCGCTGTTTTATTCACCTGCTCCGCTCGCTGCAAGCCATCCTCCAGAAGAGCAGCGATTATCGGCGATCTTTCACACATCGTCACCCGACAGCCAAGACTTGCCAGAACAAAGGCATCGCTGCCAAGTCCACCGGTACCGTCGAGGACCTTTGGCCGAAACCCCGATTTAATGCCGACCGCGCGGGCGAGTGGTTGTTTGATCGTACAATCCTTGGCCAATCGGTAACCATTTTTACCGTGCACAAAATCGACAAAGAGCAGGCAGATGCGGTTTTTTCGAACCCGGTAATAGCTGCAGAAGTTGCAAACCATTCGGCGTATGGGCGAGAACTACATCAGACACACATTGCGATACCTGATAAACGAAAGGGAGTTCGAGTTTCTTCGCCAGGTCAGCTGCTTTTTGTAGAAAAATCGCTGAATCTATTGTAGATGAAACGGATATTGATAGGGGAGGATGCATCATCATTCCTTCCGTCATATTGAAGATTTATCGCCCGGGTAGAGCAGCACAGTACCCGACTCACCTTGAAATCACCAGCACCTTTATTATGCCTACACAACAAACTGAAGTCATTGCAATTATTCCTGCACGCTACGAATCCAACCGGTTTCGCGGCAAACCTTTGGCGCCGATTGCCGGCAAACCGATGATTCAACATGTAGTGGAAAGAGCCCGGGCGGTAAAATTACTCTCCAGGGTAGTTGTCGCAACAGACGATGAACGTATCGCCCGCTGCGTCGAAGGTTTTGGCGGTGAGTATGTTATGACCCGTAACAATCACGTTTCCGGTTCTGATCGCCTCGCTGAAGCCGCCGAAATTCTCAAAATTTCCGAGCATGACGTGGTGGTGAACATTCAGGGTGATCAACCGCTGTTTCCTGCCGAGGTAATACAGCAGGTGGCCCAACCCCTGCTCGACGATCCGGCCCTGCCGATGTCCACCCTGATTTACAAAATCATCCGGCCGGAAGAAATAAACGACCCTAACCATGTGAAAACGGTTTTTGACCGAGACTTTTACGCCCTCTATTTTTCCCGTTCACCCATCCCTTTTCAACGCAATCCGAACGAGAAAATCAAACCGACATATTATAAACATCTCGGTTTTTATGCCTATCGCAAAGGTTTCCTGTTGTCCTTTGTGGCACTGCCGGAGGGTGAATGGGAAAGATTCGAAAAACTCGAACAATTACGCGCCTTGGAATACGGATATAAAATTAAGTTGGTCATCACCCAGCATGATTCCATAGAAGTCGACACCCCGGAGGAGCTTCTCCGCGTTGAGCAATATCTGCAAGGGAGCAGATAATCATTTGACTGTTGCATGGAAATAACAGACAATAGGTGGAGTAGCATATCCTGATTCCAACCTTGTGAGGCCGGGCTTGATACTAGACAAACTGAGGGAAATTGAGCAGGTGCAGCTTTCACCACTCGATCTCCTGCCGCAGCTCGATTTACGTGAAAAAATTGTCGATCTCGTTCTCCGCGGAATACCCGACAATGTGCATTCGATTGCCAAAACACATCTTCTCGCTCTGCGCAAGGAACTGCTCGAAACGAGCGTCGAAGAGGTTAAGGTCGTGGTTTTCGGCGGAGGCACCGGGCTATCAAACATTGTCGGCGGCGATTCACGCCGCGAAACCTGGACAAACAAACCCTTTGTCGGCCTGAAGGAGATCTTTCCCCAAACACGGTCGATTGTCTGTGTTACTGATAACGGTGGATCAACGGGAGAACTCCTCAAGGATCTGCCGCTCGTCGCTGTTGGTGATATGCGCCACGTGCTGTTGTCGTCAATAGAAAGCAGCAACCTGCAGAGAAGATATACTATTGATAGCTTCGAGGCTGGTAAAATTGCCACGATCCTGGCTCATGTATTCAACAAGCGTTTTTCCCAGCCCTTTGTCAGGGCAACTCAGCAGTTCCAAGATATAAAAGAGCAAATCGCTGGACTGCCGAGAGGTTTGGAACAGTATCTAAAGTATCTTCTAGAATATCTCTTTTCCGACCAGCGCTTGTCTGAAACCCTCAAGCGACCACACTGCCTCGGCAATTTACTGATTGCTGCCGCCGTTTACCGAGAAATCGATCTGAAAGTCTCAAACCAACAGCTCATCGACAAACAGGAACTGTTGCATCAAGCAATGTTTAAAGGCATCAACACCCTGGCTAAGGTCATCGGGGCCTGCGAACGGGCGGTGCTTCCCTGTACTTCAACTCCGGCTCAACTGCGGGTGCTCTATACCAACGGCGTAGAGATAATCGGCGAACATAAGTTGAGTGAATCGAGGAGGGGGTTCCCCGTCGACAGTGTACAAGTCGATTATTGCGATACTATTCGAATATATAACGAGGTATTGTCGGATATCGAAAATGCCGATATTTTAATTCTGGCGCCGGGCAGTTTGTACTCGTCTATCATTCCGGTGTTTAAGGTACCAGGTCTGGCCGAGGCGGTGCGTAATAACCGCCGAGCGTTGAAAGTGCTGGTTTCGAACCTCTGGGTCCAAGCTGGAGAAACGGACCTGAGTATTGCCGATCCGGAGAGAAAATTTCATGTGTCGGACATGATCCGCGCCTATGAAAAGAACATCCCGGGAGGCACCCGAGGGCTCTTTAACGAAGTACTCTGTATCTCTCTGAATGATATTCCCGCCTCGGTTCTGCAAAGTTATGCGGTTGAAGGCAAGGTGCCTATCTTCGTCGATCGGGACGAGCTTTTGCAAGAACATTATATCCCCATCGAATGCGGTGTGTATTCACGAGAAGCCCTGGTCGAAAGAGGTGTCATCCAGCATGACCCGGATATTCTCGCCCTGGCCATAAAAGGACTGTACAACGGCCGCAGCTGTTTTCATTTCCCCTCCGAGCCGGAAGATATCCAAAAAAAAACCCACCCCTCAACCCATTACCAGCCTCCGGATGGAACACGCATCCTGCCGTGCCGAAAGTTTCTCGGCATCAAAGAAAAATTAGCAACGGTGCTGATTCATTGCGTTGGAGATAACCTGAAAATTGATGCGGAGAGTTTAAAAAGCGATATCTGTGACATCCTCTGGAATCATCCTGTCGTCCCCCTGCATCATCTCGATTACTTTGACACCATCGCCTGCATAGATCGACAACGTTGGAACAGGGACCAGCAGTGGGACAATGTATTTTCTTTTTTCGATCCGGAAGACAGAACTATTAAGATCAGGGCAGATCAAATCGAGGTCAGGCAAAAGCTTGAGATAGCATTGATGATCGCCTTGGGCGAATCGCTTCTTGGCGATTACGCTGGAAAAAAAGTGATGGGTGAGGTGAAAATCGATGGTCTGTCCTTAGGCAGGGTGTATCACCTCTATCTCAAAGACAAGGATGAACGTAGGTGTTTCCTGACCCATGAGCAGGTTAAAATATTTCTCGCACTTGCCCGGATGTGCAATACCCAAGATGAAAATCATTATACCCGTCTGATCAACAAAGGTGAGGGTTTTACTCCACCGGGACTGTTGATGGGGCTTATGTACGCTTGGTATATTGACAATCGGCTGGCCAGTCATATCGAATACAAGATGTCGGTAATGAAAATAAATCAGACGGACCTCATTCCTGAGCAGTTGAAAATGGCCGATAGAAGACGAAGAATGGTCAGTTTTTTTAAAGACGTAATTTTCAAACAATAAACCTCGACGAATCGTCGTCGAACAATCGAAGGCAGGCAGGATGAAAATTCTCATAATCGACGATGATGTTCGAATCCGTGAACTCGTCCGCATGTGGCTGGAAAGGGAAGGCGATGAAGTGTTTGAGGCGGAAAATGGCAAAAAAGGCCTGGAAGCGCATCTTTCTTCTCCTGTGGAACTGGTGATTTGCGATCTCATCATGCCGGTGCAGGAAGGCATTGAGACGATTACCCATTTCAGAGACCATTTTCCTAACGTCGGCCTGATAGCCATTTCCGGCGGCGGGAAAATTGGTCCTGATTCCTACTTGGCGGTAGCTGAGCAACTCGGTGCCTGGAAGGTATTCACCAAACCTCTTGATATGCCCTCTCTGATAAAGGCAGTCAGAGAATGGCGAGTGCCGGAAAATACTGATTGATTTCCAATCCTTTGCCAAGGATGTGCAAATGGCCATAAAAACCCTCGTCGTCGATAATAATCCCGTTCTTCTCAAAGCCGTATCAACCATACTCACCCAGGAAGGTTGTGTCGTTAAAACTGCCGGAACAGGACTTGAAGCTCTGGAAATTCTTCAAGACTATCAACCGGAAATTGTTTTTACCGATCTGATTATGCCGCTTGTCAGCGGCGAGCAGCTTTGTCGAATTTTACGACACACTAAAAAGCATCAGGATATTTTCATCGTTGTTCTCTCGGCCATTATTCTTGAGGATCAGGAAAGAATCATCCAGGATATCAACTGCGATCTCTGCATCGCCAAGGGCAATCTCAAAGGGATTCGGCAGCACATCCGTGAAGCTTTGCACGCCTTTGCCCAAAAAAAACAAGTATCAATTTCACAAAACGACAAAAAGGATGCGCGAATTCCCTCCGGGCTCAAGCCATCCGAGGTAACGACTGAGCTTCTTTCGGAAAAACGGCATCTGGCTGAGATCCTTGCCAATCTCGATGAAGGTATACTCGAGCTGAGCAATCATGGAAAAATAGTTACCGCCAACCGGGCCGCCCTCGAGATACTTTCCTGCCAGGAGGAACTGCTCATTGGAGTGGCCTTTGCAGAGGCAATAGATTGGGGACATTTGCGCGAACCGATCAGGCAATGGACCGAAGAACAGCTCATTTCCCGAGGTATGGGTGGATATGAGATTTTCGAGGAATCACCATTGAAGCTTCTCGGGAAGGTGATTATCGGAACACTGCTGCCGGTGGCCGAAGCAAATGATGTATTCGGTCTCTGCATTCTCCGTGATATTACCCGTCAATATCAGGCAGAAGAGCATAACAAGGAACTCGATAACGCGATAAAGCTGGTAAAAAAAATGGATGCGATGAGCTGTATGGCCGGGGGTGTCGCCCATGATTTCAATAATTTGCTGACGGTGATATGCGGCAATCTGGATATTCTCGCCCATTACGGGAAAAACCAGAGCAACGATGAGCGAGACAAACTTATCGAACAGGCGAAAAAAGCCGCATTGGTCGCCGTCGACCTGACCCGCCAGATTTCCTGCTTCTCCAACCTCGGGATTGTCAGTAGAGAAACTGTCGGCATCGGACAACTCGTTCGTCGGGCAGTCGACAGCTTTTTCCATGATGAGCCGGGGGATTACAGCATTTCTGTGAACTGTGAGGATTGTCAGGTGTATGTTGACTCTGATGAAATAACTCAGGCAATTTTCAACGTCCTTAAAAATAGTCTTGAGGCTGCTGAAGGGGGGAGAGTTGAAATAAACCTCGGCAAGAGTATCTTCGATGCCCCGCGGTTGATGTTCGGGCAATATGTCTCGGCAGGAACCTACGCCACGGTTGAAATACGCGATTTCGGCAAGGGCATAGAACCTGAATTGCTCTTCCGAATATTCGATCCCTACTATTCCACCAAAGAACGGGGCGCCGTCAAGGGCATGGGTCTTGGTCTGACGATCGTCTATGCGACTCTTCGCAACCATGGCGGACATGTCGTTGTTCGCTCCGAACCCGGGGTGGGAACCACCGTATCCTTCTATCTACCGGTTATGCAGGACGGGGGAAACCAGGAGATTTCTCGGAAAAACGCAGATGTCGGGAATAGATATGTGTTATTGATGGAACCGGATGAACAAATGCGAGAGATCGGCAGAATCATGCTGGAACATTTAGGGTATTTGGTTGCCGTGGCAGAAAACCGGGCCGAAACTCTCAAGGAGATGCAGCTGTTCATCGACAACCCGCTTCTCCCCCGACCGCTTATTATTCTCGACCTTTCCGATGCCAAAGGTGAATCGGCTGTGGAGACCTGCCGTTTATTGCATGAGAAGGATGACACTCTGCGGGTGGTCGCCATGAGTGGCACCATCCTTCACCCGGTCATGGATGATTGCCGGAGATACGGCTTCGTCAACACCCTTCCTAAACCCTATTCAATGGACAGTCTGAAACATATTACCGGAATGGTTTTCAACTGCTGATTGCATGTTTAATACTTTGTCAGGGTTAGTCTCCATTGTTCCTCAAGTTTTTTTTCGGAAATTGGCAGACGGGTCTTTATTTCCGGTGAAAACAGGGCAATCCTGTATTCGTTGACCATCATTTTATAGGTGTTGGCATATTCCAGGGCCTCCTTTGGCAAATCTTCACTTTTTGCGGCAAGATGTGCCAGGTTGCGGAGATGCTTGGCCAGGGGTGCCGCCTTGAGGCTGTCCTTTGCCGGGTTTGCTTGAAATCGTTCAATTCGGATAAGCAAGCATTGTAATTGCCTGCTGAGATCGAAGAACGACACCGGTTGCCGCTGGCGCAATACATCCTTTGGAAAAACGTCGTTCAAATGGCTATACAATTCAACTTTCTTGTCGAGCAGAGAGAGGTTATTTCTGTTTTCCGGGGAAAAGAGTTTACCAAGGGTATCAAATACAGTACGTCGTTTGCGCAAAAGGCTTAAAAATTCTTCACAGATTTTCTTGCCTGCAACATAGAGTCCACGCGCCTTAATGTCCGCTGCTTTCGCCATGAAAGTATTTTCTTCGATGATTCCCGGGGGAATTGGGCCGAAAACAATATTGAGCAGAAAATCCAGTAGTGCCTCAACAGCCTCTCTGTGGGTCATATCAAAATCAAATAAGCAGACCGCCGATGGTCCAGAAAAGGCGGTTGTGCACATTTTTTTCAAGGCTTTGAACTGGTCGGCGAATTGCAATCTATAGAGAAAGAGGGTGCCTTTCCAGTTCTGCTGTTCTGCCAGCCGAAGGTTTTTTTCAAAATCGATGACCACACAACCCTTATCCGCTTGAGGGATGAGAACCGGATAAAGGAATCCGGAGATATCACCTTGCCGGGTAAAGGCGGGGATGGCGACGGGGAGCCCATGAAAACTCCAGCTCCTATGCTCCGTTCCCATCCACTTGGTAATTATTGCCGCATCGCCTTCATGCAGCGTCGGGTCCTGTATTTCGCGCGCGTGGTCGGATTTTCTATCCAAAAGTTCCCTAAGGTTGCGGCCAGCACAGATTTCCTCACCATCATCTCCAAAAAGAATAAAACGTGGTTGCAGGTGAGTTGGTAATTCATCAGGCCAATCGGTGCGTTGCACCAAAATCTTAAAGCGTTTTAAAAGAGCAGCCTCAAGGGCAGCATGGAGGGATCCGGTGGTGCGGGGCATGTCGTCGAGCAGCCAGACTACCGTTTCGTTTATCGGTACCAGCTTTTTACGCAGGGCTTTCGGCAGGGCCTTCAGCAAAAAGGTCAGTTTTTCCTGCAAGAATCCGGGAACCAACCAGTCAAAGATGGCGGGGGAGACGGAGACGGCAAAATCGATGGGCAGTCGGAAGGTCACCCCATCATGATCGGAACCCGGCTCAAAATGATATTCCAGGCGAATCTCTATATTGCCAACCTTGAGTGTCGGTGGATAATCGACAAGCTCCAGTTCGTCGGGCCTTCGCTTCAGGATATCCTCATCATCCATCATGAGCAAGGCTCGGTTCTTCTTTATTTTAAGAAACCGATTCAAGGTTCCCCTGTCATAAACATCGGCAGGAATTTTTTCGGCGTAAAATTGATAAATGGCTGCTTCGTCAGCGACTATGTTGCGGACTCGCAGTTTCTCTTCCACCTCCTGCCATTTGGCAATAAGTTCCAGATTGTGTTGCAGAAAAGGGTAGTTGCCTGGTATTTCCCCCTCGACAAGCGCCGCTTGGATAAAGATATCCCGGGCCTCAGCAAGATTTTTTTTATGACGCTTGCCAAAATTTACCTTTTTGCCTGAGCTGATTATCAGACCAAAAAGAGTAACTGTTTCATCGGCAACAACTTGCCCGGTTTTCTTCTGCCAGTGCGGATTAGACCAAGAGTATTTGCAGAGATGGCCGGCTATCGGTTCGATCCATTCCGGTTCAATGGTGGCAACGGTCAGGGCATACAACCGAGTTGTCTCGATAAACGAGGCAGCAACGATCCATTGCCCGCCTTTCATGAATTGGTGCGAGCCCGGAAAGATCATCAGCTCTCGGTTATGGGCACCCTGGTACTGCTGGCCCATTTTCTTCCTCGCCAGGTTACGCAAAAATCCAGAAAGCAGGGCTTTATGGATCTGTTCATAGGAGGCATTAATGGTATTGTCGGCAAACCCTTCTTTTTGGGCGAGAATGCTCTCCAGCTGATCATGCAGGTCAATCCATTCGCGCATGCGTTGAAAGGAAAGAAAGTAACCTTTGCAGTATTTTTTCAGCCGAGACCAGGATTTCACGGCATCTTGCACATTGTGAAAGGCATTCCAGATATTCAGCAGGGTCATGAAATCGGACTGGGGATGGATGAATATCTTATGAACCTCGTCCGCCTCTTTTTCATGATCGACCGGTCGGATGCGCGGATCCTGGATGGCCAGAACAGCAGCTATGACCTTTATCTCCTTGAGACAATTGTTTTCATTGGCCTCGATAATGATCCTGGAAATGCACGGGTCAATGGGCAGATCGGCCATGATCCGACCCTTATCAGTCAAGTGCGTTCTGTCGTGTATCGCCCCGAGCTCAGTGAGCAGTTGGTACCCTTCTTTGATGGCGCTTTTATGGGGTGGGTCGAGAAAAGGAAAGTTCTCGGGATGGCCAAGATCCAGGGAAATCATCCGGAGAATGACTTCTGCGAGGTTTGAACGTTGTAATTCCGGCAGGGTGTACTCCGGACGGTCGTTATAGTCTTCTTCCGAGTAGAGACGGATGCAGATTCCAGGAGCGATCCGGCCACACCTGCCTTGACGTTGATTGCAACCGGCTCTCGAAACCCTGGTTATCGGCAGGCTGGTGGTCTTGGCCCGGACATTGTAATAGGAAAGCCGCGCCAGACCGCTGTCAACGACATAACGGATGCCGGGAACGGTGATCGAGGTTTCGGCGACATTGGTGGCGAGGACAATCTTTACCTGTTTGAATTTCTCGAAAATTCTCCGCTGGTCGACCGCCGGTAACCGGCCGTAAAGCGGGAGGACGACGCTGTCAGGGATTTTCTTTTCCAGCACGAGACACGCCTCACGAATATCTTTTTCGGTGGGCAGGAAGACAAGAATATCGCCCTTCGGCTCATGGGCATAAAGGTCGCAGACGGTTTGCAGGCAATGATCGAGTGCTTCGTCTTTTTCGCCGGACAGGTCATCTTCCGGCGGGCAGTAGCGCACTGCAACAGGATAAGAACGGCCGGCGACGGAGATGATCGGCGCATTGCCGAAATGGTTGGCAAAGGCCTGGGTATCGATGGTTGCCGAGGTGACGATGACTTTCAGATCGGGACGGCGGGGCAGCAATTGTTTGATGTAACCCAGAAGAAAGTCGATATTCAGACTTCGCTCATGGGCCTCATCAATGATCAGTATTCCATATTTGGCAAGGAGCCTGTCGTTGCGGGTCTCGGCCAGGAGTACCCCATCGGTCATGAATTTTATTCTGGTGGATGGAGAAGTAGCGTCGTGGAAACGGATTTTATAACCGACCAGGTCGGCGAGCGGTCCCAATTCTTCGGCAACCCTGGCGGCAACGGTGGCGGCGGCAATGCGCCGTGGCTGGGTACAACCGATCAGCAGATCGCTGCCCGGAAAAGCATCAAGGCCCATTTTGGCAAGCTGGGTTGTTTTGCCGGATCCTGTTTCTCCAGCGACAACTATAACCTGGTTTTTCTGCAAGGCGTCGATAATGGCATCTTTGTGATCGCTTATCGGCAGAGTATCGGGGTACAAAATGTTCATGAAAAAAATGGCCGTCGCGTGTAAAGTATGTTAAGCCGTGATCCAATGTGAATTTGGCTAGAAAATCATCCAAAACGGCTTCCCAGTCTCCCCCCAAAAAGGTTTGCCCGGATACATACCATACCAAGTGGCTTCCTGTTACCAAAAAGAGAGGGCTTTATGAAAGTACGCAAAGCTGTTATTCCCGTTGCCGGCCTTGGCACCAGATTTTTACCGGCGACCAAATCTATCCCGAAGGAAATGCTGACCATCGTCGATCGCCCAACCATCCAATATATCGTAGAAGAGGTTGTGGCGTCGGGAATCGATCAGGTAATTTTTGTTACCAGTGAAGGCAAATCGGCCATCGAGAATCACTTCGACTACAATTTCCATCTCGATGCAGTCCTTAAAGAAAAGAACAAGATCGTTCTGGGGGAAGAACTCAACAACATCTCCAACCTCATCGATATCGTTTCTGTCAGGCAGAAAAAACCCCTTGGCCTAGGTCACGCCATCTGGACGGCCCGCCACGTGGTTGGTGATGAGCCGTTTATGGTGCTGCTCGGCGACGATCTGGTGCTGAGCAAAATCCCATGTGCCAAGCAGATGCTCGATCTCTTTGATGAGGTGGGAGAATCTATTGTCGCCATTCAACATGTACCGCAAAGTGAAACCTTCCAGTATGGCATTGTCGAGGGTGAAAAAGACGCCCGCGACCGCACCTACAAGGTTTCACGCATGGTGGAAAAACCGGCACCGGGAACCACCGATTCGGATATGGCGATTATCGGCAGATACATTCTCATGCCGGAAATCTTTACCATTCTCGATACCACCACCCCCGGACACGGCGGCGAAATCCAACTCACCGATGCCCTGCTTGCCCTCACTAAGAAACGGGCGATGTATGCCTATGAATTCCAAGGCACACGCTTTGATGCCGGCGATAAAATGGGCTATCTTAAAGCGATTATCGCTTATGGATTAAGACACCCCGGTCTCGGCAAACAGTTACTTGAATACATGAAGGAGATTGTCGCCGGTCAATGACATATCTGGAGGTCGCGGTTACAGTTCCCCTTGAATACACACTCACTTACTGTGCTTCAGCTCAAAACGAGGATGGTGAAACAGGTCTTGACCAAGAGAATCTGATCGGACGCAGGGTTCTGGTGTCACTCGGCAACCGGCAGGTGACCGGCTACGTCGTCGGCCTCCAGCCCAGGCCTCTGGAAACTGCTTATAAGATTAAAGAGATACTCGTATTTCTTGGTGACTATCCGATTTTTCGCGAGAACCTGGTGCCGTTCTTTCGTTGGGTAGCAAATTATTACCATTATCCGCTTGGCTTGGTGCTAAAAGCCGCCTTGCCGGGCGGACTCACCACTAAAAGTCAGAAAAAACTGGTTTTAAAATCTGATCGAGTTACACTGGCCTCCTTTTTTGCCGACAATGCTCCAGGTTGGGTACAAGAAATTATCGCCCAAGGGGAGCTTGACCCGCGGGAAACCGCCGGAATTCTCGCCGACAAGGGGAGTAAAAAAGTACTGGCTGCTTTGCTGAAAAGCCGGGTTCTATCCCTTGAAGTTTCACTTTTAAAAGATGCCGTCAGGGAGAAATACGAGACCTGTTACACCCTTGCCGGCGACCATCCTCCACCTCCTGAAAATTTTACTGCCGAGTCGGGAATAATTCGCAGCTACCGACAAGAGATCAGCCGGCAAAAAGGGGTAGAGGTAAGCCTTTCGGAGGCGAAATCCCTCTATGCTCTCCAATACCTTAGTCGGGAATATAACGGCAAAGCCGTGGCCCTTAGAGAACTGAGGACCTGCTATGCAGGAGCGACCAAGGCTCTGGTCAATCTGCAGGCCAAAGGGTTGGTTGTCGTCACCCGGGAACGCGTTTTTCGGACGCCTTTTGGCGAACAACTGCGCTATTATCCGCGCCCCGGACAACTTTCCGCAGAACAAAGTGAGGTGTTAAGCAAAATCCTGCCGGCGATACAACAACGCATTTTCACGCCTTTTCTTCTCCATGGGATAACCGGCTGCGGCAAAACGGAGGTGTATCTCCAGGCCGCCGAAGCAACCCTGGCTGAAGGCCGGGATGTACTCATTCTCGTGCCGGAAATTGCCTTGGCCACCCAGTTGGAATCACACCTGCTCTCGCGCTTCGGCGAACAAGTGGTGCTCCTGCATTCAGGGCTTTCCGGAGCGGAAAGATTTGACCAATTCTCTCTCGCCCTGGCCGGTAAGGCAAGAGTAGTAATCGGTGCACGATCGGCAATTTTTGCCCCTTTGGAGGATCCCGGGTTGATTGTCGTTGATGAAGAGCATGATGCAAGTTACAAGCAGGATGACAGCTTTCGCTATCATGGGCGAGATCTTGCCGTATTGCGGGCAAGACACCATGGCAGTGTGGTTATCCTCGGCTCGGCGACACCTTCCATTACCAGCTATGCCCATGCGCAGTCGGGAAAATACCTGCTGCTGAAGATGACAGAACGGGTAGGCAGCAGACCCTTGCCCGTGGTAACGTTGATTGACCTCAACAAGAAACAGGCAAAAGACCACACAGGCATCATTCAGCCCGAACTCCTCGACAAGCTTTGCCGAAATCTTCAGAACCGACGGCAAAGCATCCTGCTACTCAACCGGCGTGGGTTTTCTGCTGTTGTCCTCTGCCGGGACTGCGGCACACCGGTGCAGTGCAGCCATTGCCACGTCTCGCTGACCCTGCACAAGGGCAAGAACCAATTGGTCTGCCACTACTGTGGTTTTACCATGCCCGGCAAGACCATCTGTCTGCAATGCCGCTCAACAGACCTGGTGCCTTCCGGCTTCGGTACGGAAAGAGTCGAGGAGGAAGTTCGTGAACTGCTGCCGGACGCACGTATTACCCGACTCGATTCCGATACCGCCTCGGACCGGAGAAAATTCCTCACCACCCTCGCCGATATGCATAATGGAAAAATCGATATTCTCATCGGCACGCAAATGATCGCCAAAGGCCACCATTTCCCCAATGTCACTCTGGTTGGCGTGGTGTGGGCCGATGGCGGCATGAGCATGCCGGATTTCCGGGCGGCGGAAAAGACCTTTCAGCTTCTCACCCAGGTTACCGGCCGCGCCGGCCGCGGCGATGAACCGGGAGAGGTGATCATTCAGACCATGCGACCCAACCACTACGCCATTGTCTATGCCAGGCAGCATGAATACGGAAAAATGTTTACACATGAAATGCGCTTACGCAAACACCCGGTATTTCCTCCCTATGTTCGCCTTACCGTATTGCGGGTGGGAGGCCGGGTGGAAGCGGAGGTGCAGGAAACGACTTTAACCATCGCCCGATTTTGCCGGAAAACTGCGGAGAAAGAAAAATATCGGATAGAAGTACTCGGACCGGCCCCGTCACCTCTCGATAAAATCAAAGATAAATATCGATGGCAGGTTCTACTCAAGGGTGTTGATACGGATGAACTTCATGCGGTGTGCACCGCCCTCCGAGGCGAGCGGAAGACTTTGATGAAACACGATTGTGAACTGGTTGTTGATGTCGATCCGGAAAACATGATGTAAGGGACGTGGAAATTACTGATATGCCATAACGCGTCACTTCAAGTCTCTCTGAAAAGATGGCGCAACGATTCGAGATTGGCATCTATCTCCATTTCAAGTATCTGTCCAAGACTGCTGAGGGTGACAATGGCGTTTTTATCAGCATCGAGGTCGGTGATGCTCTGGATGCGCTTCAGTATCCCTTTGTTGACCTGTTTGACCAAGGCATAATGGTTTCTGATATCATCGAGAAATAAACGGTCATCAATGGCACCATCTTTCCGGTAATATTGTCGCAGCATATACCCGGCAACAATCCTGAAAATAGATTCGTCGACGGAGGCAAAAGGAAGATGAAACTGCGCCAGTGGTTTGAAAAAATCCATTATCGGACAACCGCTGATGGCCATTAACAGGCCGAGAATGGATGCCAGTCCTTCCTGCACAACAGTTTGCTTGGTCACCGTTCTTTCCGGGGAAATACAGGTTACAGTGCATGTGACGTGAGAGGCAATGTCTTTAAAAGTGGTGACAAGATCGACAATTGATAGAGCAACCGGGCAAAAAGGGTGTTCCGTGCAGCGCAGCGGGCAGGGAGGGCATTGATGATACCCGAGACGTGCCCATCCCGGTGCGACACGAGGACAGATGTTGATCTGTTGGGAAATGGGGTCGATGGTAACCGGAAAATCGATTTTGCCCTGATCCGGAAGCAAAAAGGTGTACACATAACTTCGAGCAACCATCGCCATTTCATAGTCCTGTCGTGAAAAGACCGCGGCAGCGACGAATCGTTAGAAGGAAAACCATTTTTTCTTCGGAGTGAAAGCCACCACTTTGTTGCGCCCTTTTTCTTTGGCTTCATAGAGAGCCTGATCGGCCCGGCTTATCAGCATATCTTTACTGAAATCATCTTCTATGGCCGGCGTGCCACATGCCTGACCAAAACTTGCTGTCACACGGTATTCTTCGCGACAATCTCGGAATATCGTCTTTTCAATGACAACCCGGAGCTTTTCAGCAACAGCCAGCGCTTCTTCGCAGTTGGTCTCCGGCAAGATAACTACAAATTCCTCTCCGCCGTATCTGGCCAACACATCATATTGCCGAATATTTTCACGGATGGTCTTGGCAAACTGCGCAAGAACGAAATCTCCGACCTGATGTCCATAGGTGTCATTGAACTTCTTGAAGTAATCGATATCGATAAAAAGCAGGGAGATGGAGGTGGTGTTACGAACGGAACGACTAATCTCCTGGTCGAGGGCATTCTGAAAAAATCGATGATTATTGATGCCGGTGAGGCCATCGATATTGGCTAGGTTGTCGAGTATCTTATTTTTTTCTTCCAGGGCCTTGGTGAGGTTTTCCAGATTGATCTTTGCCTGGACCAACTGCTTGTTCATCTGATCATAGTCGAGGTTGATGAGGCTCAGACGAATATTGGCCTCCTGAAGGATTTCCTGGACAGATTTATTGCTTTGCACCTTCAAATTAAAATAGGTGCCCGCATCCTTGACGCGAAGATGCAATTGGTCAAGAATCGATTCGATAGCTTCACCACTGAGCCCGAGGAGCTTACTTGACTCTTTCTGAAATTTTTTATGGTAGGTCTCCGGCTTGTTGGAAAACAAGATATTGGTGAGATGATCGGAGAGATATACGGCCTTGATCGTGGTATAGATGGCAGTATTGCCACCGGTATATTTCTCCGGATCATGGTGAAATTCCAGGGGCGCTATCAGTGATTCGGGGAATCCCCAGCTTTTAGCTACCATGGTGCCGACAACGGTGTGGTCGGCACCGAATACCGATTGTTCGGCAACGCAGGGGTCTTGCCGGTTGTCGGCAACGTTTTGCAACACCTTTTCATATTCCTCCGGAAATGTTCTTGCGAGGATCAATTCCCCAAGGTTTTGCAGTAAACCGGTAATAAATCCTTCCTCGGCATCGACACCTTTGGTTTTTTCCAGGATCAATCTGGCAGCTACTGCCGCTGCCAGGGATTTTTCCCAGAATTTTTCGAAATCGAAGCGGCTGGCGGTTTTTCCGCTTTTTATATTCAAAAAGGAAAATGATAAAACGAGGCTACGTACAGCGTTCATACCGAGAATGCTGACCGCCTGTTGAATCGAGCCGATTTGCTGTGGAAAACTGTAAAACGCCGAGTTCGATACCTTTAAAATCTTGGCCGACAGAGAGATGTCGCGGGAGACGAGGTCGCCGATGTCAGCGAGGGTGGCATCTTCCTTGGCCGTTAAGGAAATGAGCTTCGAGGCAACTGTCGGCAATGTTGGAAGCTCGGCGGAGCTGAGAATTCTGTCTAGGAGCTGGTCTATGGTCATTTTGGACAATTCCGGTTGATGGTGAAGGGACAACTGGTTTTTTGCAAGCTCAATTATACCGATTATGGCCAGAGAAGCAAAGGCCACCTAAAAAAAATAAGGTGGCTCTCCCGAAGAAAGCAGAGGACCCGATTACCAGCGCTTACCGGATGTATCAGAAGCCTTCGCCGGCTTCTGGATAGGTGCATACCTCTCCCCGGTAATTTTCAAAAAGGAGGTTTTTGCCTTTTTCCAAAATATATTGTGGTGTCAGGGGGATTTTACCTTTTCCGCCGGGGGCATCAAGGGCCAAGGTTGGCATAGCCATTCCAGAAATCCGGCCGTAGAGCCCGCGCATTATCTTTATGCCGGTTTCGGTTGGCGTGCGGAAATGATTGGTTCCCCGGGTGAGGTCTGCCTGAAAGAGATAGTAGGGTTTGACGCGGATACGCAGAAGGGCCAGCATCAACTGCTTTATGGTATGGACATTGTCGTTTACCCCCTTCAGCAACACGGTCTGACAGCCCAGGGGAATGCCGGCATCTGCAAGCATGGTGCAGGCAAGAGAAGCTTCTTTTGTTATTTCCAGAGGGTGGTTGAAGTGGGTGTTGATATACAGCGGGTGATGCGCTTTCAGGATGGAAACAAGGCGATCGGTAATGCGCATGGGCAGAACCGACGGTACCCGGGTACCGATACGAATCACTTCTATTGAGGGGATAGCCCGAAGACTGCAGAGAATTTCACCAATTTCCTCGTCAGTCAGCAAAAGCGGGTCACCTCCCGACAGGAGGACCTCGCGTACTTCGGGATGGTTGCGGAGATACTCATAACCGGCGGCAAGGGTGGTATCGTCAATGCGCATTCTGGCTGTGCCGACTTTCCGTTTTCTGGTACAGAACCGGCAGTACATAGCGCATTGATTGGATACTAAAAACAGCACCCTGTCCGGATACTTATGCACGAGATTGGCTACTGGACTGAGTTGTTCTTCTCCGAGAGGGTCGGCCATACAGACTTCATCGTCGATTTCCGCCACATCGGGCACCGCCTGTTTCCAGAGAGGGTCACCGGGAGATTGTATCAATTTTGCAAAATATGGATTTATTCGCATGGGAAAGTTTGCTATTACTTGCCCTAATGCGGTATCATCACACTCCAATTGTCTTTTCAGACCTTCAAGCGTGGTTATGCTGTTTTGTAAAATGAGTTGCCAGGTTTCCATGGCCGGGCATTATGCGGCAAAGAATGATACTTGTCAATCGCACAATTCATTGAAATAACATGGAGGGGGCGGAGTATGGCGGCGAATCTCTACAGATTTAAATATGATGAATATGGCAACACCAGGGAAATTATTGTTTATGCCGGTGGTTCATCGGCCAGGTCCTGTAGCTATATTAATAAAGGGACAGCGTTTAGTCTGGAGGAAAGAAAGCTCCTCAATCTTGAGGCAACTCTTCCTCCAGGGGTGCGAAATCTTGAAGGCCAGGTACAAAGCTCGCGCGTGAAAGTCGACGAGAAATCTGATGATATTGAAAAATTCATCTTTATCCGGGCGATGTTTGACAGAAATGTTACTCTGGCTCATGCCCTGATAAAAAGTGATATCGAAAAATATATTAAAATCATCTACACCCCGACCATTGGCATGGCGGTGCAAAAATATTCATCAATGTTTCGCCAGGCCAACGGCCTGCATTTTTTTCCTGGTAATATCGAAAAGGCAGAAGATATTCTGCGAAGGTTTACCCATCGCGATATCCGGGTGGCTGTGGTAACCGATAATCAGGGCGTGCTTGGCATAGGTGATCAGGGGGCAGGCGGCATTGCGGTGTGTCTTGGAAAATTGATGCTCTACACTCAAGGTGCGGGGATTGCTCCATGGCATTGCCTGCCGATTTCGCTGGATGTCGGCACCAATAATGAAAAACTGTTGACCGACGATCAGTATCTCGGTTGGCGCCATCGGAGATTGGAAGGAGAGGAGTATCTGTCATTTATCGGCAGGTTTGTCAGGGCCTTTCGTAACGTGTTCCCCAACGCGCTTTGTCAATGGGAGGATTTCTCACCGCAAAACGCCTTTAGCATCCGTGATGCCTTTATTGATGAGGTTATATCCTTTAATGATGATATTCAGGGAACTGGTGCGGTGGCTCTGGCGGCGATTCTTACGGCAATGAAGGTCAAAAAAGAGAAACTTACCGATCAGCGTTTCCTCATAAACGGTGGTGGAGCAGGGGGGATTGGTATAGGCGAGCAAATACGGAACGCGCTTATCGCCGAAGGATTAAGTGAAAAACAGGCATTGGATTGTATTTTTATGATCGACGCCAAGGGCCTCGTTACCAGCAATCGCGATTTGTCTCTGTATAAAAAGAAATTTGCCAAAGAAAAGAAGAAATACCCCTGGATCACCTCATCCAACAAAATTGATATTCCGGAGATTATTCGACATGCCCAAATTACCGTTTTAATTGGAACCACCGGCCAGGAATTCTTTTTCCGCAAGGAAGCCGTAGATGCAGTAAAACAGAACACCTCGCGTCCGCTGATTCTTCCTTTGTTTCATCATATCTCCACACCCGAAGTATTTTGCCAGAATATCCGTAAATGGAACGCGGAAGGGGTTATGGTCGCCACCAGCAATTCGTGTGCGGCCATGGACGCCCTTGAAGATTCTTATTTCACCAGCCAGTGCAATAATGCCTTGGTTTTTCCAGGGATAGGTTTGGGCGTTCTCGCCTCAGGCGCCCGGGAAGTGCTGCCCGAATTTTTTACCGCCGCAGCATATGCCATCTCGGAAATCATGAGCCCTGAGGACATCGTCCATGGCCGACTGATGCCGCCGATTCATATGATTCGCCAGGTCGGGAAAAAGGTGGCCTTGGCGGTGGCCATGACCGCCGTTCAACATGGAGTCAGCAGACCCTGCGTGTACTCGGATTTTCAGCACGATAATGATGAGGCGAGAATGAAAAAGCTCATCGATCGAATCCGCTGGAAACCTGAGTATCTGCCGCTTGTAGCGATGTAAAAACTCTAACAACAGCGACTGCGGTGTATAAAGACTATCCTTTCACGAGCAATTATTTCAATGTTCAGGGTGGCCGCCTTCATTATGTCGATGAGGGGACCGGTCCGGTTATTGTTATGGTTCATGGCAATCCCACCTGGTCGTATTATTATCGACATCTCATCGCTCATTTCAAACAGAATCATCGGGTGGTAGCTCTTGATCACATGGGATGCGGGCTATCCGACAAACCGCCTTTTTATCCCTATTGTCTTGATCAACATATTAATAATCTGGAGTGTTTACTTGAAAATTTGGGGATTCAACGCTTTTCGCTGGTCGTCCATGACTGGGGTGGGGCAATTGGCTTCGGTTATGCAGTACAACACCTTGATCGGGTAGAGAAAATCGCCCTGATGAATACCGCCGCCTTTCGTTCACCGAGACTGCCGCTGCGTATCCGGCTCTGCCGTTTGCCGTTGATAGGGGAAATCATCGTCAGATTTTTCAATGGTTTTGCCGGGCCGGCCCGGTATATGGCGGTCGAGAAGAAACTCGCTGCGGATATCGCCAGAGCTTACCTGGCCCCCTACGACACCTGGAGCAACAGGGTGGCCATAGCCAGGTTTGTCGAGGATATTCCGATGCATAAAAACCATCGAAGCTATGCTCGACTTGAGGAAACAGAAAGCAAGCTGCAATTTCTTCATGACCGAAACATCCCTCTGCTCATACTCTGGGGTGGCAAGGATTTTTGTTTTAACGATCATTTTTACAGGGAATGGCAAAGACGTTTCCCGGAAGCGGAAAGCCACTATTTCGAAGACGGCGGACACTATGTCCTGGAGGATAAACTCATCGAAATCTTGCCCATCCTGCAGTCATTTTTTCAACAGATGAAACCGCTCAACTGAAGGCTGTTGGCGATGAACATTGCCGAATCATTTGTGAACATTGCCCAGCAGTTTGGCGACCGTCCGGGGATTATAGAGGCTCGAGCCGGCAAGACGATCACTTTTTCCGAACTGAACAGCCGGTCCGACCGATATTGTGCCTATTTTACCAACCACGGCGTAATACCGGGCGATGTGGTGATCCTTATGGTCACCCCCTCCATTGAATTCATCTGCCTTACCCTTGCCCTTTTTAAACTTGGTGCACCGATTGTCCTCATCGATCCCGGCATGGGTTACAAAAACCTGCTGCGCTGTATAGAACGGGTAGCCGCCAAGGTCCTTGTTGGCATTCCCAAGGCCATAGCCTTTGCGAAAATCTACGCCAAACCGTTTCATACGGTGGAGAAATATTTCTGCTGCGGTAATTCCCTTGGTCTTTTCGGCCCGGATATCTCCTCTTGTCTTACCATCACCGGCAGGCCAGACTTGTTCTACCAACCCGGCAAAGATGATCTGGCGGCTATTATCTTCACCACCGGTTCTACTGGCCCCCCCAAAGGGGTGCGCTATGAACACCGGATTTTCAACGCCCAGTTGCAATTGATCAGAGACTATTACGGAATAGGCAGTGCGGATGTCGATCAACCGGCTTTCCCCCTTTTTGCTTTGTTTTCCGCGGCTCTTGGTGCCTGTTCGGTGATTCCCGATATGGATGCTACAAAACCCGCCAAAGTTGATCCGGAGAAATTTGTTGCCTCGATCAACCGTTATCAGGTCACCTATTCCTTTGGTTCCCCGGCAATTTGGCAGGTGGTGAGCAGATATTGTCAACAGAACGGCATAGTTTTGCAATCGGTCCGCAAGATTTTGATGGCTGGAGCACCAGTGCCCTATGATTTGCTGCAAAGAGTCACTGCCATACTACCGCCGGACGCATCGATTTTCACGCCCTATGGTGCCACCGAGAGTCTGCCCATTGCCTCTATCACCGGCAACGAGATACTTACCGATACCTGGAAACAAACTCGCCAGGGGCAAGGCACCTGTGTGGGAAGAGCTTTGCCGGGCATCAGTTTACAGATCATGGCAATCTCCGATAACCCGGTTCCTGAACTGCATCAAGATATGATGCTGAAAGCGGGAGAGATAGGTGAGATTATTGTCCGTGGCGATGTGGTAACAGAAGCCTATCACAACAATCCGGAAGAGACACGGCTGGCGAAAATCCGCGACGGTGCAGCATTTTGGCACAGGATGGGCGATGTTGGCCATCTCGATGCAAGTGGCCGTCTGTGGTTTTGCGGAAGACGGGCACATCGCCTGCAAACCGCCACCGGACCGCGTTACACCCTTCCTTGCGAAGCCATTATCAATGAGCACCCCCATGTGTATCGTTCGGCCCTGGTCGGCATCAAGAGTGAGGCCGGTGACTGTCTGCCGGTGATCATCGTTGAATTATATAAAGAGAAGCGTATCGACAATAAACAGCTGCTGGCGGAAGTGCGAAGCTTAAGCGAAAGCAGTGACCTTACCAGAGGAATCAGGTATTTTCTCATACACAAAGGCTTTCCCGTCGATATACGGCATAACGCCAAAATATTTCGCGAAAAATTGGCAATATGGGCACAAAAGAAGATTTCTCCCCGAAAATAAAAAATGCCCTGGTGACCGGTGGCGGCGGTTTTGTCGGCAAGGCTATTGTCTTGCGGCTTCTCGAACTGGGGGTCAATACCCGAGTCGTCGGTCGCCACCGATATCCTGAAGTTGAAAGGGCAGGGGCTGAAGGTTTTGTCGGCGACATCAGCTGCCCGCAGGTGATGGCCGAAGCGGCCCGAGGCATGGATATCGTTTTTCATACGGCAGCCCTGGCCGGCATATGGGGACCATGGCAGGATTATTACCGTACCAATGTAGTGGGCACCGAAAGAGTCATTGAAAGCTGCTTGGTCAACAAGGTCGGCATGCTCGTCTATACTTCAACCCCTTCCGTGGTTTTTAATGGCAAAGATATTCACGGTGGAGACGAGAGCTTGGACTATGCTCAAAATTCCCTTTGCCATTATGCAACGAGTAAGGTTCTCGCCGAAAAAATGGTTCTTCAGGCGAATTGCCATGAACTGAAAACCTGTGCTCTTCGCCCGCATCTTATCTGGGGCCCCGGGGACCCTCATCTTCTACCGCGATTGTTGGCAAGCGGCAAAAAAAAACAACTTAAGAGAGTGGGGAATGGTGCCAATCTCGTGGATATTTCCTATATTGACAATGTAGCCCATGCTCATATCCTGGCGGCGAGGAACCTTTCCGGAAATGCAACAGCTGGTGGCAAGGCCTATTTCATAAGTCAGGGCGTACCCGTTAATCTATGGAATTGGATAAATGAGTTATTCGCGGAAATGGCAATTCCGTCAATTCAATCATCGCTTTCCGCTACTGCCGCCTATGTTTTGGGTGGGGTCCTGGAACTCCTTTATAGCGTCGGTCATGTCAAAAAAGAGCCGAGAATGACCAGATTTGTTGCCGAACAGTTGGCTAAATCGCACCACTTTTCAATAGCCAACGCACGAAAAGATCTTGGCTATGAACCGATAATCTCCCTGGAAGAAGGGATGCGCAGAACTGTGCAATGGTTGAAAACAACATGAAATCATTCTATTCCAAAAAAATGGCGGGGATCCTTGCCGCTTTTTTTATCCAGTTCAGTATCGTTTCCCCGGCTTTTTCTTTTTCCATCGGCGACGAGCGGGAAGTAGGAGAAAAACTGCTCTATTCCGTTCGCTCGGCATTTACCCTTAAAGATGATCTGGACATTACCCAATACATCAGCAAACTTGGCCAAAGTGTCCTGGAAGTGGCCGGAATACAATATTTTGACTACCATTTCTTCGTCATCGATGACAAAGAGTTCAACGCCTTTGCTGCACCTTCAGGGCTGATTTTCTTCTATTCAGGCCTGATCGGCGCAATGAACTCGGAAGATGAACTGGTTTCCGTCCTGGCTCATGAAGTCGGCCATATTTACAAGCGACATCTCGCCTCAAGGGTTGAGAAAGGCACATATACAGGGATAGCCTCGCTTGGCTTAGCCTTAGCGGCTGTGGCCTTCGGTGGGGCCACAGCACCGGTGCTGCTTACCGGAGCCCTGGCGACTGGACAAAGTTTTAACCTGCATTTCAGCCGGCAAAATGAGGAAGAGGCCGACCTGCTGGCCTATGGCTGGATGAAAAAACTCGGCAGAAACCCGGAAGGCCAGGTAAAAATGCTGGAATCCATGCGGCGAATATCACGCTACCGCAGCGAGAAGCTGCCGCAGTATCTCTTGACCCATCCCGACCCGGAGGCGCGGCTTAATTATATCCAGTCCTTACTCGAAATAGACCATGAGGGCATTGCCGAGACGGCCAGTGCCAGTACGAAGGAAGATTTTGAATTTTTCCGCTGCAAATACCGAATTCTCGCAGACGTGAAGGATACTGATTTTTTTAAAAATTATCTTGCCACCGTTTTAGCTGACGCCCGGGCAACCTCCTTCTCAAGAACTATGGCCACATATGGACTTTCGCAGGTGGCAAAAAATGAAAATGACTACGCCAGAAGCATGGAACTTTTGGCACAGGTTATAGATTTTTTTCCCGATAAAAATATTTTAAAAGTAGATAAAGGGGTACTCGAATTTGCTTCCGGCAAATTCACCGAGGCCGAGAACACCTTGCGGGCTGCTTTACGAGTCGACGGTTCCGATCTGTTTGCCACCTTCACCCTCGCCAAATTGTTGAACAGGACCGGAAGATCGGCTGAAGCGGAAAAGTATTTTCAAACAGTCAGCTTTCATATTCCGGAATATTCCCAGGTTTATTTCGAGTTAGGTGAAATAGCCGCAGGAAACAAACAAACCGGCCTCGCAGCACTTTATCTTGGAAAATATGACCTGTATGGGGGAAAGATGAAACTGGCGGAACAAAGCTTGAGAAATGCCGTGCGCGATAAAACCTTATCTGAAAAAAATAAAACCGAGGCAAGAGAGCTCTTAAAAAAAGTTGAGCTCTTGAAGAAATAGCTGAGCGAGCCTTGCTTATGCGTAAGAGTCGATGATTTCCCGTAAATTGTTCAGATTTTCAGCGGCGAATATCTTTAGTCGCAATGTTGCACTGCCCCGAAGTCCCCTAAAGTACCGCGACAACTGGCTTTTGATATAACCAAGAAGCCGGTCGGCCGGTAAAAATTCTTCTAAAAGCCGGAGATGCTGCCGTGCGCCGACGATGATTTCCGGGAGACTCTCGGGCCTCCCGCTTTCTTGAAAGATCCAGGGATTGCCAAGGGCCCCGCGGCCTATCATTACCCCATCGCAACCGGTTTCCGCCATCATTTGTCGGCCATCCTGTCGAGACAGCACGTCACCATTGCCGAGTACCGGAATGTTCACGGACTTCTTAACTTCGGCAATAACCGCACGGTCAATGTTCCCGGAAAAACCCTGCGACCACGTTCTGGCATGTATCGTGACGGCTGCAGCCCCACAATCTTCAGCCATTTTTGCAAAAGCTGGAGCGTTAATGGAATGGAGATCCTTGCCTGATCTGATTTTCACAGTGATCGGTATGGACACTCTGGCAACGACCATTTTCAGAATTTTTTCCGCGAGCTTGCGATCGGTCATCAAGGCAGCACCCGCCCCTCGTTTGGTAACTTTTTTGACGGGACACCCCATGTTGATATCAATCATCTCCGGAGAACGGGTCGCGAGTATTTCTGCTGCATCGGCCATGGCCTCAGGATCAGCTCCAAAAAGCTGGAAAGAGACCGGTTTTTCTTCCGGCACAGAGTTGAACAATTTCATGGTATTTTGCTGTCCGTAGGCCAGTCCGTGACAGCTGATCATTTCTGAAACGCAATACCCCGCACCGTAACGTCGGCAAAGCAGGCGAAAGGGCAGATCGGAGTAACCGGCCAGAGGCGCGAGAACAAATGGCGAAGCTATAGAAAGGTGAGCGATTTGCAACATGGGAGGGAGGAAACGTGGAGTGGGGCAGAACAATCAGACTGTTCTGCCCTTAAAAACCGAGAAAGGTGTATGCCTAAAGCTTTGTAATTCCAGATATAGTTTTTTGATAGATTTTTTGCGACAGATCTTCGATTATCTTGTCGAGAGCCTTGCTCTCATTATCCATGTTCGCCGAACTGTTGGTGGAAACCAGATATGTCTCTTCCCAGGTCTGATCAGGTATCTCAAGCAGAATTTTATTGGTTGCTATATCTTTGACAATGTAACGGACTCTCAGCCGCACCTTAACCTCGGAGGTTATATTGTTTGCCCCGTAGGAAAGACTCGGTAATTCAAGGGAAACTATTTCGCCGGCCAAAATCAGATCGGCACCTTCTTTCTGGCGAACCGTGGAAATCGATCCCGATTTCTGGAACCACTTCGTCATCGACCGATAGAGCTTCGAATCCAGGCCGAGCTCGCTGGTTCGATTCTTCCATTCGGTAATGTAGATATTTTTATGCGGTCCATTATAAATATTAGGATTTCGATAGCCACAGGCAGCAACGATGCAGGCTATTACGATCAGCGGAAAAAGCCGACAAACGATTCTCACTTGTCATCTCCTTTTAATCTTTACATTTTTTCAGTGATTCCCATCTTCATTGCCCGAATATACTAGTATTAAACGACAATATTCACAAGTTTCTTCTTTACCACAATTGTCTTTTTAGGTTTTTTCCCCTCGATAAATTTTCCCATGTTGTCGTCGGCAAGGGCCATTTGCACAAGGGCTTCGTCGGAAATGTCCTCGGCAACTTGGAGTCGTGAGCGAACTTTACCATTTACCTGAAGAACGATGGTGAGAAGATCTTCCTTAGCAGCCTCAGCGTCGAATTTCGGCCATGGCTGGCTTTCGATGGAGTCACTCTTGCCGATTTGTTGCCACATTTCGGCGGCAAAATGGGGAACCATGGGGGAAAGCAATAAAAGGAGCACGGAAACCGCCTCGCGAACCACAGGAGGATCAGCTTTCTCAAGGCTGCTTTCACCGCTGGTAGCTGCAAGAACGTTGAACAATTCCATCATAGCGCTGATGGCGGTATTGAAATGAAAGTTTTGTTCAATACTTTCGGTGACTCGGCGAATCGTTTGATGAATTTTTCGATGCAGCGTTTTTCCCGGCTCATTGGGTTCCACCGGTAAAGGCGAAGGCGAAAGGAGCTGCTCCCTGTTGAACATGATCAGCCGGTATACCCTGTTGAGGAATCGGGAGGAACCCTCGACGCCTTGTGCGCTCCATTCGAGGTCCCTTTCCGGGGGGGCAGCGAAAAGGCTGAAGAGGCGAACCGTATCAGCTCCATATTCCTGAATAAGATCGTTTGGATCAACGACATTACCCTTTGATTTGGACATCTTCGAGCCGTCTTTTATAACCATTCCCTGGGTCAGAAGGTTGGTGAAAGGCTCATCGACGGCGAGATGGCCTAAATCTCTCAGGACCTTGGTGAAAAACCGGGAATAGAGGAGATGGAGAATAGCATGCTCAACCCCTCCGATATACTGATCGACTGGTAACCAATATGCTGCCTTGGCTTGTGACAGAGGTTGTTCGGTGTGTCTTGGACAGGCGAATCTGGCAAAATACCAGGACGATTCCATAAAGGTGTCCATGGTATCGGTTTCCCTTTGCGCCGGACCGCCACACTGCGGGCAGGAGGTGGCAATAAAGGAAGGTCGTTGATGCAAGGGCAAACAGGCACTCCCGGCCTCCGGGTCTTCCGGTAGGATGACGGGCAGTTCCGACACTTTGACCGGCTGCACTCCGCAATTCTGACAATGAATCATCGGAATGGGTGCGCCCCAATAGCGTTGCCTGGAAATACCCCAATCCCTCAATCGATATGTTACATATGCCGACCCTATGGCATGTTCTTCAGCGTGGCGAATAATAGCCGCCTGGGCCTGCAGGGAATCCATGCCACTAAAGATCCCGGATTCACGGAGAATTCCAGGGATCGTCGAGGCTTGTTCCATGGTATCCGGATTCAGGTTTGTAGCCGGTGGAACCACCACCGGCAGAATCGGCAGTTGGTATTTTCGGGCAAACTCAAAATCCCTTTCGTCATGGGCAGGAACCGCCATGACCGCACCGGTGCCATATTCCATGAGTACAAAATTAGCAACGTAAACGGGAATTCTCGACCCGTTAAAGGGGTTGATGCAATATCTTCCGGTAAAAATGCCGCGTTTTTCCGGTTCTTCATTAAGCGATCGGCGTTGTTTTTCGATCTGTATTTCAGTTGCAAACGCCCGCACTGCCTCTTCTCGATCAGTTCCCGCTATGAGGGTGTCGAGAAGCGGGTGTTCGGCGGCAATCGACATAAAGGTCACTCCGAAAATCGTGTCGGGCCGGGTGGTGAAAATTGAGATTTGGCAATCTGCACCCTCCACCGCAAAATCACAGGTGAGTCCCGTCGATTTGCCGATCCAGTTACGCTGCATGGTCACGACCTTTTCCGGCCATCCCGGCAACGTATCAAGGTCGTTCAACAATTCCTCGGCATATTTGGTAATCTTAAAAAACCAGCCGTTCATCTTCCGCGGATATACCGGCTCATCGCAACGCCAGCAGGCCCCGTCGATTACCTGCTCATTGGCCAGGACCGTCTGGCATGACTCGCACCAATTGACGGTTGTGGTCTTTTGATACACCAGCCCTTTGTGAAACATCTCGATAAAGAGGAGCTGCTCCCAGCGATAATACTTGGGATTGCAGGTAGCAATCTCACGGCTCCAATCATATGAAAGGCCAAGCTGTCGCAGCTGGTTTCTCATGTATTCGATATTGGCGTATGTCCATGTAGCCGGATGACTGTTATTTTTCTGGGCGGCATTTTCCGCCGGCAGTCCGAAGGCATCCCAACCCATCGGATGAAGAACATTAAATCCCCGCATTCTCTTATAACGGGCGACCACATCGCCAATTGAGTAGTTGCGGACATGACCCATATGAATACGGCCGGAAGGATAGGGAAACATCTCCAGGACATAATATTTTTCTTTAGAGCTCTCTTCCGTAACCTGATATACCTGACCGTCTTCCCACAGCTTCTGCCATTTTTTTTCAATGGCTTTGAAATCGTATTTATTTGCTATACTGCTGTCGCTGGCCATTCTCATACCTCAAAACGGTTGTTGGTTATCAGTACCTTAGAAATTCATTTCTTGTATCTTAAGAATGAATTTCGTGAAGGTACTTATCCCCCCTTGTAGGGGGTTGGGGCTTTGTTAATTGAAACCTTCCGGTTCATCGAAGTTGCTCATATTCTCAAACATCGTGAACTCTTTAATAAAAGTCAATCTGGCAAGGCCGGTTGGTCCATTTCGCTGTTTGCCGATTATCACTTCGGCAATACCCTTTTCCGGATTATCCTCGGACTTATTATAAACCTCGTCACGATAAATAAAACAGATTACATCGGCATCCTGCTCTATTGCTCCGGATTCACGAAGATCCGCCATCATCGGGCGCTTATCGGTACGACTCTCAAGACTGCGATTGAGCTGGGAAAGAGCGATGACCGGAAGATTATGTTCCTTAGCCAGGGCCTTCAACGATCTGGAGATTTCACTGATTTCCTGAGTGCGGTTTTCAATATCGTTACGTCCGCGCATAAGCTGCAGGTAATCGACAATCACTAGTCCGATTTCTTGCTGAGAAGCGAGACGCCTGATTTTAGCACGCATTTCCAGGACGGAAATTGCCGGCGTGTCATCGATAAACATCGGGGCTTCAGAGAGCATTCCCACTGCCCGAGTAAGTTTTGGCCAATCTTCACTGCGTAACTTGCCGGTTCGAATTCGTTGCGAATCGATTCTACCGACAGAACTCAATAACCGCATCACCAGCTGTTCTTTCGACATCTCCAGGCTGAAAACGGCAACACCGATTTTTTCCACAAGGGCGGCGTGCTGGGCGATATTCATAGCAAAGGAGGTCTTGCCCATGGATGGCCTGGCGGCGATGATAATGAGATCGGACGGTTGTAAGCCGGCGGTCATCCTGTCAATTTCCACATAACCGGTGGGGACTCCGGTGATCAACTCTTTTCTTTTATAAAGCTGTTCGACCATGGCAAAGGCCTTGGGAACAATGACTTTGACCGGAGTGAAATTTTGGTCACCTTTTGTGCCGGCAATATCGAAGATGGCTTGTTCAGCCCGATCGACAAGAAGGTCGATGTCGTTCTGTTCCTCGAAACATCGGGCGGCGATATCGGTATTGACAGAGATCAACCTTCTGAGAATTGATTTTTCCCGAATGATTTTGGCGTAGCTTGTGATATTTGCCGTCACCGGAACAATTGAGGTGAGAGAAGCAAGGTAGGTTGTACCTCCAACCTGATCGATCTTGTTGATATCTCGAAGCCGATTGGAAACCGTCAGGAGGTCGAGAGGTTCATTTTTTTCAAAGAGATCGATCATCGCCTCAAATATGAGTTTATGACCGTCTTTGTAAAAATCACCTGTCTTAAGAATTTCCAAAACCCCACCAAAAACATCGGCCTTGAGCAGAATCGAACCAAGAACCGCCTGCTCGGCCTCGGTATTCTGGGGCGGTATCCTGGCAGCAGACATGGTTTTGCTTGATTCATTCATAGGCGTGTAATCATTCATCTTGAGATGAAAAATGGGCAAGGCTGGAGACCTTTTTCTGTGCAGTCCGAGGAGTAATTGTCAAACAAAAACACACCGTTAAGGTCTAGCCTCAAGGTGTGTTGATTTAATCCTTAGTGTGCAAACGGATCACTGCCGGCAAAAGAATAGTCCACCGTGCTCGGCCACTATCGGTGGCCAAGGGGGCGGCGCTTTTTACTGAGCCTTCATCGGCACCACACTAATACTGATTTCTGCAGTCACATTGTAGCCAACCTTGATTTGCACCTTGGATACCCCGAGGGTTTTAATTGGCTCCGTCAAAACGATCTGTTTTTTATCGATCTGCACATCTAAAGTCGCCAGTTTAGCGCAGATATCGGCACTGGTAACAGAGCCGAAGAGACGCTCGTCGTTGCCTGCCAGCTGCTCAATTACAATAGCAAGACCGGAAATCTTCTTAGCAAGAGCCTCGGCAATTTGCTGCTCTTTTGCAAGACGAGCTGCAATTATTGCTCTGTTTTTTTCAAGAGCAGCCATGTTATTTGAGGTTGCAAGAACAGCTTTGCCCTGAGGCAAAAGATAATTACGACCATAACCGGGCTTTACTTTTACTACCTCGCCTTCCCGGCCCAGCGAACTGATTGTTTCTTTTAAGATGAGTTCCATTTTTTTAAACTCCTTTTCCTCTATTTCTTAGAAGCCATGAAATGCAAATGGAGCATTTGCAACAGCATATCAAATAACGAACTACTCATTTCCGGTTGTCGCATTGACCTTGAGTTTGCGAAAATCCACCCAAATGTCGGCGATCCCAAAAAACACTAGAATCAGCGTTCCCAGAGACTGAAAAACGATCATGACATAAAAAAATGATCGAAGCAGGAGGGGAACTTTCCATTTGTTCATGAAAAAGACGGTTATCGACAATCCCTGGAAACAGTAAACTATAGTCAATAATAAAATACAGTTAATGCCGATCTTCGGTAACGGTTCTACGGGAATGAGGATAAAGGCTCCCATGACAATGACTGCCCAGATGAGCCTCTCCGGCAATGACCATCGGCGAAAATTTGGCCATGCCGTAAAACCGCTGGTTCTCTCCAGTAAAATATTGCCAAACACCATTGTCGTCCAAATGACAAGAAGGACAACGCTGCCAAGAATACCAGGCATTATTGCCGGAATAACGATTTTCATCTGCGATATTGTCGCCTCGATGACGACAAGGGCCTCAGCCGAAATACCGCTGCTTTGCCGGTATTGATCCAATGCTTCTGTTAAAGCCAGATCCAGGGTATTCAGCATCTGGCTGTATACCGAAACTTCAGAACCGGCTGCGGCAACAGTTACTACAATTAACCACCCCCCTGCAAGCGACAAACACCCCTTGAGCCCACTCAGAAAAGGCGATTCGCCTTGCTCCACCGAACGATGAAGGACCACTCCCGGAAGCAGCATAGCACTCGAAAAGAGAAAAAGATCAAAACTTCCAAGCAAGAGATGGATCACAAGGGATATTGTCGCAGCGGTCAGCAATAACTTCTTCCCGGTGTAGGCACCGAATCTGCCAAAAAGAAAAAAAGCAAACAATGGCAAAAGAATATAGAGCCAACCGAACAAAGACCATTGTAATCCAGGAACAACCAAGGCCAGCGAAAACACCAGAATAATAATCAATATATTCCTGAGTTCGGGTTGTTGATAACCCTGGCTGGCCACGTTCAATCCTCTTTCCCTTTCCTTTCGTTAACCTTGAGCAGATCCTGCATACGGCAATAAGGCAATTTGTCGTGCCTGTTTAATTGCCTCACATAACTGACGCTGATGGGTAGCGCAGGTACCGATAATCCTCCGGGGAATAATTTTACCCCTTTCAGATACAAAATTTCTTAATGTTTTTATATCTTTATAGTCAATTGAAAGCTCTTTATCGCCGCAAAACCGGCAGGTTTTCTTTCGAGTAAAAAGCTTCTTCTGTGGTCTTTGTGCCATGATGTGTCTCTCCTGCAGTAAAATATCTTGAAAATTGACTGACGTTATTCTTCGTCAGTTTCCTCTTCGTGTTCCTCTTCGACTAAGGGCTCAGAATCAGAGTCTTCAGTTTCTCCATCATCTGCCAGAGCAGTCGCTTTTTCCGATACTGCAACGATAGCCTGCTGGATCTCTTCTTCATTTATCGATCCGGCGGTTTTAATGGTCATGTATTTCAACACCAAATCTTCAATTCTGAACTTTCGTTCGATTTCCGCAACAGCTTCAGGAGTTCCGGCAAAATCGCAAAAAACATAATAGCCCAGGCCTTCTTTTTTAATGAGATAAGCCAGTTTTTTCATACCCCATCTGTTCAATTCGATGATGCTGCCCTGATCACCGAGAATGATCTGTGTGGTACTTCCAATGATCCTGTTGATCTCTTCTTCTCCCGTGCTGGGACGAAGAATAAAGATCGTTTCATACCTACGCATGTGGTTCCTCCTCATGGACTCACGTTTTGCGCGATGGAGATAGCCATCGCAAGTTTCGGCCCTCACACTTTGCTGTCTTGCAGAGAGCGAGAAGGGTAAAAAAACAAAAAATAGCAGCCGATTGGTTATTTCGGTTTGCTAGGGAATAAAAACTGAATATATTACTAAGACAAGCTGGGAGTGTCAAATACTATTTTGTTTCTTCTCTTCAGCCTTAATTGCCTGCCATTGGGCGGCGAGTTGTTCTTCGTTTTCGTAAGTTTGCCCGGCAAAGACGTGCGGGTGGCGACGTATGAGTTTAACATTGATCGACTCGATTACATCTTTAAACTCAAATCGTCCCAAGTCTTTATTGATGTCGGCAATCATAATGAGGAGATAGAGGACATCACCAAGTTCTTCGCAGATGTTGGCGTGGTCGTCATTGGAAAGAGCTGCGAGCAGTTCATCACATTCGGATTGGAGATATTTTTTCAGGCTGAGGCATGTTTGTTTTTTATCCCATGGACATCCTCGTTCGCCGCGAAGAGCATCTATGGTATCCAACAGGTATTGCAGCTTCATGTTGTTGTCGATCATAAAATAATTGTGTTAGGAACAACAAAGTGTTAGAATTTTGTAAGGAAATTGTGGGGCCACTGAAAAAACAGCATGTTTTTTCAAGCCCTGACTAAAAAAACAGTTGACATTGTGTCCCTGACCAACTAAGTAGCTGTGCTGGAGACTGTTGTCAGGTTTTGTACATTTGCCTGTGCACGATACCACGATTGCTTTAAATGTACATTTATAAAGAGGCATGTTTGACATCAGGGGTTCCACCCTCTGGTTGACTGAAGGAAAAAAATCATTTTGAGGTATGTTTATGGAAGACGATAAAAAGCAAAAACTGCTCCTTGAAAAACATAAGGATATAGCACGTATAGATCAAGAATCGAAAAGAACCCATGGGTGGTATGTCAGGGTGAGATTTCTTGGTAGAACACATTCTAAGTTTTTTTCCGACAGAAAATGCGGGGGCCGGTATTCCAGTTTATTGTCGGCGATTTCCTGGCGTGACAAAACCGAGAAGAAACTCGGGAAGATCCGCACCAATAAACACATGGTGACCGTAAGTAATTCCAGCACCGGTGTTGTCGGTGTTCGTCTTAACGACAAGCTCAACAGGTATGAGGTGAGTTGGGTTACCCATCAGGGAAAACAGGGGAAAACCTCGGTTTCCATCGCCAAACATGGGAAAAAAGCCGCTTTTGCCCGAGCTTGTGTTATTCGCTCGGAAAAAGAAAAGTCAAGACTGGAATCTGCCGGGTAATGCTTAATGCCGTAATGTCCTCCTGAGATATCCAGCTAAGATACTCTGGATAATTTCAGACAGGTAATCTTGTACTTTGCCGCTCTCCATACTGAGGGCCCATTCTCCCGGTCTTTTTTCAAATTGACCGGGAGGAAATGTGTTGACAAATTTGGCACAAATGGGTCTAATGTCGAGTTCTTGCAATATTTCGCAGTCACTGGCTATAGATAGAGAAGATTCACTCAAAGAGGTTTGTTATATGTATGCGATAGTTCGTACCGGCGGGAAACAGTATCAAGTTGCGTGTGGAGACCAGGTTCGTGTGGAAAAACTCGAAGGCAATATCGGGGACAGTATTGACCTCAGTGATGTGCTCATGGTCGTTGACGGTGATAGCATTAAGGTCGGTCAACCGGTTCTTGAAAACGCTAAAGTCACCGCCAAGATTGCCGAACAAGGCAGGGCAAAAAAGATAATCATTTTCAAGAAAAAACGTCGCCAAGGATATCGACTCAAAAGAGGCCACAGGCAATCATACACCGCCTTGAAAATTGAAGCCATATCCGCATAGACTGGGCGCATTTGATATTGATGGTAATAATAAAGGCAACGGGTTTTGCTTCCCGTTGAAATGAAGGGGTAGAAAATGGCTCATAAGAAAGCAGGTGGAAGCTCGCGCAATGGACGTGATAGTGGCGGTCAGAGGCGAGGTGTGAAACGATTTGGTGGTCAGGTGGTGAAAGCGGGTAATATACTGGTTCGACAACTTGGCACAAAGATTCATCCGGGGACCAACGTTGGTTGTGGACGTGATTATACGCTTTTCGCCAAGGTTGACGGCGTGGTCACCTATGAAGATTTTGGGAAAGATAAAAAACGAGTCAGTGTCTATTCGCAAGCCTGATCTGTTTCAATCATAGCTTTCCTGGAATCACTCCAAGAGTGGTTCACACGGGACTAACTCGACCTCAATGCTCTATTGACGGTCGAGTTTTTTTTTCCACGGCTGTCAGCCAGCTTTTCGAGTTCAACGTATTGCAAACGTATGGGATGAAGTCATGGCGTTCATTGACGAAGCAAAGTTTTTTGTGAAGGCCGGAGATGGTGGCAATGGCTGTGTCAGTTTCCGAAGAGAAAAATACGTCCCCAAAGGTGGTCCGAATGGTGGTGACGGCGGCAAAGGTGGTGACGTCATCATACGGGCAAAGAAAGGTTTGCATTCCCTTATTGATTTTCAATATCGTTCCCACTTCAAAGCGGAACGCGGTGAACACGGTCAAGGCAAAGACATGCATGGTCGGGGTGGCAAGGATTGCATCGTTGATGTGCCGATAGGTTCTGTTGTCCGAAGTGTCGAAACTGATCAAATCCTCGCTGATCTTACCTCTGAAGGCTCAACCTGCATTGTTGCCGCCGGAGGTGAGGGAGGAATGGGCAATCCCCATTTCGCCAGCGGCACCAATCGAACTCCAAGAATTGCCACGAGTGGCAAGGCCGGAGAAGAGTTCTGGCTGAAAATCGAACTGAAGCTGCTTGCCGATGTTGGACTCGTCGGCCTGCCGAACGCCGGAAAATCGACACTACTCTCCAAACTCTCCGCAGCTCATCCGAAGATTGCCGCATATCCGTTCACTACTCTTGAACCTCAATTGGGAGTCATGCAATATAAATATCATGAACCCTGTATAATTGCCGATATTCCCGGGCTTGTTGCCGGTGCGCACGAAGGTATTGGTTTAGGGCATAAATTCTTGCGACATATTGAAAGGACCAGCGTCTTATTGCATGTGGTTGATGCCGCCGATGAAAAAGTTAAGGAAAATTATGATGTAATTTCCAGGGAACTGGCATTATATAAAGAGGATCTTGCCCATCGTACGCAAATTCTGGTATTAAATAAAAACGATCTTCTGGATGATGCTGATATGGAGGCATTAATAGCCTATTTTCACAACTATTGCGAAGTTGTCATGAGTGTTTCAGGAGAAACGGGTGATGGTATTGATAGTCTTATGGAAACAATTGCTTTAACCTTGGAACGATACAAAATCTGACTATACCGCTCGGGATAAACATGAATGATCAGATTGCCCTTGAAGAAGGGCTTTACAGCCGACAAACTCTTTTTAATAAAGCCAAAAGAGTTGTCGTTAAGGTTGGCAGTGCTATTCTCACCAGGAAAGACGGCTTAAATAATGAGGTTATCGGTAATCTCGCCCGAGAAATTGCTTTTCTTCACAATAGCGGTAGGGAAGTGATACTGGTGTCCTCAGGAGCTGTTGCCGCCGGAAAGCGAAAAGTCAAGTTCCCCGATGAACAGGAACTGACAATGCGGGAAAAACAGGCTCTCGCTGCAATAGGCCAATCTCGCCTCATGCATGATTATGACGAGGCATTCGGCAAATATGATAAAAATATCGCTCAGATATTGTTGACTCATTCCGACTTGGCTGATCGCAAGCGATACCTCAATGTCCGCAATACCATTCTCACCTTGTTCAAGTTCGGGGTCATTCCGGTCATCAATGAAAACGATACCGTCTCCACCGAAGAACTGAAGTTCAGCGATAACGATAACCTTGGCGCTTTGGTCGCCAATCTCATCGAGGCAGATATGTTTATCTGCCTTACCGATGTCGATGCACTCTATGACAGAAACCCTTTGACCGACCCGCAGGCCCGTGCCATCTATACCGTCACTGAGGTGACCGAAGAGATTGAAGCCATGGCCGGCAACAGCAAGAGTGCCCTGGGCACGGGCGGCATGCGCAGTAAAATACACGCCGCTAAGATGGTGTCGGCCGGAGGCGGCAGTTCCTTTATCGGTCCCGGACGGCAAAAAGACATATTGCAACATCTTTTTTCCGGAGAAATGGTCGGCACCTTCTTTTTACCGCGCACTGAAAAGATGCAGAGCCGAAAACGGTGGATCGCCTATGTTCTTAAGCCACAAGGCACTCTGGTTCTCGATCGGGGTGCCTGCCAGGCAATAACGGCGAAAGGCAAAAGTCTTCTTCCTTCAGGTGTCATAGATATCCAGGGTCAGTTTGAGCAGGGCGATTGTGTCCGTTGTGTCGATGGACACAATCATCCAGTAGCCGTTGGCCTGGTCAACTTTTGTTCCGATGACCTGAGAAAAATCAAAGGATTACGAACCGATAAAATTGCCGATGTACTCGGATTCAAAGAAAGTGACGAGGTGTTACACCGGGATAATTTGGTGATCCTTTAATCATTGTTGTGCAGAATATTTAAAAAAGGTAGCCCTATGACACTTGAACAAACGATTTACGAAGTTGCACGACGAGCTAAGACGGCATCGTCCTTCCTGCTATCGCTGTCGACGGCAACAAAAAACCGTGTTCTTTTAAGAATCGCCGAGTTGCTGGTCGAAGAGAAAAAAGCATTGCAGATCGCTAACAGTGTCGATTTACAAATCGGCCGCGAAAAGGGCCTTTCTGCGGCACTGCTTGACAGGTTGCGCTTAACAGATTCAGCGATAAACTCGATGGTGACTGCCCTGCACGAACTTTACGCTTTGCCTGATCCGGTTGGAAAGATCGAGGATTTTGCCAAACGACCGAACGGCATGATGGTTGGCAGAATGAGGGTTCCTCTTGGGGTTATTGCCATGATCTATGAATCCCGCCCCAATGTCACCGTCGACGCTGCCGCCCTCTGCCTGAAAACCGGTAATGCAGTTATCTTGCGAGGTGGCTCGGAGGCAATTCATTCCAACCTGGCCCTCGCCACTCTTCTGAAGAAGGCCCTCATCGCCGAAAATGTCACCGAGGATGCGGTGCAGGTTGTGCCGGTTACCGACCGTCAGGCAATTGATATACTCCTCACCCAGGATGAATGCATCGACCTGGTAATTCCTCGCGGGGGAGAGGGGTTGATCCGCTTTGTCGCTCAGAACTCGCGCATTCCAGTCCTTAAGCACTACAAAGGAGTTTGCCATATCTTCGTGGACAAGGATGCTGACCTCGACAAAGCGGTGCCTCTCGTCATGAATTCAAAGACACAGCGACCAGGAGTATGCAACGCCTTGGAGGGACTGCTTGTCCATAGGGATGTCGCCGCCGCTTATCTTCCGGTCATCGTTGCCGCACTGGTTGAGAAAGGGGTGGAATTACGAGGCTGTCCAGAAAGCACGGCACTCTCCCCCCATATTCGTGCTGCCACCGACAATGATTGGGGCACGGAGTTTCTCGATCTCATCCTTTGTGTCAAAGTGGTCAAGGATTTCGACGAAGCGAAAAGCTATATTCAACAATATGGATCGAAACATACCGAAGCAATCGTTACCGAAAACTATAGTATGGCCCAAAGATTTCTTACCGAGATTGACGCCTCAGCGGTAATGGTAAATGCCTCCACCCGCTTTAATGATGGGGGACAACTCGGTCTGGGGGCAGAGATAGGTATCAGCACCACAAAATTGCATGCATATGGTCCGATGGGACTTGAGGAACTGACAACTCGTAAGTTCGTCGTCTATGGCCAAGGGCAGATCAGAGAGTAACCCGAATGAATATAGGATTGCTGGGAGGCACGTTTAATCCTGTTCATTTCGGCCACCTGCAGTTGGCTGATGCAGCGATGGCAGAATGTAGCCTGGATCAAGTTGTTTTCATTCCTTCCAGCCAGCCCCCCCATAAAGATGAGGGATCGATAGCCGCCTTCGCCCATCGGATAGCCATGCTGCAGATAGCCGGCAGAAATGCAAAACGGTTTTCCTGTACGGCAATCGAATCGGAACTCCCGACACCCTCCTATACCATCGACACCCTTCGGGCGATGCGCGTCTTGTATCCCACTGATGCACGTTTCTTCTTTATCATCGGGGCCGATGCCTTTCTGGATCTTTTATCCTGGAAAGCATATGATGAAATATTGCGATGTGTAACTCTTATCGTTGCCGAACGTAAAGGCTATCATTCTGAAAAAATTTACGAATTCTTAAAAAATCTTCAATATGCCGAGCATGGCGGCTATTGGCAGAGAAAGAACGGAGCAAGGAAGATTATTCTCCTTCATACCATGCCGGGAAATTATAGTTCTACGGCTATCAGAGAAAAAATTGGCAGGGGTATCTTCCCTGAAAATGAGATGCCGGATGGAGTAATTGAATATATTAAAAAACATACACTATATCAAGCAACCGATATCCATGCAACGCGCTGTGCTTGTATGGATTGATGAGGTTGGCTAGGGGAAGGGCACACAAGTTATGGATCACGCGCAACACAGTTCTGTTCCTCCAAGAATATCCGTTCTGATAGTCGATGACTCGCTGGTGTTTCGAAGATTTCTTCGAGATATCTTTGAAAATTGTCAGGATTTTGTTATTGTCGGGGAGGCACAGAATGGTATTGAGGCACTCGATATGGTATTGAAAACCAGTCCGTCAGTCATCCTTCTTGATCTTGAAATGCCCCTCATGGATGGAATGACTGCACTGCAACACCTGATGATACATCGTCCGACTCCAACCATCATGTTCTCAAGTCTCACTGAAGAAGGCACAGCCCGTTCCTTTGACACCTTGAAGAACGGTGCCGTCGATTTCATCTGCAAGGACTTCATATTTCAAAAGAACAGCGTGCAAACCCAGAAAACGGTGCTCATTGACAAAGTAAGAAGGGCAGCGGCGTTTCATACCAAAGCCCGGGAGCCAATTTTTACCTCCGCTTCTTTGCCGGCCGATCTGGGCGAAGAAGTACGCCGGGTGGTATTCTGCGAAGAATGTGGTCAGCGCGAGGTTGTTTCCTATCTTCAGTCACAGCCTTTGCGAAGTATAACCTGCTCTCAATGTGGTGATAGCATTGAACTGAGTGCTGCAGAAAATACCCGGTTCCGCAGGAATAATTTCATCTCGGTGATTGGCGGTGGAGAGGGGAGTTTTTTTAATCTTCTGGAAATAATCCCCCGCCTTAACCCGGAAATGGGCGGTGCACTGGTAGCAGTCATCCATCAGGAAACCGAGCATCTGAATCGTTTCACAGAATATCTCGATGCCGTCTCGGCAGTAAAGGTCGTTCGGGCGCGAGAAGGAATAAATATTGAGGGTGGTAACTGCTACATCGCCTCAGGACATGATTATATGCACCTGAAACCTTATAGCGCCCAATTGACTTTGCAAAGATTACAGAAAGCCGCCTTGAACTGTGGACCACTTGATATCCTGCTCGCTTCCGTCAGTACTCTTTACAAAAAGAGAGCGTGTGGAATTATTCTCTCCGGGGATGAAAATGATGGTGACAAAGGGATGTCTATTCTTGTGAAAAATGGTGGTACGCCAATTATTCTCGATGGGTTTGAATGTTACTGTAAGAATATGGGCCGTAATATTCAGAACAAAGCGGCTATTCTAAAAACCTATCAAACAGAGAATATCCTCGAAACAATCAAAACTCTCCATTACCAAGCCAAAGACAGTACAATCGTCGAATGAACATTCAAACCGACTCAATGCTTTGGGAGGAAAATGTGCCTTCTATGCAGCAAGGTCTGCATAGAAGGCTTGTCAAGCTGGCATATGAAAACCCCGCCACTTGGCAAAAGGTTTTTCCGGCAAGGGAAAATGTCTTTTCGGCAATGCGGCAGACAAGCCTTGGGGCCACCCGGGTGGTGATCATTGGTCAAGATCCTTATTTCAATGAACATCCCGAAAAAGGGCCGGAGGCCCACGGATTATGTTTTTCGGTAAAGAACGGTATTCCCATTCCGCCATCTCTTCGTAACATCCTTCAGGAAGTAAACACCAGTGTATATGAGGGCAGACAAGTCAGTAGTCGAGAGTGATTTGTCCCGGTGGGCAGCCCAAGGTGTCCTCCTGCTTAATGCCAGCTTAACGGTTATTGCCGGGCAACCAAATTCCCATGCGGCTTTGGGCTGGCATCAATTAACCGATGATATTATTGCAACCATTTCGGAGAAAAAAATCAACGTCGTCTTTATGCTTTGGGGGGCTTTTGCCCAAAAGAAAACGGCCCTGATCGACCGGAAAAAGCATCTCATCCTGGCAACCAGCCATCCTTCACCATTATCGGCGCATAAGGGTTTCCTCGGTTCCGGGGTGTTTCGGAAGTGTAATCAGTACCTGATCGAGCGTGGTTTCTCACCTATCGAATGGTAGGTAAGACTGTTGATCATTTGCCGAGGAGATTCCTGGAGGCAGCGAACGGAATCATGTCGGCAACCTCCGAGGCGAGAAAGCCGACGCCACGTTCGTCGTACAACACATCAGCTGCCGAACCATGCAGAAACACGCCGCCAACAGCCGCATTCATCGGCGACAATCCCTGGCAGACAAGTGCGCCGATCATACCCGCCAGCACATCACCCATACCACCTGTCGCCATTCCCGGATTACCGGTTGTGTTGATAAAAGTCGTGCCGTCCCCACCGGCGATAATTGTCCCTGCCCCCTTGAGGACCAGGACGGTTTCATGAACATCATTACGAAAAAGACCGCTGCCGAGCATTGCCGCATCGATTCTGTTATCCTGGATGTCCGCCACTTCTTTTCGCAATAATCTGGCAAGCTCTCCAGGGTGGGGCGTGAAAATTCTCGGTCCGCCAGGAATGTGCAGATCTTCGCTGGATTCAGCAAGTATGTTCAAAGCATCGGCGTCAAAAACAACAGGGCATTTGACCTCTCGGTAAATACGCAACACCAACTCGGCGGTTCGCTGATCCCGTCCTATTCCCGGTCCGATAACCAGCCCCTGCTTATCGGCAACAGCCTCGGCAATGATTTCCCAGTCGTCAATACAGATGACATCGGGATCGCCAGGCAGGGGGATGCTCATAGCCTCGATAAGGCTGGTTTCATAAATAGCATTGAGGGCGTGCGGTACACAGAGGCTGACCAACCCAGCGCCGGTTCGTAGAGCTCCCCTTGCCGCCAACAGAGCAGCCCCCGTTTTTCCGGGAGAACCGGCAAGAATGAGGAGATGACCATGCGTTCCCTTGTGTGAAGCTTTTTGCCGTTGCAGAGGTTTTGAGATTTGTCGATAGGTCGCAAGTGTCGCAAGTTCTGTGGTAATACCGGCACGATCGATGGCCTCCGGTGGGATGCCGATATCGATAATGGTCAATTTGCCGGTCCATTCGGAGCTGCCGTGAATAAAATGTCCCGGTTTAGCGCAACAGTATGTTGCGGTGTAGTTGGCGCGTATACAGGTGCCTAAAACCTTGCCGGTATCGGAATCGATTCCGGATGGGGTATCAACCGATACTCTCGGGATTTTATTGGCGAACCCCGGTTTGTTTATCAGATTGATAGTATCCGCGTAGTGTTCCCTCACCTGACGATCAAGACCAATGCCGAAGATCGCATCCACTATGACATAGCAGGGGAGCCCGCGGTTTTCGAACTGTTGCAGAAGAACAGGGATAGTTTCCACCCGCTTTCTGTTATCAATAACATGGAAAGGGAGTCGGAGTTTTTTTATAATGGCCAAATTGACGGCCGAGTCCTTTTTGAGCGTGTCGGGATTCACAAGGAAAAAAAATACCGGCTGACAACCTCGCTGATACAGATGCCTGCCGATAACCAAGCCATCGCCACCATTGTTACCAGGGCCGACAAAAATAATGGCAAAGGTGCCGGCACATGGTCCCAGCTCTCGTTCGATCATGGTTACCGTTCCCAGCCCGGCATTTTCCATCAGCACAATACTCGGAATTCCGAAATCCTCGCTTGCGGCGCGGTCAAGGTTTTGCATCTCAAGGGCTGTCGGCAGTTTCATATCTTTTCTCCTTTATCCGACGCAGTTTGCTGTCGATATTCTTCGATGAGGTCCTCACAGAATCGGCATGGTTCAAATCCTGCATCAATAGCAACATCAATATCTTTGAAAGAGAGCGTGCAATTCTTGCAATTATAGTATTCACAGGACGGCACATGAAAAACCCGGCTTTTGGCATTGCCTTTTATGGCATTATCGGGCATTTCCTGGCTATTTTCCGCCTCCTTCCCGAGGCTCTCGACCGCCCCCTTTGTCAACCGCTTCATGAGAGTTTTAGCCAGCCGGGTGATCTGCATGGTAAACTGTCCTACCATCTTTTCTTGATAGAGGGTGATTCTCACTGGGATCAGCGGTTTTTCATTGGCAACTCTCACTACCCAAAAGATGGCGAGAATAAAGAAAAGAGTGTTGGGTGCCCACATGGCCAGGGGCACAGGGACAACACCTTCTTCTGCTAGGGTTTTGCCAAAGGTGAAAAATATGTAATAAAGGACAAAAATAGCCAAACCGGCCTGGATACCGATCGCCCTTTTTCCCGGACGGGCCTGCAGGCCAAGAGGAAGACCAATGAGGCTAATGATCAAACAACCAACGGGTAAAACAAGCCTTTTATGAGCCTCGATAAGATATTTTCGCCTGTTCTCATCTACTTTGGCAAGTTGTGCCTCCTCGTATAACTCTTTCATGGACAGTGCCGTCTTTTTCAAGGTGGTGGCTTTGCCGGTGGGTGGTTTGAGCGGGATGTTGATTTGATATTTCTCAAACTCGACAATCTGCGCACTTTCATTACCAGGACGATGGAGACTACCGTCTCGCAGCGCGATGGATACCATCATGCTGGAGATATTGCTGGTCATCGAACCAGTAGAGGCCATGGTGATAGTTGGATTGTCTGCTCCCCGGGTATCCGATACCCACACATTCTGCCATTCTCCCGTTGCTTTATCTATTTTATCTATGTAAACGACGACTTCCCCTAGAGCTTCGGTGAAAACATGTTCCTTGATGCCCTCATTGATTTTTTCCTTGAGCAGTTGGTAGGTGAGCTGTTTCATGGACACTTCGCTCAAAGGAATCAACTTGATGGAAAAGTAGCTTGTCAATAAAGCAATCAGAGCGGCCACGATGATTACCGGCGGGAGTATCTGGTAGATGCTGATTCCGCTTGCTTTTAGGGCAAGTATCTCGGAATCGCTTGATAAACGTGCAAACCCGATGGTTATTCCCATCATCGCCGACATGGGGAGTGAATAGAGAAAAATATTGGGAAAGAGATAAGAAAAAAGACGGATAAAATCGGAGAAACCGATATTAAGATCAAGGACAAAATTAAGAAAGGGGATGAGCTTGACCAGAAAAAAAACACAGTTCATTATTATGAAACTTGCAAAAAATGGCGCGAGCATTTCCGTTGCAAGGTAACTGTAGAGAAGCTGCGGTGTCTTGGAGTATATCTTCATCGCTGTCATCTATATGAAAATCTAAAAAATTATTCGAGCAAGAAAAATTTTTTTCAGGTACATGAAACGAACCTGTTAATTGGGGGCGTACGCAACGAGCATGTGGTCGCTCTATCCATTGTCAACGACATCTATAAACACTTAGCTACATTAATTGTAAGGAGAAGCACCATGCATTTATTCGAAACGGAAGAAGGAGATAAATGGGTCTGTATTACTTGTGGTGCCGAAGAAGAGGCGATGATCAAGGAAAAAGGCTGGCAATGGATTTTTGACCGGCATGATCAGACACTCCGCTGTTCTCTCTGTGGCCATTCCGACTATGACATTGAGGATTAGTCACCTTTAATCAAAACTTCGACTGGGTGAGAGGTGCTTCAATGGTCACTTCGATCCAATGTTCGTCCCACCACTCCTTGGGCATTACAAACACCCCGTTGACGAGAACGGAGAAATGCAGATGATCCCCCCCAGCCATACCGGTGGTGCCGGTTAAACCTATAACCGACTTCTTGTCGACCTCATTGCCGGGAGAAACATTTATCTGACTCAAGTGAGAATACAGGCTGAAAATCCCCTGGCCATGGTCGATCATGACCATGTTGCCATAAATACCTAAATAATCCGCGAAAACTACCTTCCCCTTATTGGCGGCTCGAACATCTGCTCTGCTCGTCGAGGCTATATCCACCCCGAGATGCACTTGATTGTCGATAAGCTTGCCACCATACATGTAACTCCGGTGATCGGCAAAACCAGCCTTTGGACTGCCGGCAAATCTTTGGAAATGACCCTGCCAGAGCCTGATCGGCGAAGGATTTCGGCAGAGATCACTGATTTTCTTGTTGTTCTGGTCTCTTAAAATGGTGTTGGTGTAGAGATATTGGTCGATGAGTTCGCCTTTCATCTCAGGATAATACTGCTGAAATTCAGGGATCTTGGCTCCGATAAAACTGTCGCTTATGGTAATCGTGTCGGTTTTTTGAGTAACCCCTTTATAAACAGTGGTGAAGGGTGCTATCGTCTCATTTCCTGCTGAATCGACGGCAGAGACCATGGAATTTTCGATCTTTTGCGCATCATAGGGCAGGGCAAAATATGCAATGTAGGTGTCCGTTCTGCCGTCTCCTACGAGAAATCCGGGATGAAAGCGACCATTAATTGTTACCCCACTGGTGCAGTCCGTGTCATTAAGACGATAAATGGCGATCCCGGCTCCACCCGGGCTGATATACTTTTCACTTTGCAGTACCTGCAGTTGTGGTGGAACGGTATCGACTGTCATTTCTTTGTTGATAGTTGTTTTATTCCCCTGCAACCATCCTCTAAGAGAATAATCGGCGGCCTCAAAGGTAAGCCTCATCGGGCCGTCAATGAACCCCTCTTTTTTGGTGTCGAAGGTAACGGTTTCCGCTGTCTCGGACTGACCGATCATGCCGGTAGAGGAAGCCCGGGGAAAGGTGACTGTATGAAGGATCTTCGTAACACTGCCCTGGGTGCCCGATATGGTAATATTGCGGAGACCGCTCTTGGTGTCGCTTACCGAGTAGCGGATAATTCCTTTTTTGCCGATATGGTCCCCGGTTTGTTCAAGGTTTATTATCGGCTCTTCTCCTTCAAAAAAGAGAAAGAATACAACGATTCCCGAGCCACCGAGAAGAATCCCCAATATAATGAATAATACTCTGAAATTGTTATAATATTTATTGCTGCTCAAGGCCATTTTCAAGCTGTGTCCTTATCCGGAGATGGCTGGCGTTCAAGAAAATTTTCATTTCTGCCAGATTATTTCATACTTTTCGATGTGCAATTCTTTTGAAGGGGCAACAATAATCCGTTTACCGATCTCTTTTTCGACCCGTGCTCGGGTCTGTTCCTCTTCATTGTGGAGAAGATCCGCCAGTTTAGGGTGAACCCGCAAGGTGATGGTGCTTCCCTTATGTTTGCGTGAATGCCTCTCAATTTTTCTAAAAATATCGTAACAAATGGTCCGCCGTGATTTAATCATACCCTCGCCGGCACAATAGTGGCAGGGCTCGCACATGAGTTGATGCAAATTCTCACTATTTCTTTTGCGGGTCATTTGCACAAGACCAAATTCGGAAAGCTTGAGGATATTGATCCTGCTTTTGTCTTTTTTTACAGCCTCCTTGAAAGTGGCGTAAAGGTCCTCTCTATGTCGATCATCCTCCATGTCGATGAAATCGATGATAATAATTCCACCGATATTTCTGAGACGCAACTGATAGGCAATTTCGATGGCTGCCTCCATGTTGGTCTTGAAGATAGTATCGTTCAGGTCGCTTTTGCCGACGTATCGTCCAGTATTGACGTCTATAACCGAGAGTGCTTCGGTGCTCTCGATTATGATGTAGCCTCCCGATCGCAACCACACCTTTTTTTCAATGGCCCGGGAAATTTCCACTTCAATGTTGTTTGCCTCAAACAGCGGTGTACTGTCCTTGTAAAGGGTAATCTTTTCAGCCAGCAATGGGGCGAAAGTTTTAACATGGGCAAGAAGTTTTTCGTATGCTAGCGGATCATCAATGATCAACGTATCGACATCACTGGTGAAAAAATCGCGTATCGAACGTAAAGTAATATCAAGATCTTCATGCACCAGACAAGGTGCTTCCAAATGTAATGACCTGTCGACAATACCCTCCCATAGCAGCATGAGATACTCCATGTCGGCCTCAAGCTCTTCCGTACTGGCATGTTCGGCGACGGTTCGGACGATAAAACCGGAACCCTGGGGGCGAATTTCCTCGATGAGATTTTTCAGTTGTGTCCTGACTCCTTCGTCCTCTATTTTTCGGGAAACTCCAATATGATCGGTGAGCGGGATAAAAACAAGATTACGACAAGGCAAGGTTATATGGCAGGTGAGTCTCGCGCCTTTGGTGCCGATAGGATCCTTGCTGACCTGGACGAGAATGTCCTGACCGTCACGAAGAATATCCTCAATATGCATCCCCTGAGCGCGAATATGGTTTTGTGCACCATCGGTGATACAAGGGCTGAATTCAGGACAGTCAGATGAAACACGAACATCATCAACATAGAGAAAGCCGGTACGGTCAAGACCAATATCGACAAACGCCGCCTGCATTCCGGGCAATACTCGCACCACCTTCCCTTTATAGACATTGCCCATCAGACCTTTCTCTGTCGGTCGTTGCATGTGGAATTCGCTGAGATTACCGTCCTCCACCAAGGCAAGGCGCACCTCGTAGCTTGTAGCATTAATCAGTATTTCAGTAGCCATTCTCTAACCATTGAACAAAACTTGAAACTTCCACTTAAGGAAGGGATATATTTTTTCAAATTCTGTAGTATACAGCATAGACATTAGAGAAAGCCACAGCTAATACAATTTAATTTATGCAAAAATAACAGTAATTAAAGTGAGATCCTGAAAATTGCATGGGTTCTCGAAAGGAAGACAATGGCTAAAAATCATACATGGAAGGATCCTTCCTATTATATCGACAGACTGTTTGTCGAAGAATCCTGCCTCGACTACGAATACACCCAGGAAATTATCGCCCGCGCAAAACTTCCATGGACGCTTGTCCCGGAACAGCAGAAGCCGAACGATTTGGCAGATGATTTTGTCAACAATATGACAAAAGGGAAACGACAGCTTTATCTGTGCAACAACCGTGGCCTATTTTTCAAACCTTGCCCGGGTACCCGAGAATACCAGTGTTGCGAGTATCAGGTTGTAAACACCGGAACAAACTGCCCTATTGACTGTGTGTATTGTATTCTCCAGGCATATTTAAACACACCATGGCTCACTTTCCATGTGAACATCGATAAGCTTTTCAACGAACTTTCCGAAGCTTTATCGGCTAATCCGCACCATTTTTTCCGAATAGGCACCGGCGAGTTCACCGATTCCCTGGCCATCGATCGTCTGACCTGTCTCAGCCGGCCACTGGTGGAATTCATCGGTATAAGAGACAATGCCATACTCGAACTGAAAACAAAAAGTGCAGTCGTCGACAATCTTCAAGGGCTAGCCCATAACGGTAAGACCGTTATTGCCTGGTCGCTGAACAGTTCAGGGATAATGGCCAGGTATGAATTACGGTCGGCAACCCTTGAGGAAAGGTTGCAAGCAGCGCAAAAATGTGCCGAGTGGGGATACCGTCTGGCTTTTCATTTTGATCCTATCATCGACTATCCTGGTTGGCAGGACGAATATGCCGAAACCATTGACCGTCTTTTCGAAAAAGTTCCGGCCTCGGCCATCGCCTGGATTTCCCTGGGTGCCCTGCGTTTCATCCCAAGTTTAAAGGAAATAGCTATCAGCCGTTTTCCGGGGGCAAAGCTCTATTGTCATGAATTTGTTCCTGGTCTTGACGGTAAAGCGAGGTATTTTCGACCGAACAGGGTCCGACTGTATCAACATATTTTTGCCTTGCTCGAGAAAAAGGTGGATGCCAGCGACATGTGTATATTTCTGTATGGAGAGCGATGAAATCTGGCGGGAGGTCATGGGTTATGCACCTGGCGAAAAAGGTGGACTTGCGCAAATGCTGGATCGTGCCGTTCGGTGACGGCACGATCCTCCTGCCGCACGACAACCGTCGGTAAGAAGCAATTTTGGTCTTGTTCTTTCCTTATTCTTGCGTATATTGGCAGTATTCAATTCTGAAGGATGAACGCCCCTACTTCTTTTACCTTTTGAGGATTTAATTATGGTCAACAAGGTTATACTTATTGGAAATCTCGGTTCCGATCCGAAGGTGAGTTACACTCCAAGCGGAACAGCCGTCGCCACTTTAAGCGTCGCTACCAGCAGAACCTGGAAGGACAAAGATGGCCAGAAACAGGATGAAACTGAGTGGCATCGGGTTATTGTCTGGGATAAAAGCGCCGAATTTTGTGGTAATTACCTCTCTAAAGGCTCTAAAGTGTACGTTGAGGGACGGTTGCAGACCCGAAAATGGAAAGATCAGGCCGGTGTTGACCGCTATACCACGGAGATAGTCGCGGCAACCATACAAAATCTGACACCGCGCGGCAGTGATGGCGGCGGGGGTGGAGGGTATGAGCCACCACTGCCGCCTGAACCGTTCGGCGGTATGATGGGCGGCTCCGGCACCGGAGAAGAGGTGCCCTTTTAATCGATATCTCCCCGTAACAAACACGTTTTGGCGTGACCAAAAAGGAGCCCGATTTCCCTGGAGATCGGCTCCTTTTCTCTTTTTATTCAAAGACATTGTCAATTTAAAAGTTGGTTGACTGTACGGCATACCGTTCGTATTGTTGGTACACGATCTTTTACAGATACATTTTTTCCGTTAAACGCTCAAAAAGTCGGCTCGCTACAATGGATTATTATGAACTCTTAGGGGTGCAAAAAGACTCTTCCCCGTCGGAAATCAAAAAGGCCTATCGCAAACTGGCCCTTAAATTTCATCCCGACAAGAATCAGGGAGATAAGAAGGCTGAAACGAAGTTTAAAGAGATCAATGAAGCCTACGCAGTACTCTCCGACCCTGAGAAAAAGAAGCAGTACGATCTTTACGGCTCCACCGATTTCCATCAGCGCTACTCACAGGAGGATATTTTTCGGGGCTTTGACCTCAACGACGTATTGCGCCAATTCGGTTTTAGTGGAACCGGCCAATCGGCTCATTTTCGCAGCGGTATGGGCGGTGGCGGCAATGGCTTTTCCTCATTTTTCAACCAAGCGGGGCCGCAGGGCGGATGTGGCGGCGGGTGTCACAGTACGCCGGAACGGGGTCAGGATATGACCTATCAGATTACCATCAGTCTTGAAGAAGTGTTGAATGGTGCTGAACGAACAATAACTTTACGAAAAAACGGCACCCCTCAGAACGTTTCGGTAAAAATCCCCAAAGGGATAGAGGCCGGCAAAAAACTGAGGTTACAGGGGCAAGGCGGCAATTCCCGCAATGGGGGCAACCCCGGCGATCTGTACCTGAAAGTGGATATCTCCTCAAATGACATTTTTTCCAGAGATGGCGACGATCTGATTACCCAAAAACTGATCACCTTCAGCGAGGCCTGCTTTGGTACTTCAATTGAGGTGGAAACCCTGGAAGGCAAAAAATTTATGGTGAAGATTGCTCCCGGCACAACCCATGATTCACGTCTACGACTCAAAGGATTCGGATTACCCATAGGTCCCTTGGGCGACCGGGGCGACCTTTATGTCAAGATAGGTGTCAAAGTTCCCAAGGAGTTAACAAAGGAGCAGGAGAAGGCGATTCAGGAACTTCGTGACTGCGGATTATAAGACTCTTACCGACAAATCAAAAGAGAACGGGCCGATACCCAAGAGGATATCTGCCCGTTCTCTGCCATTTCACTTCGCTTAATACTTCCGATCGGCGTATGGCAGCCAGCCACCGGCAGAAACAAGTTCTTTATCAAAAGAATTGAGAGCAAAGGTACAGATACGATCATTCTCCGTGCTATCGTCTGATGAGGCGGTGAGCTGATCGCTATTCAGATCCACCTTGACGGTAATCTTTCCCCGGATGGCAAAAAGGGTGTCAATCTGATCTTTACTGAGTTCTACGGCAAGAATTCCGCAATTGAACATGTTCTGTCTGAAGATTCTGGCAAAACTCTCGGCAATTATCACATGGATACCATTCACTTCAAAGGCCCAGACGGCATGTTCGCGCGATGAGCCACACCCGAAATTGGCTCGGGTTATCACAACCTTCGCCTGCTCCATCTCCTCTGCAGGCGGAGCAAAGGGTTTGCCGTCAAGCAACAGATCCTCCAGCAGGTGGGGTTTCAGCGCCACCTTGGATATCTCGGTCAAATATTTTGCAGGTATAATCTCGTCGGTATTTATATCACTTCTGCCCAGCAGAATCGCCGGACCGCCAAATGTTTTCATTGCAACCACCCCTGTGTATTAATTCTTGAAGTCGCGCGGGTCGGTAATTACCCCGGTTACCGCAGCAGCCGCAGCCGAAAAAGGACTCATAAGGTGCACCATGCCGCCTTTACCCATGCGTCCATTGAAGTTCCGGTTGGTGGTCGAGGCACAAACCTCACCTGTAGCAAGGACACCGGAACTCATGCCAAGACACGCCCCGCAGGTCGGGTTCAGCACGCAGAATCCGGCATCCATAAAAATTTTGATGATGCCCTCATCAAGAGCCATGCTGTAAATATGCGGAGTCGCCGGAGTAACGATGCCTCGCACCCCAGGGGCAAGGCGCCGGCCCTTGAGGATTTCCACGGCATCGCGCAAATCCTCTATACGACCGTTGGTGCAGGAACCGATATAGATTTGATCGATGGGGGTTCCGGCCATTTCCGCTATATCTTTGACTTGATCCGGTTTGTATGCAAAGGTGACTTGCGGAACAAGCGCGCTGACATCGAGGTCCAGTTGAGCGGCATATTCGGCATCGGCATCGGAATGCCAGCCGCGGTATTCTTCAACAGCAGCTTCCAGGGACGGATAATCGGCTTCAATGAATGGCCAAAGATACTTGGCCGTCACCTGGTCCGGCATACAGATGCCACAGGTGGCTCCAGCCTCAACGGCCATATTACACAGGGTCATTCGGGCCGCCATGGTAAATGCCTCGACTACCGGGCCGACAAATTCAATAACTTTATCGGTTGCCCCGTTCACCGAGAGCTTCTTTATAATCGCCAAAATGACATCTTTGGCCGAGACCCGGGGCTGCAAGGTTCCGAAAATATTGATACGTATGGTTTTCGGTGCCCGGAAGGAACAGACGCCTTTGTAGATTCCCACTTCCAGATCGGTTGTCCCGACACCGGCGGCAAAGGCGCCAAAGGCACCGTGCGTGCAGGTGTGGGAATCACCCATGATGATTGTATAGCCCGGTCTGACGAAGCCCTTTTCCGGAAACAGGGCATGACAAACACCGTTTTCACCAATATCAAAAAAATCCTTAATTTGATGCCGTTTGGCCCAATCCCGCATGATTTTTCCTTGGGTTGCGGTTTTCGAGTCCTTGGCGGGAGTGACATGATCAATGACCGCCTTGATTTTGTTCCGGTCAAAAACCCGGTCCATGCCTTTTTCAACGAGATCCATGATAGCAATAGGCGTGGTAATTTCATGACACATGACGACGTCAAGGTCGAGGATCATGTTGTCCTCGGTGGGTTTATCACGCAGATGTGCTGCAAATATCTTTTCAGCTATTGTTTTTCCCATTGTTTTCACTCCGAAAGAGTAGGGGAGAAATTGTTTTTGAACCGCATCAGCTCCATGCATGCGAGGTGCAACAAATCTTCATCGACGAACTGGAGAATTCGACATCCTACACAAAAAATGGTAATCTCGCCAGAACATTATGGCTGTTTGTCGCCTTGACCACCTCAGAATACCTTGAATTTTCTACAGCATATGTCGCTGAACCGAGTCTCCCTCGTCAGGGAATCAGGAGCTTTTGCCAATGACACCTCATAGAATTTCTCTGTTCTTTCTCGCTGTCGGACTCTTTTTTACCTCTCCTTTGTTGGCTGCACATGGCGTATCATTAGACGGGGAGGTCAAATATCCGAAAAACTTTTCTCGATTTGACTATGCCTCGGCCAATGCTGTTAAAGGAGGCACTCTGGTGTTGCACGACATTGGCAGCTACGACAAAATGAATCCATTCACCTTGAAGGGGGAAGCACCTTTCGGTTTGGAAACCCTGGTCTTTGAACCTCTTGCCGTTGCCAGTCTTGATGAACCGTTCTCGCAATACGGCCTTTTGGCGGCCGATATCGAGGTCGCCGATGACAAAAAATCGGTAACCTTCACTGTGGATAAACGGGCACGTTTTTCAAGCGGTGAGCCGGTCACCGCCGAGGACGTTGCCTTTACCCTTTCCACCCTGAAAAGTGACAAGGTGCACCCCTCTTTCAATTATTATTATCAAGATATTGAGGGCACAGAAATTCTTGCCCCCAACAAGGTTCGCTTTCACTTTAAAAAGGCCAATCGAGAATTGCATATGATCGCCGGGCAGCTGCGCATACTATCAAAAAAATTCTACCAAGAGCACAGCTTTGTCGATCACTCCGACACCCATGAGCTTGTTCCCCCGGTAGCGTCAGGCCCTTATGTCGTCGAGAAAATCAATATCGGTAAGAGCATCACCTACAAACGCAATCCGCACTATTGGGCGGAGGACCATCCAACGCGAAAGGGCATGGACAATTTTGACGAAATTATCGTCAAATATTACAAGGATCAGACTGTTGCCCTGGAAGCCTTTAAGGCCGGAGAGTTTGATTTCATCTCAATTAATATCGCCAAGCAATGGGCGCGGGATATGGATGGCAAAAAGTTCAGCGACGGCCTCATTGTCAAAAAGACTTTTCATCACCAAAATAATGCGGGAATTCAGGGCTTCGTCATGAATAGCAGAAGGGAACTATTCCAAGATATCCGGGTAAGAAAGGCTCTGGGATTGGCACTCGACTTTGAATGGACCAACAAATCTCTTTTCCATGATCAGTATACCCGAAGCAACTCTTTTTTCAGCAATTCCTATTTGGCGGCAACAGGGGCGCCGGAAGGTTTGGAACGTACCTACCTGGAGGCGTATAAAGATATCCTTCCCGCCGAGGTGTTCAGCACACCTCTTGCTCCCCCTGCCGCAGCAGAACCTGATGGTATGCGTAAAAATCTGCTGGAAGCAAAAAAAATGTTAGGAGAAGCCGGATGGTATATCGAAAACGGCAGTCTCGTCAATGGCAAAGGGCATAAATTCCGATTTGACATTTTGCTCGTTTCCCCAGCCTTTGAAAGAGTCATGGCAGCATATGTGAAAAATCTCGAAAAACTGGGAATCCACGCCGAATATCGGGCTATTGACCCAGCCTTATACGCAGAACGTTTAAAAAGCTTCGATTTTGACATGATCGTCATGAGCTACGGTCAGTCTCAGTCGCCCGGCAACGAACAGCGTAATTATTGGCATTCGACTTCGGCTGACCGGATGGGTTCGCAAAATTATGCGGGCATCAAATCGGCTGCTGTTGATGGTTTAATAGACAAAATCATCTATGCAAAAACGAAGGAGGAGTTGACGGCCGGATGCCGCGCCCTCGATCGAGTCCTGTGGTACGGCTATTATCTCATACCGAACTGGTATCTCCCGGTGCACAGAATCAGCTATCACAATAAATTTTCTACACCTTCGCAACTGCCGCTCTATTACGATCCGTTTCAGTTGCTTATGACATGGTGGGTGAAAAAGTGAGCAAGATCCTCCTCTACACCCTTGAGGGCAGAGATCTTTTCATGGTAATATCCAAAGATAACAATACACCCTTCCAAAAGACTCCAGCAGAAACGCATATATATTAACACAGACCGAATTTTCGCATTATTGGACATGCGGTATTCAGTCTGGCATTATCCGGGAGGTTTGTGGTATGTCTGATCGTGTGAAAGGAAAGGTCAAGTGGTTTAATGCCAGCAAGGGTTATGGTTTTTTAGAGCGCTCCGATGGAGAATCGGATGTCTTTGTTCACTACAGCGCTATCCAGGGTGAAGGATTTCGCACACTCGAAGAAGGTGAAGCTGTCGAATTTACCATTGCTCAAACCGATAAAGGATTACAGGCTGAAAATGTCAGTAAAATAGAATGACATTTTCAAACCGTCTGTTTTTGACCCCGTTTCAGGATGTGCGGTAGCCGGCCCTGAAACGGGGTTTCTTGCTTTGCCAAGACCTGAGAAAAAGGTACGAAAACCAGAGTTACGGGGGCAGGAAAGAGGTTGTGTTGCACACCATCAAGATTCAATTACATACTCTCGCGGACACTGAGCAACTCGGTAGATTTTTAGGAGAAACAGCTCAGCCGGGCGAAATCATCTGTCTGAACGGCGACCTTGGTGCCGGCAAGACAACCCTTGCACAAGCTATCGCCAGAGGATTGGCAGTCCCGGAAAACTGTTATGTTACGAGCCCTTCTTTTGCGATTCTCCATGAATATGAGGGCCGTATGCCCATGTATCATATGGACTTTTATCGACTGCAAGATGCCAGCGAAATCATCGATCTCGGCTTTGAGGAATATTTCTATCTCTCGGGATTGACGGTCATTGAGTGGTCCGAGCGGGCGTTCGAGATCCTGCCTGCGGAAAGGTTGTCGCTTGAGCTTTTGCGGGAGAATGATGAAGCAAGAACGGTTATCATTCAGGCATCCGATATTTTTCGTGAGAGAGTTCTGAATATTTTAGAAAAATTTCAGCACTCGCAAAGTCAAGACCCCTCGCTGGAAAGAGAATAGATCTTTCATTGCTTTTTCATCAACCAATAAAATATCCGAAGAAAAAAATACCATGAACAAAAAATCTGTACGTTTTACCGATTGCTACAAAACATTTACCATTGATCAAGATAAGGCCATCACTCCGGAAGAGACACTTCGCAATTTCTACGCCAAAGTGACATCTCTGAATATAAAAATATTGAATGAAGTAAAAAGGATAGATAACGGACGCCTGGATATTCCGGTCTATTTCAGTGTCTGCGGCGAAGACGCAGTGGCTTTGACCGGCACAAAAAAACAGATGGGCAAAGGAGCCTCTCCCATACAGGCCGAAGCCTCGGCTTGTATGGAACTCGCCGAAAGGTTCTCGTTTTTCTCCTATAAAAATTCTTCCAGCAACTTCCTCACCGGTGACTATGCGGCAATGACCGCAGCTGGCTATTCGGTGTTGCCGCTGGAAGACCTCCTCGCTTCCGTACATGACAACCACACGAGTGTGGAAATCCTTAATCGGTTACTGGAAGATATCCCCATGCAATGGGTATGGGGAACAAACATCAGCCGCGGTGAAGACGTACTTATTCCTTTCTCGTGGTTTTTTGCCATCAATGAGTTTAATGGTCCCTCCGCCGGTAACACCCTCGAAGAAGCAGCAATTCAAGGGATTTGCGAGATCGTCGAAAGACATGTCTGTTCTTTGGTCAATAATCAAAAATTAATCACCCCACGAATTGACACGACTTCGATCGGCGATGCGGTTGCCAGAGAATTATTGCATAAATTCGATGCCCATGGCATCGAATTGTATCTTAACGACTTTTCTCTTGATACCGGTATCTGCACGGTAGGAGCCCTGGCCATCGACAGATCGACATTTCCGGAAAAAAGCGAAATAGTTTATACGGCGGGAACCACCCCGAGCCCGGAAAAGGCCTTGATCCGGGCTATTACCGAAGTGGCCCAACTGGCCGGTGATTTCAATACCGGGTCAAACTATGTTGCATCCGGCTTGCCGAAGCCACTTGCCATGGCTGAGGTTAAGTATCTGACGGATACCTCCGAGAGTGTGACCATTGATCTGATGGTCAATCTGGCCGATAATAATATCCGGGTAGAAATCGATAACTGTATCGATGCCCTGAAAAAAATCGGTATGGATATTATCATGATCGATGTAACCCATCCCGACCTGCAGATTCCGGCGTTGTACACCATTGTCCCTGGCGCTCATTTCCGTGAACGATCAATGATCAAGGATGTCGGGCTGTTTGCTGCAAAACTTCTCGTCGATCTGGTCAAAGATGCGGATCTTCTCGAACAAAAACTCAGCCAAATGGAAAAATTATTGCCGGCTGCCTATTACCTCGAGTTTTATCGAGGACGTAATTTTTCAGCTATGGGGCTTCCCGAACAGGCTCTGATGCATTTTGACCGGGCACTGGCCTTGCAACCGGAGGCAGAGGATTTGCCGTACATTCTTTCGTATATGGGGAGTTGCTTAAAGGATCTAGGCAAATTTGCCGAAGCCATAGATACGCTGGAGAAAGGGCTGGCTGAAGATGAGGAACGCCCGGATATTCACAATACGCCTTGGCGTCTGTTTTTTTAAAACGGGCCAATACGAAAAGGCAATCAACCATTTCCACAGGGCGGTTGCCTTAAACCCGGCCTCCGGTATTGATTATGCCAATCTTGGCGTGAATTATCACAGAATCGGCAAGAGGGATTCGGCAATTGAGTTTCTCACCCTTGCTCTGACTCTTGATCCAAGTCTCGATTTTGCCAGGGATCTTCTCCGGGAGATTACCGGCACGTGAAATTATTTGATCATGGATAATACGTTTACGTCAAAACGGCTATGGCAGACCCTGATGATGGTCATCTGCTGTTTCGTTGTCGTCGGCAACGGTTTGGCAGCTGATTCGCTGGCAAACTTGAAAAATCGGGCGAAGAATTATTACTGGGGATTGGCGGGGGAGCAGAGTTATGCGAAGGCCCTGCAGCTCTACCTGCAGGCTGCCGGAGCTGGCGATGCCGAAGCGCAATATATCAGCGGCGGTATGTACTTGAAAGGCCTCGGTACTGACAAAGACTTCAGAAAGGCTTTTAAACTTCTTCATGACGCGGCGAAAAACGGCAAGAGCAGTGCCGAATCAGAGCAGATTCTCGGCCAAGCATTTTTGCTCGGCTCTGGAGTTCCAAAAAATTATGAGAAGGCTCTCCAATGGTATCACCTTGCTGCTGAAAACGGCAGCAGAGACGCACAAAACGAACTGGGCTTTATCTATTTTGTCGGCAATGGCGTAGAACAGGATGCGGAAAAAGGGGGCACTTTTTTTACAAAAGCCGCATACAACGGTTTGGTGGTCGCCCAGTATAATGTGGGCATAATGTATTATACTGGCAGAGGGGTTACGGCAGTTGACCTGGAAAAAGCCTATGGATGGCTGAATTTAGCGACGGCAAACGGCCATCAGCCTGCCAGGGCTGCAAGGGATTTTCTTGAAACGATCATGGCTAAAAATGAGCTGGCAGCGGGCCAGAAATACTCGGCGGAACTGCTGGAGATCGTTGCCCCATAACCATCACAAACGAAATACAAACACGACCTTCGCTGAATGAAATCACACTCATTAATCACCCTCAAGCAAATGACAACGAGAATACTTGAAATTTCCATTATCCGTACGGTATGTCGGTCGTCAGCACTGCGGGGTTTTTGCAAGTTCCGATTTTTTTATTTTCGCAGCTATCAAGGATCGGATTCGCCTGTTTCTTCAAGTATCGGTAAGGTGAAATGAAACCTGGTATCGCCATTTTCACCATTGCTGGCCCAAATTCTTCCACCATGATCTTCGACAATCCGTTTGCAAATCGAAAGCCCTAACCCTGTTCCACCTGCACCGTTCTTCGTTTTGCCGCTCTGGGCAAATTTATCAAAGATGGTCTCCAATTCGTCTGCCGGTATGGCAATTCCGTAATTGCTGATGGTGGTTTTTAAAAACAGCTTTTTGCCAATATCTTCATAGGAGGCGAAGGAGATGGTGATGGCGGTTTGGTTGTTGCTGAATTTCAGCCCATTTCCCAGAAGATTGCGGAGTACCTGGGCTGTCGTCGGCTGATCAAAGCGGGCAATTGTTGCTACTGGCGCTTGATCGCAGGTGATCGTCAGGCCTTTTTCTTCAGCCAGCGGGGTTAATTCATGTATGGCCGCCCTCATCTCCTTCATGAGATCGAGTTGTTGAAAATCATACACCATTTTTCCCGATTCAAGCCTCGCCAGATCAAGCAGGCTGTCGAAAAGGGGCAGCAAACGTTCACCTGATGTGGATATCTTGATTAAAAAAACGTTGTAATTCCTTTCGACTGGCACTTTCAATTCTTTTTTCACCGTATTTGGCAAAGCTGAGAATCGCGTGCAAGGGAGTCCGCAATTCATGGGACATATTCGCCAGGAATTCACTCTTGGCAAGGTTTGCCAACTCCGCCGATTCTTTTGCCTGCTTGAGTTCTGTTTCATAGATGCGGCGTTCCGTCACATCTCTGTCAATTCCTCGAAAACCAACAAGTTGACCACGTTTGGAGAAAATTGGTTCACCGCTGGATTCGACCGTCACCATTATCCCGTCCGCCCGAGTATGGTTGTATTCGATCTTTGAGAAGCCATGTTGGGGTTGACCACTCAGCTCAATAATTTTATATGAATTCATGGGCGCTTTCCACTTTTCTTAAAAGAAATAGGGGGGTGCCAAGAAGTTCTTGTGGTTGCAGGCCCAGAAGTTTGATGCTTTTGGGACTGGCGTAGGTATATTTGCCGGCAGTATTGATTTCCCATATGAAATCGCTGGTAGTTTCCGTGAGATCCCGGAATCTTGCTTCGCTGATGCTCAGTTTCTCAAGGGTGTCTTGTCGATCTCGCACTTCTTTTCGTAAATCGACATTAGTCTCAATGAGTAAAGAAGTCGCTTCATCAAGCTCTTTTTTTCAATCTGCCTGATCTTCTCAATTTCGCTGTTAAGTACGTCTATTTGCTCCAGAGCTTTCCGGCAGGAAGAAATGTCCTGAATCATCAGCAACCATCTCCAACTTGGTTCCTGGCAAGGAAATGGGTGACCAATAATTGATAGATGTCTGGATGTTGGTTCAGTGGATTGATACTCAAGAGAAAAGCTCTCAGCCTTGTTATCGGCGAGAAAGGCAACCAGTTCCTGGCGATCGCCAAGGTCGAGAATGCTTCCCAGAATATCGGAAATATTAGAGCCAAGAAGAGGAAAAGACGGTGATCCACCGAGGGAATGGGCTTGGTCCGAGGCAAAGTGAATTTCTCCACTGTTGTCAACGACCAGAACATCGGCAGGAATCAACAGATTCTGAAATGGTGAGGGGGAAGGAGTGTTCTTGTCGGATAAAGTCTTTGCGCTCATTGGGGATTTTCTGAAATTGAGTTCAAGGCGATGGCACGTCGGTGTATTGTCTCGTTGTTCATGAACCCTTGTCAAGGGAATTGATGTCTGTCAAACTGCTCGTGCTTAAAGAGATCAGCACTTGGCAATTCCTTTAAACACACTCTCAGGATAGTTCGCAATCTTTCTTTGATTATTGATTATAGCGACCATTTAGGGTATTGAATCTGCTGAACTCCGGCAGGGAAAAAACCTGAAAAAACAACCAGCGGATCAGAGAAGAGGTTTCATGCAGGATAAGGAGATCTATTTGCTGCGTCATGGCGATACCGGTAGACCGGGGTGTTATATCGGTGCCACCGATGTGCCTCTATCGGTAAAAGGCCTGCAACAGGTGCGCGATATCGCGAGGATGCTCCAATCAAAAATCATCGACAAAGCGTTTTGCAGCCCCATGCTGCGTTGTCGTCAAACCTTCGAACAGCTTGAACTTGCAACTCCCTGTCAGATGAATAATCTCCTGAAAGAAGTCGATTTTGGCCGGTGGGAGGGAAAGAGGTTTGCCGAGATAGCCGCCGTCGATTCCGAGGCCGTGGCTGCCTGGAGCAACGATCCGGATAGCTTCTGTTTTCCGGGTGGCGAATCCCTGGCGAACTTTCGCTGCAGAGTTCGAGCGATCATGAAGATGCTGGAGGAAGATAGCGGCAAACGGATCTTACTGATTACGCACGGTGGGGTTATCCGCCATCTCCTCTGCCTCTGCCTGGGTATTTCCATGGAAAAATATTTGGCATTTGCAGTAGAGCCCGGTAGTTTTAGCTCACTCCAGCTTTTTCCCGGTGGCGGCGTTCTCACCGGCATGAATATCAGGGGTTGAGGTGATGGCCAAACTTATTCTCATCACCGGGGGGGCGAGGAGCGGCAAGAGCACGCATGCCCTGGAACTGGCCGAAGCTGTCGGCAGTGAGCGGCTCTTTGTCGCAACCTGTCCAAATGTCGACGGCGAAATGACCGAGCGGGTGAGGCGCCATAAGGAAGAGCGGCAGGGCAGAGGATGGACGACCATCGAATGCGAAATTGAGCTGGCAACCTTGTTTCGCACACAAATCCGAGGTTTTGATGTAGTTTTGCTGGACTGTGTCACCCTCTGGGTCAACAACATTCTCTATAGCCTTGATCGTTCCGGGACAATTGTTGATGATCGACTCATCGCCCAACTGTGCAAGGAATGGCTCGACAGTATAGATAATTACCTCGGCACAGTTGTCTGCGTCACCAATGAGGTGGGGCTCGGTATCGTCCCGGACAATGCCTTGGCGCGCAGATACCGCGATCTCGTCGGTACCTGCAGCCAGATCATCGGTAAGAAGGCGGATGAGGTTATTCTTGTCAGTTGCGGCATTCCTCTTTATTTGAAAAAGAACATCTCCATTTAACGAACAATACACAGGTACAGGCAATATGAGTCTCTTGGAACGAACACTGGAAAAAATTTTTCCGCAGGATAGCGCCAGTCGCGCTGCCGCGAAAAATCGTCTCGACAATCTGGCGCTGCCGCACTGGGCCCTGGGGGATTTGATGGATCTGGCAATTGAAATTGCCGGAATGACCGCAACTATAAACCCGCAGGTGAAACGTAAAGCCATCGTCACCATGGCCGGCGATCATGGCGTGGTTGCCGAGAATGTCAGCAAATATCCCCAGGAAGTGACGCCGCAGATGGTCCACAACTTCGTTCGCGGCGGGGCCGGGATCAATGCCCTGGCCGGACAGGCCGGCGCGGAGATTTTCGTGGTCGATATGGGGGTGGCCGCCGACCTCAGGGAACTGGTCGAGGCGAAAAAGATCATCAATAAAAAGGTTGGTCTGGGCACCGGCAATATCGCCGTCGGTCCGGCGATGAGTAAGGCCATGGCCAAACGGGCGGTAGAGTCGGGGATCGATATCGCCAACGACCTGGCGGAACGCTTTGATCTCTTGGGCACCGGCGATATGGGCATCGGCAATACCACGCCGTCCACCGCCATCGCCGCCGTTTGCACCGGCAAAAGCGTCGAGGAGCTGACCGGCCGGGGAACGGGGCTCGATGATGGGCAGCTGAGCCACAAGATCGCCGTCATCAAGCGGGCCCTGGAGGTCAATAAACCGGACCCGAAGGATGGCCTGGATATCCTCGCCAAAGTCGGTGGCTTTGAAATCGGCGGGATTGCCGGACTCATTCTTGGTGCGGCCGCCAATCGAAAACCGGTACTGGTCGATGGCTTTATTTCCACCGCCGCGGCCCTGATCGCCTATCGGATCGAACCTTTCGTGAAAGATTATCTGATTTTCTCCCATCGTTCAGTTGAACCGGGTCATGCGGCGATGCAGGAAGCGCTCGGCTGCAAAAAGCCGCTCCTTGACCTCAACTTCCGTCTGGGCGAGGGCACGGGCGCTGCGGTCGCCATGAATCTTGTGGAGGGCGCCGTGGCCATTTTGACCCAGGTGGCAACCTTTGCCGAGGCCTCGGTGGCCGAGGCCGACAAGTAATTGATTGGCACTCGCGTCCATGGACTCCGACAGCAACACCTTTATCAATCTGGCAGCCAGACTGTGTACGGCGATGAGATTTCTCACCCTTATCCCGATCTCCTGGCGAGCCGAGGACGACTCGAAACACTTCCCCGAATCCTTGGTGTTTTTTGCCGTCGTTGGTATGGTTATCGGCGCCATCGGCGCCGGCGTTGTCTTCCTGTTGAGCATAATCTTCCCGCAACCGGTGGCCATCGCCGCGGGTCTTGCCTGCCTTGCCTTTATCTCCGGCTGTCTGCATCTTGACGGTCTCTCCGACAGCGCCGATGGCCTGCTCAGTTCCCGGCCCAAAGAGGTCTGCCTGAAGATCATGAAGGACAGCCGGGCCGGGGCGATGGGCATTGTTGTCGTGGTCCTGGTGCTGTTGACAAAATATGCGGCCCTCAGCGCTTTGCCGCTTGCCACCCTGATACCGGCATTTTTTCTCATGCCACTCGCCGGCCGTTGCGCAATCCTCCTGACCATGGCCAGTCTGCCCTATGCCAGAGAAGAAGGGGGGCTGGGCCAGCTGTTTTACTCCGGCAACAGCAAAAAGGCGGCGGCAATTGGTTTCGCCACCCTCTTGGCCTGTCTTTTTTTGTTGGCGCCCGGCAGCCTGTTGCCTCTTGTTATCGGCCTTTTAGCGGTAAATTTCCTTTTCAATAAGTGGTGTAAAGCAAAACTTGGCGGGGCAACGGGCGATACCCTCGGGGCCGTCTGCGAACTCACCGAAATGATTGTCGCCGTTTCTCTGACCGCATCTTTTCCTTCCTTTTTCCAGTAATGACTCCCCTCATATGCTAACTTTCGAACATGGTGGAAATATTCATAAAGTGCTCCGCGAAGCCGGCGATAATCATCGAGAAATCCTTGATTTTAGTGCCAACATCAATCCGCTCGGCCCCCCGGAATGGTTTCGTCCGCTCATCAGCAGTCAGCTGGCAAACCTTATCCACTATCCCGACCCGGAAAACACCGAATTCATAAAGGCGATTTCCGAACATACCGGTGTGGCCGGAGACCGGATCGTCGTCGGCAACGGGACAACCGAACTGTTGTACCTCATCGCCCGGGTCTTGCCGGCCAAACGGGCTCTTATCCCGGTGCCCTCCTATGTCGATTATGTCCGGGCGGCAAAACTCGGCGGACTTACAGTAATCACCTTTCAAATGCCGGAAGCGCTCGATTTTGCCCTTGATTGTCAGGCCCTGTCTGCCGAGATCCGTCCCGGCGATCTGGTAATCATCGCCACCCCCAATAATCCAACCGGCAGAACCGTCGATCGGGACACTCTGCTCGCCCTCTGCCGGGATTTTCCGCAAAGCATTTTTCTCATCGACGAGGCCTTTATTGATTTTCAGGAAGGTGCACAAACCCTGGACGACAAGGCGGCCAATATCCTGACCCTCAACTCGATGACCAAGTTCTACGGGGTGCCCGGCCTGCGTATCGGCTATGCCATCCTTCCCCTGGCCCTGGCCCAGCTGGTGCGTGACAATCTGCCGCCTTGGACGGTAAACAGCCTGGCGCAAACCTTTGCGGTCAAGGCCCTTCAGGATGGTGACTATCAACAGCAAAGCCGGGCAATTTGCCGCGAACTCAGGCTGGAATTAGAGAACGAACTCGCCACCTTTCCGCAACTGAAGGTCTATCCCGCCGCCGCCAATTATTTGTTTTTAAAGATTTTAAGCGGGGGCGACGCAACAGGACTCGCCCGGTTCTGCCTGGAGCGCGGCATCATGATCCGCAATTGTGCCAACTATACCGGACTGGATGATTCATTTTTCCGTATTGCCGTGCGCAGCAGGAAAGAAAACAACCGGCTGCTTACCGTGTTGCAAGACTATTTTCCGCGGAGAAACAAGGTAAAGACTCAAAAAAAGAAGGCCAGATCGATCATGTTCCAGGGAACCTGCTCCGATGCCGGGAAATCGATTATCACCGCCGCCTTGTGCAGGATTCTCTATCAGGACGGCCTGCGCGTCGCCCCTTTTAAGGCGCAGAATATGTCGCTGAACTCCTTTGTCACCCGGCAGGGCCATGAGATGGGACGGGCACAGGTGGTTCAGGCACAGGCGGCAAGGCTCGATCCCGACAGCCGGATGAATCCCATCCTGCTCAAACCCAACTCCGATACGGGCAGCCAGGTCATTGTTTGCGGCAAGCCGATCGGCAATATGTCGGTTCTTGAGTATAACGCCTATAAACCGCAGGTCTGGGAGTCGGTCTGCAGGTGCTACGATTCGCTTGCCGACGAGTTTGATGTGGTGATACTGGAAGGTGCCGGATCTCCGGGGGAGGTGAATCTCAAGGCCGACGATATCGTCAATATGCAGATGGCCAGGTACGCCGAGGCCCCGGTCATCCTGGTCGGCGACATCGACAGGGGCGGGGTGTATGCTTCGTTTGTCGGTATCATGGAGGTCCTGGCCGAATGGGAACGGCAACTCGTCGCCGGCTTCCTCGTCAACAAGTTTCGCGGCCAGGCATCCCTCCTGGCGGCAGCCCATTCCTATGTCCGCCTGCATACCGGCAAAGCGGTGGTTGGGGTGGTTCCCTACCTGCACAACCTCGGGTTGCCGGAGGAAGATTCGGTGTCCTTCAAAAAAGGCAGCTTCAACAAACAGCGTAGTCAGGAGGGCGTGGAGATTGTTGTCATCAGTCTGCCGCACATCTCCAATTTCACCGACGTTGAACCATTTCTTGAAGAACCTGACGTATCTGTTCGGATTGTCGATAAAGTGAGTGAAATTGGCAGTCCCCAGGCGATCATTCTACCCGGATCAAAGAATGTTATCCATGACATGTATTTCCTCAGATCCGGCGGCTTTCTTGATAAACTTGCCGAGTGTCGCGCCCAAGGTTGCGAAATTGTCGGCGTATGCGGGGGATACCAGATGCTCGGCCAGACCATCAAGGATCCGTATGGCATTGAGTCGACGGATGGTCAGTTGGCCGGTCTCGGCTATCTGCCGATGGAAACGATTATCGAACGTGATAAACAACTGACCAGGAAAACCGGGATACATCAGCCCTCCGGCACGACGGTTTTCGGCTACGAGATTCATCACGGGATATCCTCCGAAGCGGCTGAACCCTTACTCCGTTTTGCCGACGGCACGACCTGTGGCATTGCCTTGCAGGGCGGTCAGATCTGGGGAAGCTATCTGCACGGGATCTTCGATAGCGATGATTTCCGCCGGTGGTTCATCGATCGGTTGCGAACCGCCGCCGGCCTGCAACCGATCGGCAAAATTCTTGCCCCCTATGAACTTGAAGGGGCCTTTGAACGGCTGGCCGGTCAGGTACGGCAAAATGTCGATATGGAGTATCTGTATCGTCTGCTGAAAATCTGAGGGCGAAACGCATCGCCATGATTTGAACAATATGACCTATCTCCTGCAGTTGTTGTCTGCCGTGGTTCTCGACCTGCTGATCGGCGATCCGCCCTGGCTGCCCCACCCGGTGCGCGGCATCGGCAAGGTCTGCACCTGGAGCGAAAGGCTAACGCGTGCGGTATTCACCAACCTCTATCTTGCCGGCTTGACAACGGTTGTTGTGGTGCTGACGGTCACCTGCTGCAGCGTTTTTTTCCTGCTTTTCGGGGCAACCGTTGTATCGCCAATCTTGGCGATTGTCCTCGCCGTTGTTCTCCTCGGCACCACCATTGCTATCAGAGATCTGTTGCGCCACAGCAATGCCGTGTATGCCGCACTTGGTCCTGACGGTTCTCTTGAAAAGGCCCGAGTGGCGATTGCCATGATAGTGGGGCGCGACACCGGGGATTTGTCCCGGACGGGAGTAACCCGGGCCTGCATCGAGACGGTTGCCGAAAACATGGTCGATGGGATAACCGCCCCATTATTTTTTGCCGTCCTGGCCAGCTTTGCCGCACCCTTCGTCGGTTTGAACCCGATTGGCTGTTCGGTCCTCGGGGCCTTTTTCTATAAGGGTGTCAACACCATGGACTCGATGATCGGCTATAAAAATGAAACATACCTGCAATTTGGCAGATGCGCCGCGAAACTCGACGATGTGATGAATTTCCTGCCGGCACGCATCAGCGGCCTGTGCGTAATTGTGGCTGCATTTTTTTTAAAATTGGATTACAGGGAAGCGGCAAGGATTTTCCGGCGTGACCGGTTGAACCATTCGAGCCCCAACTCCGGTCATACCGAAGCGGCCGCCGCCGGCGCGCTTGGTCTTCGCCTGGGAGGACCCTCTGTCTACTTTGGCAAAATCGTCGAAAAACCGTATCTTGGCGATGGATTGCGTGAGCCGCTCCCGGATGATATCAAAAAGGCCAACCGTCTTGTGCTGGTTGGCACGGCAATCTTTATACTTTTACTGATAGGACTACGACTTATGGCTTCATGACGAGCCAAGATCAGAATATACATTTAAACATACCACATAAGGAGAGAACTTCATATGGAACGGACATTTGCAATCATCAAACCCAATGCCTTTGCCGACGGCAACAGCGGAAAAATCATCAGCCGTATCTACCAGGAGGGTTTCACCATCGTTGGCCTGAAAAAGCTCTACCTCAGTAAGGTCGAGGCGGAAGGCTTTTATTATGTCCACAAGAGCAGGCCGTTTTTCGGTGAATTGACCGAGTTTATGTCCAGCGGTCCCTGTATCGCCATGGTTCTTGAGGCGGACAACGCCATCCTGAAATGGCGGGATCTGATGGGGGCAACCAATCCTGCTCAGGCGGCGGAAGGAACCCTGCGCAAGGAATTCGGCAAATCCCTCGGCGAAAACGCCACGCACGGCTCGGACGGGCCGGAAACGGCAGCTTTTGAGATCGGTTATTTCTTCGCCGGTTTGGAACTGCTGTAATCGCCCACCTCAGGATGTGCTGAGGAAAAGCTAACAGCTCGGACGGGGACCCGGCGCGGGATTATCGCGACCGGGTCCACTGGTGTTGTTGGGAATCTATTTCAATTTTCCACTTTCAAGGGCTGTTCCCTTATCCTCTACGCTCAACCTTAATAGTCGATGTCCCCCCTATTCGTATAACTACTTCTCGAAGGAGAACGGATTGAGAAACTGACGTCCCCATAGCAGCTTTTTATCTATCTCACTCAGTTGCGCTTCCTCGCACACCTCACTCCAGTATTGACGAATAGTCGCCTCAAGCTGTTCAAATATTGTTTCGGCATTGTTTTCAGAAAGCAGGAAATGATGCGCTATTTCAAGACACAACCTCAATTGACTAAGGTTCTTATCTTCTGAAATTTTCATAGCTTGTGATGCAACATTTCCGGCCCTTCCTTGGGGGCAGATATCATATGCGGGTGTAAGGGTAAGCTCTTTTCCATTCCAGAATGCTGCGTGATTTCGTGCATGATCATCAGTATTTCCGCACAAGATATTAAATACAAGACGAGCAAACATCTCCTTGAGCGTATTTTTTGGATCTGAAAAGCGGTGGCGTATGATTTCTGCCAGACCCTGATAGCTTGCATAACGGGCTGTCATGTCATTTAATCCAAACATGGTGAGAGCCGAAACCATGGATTTTCGCAACCAGCCGTGATCTGAATGGACACGATCAAAACGCTCGATGAGTAGAACATCTTTGCCAGCGACTTTAACAAGTTTAACCGGTGCGACGAGGATGCCGGCTAGCGCGGCTAATCTCATTGCGATATATTCAGCCTTGACCACGCTGTATATATCGCTGCTGGAAGAAAATTTGGCGATATACTTTGTGCTTTGATCTTCGATTAAGGCTTTGGGGCGAGCTCCCCCGATAGAGCTACCGTGGAACAGCGCTTGGTCTAATTCAAGGGTGAGAGGAATGCCTTGCTCAACTCTCTCAACGGACTCCAGCAGTTCCTCCAATCTTGCATTGTTTGCCGACCTTGGAATGTATTCACGAGGTGAGCTCTGAAAATCAAGCGCACCGATCCGATCAGATCCGGATTCCAGAAGATATGTCATCTCGCTCAAATCAGCTGTATCAGCATCTTTTCCTTTTTGGCCCAGTTTCTTGTTTATTATAACCCGTCGGCCCCAGGCGTCCGGAGCACAATCCCGAATGGAGTTTGGTAGTCGCAGGCCATCCGGTAAAGGCAAGACCCCAGGCTGTAAAGGCAATTCCGGTTCATAAATTGGAATGGCGGGGGTAATGCCACCAATGCGCTCGAGATAGCTTTTGCCATAGTTGAAATGTATAAAGCCGTCCTCTTCTTCCAGCTTCCCTGCCACCACTGGGCGTGTTTCTCCAGGTAACCAAATCCAAACAAAGGATTCTTGGTTGTCCTTAGAAGTCATCATCTACCGCCTTTATTATGGCTTTGATGCGTTGAGGCAAAAGCGCAATTTTATCGTTTGCATGCTCGATTCTCACAGCAAGAGGAACCTTGTCTTGTTCAAAGAGATTGATATCTACCAATGTCGCAGCCTCAAAGACCAGGCCTATGGCACAGGACATCTCCCCATTTTCTATCTTCTGCAGCGTTGCTCTTGAAATACCAATTCGGTCAGCAAGATTTTTCTCGGACCACTTTCTTTGCTTGCGAACAAGCTTTATCTGCTTGCCAAGCAATAAGGCGGCTTCTTGAGCGTATTTTGAATATGTTCTTTGTTTGACCATGAGTTTCATCATAAATTAATGACCAACATTATAGTCTTTGTTGTGCTTTACGACCAAAATACTGATCATTATCATATCAAAAATTACAAGATAGATCAAGCATGGTTTTGGGGGAAATCCTTTCATTCCCTATAGTGCGTTTGGTAGCAGGTGTAGCTAAAATAAGTCAGGTATAAGCTCAACCTGCGTGGTGTGATTGCCAACCGAGGATTGCCAAAGGATATCTTTCCTTGCCAACATCCTGCAAAGCTTGGATAAAATCCTTATAAATCAAGTTCGCTATGAGAACCAAGACGCACAAGGTCAAGGTGTTCATCGTTTGGTTTCCGATAAATCAAAACAAGATCGGGTCTTATGTGGCAGTCTCGGTAGTCTGACCAGTCACCGGAAAGGGGATGGTCAAAATTGCGGAATGGCAACTCTGTGTCGGCAGCAAGCAGATTGACGACTTCAAGCAGGGCGGCATCAAGATTTTTTCCGTGTCGCCCTGATTTTTCCCTTTTATAGTCGCGCTTAAAGCGGTTGGTGTATCTAATCTCCCGCATTAAGGCTCTCAATCAGATTTTTGACGGAACCAACTTTAACAAGCTCGCCTTTCCGTGCGGCTTTCATCGCCGCAATGGTTTCTTCATTCGGAACAAGCGGGGCAAAGGGCAAAGCTTTTTCTTTTGCAATCCTCACCATCATCAAACGGAACGCATCGGAAACGCTCAAACCTATAGAGGCAAGAACCGCCTCGGCTTCCTCTTTTAACTGGCCGTCAATCCTTGCGCGAACGGTTGTATTTGTTGCCATTATAAACACCTCCTTTTGAGCTACATTGTAGCTCGTTTCGATCAACATGTAAAGGTCTTGGATGGTAAAGGTCAGCCAACCGGAAAAAGAAAGCCGATAGGTCTGTTTTTTGGGCCGTACAGGTGGTTAAAAGTCTTTTCCGGTGTCGCCCCCAGCCAAGGTCTTTGAAAAACGTTGTGGCGGGCTCCTGTAGCTGATTCACTTTTACCTATTGCCTTTTCATACCTTTCGGAGCCCTTGGCCCCCTTGAAGTCTTTTACAAATCTTCTCAGGAATAAGGTAAACTCTGAGTTGTGCTTTCAAACCGAGGCTTGCCATGGCAAATCTAAATCTGCCTCTGGAGAGCACTTTGTTGATGTGCAAACATTGTGAGATTGCCTGATGGGGGATGTTTTTGCCACAGGAACACTTGATGGAAGTCATGGCATATCAGGCTGTTGATGTCAATCCGTTGTTTCTATTGGAGAAAAATAGCCTGGGTGAAAGACCCGGTGTGCATCTGTGGCGGAAGAGACAGTCGAAGGGTGTGACACACAGCTGAAGGTTTGGTGAGAAAATCTTGTAAGATCGGGGTGAAAAAGTTACATTGTAAATCGCAATTGGAGCGGTTTCGGTCAGAGAGCCTTATTTTTAAGCTGCCGAAAAAAGCGGATACTTATCACTTTATCACCATCTCCTCACCTCACCTCACCCCCAGACAAAGGAGACAACCATGATGGAAAAAACGGCAGATACTTCTTTAACCCTTCTTGACCGGCGCGATTTTATCGTGGCAGCAGTGGGCACCGTCGCCACACTTGCTACGATCGGCCTTGCGGGAACAGCCCAGGCTGCCTCGCCTTTCACCTTGCCCCAACTCCCCTACGCGGAAGACGGTCTTGAACCGATAATAACCGCCAAGACCATCGGTTTTCATTATGGAAAACACCACAAAACTTATGTCGACAACCTGAACAAGCTGGCGGTGGGAACGGAATTCGCCGATCTTCCCCTGGAAAAGATTATTTCCGCCACGGCCGGACAGGCCGACAAAGCGGCGATCTTCAATAATGCCGCACAGATCTGGAATCATACCTTCTATTGGCAGAGCCTTGCTGCAAAGGGCGGCGGTGAACCGCCTGCGGCACTAAAGCAAATAATCACCGACTCATTCGGCAGTGTCGAAGCCTGTAAAAAAGAACTGGCGGCGGTAGCAATCGCCCAGTTCGGCAGCGGCTGGGCCTGGTTGGTTATGGCCGGAGACAAACTCAAGGTGGTAAAAACCGCCAACGCCGAAGTGCCGTTCACCGCCGGCGTGAAACCACTCTTAACCATTGACGTATGGGAACATGCCTATTATCTGGATTACCAGAATAGGCGAGCCGACTATGTCAATGCCGTACTTGATAAGCTCATCAACTGGGAGTTCGCTCTGAAGAATGTCGGTTGATATTTGCTTTCACTCAACTCCTTGCCAAAAACCCGACAAAAAGGCTGATGTCCCCTTGGGAATAGGCACCTTACAGATTGATTTTTTTAAGAATTGCAAGAAGTCAATCTGTAAGACGGTGAGTTGCTAAACTGGACACTTTATCACTCTAAGGCATTAGCAGGTCATGGGTTCTCGGTTCATGTAACGCCCGAGATATTCAAGAACCTGTTCTGGACCGCCAAAAGGTTGCTTTAAATAGGTGATCCAATGCTTGTCCCTTAATGTTTTTATAAACTGTAGAAAGAACTTTTTGTCAGCAAAATCAGAGGATCTTCCATGGCAGTTTATTTTTCCCTGACCGAAGGCCCAGAGGGCGGCTCCATCTGGCTTGCGACAGCGGACGGCTCTATCGCTTCGCCCTCCACCATAGCCTCTAGCATCATTCCACTGATCGGGTTTCAAGAAACGAGATCACCTTTCTCTCTACCGTAGGCCTGTCGAGCACCTGGTCCGGTTCGGTGGCGCAGGCGTCGGACCAGGTGGATTGCCTATTTCAATCCCTTGCAATTAGCGTAATAGGTGACCGTCGCCGGCCAATCGGAGAAGATACCAAGGATGCCGACGTCCTTGGCGAGCACATCCAGCACCTCCATGGTGTCGCCTGGGTTGTTGGTGGCCTTGGCGATCGATTGGTAGTACCAGCCGCCACCGTCGGTGAGCAGCCCGGAGCGCTCCAGAGTCCAGGTGATGATGCCTAGGCCAGCGGCCTTGGCATCATTGGCATAGGCCGAAGGCACCATCTTGCCGTTCTGATCGAGGGTGAGTAGCATCCACATCGGGGGAGCAATAATTCTGACACCCTGAGTGGCCAGTTCTTTCATGCTCGGCTTCCAGGTTTCCGGGTTGTTGTGGTTGAAGGTCTTCTCGGCATCGCGTTCGTCCAGAAAGACTGCCTGTTTGCCGAATTCGGCCTCGCTTTTCAGCCAAAAAAGAACGTCACCCAACTGGAAGGACTGGGGAAAGACCTGAGAGGCGGGAACGCCGGCGGCCTTGTATTCGTTTATCATCTGCTGGGCATAGGCCTCCTGGGTGTAGTTGCCGTCAAAGGGCATCTTGACACTGGCGCTTTTCAACTCCGGGGTCATCTTCACCCCCAGGGTCTTGAACAAAGCAATGCTCTCGGCATGGGTCATCAGGGTGCCGGTCGCCGAGTAGAGATCGGTGCGCCAGGATGCGGTGCCTTTCAAATACTCCTCGACCGTGGTTGCCTCGGCGTTGGCGGCATCCATCTTCCCCTTGAGTTGCTTGAATTCAGCCAGGGTGATGTCGCTGGTGCAGCACTTTGCCGAGGCTTTTTTAAGCACTTTGCCGCTCGCCTTGTCGATTTCGGCCGGGGAGAAGGGTTCGGAACATTTAGCCGCCAGTTCTGGAATGGTGAGGATGTTGGTGGTGGTGTGCAGGTCGCACTGTGAATGGCGGCAGACTAGGGAGCGATCTTTGGTGAAGGTGACATCGCACTCGATGATGCCGGCACCCATGCGGGCCGCAGCTACATAGGATTCCTTGGTATGTTCGGGGAACTGCATGCAGGCCCCGCGATGGCCGATGGAAAAATCAGTCTTGGTGAACGGCCCGGCAGTGCACTTCTGGAGATCGGTTTTGAGCGGGCTCTCGGTCATATCGTTGACCAGATAGAAGGGGCGGGGGCCGAGCTGCACGACATCGGCGGCAAACGCCGGTACCGATAGCAACAAAGATACAGCCAGAGAGGCGACAATTCTGACGTTCATGACATCTCCTTTTAGTGAAAATTATCCGGATAGAGAAAACGGAGCTCCATCATTAGAGCGCTCTCCACCTTTTACCGAGCCTTTCGTTAGGATGGCATGAAAAACGTATCATGAAATGGTTCGTTCTATGTGCTTCTTGATTGAAAAGTAGTAGGAAAATCTCATCTACCCGATGTGGAAGACCCGCCCTTATCAGGAAGAAGGTAAAGTGCGGCCGGGCAAGGTCGTGTAATCAAGCGGGTGTGAACCCCGCCCCGGAAGGTGGGCCGACCACGGGTAGCGAGTCTTTGGAGGCTTTATGGTAACGTAAAGTTTTAAGCGTAAGATAGCGAGCAGATAGGCCGTAAACCGTAAGGTTGAAGGGAATGAGCCCCGAAATATTCCATGTTGGAAGGACGACATTATTTTACTGATGGAAGTCAACATAGTTATCAGCGCTACAGGCAAGGTGGTAACTGCTTCCCGGGGTCGGTGACCATGGCATGTCTGACATTGTGATTATACGGGAACCCGGGAGGCCCTGTGCTTCTTTCAGAGTATCGAGAGTATGCCGGACAACTGAAGAGGGAGGAAGGCAAATAAAGCACAGGGAGTCGGATAGTCTCGTAGTACCGATGAAGGCGGGTAATGCCGCTGGAGGAAAGGAGGCTACACATGAAAGCGTGGTGTGAGGCAACACAGTCCGTTCTCAGAAGCGGGATACCTGTGGCAACGAAATTTCATCACATAGCAAGAAAGGCCTGCAATGAGCCTGGATTTAAGTTCACCAGTTTGTATCACTTGATGAACATGGGGCTTTTGCGGGGATGCTTTCAGCAGTTGCGGAAGGATGCAGCTGCCGGCATCGACAGTATGACCAAGGGAATGTACGCCGAAAATCTAGAGAGCAATCTTACCGATCTGGTAGGAAGGCTACACCGGATGGCGTACATCCCACAACCTGTCAGGCGGAAGTATATCCCAAAGCCTGGCAGTGCCAAACAACTAAGAGCGTTTTATCAATTGTCCCGCGAACGAATCACCCCGTGCCCCAGTAACGGGTCATGCACACAGCAAGTCCCCAATTTCCGGAAGAGCTGCGGGATGATTGATAAAATGTTGTTGAACTGAGCCGCGGGCTTAAAGTGGAGTAGGACTTCTCCTAACGTCTATGGAGTTAGTTTATAACACCTTGGATATACGGTGTAAACAGCAAATAGCATGAGGATTGCGGTTGACAGGAATAAAAAGACCATCGGATATGCGTATGTAAACTGATCATAATGTCTCAATTTTATGAAAATTGCGGTCCACCACTGCGAATTTCTAAGATATTGAAGATGAAGTTCCGGATTGTAGGCGCACCTCCGCTGTAAGGATAATTCCAAATACAAGAATACAACCTATTTACAGCAAGTTATGTTTAACTGCTGTTTGCATGCAACCGAGCAAGCACTATCATGGTTCCCTGCCGACAATGAGGACAGCGCAGGATATCATTGCCGGTCAATCTGAGCATTTTCTCCCGAATGGTTTCCTTGGCATTGGTAAGGATGACTATGGCTTTTCCTATCAATCTGCGGATCAGTTGGATTGCCTTTGCCTTACAATTGTTGGCGAGAAAGCCGAAATAGCGGATCTTCATGAAGCGATGCGGTAACACATGGAGCAGGAACCGGCGGATGAACTCCACTGCCGGGAGATTCATCGTTTTCTTGATGTTTGCATCACTGCGGTCTTTGTAGGCAAAGGTTACCTGATTGTCATCAATGGCTTTTATCCGATGGTTGGCAATGGCAACGCGATGGGTGTACCGGCCAAGATAGGTGAGAACCTGGTCCGGACCGGAGAAGGGTTTTTTGGCATAGACGATCCAATCTTTATCCCAGGCCTTCTGGAGTAAATCCGAACTGTTTTCCGAGAAGACAAGGGTATCGAGCCTGTTTTTAATCAAACCAAGATAGCGTTTCTTGAACTCCTTGGCCAAGGGAACGACATGGAAAAGAAAATCATCTTTGCTTGGCACCCAGCGTGTTCCATCAAAAGTCAGCACTCCTGCCGGAATAAGGCAGTGGATATGAAAATGATCGATCAGGGTCTGGCTCCACGTATGGAGGATGGTCAATAAACCGGGTTTACCCTCAAGACGCCACTGGGGATCAGCGGCAAAAGCGAACACCGTATCGCGAACTGCTGTGAAGAGGCCGGTGTACAGCTCTTTTTTATTCTTCAGGATGAGGGGGTTTAAAATATGGGGGACAGTGAAGACCATATGAAAATAGCCGCAAGGCAAAAGCTCCTCTCGGCGTTTTGTCAGCCATTGTTCTTTGCTCATGGTCTGACACTTCGGGCAGTGCCGGTTTCTGCAGGAATTATAGCAGTTTCTGAGATTTCCGCATTGATCGCAGACCTCCTGGTGGCCACCGAGCTGTGCTGTGCGGCATGCCATGATCGCCGCCATAACCTTACGCTGCTCGTCGGTCATTGCATGGTTCTTTCGGTATTCCTCACCATATTTGCGGAAAATGTCGGCTATTTCGTATCGTGGTTTCATGACCGTTCCTCCTCCATTAAAGAATCGAGAGGACTTGCCAGATTCTGTAACATTTCCGGAGAAGCATGAAGGTACATGCAGGTTGTTTTAATCGAGGAGTGTCCAAGCCATCTTTTCAGGATGAACAGTTGGACACCTTGTTCGAGGGCATGGGTGGCAAAACAGTGGCGCAGGGTATGTATTCCTCGGCCTCTGGTGACACCCGCCTTCCGTTTGGCCAGGTAATAAATCTTCTGGGCGGTTTCCGAGGGCATGGGTTTGTTTTTGTCCTTGGCAAAGAACAGCCATTCCCCGGGCTGGTAACTACGCCAATAATCGCGGAGTAGCGCCAGACAGCTTTTTGATAAGATGGTGTAGCGGTCTTTTCTGCCCTTGCTCTGGTCAATCCGAACCAGCATTTTTTTTGAGTCGATATGTTCGGCACGCAGCCGAACTGCTTCACTCACCCTCAGCCCCGAACCATAAATGATTGCCAAAAGAGCATGATGTTTCAGATTGTCTGTGGCGTTAAGAATGCGCCGAACCTCATCTCTGTTCAAGAACATCGGGAGTTGGTGCGATCGTGGACGCGGGGGGATGGAAAAACCGGAATTATCGCGCCCGAGAAAGCCATGATAAAACTTTTTCAGCCCACTGAAAATGACATTACAGGTGTTCCAGGCCAGCTTTTTGGTTTGGATACAATAGAGCAGATACTCTTGAATCTGGTCGTTGGTTAATCGATCCGGTGGTTGTTGGCAGTACTCTGCAAGACCCTTAACAGCCTGAAGATAGGCCATCCTCGTTTTCGGAGCTACTCGTTGCAGGTAGAGGTAGTTGACAAAAGTCTTTTGGGATTCTTGTTTCATAGCAATATCTCCTTTAATGTTTGCCGGTAACCACGATGGCAACCGTTATTGAGATATTGTATCGAAAAAGAAGGTCGGTGCTTTTACTCAGACTCGCGAACTACGGAAACAAGGAGGAGAAAAATCAATTTATTGAAGGTGGCACGGAGGCTGGCTTTTTCCGCGGAGCGGTTTAGTTCAACAAGTTATTGAGCAGACCTGCATATCTCCCCGGATTGGGATGTTATACAGAAAGATGACATCATTTTCGAGACCGTGGTCAAGATCCTGTCGGAGTCCACATATTTCCAAAAGACCATAACCGAAAGAATCGGTTACAGACAAGAAATAAATCACGTAAATCTAGGAGAAAGTACACGTTGTAGGTGCCAAATAGGATCGAGACTGGAAAATGGAATGGGTCTGATTTTGTATGAAATTAAATTCCGCAGACCCGCTCCACCTGAAGCCAGCACCTCCGACGAGCATATTTGTAAGCCCATTCTCGGAGTTTCAACCCCCCGGCGGGGCCGACCCCAGAATTGCCTGATCTTTCGCTC
>CAWDST010000005.1:0-102905 GCA_963804965.1 uncultured delta proteobacterium
GATACTTCTTGAGTATTTTGGCCTTGATCACAGCCAAGCATTGCCCCAGAAACGGAACGGCTTCCGCTACTTCCAGATGCAAGGCTCCGTCTGCTCCTACAGCAAGCCTGCTAACTTCCTCAAAGCATAGATAGCTTCCGCGATACCGAGTTTCGCCGTGTCCCGTCAACATCTCATCCTTAAGTATCGGTACCCCAGCAGGCAAGCATCCAGAGGACAATCTGCAATGCACGAATTACATCTGAAGATTAACCATCCAACTTGCGTCAATATCTCCACGGGGAATGGCGCAAGCAGAGTTCACGCTTAGGGAGTGTGTCCATGTGTGACTACTGCCAGAGAGCACCCAGGAATAGGTGTTCACGGTGGGACCGTACCAAGGATCCATTAGCGTCCAAGATGTACCACTTATCGCTTTTGGTATCACGAAGTGTCCACCACCACTGTCCCAACCCCATCGGATAAAGAACATCTGCCTGTTCAACATCAGGGTCTCGGAGGATGGTGCGGTTAAAGACTGTGACCAGGTACGTTGTAGCCAAGTTAGCAAAATAATTCAGAATCATGTCGATTCCACGGCGTGTTGGATTGGACGATTCACCCCGACAACCAATTCCATTCGTTTGCCCCATCTGTCCCATATGCGGCAATCTCCGTCTGAGTTAGATCGTGTTTGTAGAAACGCAACACGCACTGCGAATGTGGCCGTCCAACACCATTGATCTTTTTCCTGATAGCACTGATCGATATCCAGAGCCACATCCGCCTGTACAGATAGGATTGGGGACAGAAGCAAAATCGCTAAAATAAAGGCGGCAATAAACGGTTGCTCCTCATCATGGCAATTCCTCCCCTTGCTTAATACTGGCATTGACTACCGGAATGAGCCTCATCACCACAGCATCCAGCGTGTTGTCCAGGACATCGGCATTTGATTGTTGCTTCTTTACCTCAAAAGAATTGAGAGAATAAAGCCGATCAGGTTCAAGGTCCGGAAAGGCAAGAAAATGTTCACGAGCTTGAAAAACTGCAACGAGAACGGCCATATCTCTTTTATCCGAACCAAGCAGCGCTTCCTCAAACTGAGCAGCAAGGCGCGTGTAGCCGAAGGAAACAGCTTGGCACGGAAAGCGGTCAGATTGCTCCACCACCAGGAATGCAATAACACGACCGGCTTCGAGAACCGGGACATACCACAATTGCATATCAGACAATAGATCTGCAGTTTTTTTATCCTTGGTATAAGCCCTGAGTGTCGTCGGGGTGATGGTGCGAAGGAGTAAAGGTGTGCCAAATATGGGATTAGACCTTGCTTGTGCAAAAGATGTGGCGGAGGAAAATCCGAAAGAAGTCGCTTCCTGAGGTGGAATGTGATCTAGATAGTTGGGTATACCACTCAAGGCTGCCTCAAGAACGCAGGCAGGGGCCTTGTTCCAATCAGCAGCCATAACTTGATGAACAGAGTAGGAAAATAAAACTCCCGATACGAACAACGAAAGAAGAGCATTACGCATAAGGGGTCTCCTTTTCATGCAATGGTGGGTGGTGAAGTGTAAGGTGATAAGTATTTGATAAATAATAGTTTTATTTGGGAATCCTGTTAAAAACCCTTTCCAACGAAGGACCATCCAATCTAATGCATCATTGTTACTTTTTCCTGACGGGTTTAGCAATCGTTTTTACGCTAAAACAAATGCTTTGTATTTCATCAAAGTCACCCGAATAATTTCCAGCAAAAACATGTCTGCAATCAACGAATTGTCTATTGAAAATGAGATTATTCTTGGAAGCTCAACTATTTAAGCAAACCTGCAATTTAAGACTTCCTGACAGGGTAGAGTCGGCTAAAGGCAGAGAATTAAAAAGAAATGGAGCAACTCTAAAAAAAGGTCTCCAAAGAACACCTTCGGCTAAAAATGGTCATGGATAGTCTCAAATCCCAAATTTCGTTTTCTATGTTAGGAATTTAGAACTGAGTACGTGTCTGGACAGTAGTAGCTTTAACCATGGGTGTATTGAGAAGTTCTTGAGCTTATGATCGGATATCAACTCTCTGTATTATCGGGTACCAGGCTAACCTGTCAGCCTGCCAGGGCCTCGCGTTGTTTCCCTCCTAAGTCTTTCATGGAGAACGGCTTCTGAATGAAATGCACGCCTTCGTCCAACACACCGTGGTGGTCGATGACGTTGGTAGTGTAGCCCGACACGAACAAAGGCTTGAGACCGGGATTATTTGACATGATGTCCCCCGCCAGATCGCCTCCAGTCATCTCCGGCATGACCAAGTCTGTTATGAGCAGGTCGATTTACCCCTCGTTTTCCCGGGCCAGGCGGCAAGGCCAGTTAAGGATTTTTTCTGTCCAACACCTTTCGGATCAGTTCGCCAATATCCTTCTTGGCCAACGGCTTGTAGGCGAATCCCGTGATCCCGGCGGCTTTGGCCTTGTCTTCGCTGATCTGACTGCTGTATGTGTTCGCAAAGGCTGACGTATTGTTCTCGCACAGCTTCCTCGTTCCGCCAGTGCGGGGCCTTGTCTCTTACCTTTGCCCGCATGGCCAGTAACTCCTGGCGCATGGCCTCCTGTTTATCAGCAAAGGAGTAGGCCTGCTTGCGGACAGACGCAGGGGTATGGGTAACAATCACGGTTCGCTCTTTGCCCCAAAAAGAATGTTGGTCGCAATGAAGAAGGCGTTCAGCGCTATTTCTCAACTCGGGCGGAACGCCTGGAGACTCTCCTTTGCTGGCGTTTGACTCTACAACTATCTCTACCTACTCTGAAAATCAGTCGGAGGCACTGCTGGGATTCAACAAGGATGGCGACGGACTCAATACGATCAAGCTTTTGACCTTATATTCCGTGAAGGTTCGCGAACCAATGGCCTTCGCTAAGCAACCCGGTAATATTCCGGATGTCATCGCCATTGAAAACACTCTGACACAACTCAAGTGTCTCAATCTGAAAAATCCTCTGATCATCACCGATAACGGCTACTACAGCCAGAAGAACATGATGGAATTCGCCTTGCGCAATGTGAAGTTTCTGACCCTCGTTGACCCAAATATTATCTGGGTCCGCGAGACAGTTGATGCGCTCCGTGCAACGCTGGCTGGTATGTCCAGCACTTGTCCGTTCGACCCGTCAATCTGCGGAGCAACTTCGCCGAGAATGCACCAGTTCACCCGGGCACGCCAGCGATCACGCAACGGCAAGGTCGCCGGTGAAAATGAAACGATTTCCCGCCGTCTGTATGTGCATGTTTACTATTCACCCGACAACGAAGCCAAGAAAGAACTCGCTTTCCGTAAGGACCTGCTTGAACTGAAAGCGCAAATAGAAGGAGGAAAAACCGAGTTCACGGAATCAGCGCAAAAGAAAACAGACAAATACCTGACCTGTTCCAGGAAGGGGCGTGGGGGGTAGCTGAAGGTGGGATTCAACGAACAAGCCATTATCGAAGCAAAGAAGTACTTTGGCTATTTCGCCCTTGTCAGCAATCAGGCCATGGACACATTTACAGCACTTGAAAATATCGGCTGCGTGAAAAAATCGAAGAACTCTTTGCCGTGCAAAAAGGGAGGCTCGACGGTGCTCGACCGCGCACATGGTACCCGGACAATCTGCGAGGAAGACAATTCACACAATTTGTCTCGCTGGGCTATCATTGTTTCCTGACGAAAAAAATAATGGAAGTACAGGCCAAACTCAGGAAAAAAGAACCCGGAAAAACCAAATCGCTTATCAAACTCGAAAAGAAACTGGAAAACTGGCTTGCGCAACGCTCTCTCACTCAGGTCCTGGATTGGTTCGACTGCATTGAAACCACAAAGGTACAGACTGTCATGGACAGCTATCGATGGTCCACCAAATCAGTGGCCAGAGACAGGCTCTTCTTGAAATACTTGGGAGTGGATACCAAATAGTGTGCGCTTTATCCGACTTTCAGGTTTATATAGCGTCAAGACCGCGGCGTGAGTTTCCTCCCGCCAAACACCAAATACCGAACTACCCAAACACCATTCCATGAAACTCCTGGTCTTCTGCATCCTCTCGCTACCGCTGCTGGCGCTCTCGTGGCGGTCCATGTTCAGCCTCAGGCACCACGGGCTCTACCGCCTTGTCCTCTTCGAGTGCATCCTGTGGCTTGCCGTGCAGAACCACGCCCATCTGATCGTGGAGGAGTTCGATCTCCAGCAGGTGGCGTCGTCGGCGTTCATGCTGGCCTCGCTCGTCTACGTGCTCCTGGCGGTCCACGCCATGCGCAGCCGGGGCCGGGTCAGCGCGCAGCGCGCGGACCCCAGCCTCTTCGCATTCGAGCGCACGACCGCTCTGGTCGAGTCCGGGATCTTCGGCCTCGTGCGGCACCCGATGTACGGATCGCTGTTGTTGATGACCTGGGGGGTGCTGCTGCGGCGGGTCGAGATCGGGCTGTCCGCAGTCGCGTTGCTTGCAACCGTCGCGGGCGTGCTCGCCGCCTGGATCGAGGAGAAAGAGAACCTGGTCTATTTCGGCGAGAGCTACCGGCGCTACGCCCGGAAAACCAAGCGCTTCATTCCCTTCGTCATTTGATCGCCGGCGGTCGCTCGCTACAGGGGCCGGGGCCTCCCCGCGCAGCAGCGTATTCTCCGGAACCTCGCTTCTGGGGCTTGATCACGTCGAATAGGGGCTACCGGAAATCAACGGCAAAGGGCCCGTAATTCTCGGATCTGCGCCTGGCCTTTCGCCTGCCAACGCTTTTTTCCCTCGACGCGCCGGAAAAGAATTGCGATAGCTGTCGGTAAAAGGTAGTTTTGGCGCGTTGGATGGGATGGGCCTTCGTTGCAAAGGGCTTTCTTCAGGAAGCCTAAAGAAAGCGATTGCTTATCATCTACAAAGCAGCTTCTTATCACCCATTTCGAGAAGGGTTATGAAGGGTTCACAGGACGAAAATTTTAAAACGGAGTTGAAACTGCTGATTATTGAGGAATGCGACCTCGACATCGGCCCGCAAGACATTCCTGACGATGATCCTCTTTTTGGTGAGTCTTCGTGCATCGGCCTCGATTCGATCGATGCCCTGCAGATATCCATCGCCATCCAGAAGAAGTACGGCGTGGTGATCACCGACAGCAAGGAGTTGCGACAGGTCATGACAACCTTTGCGTCCTTTGCCGACCATATCCGGCCGGAGTGAAGCGCATGGAGAGTGTCTACATCACCGGAAGCGCCATCCTCTGTTCTCTCGGCAGTTCTCTTGATGCAATAGTCGAGGACATACAACACCAGGTGTGCAAGACAACCGACATGCCGATAAGGGTTGCCGGACTGGACTATACGCGGCCTCACTATCGCATACCGGGTGCGGCACAGGACAACCTTGCCGATATTGAGAAGGAGTTTTATCGGCAGCTGTTCGACACGGTCGAGCGGGCCATAAAGGACGCGGGACTGACCGAGGCCGAGCTTGTGGACTGCGCGCTCTTTTTCGGATCAACATCAATAGATATGCCGATGGCCGAGAGGAGCTATAAACATCGCGGGCAATCTGGAGGTATGCAAATTTCCGAGGAGACCCCCGGATACGGAATGATCATTAACCGGGTGGCCGAGCAGTTTGGGGTCTTTGGCCCATGTTACACCTTTGCGACCGCCTGCACCTCGAGTGCCAATGGTCTTCTCTACGCGGCCTCCTTGATCCAGGCAGGACAAATCGAACGGGCAATCGTTGTCGGCTATGATTTATATATTGATGTCGGTCTGCTCGGCTTTGAATCGCTGAAGCTGATAGAACCCAACGGCTATAAACCCTTTGACAAAAACCGGGTCGGAGTCATCATGGGCGAGGGATGCGGCGCGGTTATTCTGGAAAAAAAACGCAGAAGCGCCGAAAACTTCCGCTTTCTCGGGGGCTCGAACGGCTGCGACACCTTCAATGTTACCACCCACAACGCAGGCGGTGAGGATATTGCCGCGGTGATCGGGGACGCGTTGAAAAATTGCCGCCTGACACCTCGCGATATCGACGCGATCAAGGCCCACGCAACGGGGAGTCCGGTCAACGACGTCACCGAATTCAACGGCATGAAAATCGCTTTCGGCGATAATATCCCTCCCTTTACCGGCATTAAGCCCTATGTCGGACACACCGTGGGCGCATCGGGAGTTATTGAACTGATCCTGATCACGGCATGCCTTGCAAAGGGATTTTTTCCGGCGACAGCCGGATTCAGGGAAGTTGACGAGGCAATCAACGCGCAGCCCCTGACGGAGCACCTTCCTGTCGACCAGGGGAATTTCATGCTCAACTTTTTCGGCTTCGGCGGCAACTGCACCTCGTTTATTGTCACCAACAAGGAATGACGACCATGTATGTCCACAATGCGTCGGCGTTTGTGTGCGATCCGCTTGATGATCTCGCTCCGCTGAAAGTCGAACTGAAAAAATACACTGACTTCTTTTTTCGCAGGGTCAACAAATTCATCATGCTTTCTTTGCTGGGCGTGCATCAGTGCGTGCACGGCAGAGGGATAGATCATGCGACTGCTGTTTACCTGGCGACGGAAAACGGCAACTTGGGCGACACGGAAAATGTCCTTCAGCAGATTTTCCGCGAGAATTCCTTTCCAAAGCCGTTCAATTTCATCAACACCATGAGCAATACCGCGTCCTTCTATGTGGCGCAGAGCCTGCAAACCCTTGGCCGCAGCATAACCGTGTCGAGCAGAAATGTGGCTTTTGAGCGGGGCCTGGAACTGGCAAGGGTCGATTTTACCTTAAACCACATTCAAGAGGCGTTAATCGGCGGGGTGGATGAAGCCCTTTTCTCAAAAAATAAATTTGCCGAGAAATACCATTCCTCCTACCATTCCGTGAAGCTTGTCGAGGGCAGCAGTTGGCTGTACTGCACGGCTCTCAAGCCAGGATCGATAGGGGAGATCTTTGGTGTCGCCACCTTCAGGGATTGCGGCCAGGCGCTTGCCTGGGCTCGTAAGGAAGCTTCGGACCATACCGTGCTGGCGTTCGGCATACTCATGACGCCGTCGGAAAAAGACATGTTCCGAAAAGAATGCACCTACCATGAGGAATTTGCCTACATTAGCGAATTCGGCTATTACGACACCTCATCGGCCTTTGCTGTCGGACACTTTTTCAAAAACTTCATGAAGGCGCGACTCCTGCACATCAACCGCGACACACGCGGCCAGTACTGCTGTATTTCCTGTCAGAAATATTGATCGCCGAGCCCAAGGCGACCTAGGCGCCGGCAACCACGGAGAGGAGCATGAAGCAGTGTGAAAACCGCCCCGATTCCGGGATAAAACAGAGCACCTTGTCGCCATCCCGCAGTTTGCCGCTGCGCATGAGGCCCTGCATCAACAGATAGATGGAGGCGCTGCCGATATTGCCGACCTCGTAGAGGTTGGTGAACCACTTCTCATAGGGAATCTCAAAAGCGGATGCCTTCATCCCCTGGTAAAATTTATCACGGAAATAATCGGATGAATAATGCGGCAGATACCAATGGATATCGGTGGGACGAAGGCCACGCTTGGCCGCTATTTCCGGCAGCGCGCGGGCCATGGCGGTGGAGACGATATGTTCGTCGAGAAGTTTGACGTCCTGCCGTACGGCAAAATAGTTGGCGGCAGCGGCCTCGAGGCTGCTCGGTAACTGCCGCCAGCCCTGTACCCGGCCATCGTCCATTTTTTTTCCTCCGGCGTACATGCAGGTGGCGAGCTCGCCGGCGAAAGAGCGATTTTCAATCCATTCAACCCGATAGCACAGCCCGGTGTGGTTTTTCTGTCCCGATACATAGGCCGCACCAGCACCATCCGAGAGCATCCAACGGAGAAAGTCGGCATCAAAGCCTAGAACCGGCTTTTTTTTCACATCAGCCTCGATCTTGCCCTCGGAAGAAAAGAACCCGGCCCTCATAAAAGACGAAGCCAGCTCCGAACCGGTGGCCACCGCATTGGCAACGGTTCCGGAGGCAACATTCATGCAGGCGTATTTCAGCGCGGTCATGCCTGCCAGGCAGATACCGGCTGTTGTCACCACATCGCAGGGCGGCAGGCACAATTCCCCGGCGACCATGACCCCATGTCCCGGCATGAGGAGGTCCGGGCTGGAGGTACCGCAGCAGAGGCATTCAATCCCCGTCGGCGAAAAATCGGCAGTCGGCCGCAGGCGCCTTACCGCCTCGGCGGTGAGTTCGGCGTTGCTATGGGTGGAATGGCCGGTTAATGGATCCAGGGCATAGTGCCTGGTAACAATCTTGTTATTATTCAATATCCGCTTTTTGGTTCGGGAAGCAATGTTGTCAACCCGTCCGAGGACATCCTCGATGTGATCGTTATTAACCGGTGCATTGGGAAGAAACGATGCGATGTCGTTGATATAGATATCCATGCTTAGCTCTTGGTGAGGTGTTGATGCAGATGCTTCATCAGATCGGAATAGAGGGTGTAGAATTCTTTCTTGGCAAGCTTGGTCGGCAAAACCGCGTTGGAGAAAGTATAATAGTCGAGATCGAAAATCTCCAGTTTTTCCGCCATCTGCCGGTATAAGGGGGTGCCGGGAATGGGGGTGAGAATCGACGGGATCGGCAAGGCTATGGGGAAACTCTCGATAAAGCGGGCGAGCATCTCGAAGTCGGCGTGATCGTAATCGGGGGAAATGATAAAGTCGCCGACCACCTTTATCCCTATGTCGTCAAGAATGCGCAGGGCGGCGATATTCTTTTCCAGACTGCTGCGCTTGTTCATCCTCGCCAGGCGGGCATCATCTATCTCTTCAAAGCCGATGACCACGGCAGATAGCCCTGCCTCATGCCACAAGCGCATCAGTTGCGGGTTGTTCACCACGGTATCGGCCCGAACATCGGCGACGATTTTTTTGCGAATACCCAGTTGCACCATCTTTACAGCCAGGACCTCGGCGGCTGCCGGGTCGCCGAAGGTGTTGGCGTCGACAAAGCGGATCAGGGGGAGGTCCTGCAGCAACTGGATATCGCGAAGAATCGCCTCGACGCTGTGGCTGAGATATCGCCCTCCGCTCATGGCGGGAATGGAGCAGAAGGAGCAACAGTGCGTGCAACCGAATGCGGTGGCCACAAAGCCGACCTTGCCGCCGACCCCGCTCATGATGTATTGGTCGCGGTGTTTCTGCACCAGGTCGTAGCGGGGCGGCCGGTCGTCGACCAGATCTGGGAAACCATAGTCGCGCCGGGCAGGTGTCTTCGGTCCCCCCGGTCTGACCCGGAGAACCCCGGGGATGTCGGGCGATGTCACGCCCTCGCCAAGGGCGTCAACCAACAGCTTAAAGCTGAGCTTGCCCAAGCCGACCACCACATAATCAATGGCCTCGCGGTGAAAATAGCCGGGGTCGGAGGAGGCGTGGTGGCCGCCGACAACAACCAGCGGAGCCCTGGTGGAATAGGCTCCTTTAATTTTTATGGCCAACTTGATAACCGTGTTCGCCTCACAGGTAACCGCGGTAAAGCCGATGATGTCCGGAGCGCTCTCCTCACTGAGAAGGGCCTCGAGGCCATCTGGGTCTGCCTTGAGGTCAAAGATGCGTACTTCGTGGTCGGATAGATTCCCGGCCAACACCTCCAGGGCTAGGGGCTCCCCCCGGAAGATCATCTTCAGAGAGGTGATGCCGAACTCTTCCTCCGGAATGGAACGTCCGCAATTTGGTGGGTTTACAAGTACTATCTGCATGGCTTGCCATACCTTTGCATAGGGTTCCTCGGAAAATCACTCATCACACGCACACGTTACTTTTCCAGCCCGTCGTCAAGACAGGGGGAATTCTTCAGGGACATCTCCTGCGACCGATGGAAAACAGATACGCGGCCAGCATGGTAGCACAGCAAAAGGCGAGCAGCGCCAGGGTCTCGGGAAGAATCGAGTGCAGATCGCCGCCTCGCAGCAGGAGATCATAAAATCCGCTCTGTCCCCAATAAAGAGGGGAAAAGAGGCAGATCGGCCGCATGAATATCGGCAGGGCATAAATCGGCACCATGATCCCGCCCAAGGCGGCGCCGATGACTATCGATACCGGGGCAAAGACGGCAATCTGCTCATAGGTCCGGCCGATCGTCCCGAGAAGGATGCCATAGCCACAGGCAGCGGCAATGACGCTCTGCATCATGATGAAAAAAAGCAGGGGTTGGCCCCCCGGTTCAAAGGCGGCAAGGCCAAACAGGGGCAGGATATGCATTCCGGCCATGACGATGACCATGAATTGGACCAGGCAAACGACCATGTATGCGAGAATTTTTCCTGAAATAAAGCTAAGATAGCTAACAGGCAGCACCTTCAGACGCAACAGGGTTCCGGACTCCCTTTCCTTGATCAGTGAGCCCGCCAGCGGCACGGCAATAAAAAAAATGCCAAAAATAGCCCAGGCGGGGACATTCTGCTGCACGGCCGTCGGTTGCTTGATAAAGCCCATCGCCGTGCTGAATTGTTCCCGCACCGGTATCAGGCTGCTGCCCATAAAGAGTTGCGGCAGCAGGTCCTTGGCGTTCAATTCCGGCAGAGGCACCGCCGCAAGCATGGCCGGGGAGAGATTTGCGCCGATCTTTTCAGGAAGCAACGCCAGGCTTTTTTCGACCAGCAGTCTGGTTTCAATCCCCATGACCACTTGGTCAAGGGCCGAGCGCACCGCCGAGCGAAAGCTTCCATGCACCGTCGGATCAAAACGCACGAGAATTTCCGGAATTTCAAGGGCTGTCGTAACGTTCCGCTTAGGAAAGAGGTTGCCGAGAGCCGTCAGTTGCGCCCCCTCGACCACAGCCGTGCTCAGCCCCGGGGGAAGAATCACCGCAAATTGATATTTCGACCCGGCCACCAAGGCGTTGGCCCTATCCACCGTCAGCTGCTCGCCATCCAGGGATTCAATCAGGAGGATGGTTTCGATCCGCCCAAACATGTTGCGAATCTCCTTGCCAATGATACCACGGTCATGATCGACAAAAAGGACATCGACATGGGTCGTGGTCACTTTGTCTTGGATGAGGGTTATGACGATGACCAGAAAAGCGGGCATAATGAAAAGAAGGGCCATGCCTGCCCGGTCGCGAAGAATTAGCAGCAGTTCCTTGACAATTGATGCCCAGAGTTGTGTTCCCGCCATGTCCGGTCACTCCCGCAGCTGTTCGCCGGTTTTTTGCAGAAACAGGGCACCGAGATCGCCGCACCCTTTCGCCTCGGCAAGAAGGTTTTGCGGTGTTCCCTCGGCAATGATCCGGCCCTCATCGATAATTGCTATCCGCCGACAGAGGCGCTCGACCTCTTCGAGATAATGGGAGGTATAGATCATCGCCATATTCCGGTGGTTGAGGGCGTCGAGCTTTTCCATTATCATGTGCCGCGAGTGCGCATCAATACCCACCGTTGGTTCGTCGAGAAATAACAATTCCGGGTCATGGATGATGCCGACAATGAGGTTAATGCGTCGTTTCATGCCGCCGGAATAGGTTGCCACCAGGCGGTGGCGCTTATCGTAGAGACCGAACATCTCCAGATAATATTTCGCCTTTTCCTGCAGCAAGGGCCGCTTAAGGCCATATATTCGGCCAAAATAATAAAGGTTTTCAAGGCCGGTGAGCTTGTCGTAGAGGGCGAGATCCTGGGGCACCAAACCGATTTTACCCCGCACCGCCGCCGGATTCTTAAGGGCGTCAATTCCGGCGATCAGCAGGGATCCTTTGTCGGGACGAAGCAGTGTGGTGAAAACCGAGATCAGGCTGGTCTTTCCCGCGCCATTCGGGCCAATGAGACCGCAAAGCTCCCCGGAGTACAGGGAAAGGGAAACCTTGTTCAGTGCCGGGGTAGGGCTGCCGACATAGGTAAGGTAGAGATCCCTGCTATGAAGAATCGGCGCGTTATCGGTCACCGGACTCCTCTTTTTCGGTCGTTGCACAGGCGGAGAATATCAGTGTAGATTGCCCGCTCGCTTTGCCCGCATTGGCGCAGGATATCGGCAAGATTCTCGTAGGTGTCGGAGACCTTGCCCCTTTCTTTGCACAGCCGCGCCCCGGAAACGGCAAATTCGCGCCAGGTGTCCCCGATCAAGGTCATGCGCTCGGCTACGGCAAAGAGTTGCTCAAGGCGCAAAAGTTCGGCCGCCTCCTGCAAGAATGCCGCATACATAAAGCGAAAGCCGCCACCGCCCGTGCCGATTTCCTCCTGCATCCTGATCAAATGGCCGAGATAGAGCAATGCCTTCTTCTCGCCCAATTTCTTCGGCCATTTTTCCAACCGGTCGGCAAGAAAGCTGATTCCCTTCACGCCAAACAAGGGAATGGGGACACGGAGCATCGTCGTGCATACGCGCACCAGCCCCTGCCATGCCGCTGCGGCCATGTCCGGTGCCTGCGGAACTGTCTCGAGGTAGTACATGGCCCCTTGAGGCGCCATGGTTCCTTTGGCAAAACGAGCGCGTTGCAGATCCTCACTTTTGCAGCGGACCACCGTCTCAAAGACCGGATCACTGATCAGGTACTCATCCCCTTCGCGACCGAAAACCACCAAATTATGCATATTGAAATGAAAACGAAAGGCCGGTGGAAAATAGGGCAGCCAGAAGGCGCCGGTCTGACAGCCGACGGGAACGCCCTCGGCAAGTTTGGCATCAAGGGCCTGCATGGCCTCTTGTTCGGAACGGAACTTGCGCCGCCGCACGGTAACACCGAGACGCTTGTTGACTTTACTGAAAATGCTGCCGACATTGCCGCGAAAGGTGGTGAGGGGCAGGCCATTTATCTTGATAAACGGCATATACCCGAAGAAAAGTCCCTCGCCGATGCCGAAGGCCAGGGCTTCGGAACATTCTATATGGTGGAAGCGCAGAAGATTGGCGGTTACGCCGCTCTCGCAGTGTGCTGACTGACGGTGGGGAAAGGGGAGGGAAGAGTCCATTAGCGACTGCGAACCAGTTCGGGAGTAAAAGTTGTTGGGACTGTTTTCAGTTCCGCCATCGACACGCCGAAAACTGTCGCGTATCTTTCGAGAATCCTCTCGGGCAATCGCCGAAAAATCTCCGGCCGTCGATGCCTTTTCACCCGCCATCCGGCTATACCCACATAGCTGGAGAGCAATCCGATGTCCATCTGGTGTTTTGCTTGATAGTAGGCGATCGGGCTGAGTTTGCCGCTTTGCACCAGGGCATGCATCCGCTGAGTCTCTTCGGTGACGACATCCCACGCCTGGTCATTGACGACATTTTTTGCCTCCCAGCCGAGACTGGGGGATAAGATATAGCGACCATTGTCGCCGACCGCGTAACAGATTTCGTGTCCATAATCACCGATCATACGATTGTCTTGTGGAACATCCGTGACTTTCATCAATTTCACCTGCTCTTGTTGTGCAATCCGCAAACACTCGGCAATGGAAAAGTCAGACCCTTAACGCCTTGCTATTACCTTAATGACCTTGAGTAGTTATGAGATTGACTATCAAACAGGATAGTAGGTGCAGTGTCAATTTCTATTTCAGCGTGGCCACTTCTGACTCTTGAGGTTGATCAGGTTTTTTCATTTTGCTCCCTCCCCCTATCCCTATGTGTGACAAACCCAACAATTACTTGTCCGCCGCTTTCGATATGGACATGCTCGACTGTTATCTTCTATTAGGGGCTTGCAACTATATCTTCCCGCAATCAATAACTTTGAACTCAACCCGTCGATCGATGGCATCGCGGATATCATCGGTACCACTGCCGACGATATTTTGTTCAAAACCACGACCGACTGCGATGGTCTTTTTGCTAATGACGGGGGAAACATCAAGGAGTCGCTTTTGGATCACATGGGCGCGCTTGTCTGATAATTTTTTATTGAATTCAGCGCTGCCGGTTCGGCTGGCATGGCCGGATATTTCTACACAGGCTTTCGATTCAGCGATCTTTCTGGATATCTGACGGATCCAGATATCGTATTCGGCAATTTCTGCCGACTGGCCGAAAAAGCTCGTGTCGCCTACCTGAAAAAGGAATTTGACACTAAGATTGCCGTTCTTTATGCCGATTTCAGCCAGTTTGGCGAAGGCCTCTTCGGCCTCAGGGAGTTTTTGCAACTTAAAGTACGCCTGGTACAGGCCGACATAGGTTTTTAGTACCTGGCCATCGTCCCGGGCGGCGGATTTTTTAAACAATTCGGCCGCCAGGGGGTAATTGCCGTTGTTGTAAGCTGTACTTCCCTCGGACAGCAAAGCATTGGTTTCCATAGCGGAAAAGTATGCCATATCGACTACCGACCCCTCCGCCGCTTTGGCCGCAGCAATAACTTTTTCGGCTCGTTGGTCTTTCATAAACATCGGACTATCGGCATAGAGGGCTGTGGGTTGAAGCTTCAATTCCTGGTTTGATATCCACACCTCGGAGTGGGCAACTACCTGGCTGCTTTTTACATCGACAGCCGAGAGAAAGAGGTGGGGGAATTTGGTATTCTGGTTTTTGAACGTCTCATACCTGATAATACCAATAATTATAAAATCCACTTTATTGATGTTCGCCGCATTCATATCGATAACGGAAAAATTGGGGAAACCGTTGGCAGCGGTCGATTGGACAATCTCGTTTATTTGCTTGGTCAACTCGATTTCTTCACCGGTATCGGCGTTCATAACGGCATCGGTCATGAAAGCCGTGGGCACCGTTTCTTCCGATGGTTTCGGCTTTTTGCTTATCTGGGCCACGGCATCATTGATGACCAGTTCCGGGGTACGTTTGACCGCTTGTTTTTGCTTATTATTTATTTGGGCAAATAAATCGAAGGCAATCATTCGAATAGCCACGTCGAGCGACAAGGGCGTGTCAAGGTCCGGCCGTACCATGGGCTTGGGACGGGCGCATCCGGAGCATAGCACGCTCAGGGCCATAAAAGCCAGTGTGAAAGACAGCAACTCCCTAAAAATACACTGCATTTTCTTTGCACCAACAATCATTGGGCACACTCCTGTTTATACTGTTGCATGACGGATGCATCGCCAAGCTGCCAGCTTTTCAATAAATCCTGGCAGCGAGCCGTGACAGCCACAAGTTTTTTTCTTGGTTCCGATGTGGGCCGCACCGGTGGGCGATCGACGTTTTTTACCCCGCTGTTGCGATCGTAGCGGATCTCTGAAACAGATTTTCCGTCATGCGGCTTTTCCGAATCGAAAAATACTGGACTGTCTGCAAGTTGCACTTTTCCCGCAGAGTGCTTCTTTGTCGCTGCTGTTTTCGGCGGTTGAAGACTCTCTACTCGATGGCCATATTCGATACCACCATCCTTTTCCTCTTGCACGATGGTCGCCTCGGCAACATTGCCCTGAATCCGCACAACCTTGACCCGTCCGGTATGAAGGCGCTCGACATCGAGGATTTCACCGGTTTTAGGATGTGAGATGATATCTCCCTCTTTGAAAACTTCAAACTCCATCCCCATTTGCACCCCGGCATCCTGGCCGACATCGATGAAGACAGCTGTCGTATCCTTCTGCACCACATATCCCATCAGGGGGAATTGCCTTACTATTTTGGCGGTGAGATCTTCCACGACCTTTTGCAAATCCGCCCCGTTCGGGCATTTCACATTTTCGGCAGCGGTTATGGCGCCATCTTCAACATTGATGACTCGTGAATTCACCTCCATCTGCTCGCCCAAGAGGATAATCGAGCCGGTAACCACTAATTTTACCCCAAGAATCTTGCCGAGTTTGCTTGCGCTGCTATCATCGATGACCCCACTTACGCCAAGTTTTTGCTCCGCAAGAATTTTATGCAACAGAGCCCGTTCAACCACCTGAAATCGTCCGTCCTTCACCAAGGCGGTGATAAACCATTCGGCAACCATCGCATCCAAGGTATCGGTCGACAGTTTTTTGCCGCATAATTCAAAATCGAGCACGGCGATTCTGGGCTTTACCGATTCGGCTTGGGCGAATGAGACAAGCAAGAGCAGACAGCAAAGCTGAAGAAAACAATGAGACCATCGAAACCGCATAAAAATGAGATATTGTGCAATTAATTTAGATACAAGGATTGACTTAGCAAGACCGAGAAAGGGTACCAAACAAGTTAGGTTATAGCAAGGCATTAATAAATGGTTCTTCAGCAGCTCGCCATTCTCTTCTTTGTAATGCGGATCGTCTGGCGCCAAACAATCTTCCCGCCAATTCATTTTTTTCCTTGCGCTCTACCTCGGGGCAGAAAATCTTGGGAGTCAGCGTTGTGGCAAGGTGGGTGAAGTGATAAGTAGCTCCTTTTTACGCCGGCCCTAAAAAATCGGCTCTCTGACCGGAATCGCTCCAATTTTCGACTTGCAGCGCAGCTGTTTCACTCCAATCTTGCAAGATTTGTCCTGGCAACCTCAACTGTTTAAGTAAAGCTGCAAATTGAGCTTCTTCCTGAGATGGTTGACTCGAGTACCTGTCTTGAATTGCTTTAAAATGGAGCAACTGCCGACTTTACCTTACCAAAGAGTATACGTAACTTGATCAAGGCCAAAAATCCGCCAGCAATACAGCCAGATTGCTCACGCTTATCAGTGCTTCGGGATGCTCCGGCCCCAACAGCCGCTCCTGCGCCTCTAACAGATTAGCTTTACCACTGAAGATCGGGGAGGGCAAAGCAGTAACACTGTAGTAATTACCGCTGGGGCCAATACCTGGACCGAGATCAATGTGTCTTTTGAGTTACTTGGCAATCCTTCCGCCATTAATCGACTGAATTTTTTCAACAACAGTAGCAACGCAATGTCCATGTTCACCCTTGATGAGATCCGCCTGGTTCCTGTTGCTGTCGTTCCTGTACCCGGTGATGTCAACAATGATGGTGTCGTAGATTTAAATGATGCGGTCCGTGCTCTGAAAATCATGGTCAATGACACAACCACCTTAGATACAGCCGGCGATGTGAACGGAGACAGCAAAATCGGTATTGATTCTAAGTTGCATTCATAACAATACTAATTTAATATATAGCCATGAACATTACCTGGAGGTAACGACATGGCAAGAATTGCACGATACGATGAAGGAGAATTAAAGGCAGCCCTGCAAATGGTGTCTGAAGCAACCACAGTCCAAGAATTACGGCAAGGCCAAGCAGTTTTGCTACCCGCACTGACAGGAGCTACGCTGGACACGACCGCAGAGGTGCTGGGTTTAAGCCGCGACCGAGTTTGCGTCCTTCGGCGACAATTTGGCGAATTAATCAAAGCTCCATCAAAAAAGATTGGGCAGCGACGAGGTGGTCGCCGCCGACAACTGTTGAGCCTTGAGGAGGAAAAAGAGTTTTTGACACCTTGGATTGAAAAAGCTGTAACAGGGGGCGTTCTCGTGGTGCCACCCATCCACCTTGCATTCCAGGAACGGGTAGGACACGAAGTGCCGAAATCAACAATATATCGTTTGTTGGCCAGACACGGATGGCGAAAAGTAACGCCGGACACCAGACATCCCAAGGTTGATGTTGCCGCGCAAGAGGAGTTTAAAAAAAATTCTCCGAGATTGTCACGGAAGAAATGACTGGCAGAGACAAGCCGCTTTTGTTGCTGTTTCAGGACGAGGCGAGGTTTGGGCGAATGAGTGACCCGGCTCGTTGCTGGGCTCCTGCCCCGATCCGCCCAACGGTGGGATTGGCGTTGATACGTGAGTTTCGATACTTTTATGCAGCAATCGGACCCCAAGGAGGTACCCTGCATTGGATGGTCACTGAGAAGATGAACACCGAAAACATGTCTGTATTTCTGAAGCGGGTAGCTGAAGCGCATATTGATCGACATGTGGTGATGGTTGTTGATGGTGCCAGTTCTCATCGTGCAAAAGCTCTTGAGGTTCCAGACAATATGTCTTTGATCCGATTGCCACCGTATTCACCGGAACTCAATCCAACCGAAATTCTGTGGCATGAGTTACGTGAAAAACGGTGTGCCAATCGCGTGTTCGAGTCGCTTGATGCAGTATGCAGCGAGGTTCTGGTCGGTCTTCAAGAGTTCGCATCTCATTCCAAGGCTGTAACACGGTTAAGTGGCTGGCCATGGATTATTAATAGTATTGTTTAGATTGCAACTTGGAATGAGGAGGTAATCTATATTCTCAAGCACCTTGCTAGTATACCGAATTAACGGAAAGCGGTGAAGAATGGAATTTCCCATCACAGCTGAGAGTATTTGCTAATCGTTCTGCGTAAAAGAAATACCAGCACAGGTTATCTGCTTATCTGCTGAAGATAGCGGAGGGCGTCGGCCATTTCAGTTACCCCATTACCGTCTCCATCGGGATACTCCGACACCGCTTCACCGGCAAGTGTCTGCAAGACTCTGATAACGTTCTGCAAGAGCTGCTCGTTGGTCAACTGGGGCTTATGCCAAACCCGACCAGCCCTGCCCGCTGCCCACAACACCCTGGCCGTCGCTGTACCCGGCAGGTCATAGGCGACAAAGCCTGAATAGGCGGTATTGAGGATGATCTCAAGGTCACTGTCACTATCGATATTCGCCAGGGTCGGGGCTGCCAGAGAACCGTTCCAGGTAATATCCGCGCTTGCACTCTTTTTTGGCGGCAAAGCAATCTCGTACAAAACGTTGCCCTGGTAACTGAGAATATGCAGTTTGCCGTTGGCATTTGATCCGGACTGCGTCCATGAGCTGAAGATAACCTCTGCATGCCCGTCATTATCAAGATCGGCAACCACCGGTTCCGAAGCGAAACGATAAAACCCTTCTGCCGGTGAATAAACCGAATAGGGCCAATTATGGTGCTCGGTTTTGTCCAGCCAGAAAGCATGGACTCTACCGTCGTAGGATGAAAAAAGTATCTCCTTGTTGCCGTCACCGTCAAGATCGGCAACCACCGGGTTGGGTTGATTATTCTGGATCAGGTTGTAATCCTCACTTAAGGGTGCCCCGGTATCAACCGGTGGTTGCTGCCAGTCAAAACCATCACTGTTGAAACGGCTACGATCAGCATTGAAGATATAGACCCCGTTGTATTTGCCGGGAGGATGTCCGACAGCACAATTATAGACATTGCCCGTCGCCACTACCTCAGGAATATCATCGCCGTTGACATCTGCAACAACCGCTGCACCATGCGCAAAATTGGTACGATAGCTTTCACTGCGCACACCGTTGCATTCACCCCAGCCACGCAATTCCACCACGAGGCTCTCCCAGATTCCGACCTTGCCCCATTTTTTATCACCATACATCGAATTTGCCGGGACCTGAACGCCGTCCGGGTTATAGGTACAGATATAATGAACGTCCGAGGGGACAACCAGTTCCAGCTGGCCATCGTTATCAAGATCGCCCGCCGCAGCGTTATCATTGAACACTCCGTAAGCATAGCCCGTATCCCCAGTCAGCTGCGGCCAGCCGCTACGCAGCGCGCCATTGTGCTCATAGACCCAGGTATTTGTTTGGTTGCCGACCCCTGCACTTACTGCTATCTCCGAGGTCCCGTCATTGTCGAGATCGGCTACCAGCAACCCGCGTAATTCACTGGAAGAAGGATGTTTGGGCCAGCCGCTGAGAAAATACCCCTGCAGGGTATAGACCGAGACCCAGCCCCCGCCATGGGCGGTGATAATCTCCTGGGCTCCGTCATTATTGACATCCTGTACGACTATGGCCGGCCAGGTGCGACCGACATCGCTGGTCCCTGTTTCGGAACGGTCATGACCGGAATTTACCCTCCAGTGCACTGTCCCGGTAGGGCCATCAAGGGCGACAATGGAATAGGCAGAACCAATAACATCGCTAATGCCGTCGCTATTTACATCGGCAACCGACGGAGAAGAGTACCAGCCGGTCTCGCACCAGGAGCTATAGCAGCCACCGTACTGCCACTTGAGGAGTGGTGCCTGTACCGCGGCAAAGCAGACCTCTGGAGCCAAAAAAAGAAAAAAAAGGATAACAAGCCGTGTTGCCAGGGAATTTTTTGAAAAATGCATTTCAAACCCCACATGATGATAGAGGTGAAAGTGATAAGCAGGTATTTTCTTCGGGGTATATTACAAGTCCCTGCCGATGAAAACTCTTTTGAAGGGGTAATAAGTCATCGCTTTCTTCGTACTTCCTAAAAATAGCCGCCATCCCATCCTATGCGTGAAAACTACCTATTCCAGACAGCTTTCGCAATTATTTTCAACCTGAAACCAACAATCTGGTATTGGATCAAGATAGCCAAGACCTTTTCCGCAAAAAATAGGCAAAATTCTCCGAAATTTGACAACAGTATACCGCAGCAGACGATTATCATGCCTGCACATCGATAAAAGTCTCCTCATATTCTGGCCAACCATCATCGAAAGGTACAAGCCATATTCACGAGAAAAAAGATCGTCGTACCGGTACTCGAATTCCTCAAAATGATGATTGAGTAATTGCCACAACGGTGATTGGCGTGGTTTTCTAGCCTGGTATACCTCCGCCTTGTCGCTCCAAACCATTGCAGTCCCTTTCTGCTGTTGGCAAAGGCTGCAATGTAACTGGCAATACTGATATATTTCTTAACGGTGGACTCTCTTGGCCCTCCCCTATATCTCCTCCGACCAATCCATCCCACATTGTCCAGGGGAATAGATGTATTTTGGCAGTCTCAACCATTTAAGCACAGCTGGAAATTAAGACTCTTCCTGAGAGGGTAGGACTGCATATTTGTCTGGGATTGTTTAGAAATGGAGCAACTGCAAAGAAGAGCTTACCAAAGAGTATACGTAACAAAAACATAGCCAAGGCTATGGTATAATGAGGTCATCAAGACCCTGTTTTTTCTACAAAAGAAAAAGGAGGCCTTATGACCATGCAGCTCTGCTCACTTAATAGTTACTACCAGAATTACTGGGCCGATGAGATTCAGGAGGAGCACTGGCCTGTATCTTTTCAACCATCTGAACGCCTCAACGCAGGCAAAAATCCATCTCACCCGGGAATACTGTTCTCGCCACTCCATGGCATAATGGAGGTGTGGTGTCCCTCGAAGAAACGAGCCGTGGTTGATCGTTTTTGTGATCGATTGAAGAAAAGCCAATGTACTGGCGCACAACTGGCAATTGATTATCTGCATGAAAAATACAGTCAAAATCTTGCTGCCGCGACAATTGCCTCAGCTGGCGGGACGATTCTTTCGTTTCTGTCATTTTTGGCGGAGTCAGAAGTAGATATCAGTCAAGTAAGCAAACAGATTATCGGCGGTTATATTGAGCGAGATCAAGACAATGGCCTCAAAACAGGGGCCATAAGAACAAAACTACGAGCTCTTTATACCTTTATTGGTTTCCTGGTTGATCGGAAGATTCTGCCCTATGAGATACTGCACAAGAAAATCCGTATAAAGCCCGAAGACCTCCTCCCCAAAGCTATTCCTGCCCAAGATATCAAGTCGATTCTCGGGATAATTGAAACCACCCGCGACCGAGCCCTGATCCTTCTCCTGCTACGGACGGGCATGAGAATTGGTGAGCTGCTAAATGTCGTCGTGTCGGATATTCAGTTGCCTGAACGAAAGATTCTTTTGTACCTGGGAGAAAAAAACTACCAGGGAAGGATAGTCTACTATAGTGAAGATGCAGAAAAAGCATTGAAAAACTGGTTACATATACGGGATACAAACCGACGATATCTTTTTTACAGCCGAACGAGACAGAACATTAGCTACGTTACAGCCTGGACTATGTTCAAGCAAGCGATTGAGGCCGCCGGATTGTCTGGCAGAGGCTATAGTCTGCATAGTTTGCGTCATACTTTTGCGACAGATATGCTCAATGCTGGTCTGCGCCTTGAGGTGTTGCAACAACTCCTTGGTCATCGCTCAATAGAGATCACCAGACGTTATGCGCGGATGTCGGATACAACCAGGGAAGTTGAGTACTTCAGGGCAATGGCCACTATTGAAAAAGGAGGTACCCATGAACCTCATAGAATCAATTCCGAGTTACAAAAGGTATTTGAAGAGAAGAAACTTGTCGGCACATACGGTAAGAAACTATCTTCATAGGTTACAGCGCTTTGTCATCTGGGTTGCAATCCCGGTTGAGGAGGTCAGCTCCACAGATATAAAGAGGTATATCGACACTCTTCTTGAGAAAAGGCTTACTGCACAGACAATAAATGGTCATCTGATCGCAGTTCGGAGCTTCTATGGATATTTGATCGAGGAGGAGGATATCCACCTCGAGAACCCTGTGATCCGGAAAATGGCTCTGCGGATTCCAAGCCCCTTACCACAACACCTTCAGGATCGAGATGTTGTCCGTTTTTTTGAATATGTAAGGAAGCCTCGTGATATCGCCTTGTTTATGCTCATGCTGCGATGCGGCCTCAGGGTGGAGGAGGTTGCTCATCTTACACTTGGCGACATCGATTACAGCAGAAGTCAGATAATGGTGAAGTGTGGCAAGGGCAAAAAAGACAGGGTGGTATACATCAGCAATGATGCCGCTTCAGCCTTGGCGAAGTATTTGCGGAAAAGACCAGTCACCAAGGAGCAAAAAATCTTTCTTGTGGAAAAAGGTGTATGCAGAGGCCAACCCATTTCTGTGAGAGGAATCCAGAAACGGATAGAATACTACTCCAGAAAAAGTGGCATACAGGTTTCTTGCCATAAACTGCGCCATACCATGGCAACCCAGCTTCTCAATGCAGACGCCGACCTGGTAACAATCCAGGATCTCCTCGGTCATACAAGGATAAGAACTACTCAGCGCTACTGTCGCCTTTCCAACAACAAAGCGCAGAGAGATTATTACAAAGCGATGGACAATATAATGAAAAAGGCCGTAGATGAATACTGGCCAGATGACGGGTGATGACCCGTTCCACCAGGGACCGGTTCTTATCGGGTCAGAGGGAGCTGAAAAGCTCCCGTCTGCCCACAGAACCGTGCGTACGGATCCGTACACGGCTCCTCATGCAACTCGAATCCATCGACGAATTCCAAACCAATGTTTCAGCATTGCATTTGACCTGAGTCTCTGTCCCAACACATTAGTAAACCAGCGATTGGGATAGGCAGGCACTCGTTGAAGGTGTAGAAACCCACGCTGCCGAGGCAATGGCCGGGTGCAGATTGCTTAACATGCCTATCAACTCATGAGAGGAATATGCTTTTTTTGCAGAGCCGCTGCCCACCGCCCCGGACCTGGCCTTGTCGTGATCAAACAGGATAACTCCAGGTCCATCATAATAAGAGATACATTCTTTGGTCCTTGAGATGACCGGCAAGCCATTGCCCGATGTTCCAGCCTTTTCAAGCTGGCTCTTTGTGACTACCCTCGCCTCTGCATACTGCGACAAGCCATGAACGATTGCCTGATTATTCTTGCGTGATCGCAGGAGTCGAGCAAATCCGGCTGGGGATGAGAAGGGTATTGTTTTAATGTATCCAAGCGACATCGAACATTCTGAGCCATCTTTGATCAATGTCTTGGTCTCGGGGTCAAGTCGGAGAATTTTTGTGAGCGGCCCATTATCCTTGGTAACACAAGAAATAGGTATAGGGGTTTCGAAAAGAACTATTGCAATTCCAGGTGGTGGATGGGGGATAATGTCAGTCATGGCATCATCCCCCTGCAATAGTGAATGGCGACAATAACAAGGAATGTGCTGAGTGAATCAGGTTTTCTTTCGGCGGTCATATGTTGCCCCATTAACGTAATGAGGCTCTGCTTTGGATCCACCCATTTATCTCCGAATCCAACCAACCTCTGGCGCGCGTGCCAAGCGGGATTGAAGGGGGGAATTCCCCATTTTTGATTTTCAGAAAGACAGACGACCGACTCAGGCCTGTCTTGTCGAGTACTTGGGGTAAACGAATGATTTTGGGGAAACGGGAGGTGGGAGGAGTTTGAATTTCAGAGTTTTCTGGCATTGGAGACCTTTCCCGGAATTCGGGTTTTGCGGGGACCTCCAATCTGTTGAGAATGTTGAGAATCAATCAAGATTGTATTGATTTTTTTAATCTTGACGTGTTGCGCAATCTCGTTTATTCTCTAATACAGATTAGGGGTTGCCCTGATTAGATTTGAAAAGCCGACTTCCACGCCGCCAAGCATTGAGAAGATCGGCTTTTCCTTTTTTTGAAACCTAATAAAACATTATGACCTTTATTTGACTTCTATATTTTACACAACATTTATGGCCACCTCAACACCAATCTACAATATCTAGTGGTTTTCTCACCTACATACAATATCTAATGGTTTTTTTAAAAATCTGAGGGAATCACACTGAGAAGATCAGCTTTTCCTTTTTGCAAGCCTTTTGATTATGATCCTTTTTTAAACCTGCCATCGAAAACCTTTTAAGACATTATTGAATGTATCTGACCCTCAGAATACGCAAGAAAAAGAAAACAACAACACATAAATCACTTTTTTGTATGATTATATTTTTATACTTACAATAACAAATAGTTACAATTGTGTTCTCCGAACAACCATTGAATTTTTAAGCCAACAAAGGAAATCTATGCTGCCGATAGCAGCCGCTCCAAATAGTCAGCCCATTCCTGCATCATCCTTTTTCGCTCCTGAACAAAATCTGCCCGGTTATATGCCGCCCCTAACACGCCCTTGACCGCATGCCCGAGTTGCCTTTCAATCGGTTCCTCGTCAAAACCCAGCTCCTGCCTGATCAAGGTCCTCGCCATGGCACGGAAACCATGCACGTGAAGTCTCTTCCTGGCTGTAACCCATGCGCCTCAAAGCATTAGTCATGGTTGCATCACTTATCGGTTTGCTACTGGTGCGTAACCCTGGAAATAGGTACTTTCCGTCACCTGTCAACGCCTGGACTTCTCGCAAAATATTAATTGTTTGAGTAGCCAGTGGGACAAGGTGAAAGGCTGTTGGGTTTGCCTCCTTATCTCTTTTTTTTCCCTTCATCTTCGATAAAGGAATTCGCCATTCTTGCTGGTCAAAGTCAATCTCCGACCATTCAGCAAATCGTATTTCTTTGCTTCTCAGGAATACGTGCGCCGTAAGCTGCAAGGCACAACGGGTAATAGGTGAACCTTGATAGGTGGCTATTGCCTTCATCAGAAAGCCAACCTGTTGCGGATCAAGAATACTTGCCATGTGTTTGACGGAAGGCCGGGGAATTGCCCCCCTGAGGTCTGCCGCCGGGTTACGTTCAGCCCTGCCGGTGGCAATGGCATACATGAACACTTGGCCGGCATTTGTCAGCGCCCGGTGTGCGTTCTCTAAATGACCCCGAGCCTCTATCCGCCGAAGGGATAAAAGCAGTTCTTGAGCGGTTATCTCACTGACTGGCCTGCCGCCGATCCAAGGGAATAGTTCACGCCGTAATCTTCCTGAAATACCCTTATGGTGGCTTTCAGTCCATTCATGTTTAAATTTTTCGAGCCATTCAAGAGCAACGGCTTTGAATGTTCCGTCGCTGTCGATTGTCCCTTTGTTTATCTTGTGAATAAGGCCGGGATCTCTTCCGGCTTGAAGATGTTCACGGGCTATTCTTGCTTTATCCCTCGCAGCAGGTGCGGATATTGTCGGATAGACACCGACTGCCAAGAGCTTTTGCTTACCATTATACCTGTAGGCCATCCGCCAATATCGGGAACCGTTCGGCCGGATCTCTAGAAACAAGCCACCGCCGTCTGACATTCGTCTGGTTGCTGTTCCGGGTTTGGCATTCCTCAAAACCAAGTCTGTCAGCTTATTTATTGTTCCGCCCATTGTTGGTACTCCTCTTTTAAAGAGAAACATCGCCACCCGCAAACCCAATAGCGACAGCCTTCTACAGTTTGTTGGTACATGGCCAGCTACCCATCCACTTATACCAACATTATACCAACAAATATGATCGGATTGCAACAAATCTTGTTGAACTTCCCTGGACAACAAAAAACCCGCAATCCTTAACGGACGCGGGTCATTTGAACTTTCTGAAACTTCTTTGAATATCGATATGGCGGAGAAGCAGGGATTCGAACCCTGGGTGGAGTTTCCTCCACAACGGTTTTCGAGACCGTCCCGTTCGACCGCTCCGGCACTTCTCCGTACGACGGCATTGATACCAATTAATTGTGAGTTCTTCAACAAGATTAGCTGCGAGAACAAAATAACTAGAAACGAGCTTCTCATGGTGTTAAATGAATGGTCGTCCGAACAGCTTTTTTCTTCAATGTCTCCTCTATTTCTGTTATGTTTATCGACCGCTTGCAGCCCCAACTGTTGACACCCGCGGGAAATTCTGACTTTTCTCAATCCAGGCACCTGAAGGAAAACGAATTGGAAAAAAACGAGATTCACGATCTGATCAAGAAACAGGTCAACCTGCCCTCGCCGCCGGCTATCGCCGTCAAGATCCTCAATACCGTGCAAAATGAGGAATGTTCGCTGGCCGATCTTGAGAAAATAATTTCGGCGGATCCGGCGCTTATCAGCAAAATGCTGTGTATTGCCAATTCGGCGATCTACGCGCTGCCAGGTAAAGTGGGCAATATCAGTCGAGCACTGTCCATCCTCGGCACCAATCTCATTAAAAATATCGCCCTTTCCTTTGTTATTGCCGGAGATCTCCGCGGCAACACCGGTTCGACCTTTGATTTCGACTATTTCTGGCGACGATCGGTGACTGCGGCGGTGGCGGCGGAACTGGTGATGGGGCTAACCAACAAGAAGGATGATGACATCTTTGTTACCGGTCTGCTCCAGGATATCGGGGTTTTGGTGCTCTACCTGAACAAGGGTAAAGAATACGACAACGTACTCAAGAAGTGTATCGCCAATGGCGGAACCGGTCTGGCCGACATTGAAGGACAGATTTTCCAATACGATCATCAGCAGGTCGGTTATCTGCTCCTGCAAAACTGGGGGATCCCCGAATCGATTACCACGCCGGCACGCTTCCATCATGACCCCGGACTCGCCCCTGCCAAGTATTGCCAAACCGCCCTGGTACTGAAAATGGCCAATCTGTTGTCGGCTATCTGCAATGGCAGCGAAACCACCAATCTTGTCCAGGAACTGCAGGAGAAAATGGCGGCATCCTTTGCCGTAACCCCGCAGCAGAGCCGCGACCTTCTCGATGATGTCGCCCGAAAAAGCCTCGATATTCTGAAGATCTTTGAAATCGACCCTGGCCAAATAAAGCCGTACTCGCAGCTGCTCCAGGAGGCCAACGAGCAACTTGGTCGCTTGAATTTCTCCTATGAACAACTGGTCCTGGCCCTACAAGAAGCCAAAGAAAAATCGGAACGGTTCGCCGATGAACTCCGACAGGCCAATGAGAGACTTGAGCAAATGGCCTTTCGCGATGGCCTGACCAATCTCCACAATCACCGATTTTTTCAAGAAACCCTCCAGCGAGAAATGGCTCGAACCAAACGTTATGGCCACCCTCTCAGCCTGATTATGTTCGATATCGATTTCTTCAAGGATGTCAATGACACCTACGGCCATCCGGCGGGTGACCAGGTACTCATAAATCTCGCTAATGCCATCCAAGCCGCGGTACGCCCCAGCGATGTTGTTGCCCGATATGGTGGAGAGGAGTTCACCGTCATCCTTCCGGAGACTGATCGCATCGGCGTGAGAGTCTTCGCTGAACGACTGAGACGCTGCGCCGCTGCCGTCACCACGGTCTTCAATGGCAGTTCCATCAAAATCACCATCAGCTGCGGCGGCGTCCAATATTCGGCGGATGACACTTTAAACCAGCAGGAGCTGATCGAAGCGGCCGATAAAGGCCTGTACCTGTCGAAGAAAAATGGCCGTAATCGGGTGACCATCATTACCGTAGACCACAAAGTGCAACAGGGATGAACCGGGTGCCGCCAGCCATCTTTCATATACAACGTATTTTCTGCCCCATACTGCCCGAACCTTCGACAATCATCGGCAGGTTATGACCGAACCCTGCTGTCTCCTGCTCTTCACCCGTTACCCCGAGGCCGGCCGGACCAAAACCCGGCTGATCCCGGTGCTCGGCGCCGAAGGGGCTGCCCGGCTGCAACGATTGTTGACCGAAAAAATTGCGATTCAGGCCAATATCCTGGCAAAAAAAAGTGGCATTCCGACCATTGTCTATTATTGCGGCGGCAACAAGGCAAAAATGACCGCCTGGCTCGGGCCGCTGAGCTACATGCGCCAAGCCGATGGCGATCTCGGCCGGCGCATGCAGGCGGCATTTGCCCACGCTTTTGCCGGTGGCACAAAGAAAGCCGTGCTGATCGGCAGCGATATCCCGGAGATCAGTGCCTTTCTGCTGGTCGAGGCCTTTGCCGCCCTCGACACCGCGAAGGTCGTGCTCGGACCCAGCCGTGACGGCGGTTATTACCTGATCGGTATGCAGACAGGTGCAGCCGGGGAACTTTATTCTTTGCTGTTTGAAAATATGGCCTGGTCGACCCCGGAAGTCTTTGCCCTCACCTGTCGGCGCCTGGAACATGCAGCAATACCTGCCGCCATCCTTCCCACCCTGGGCGATATCGATATCCCGGACGACCTGCCTTTTGCTCGCGCCCAAGGTCTGTTATGAACGTCGCCATTACGGCTATCCAATGATGGCCCATATCTTGGCGGCCGACATGACCTTTTTCCCGAGATTGATTTGCAAATCTTGGGGAGAAGTGTATGAATAAGAAAACATGAATTTTCCCTTTTCCGCCCGAAAGCGCAGGTGGCATCGCCCATGAACGAAATGCACTACGATTTTATCATCATCGGTACCGGCCCAGCCGGCCTTGCCGCCGCCATGACGGCCGCCAAATCCGGCAAGAAGGTCTTGGTCCTCGAAAAAGAAGGCTCCCTCGGCGGCGTCTGCGTCAATACCGGCACCTTTCCCAGCAAAACCCTGCGTGAGGCGGTCCTTTACCTCACCGGCCACCTGAAACGTAAGGTCTTCGAGGACGATTCCTGCTCCATCCAGGATGCGGAAATCTCCATGGAGAAGTTGAAGCAGCGTCTTTATAATGTCCGAATAGAGGAACAGGCGATCATCACCTGCCAGCTGGAACGCAATGGTGTCAAATTGATCCGCGGCTCGGCGCGCTTTATCGACGACCATACGATCATCGTCAACAGCTTGGCGGAAGGCAAGGAGATCAGCGCCCATGGCGAACGAATCATCATTGCCACCGGTTCGCACCCCCGCAATCCCCCGGACGTTCCCTTTGACCATGAGACGATCCTCGATTCCACTTCGATCCTCAGCATCCAGCAGATCCCGAAAAGTATGATTATTCTCGGCGGCGGGGTCATCGGTTCGGAATACGCCACCATCTTCGCCGCTTTGGGGGTGAAGGTCACCCTGCTCGACCGTGGCGACAAGTTGCTGAAATTTCTCGACCATGAAATAATCGCCGAACTACAGGAAAATTTCCCCGGCGGCAATATCGACTATATCAACAACTGCGGCAATTTCCGGATTGAAAAAAGTGAGCTGGGCGCCAAGGTAACCCTGAGCGGAGAAAAAATTTACCAAGCCGACTGTCTGTTTTTTGCCCTCGGTCGCGAGGCCAACACGGTCGGTCTCGATATAGAGAAGGCCGGAATCAAGCTGAACGAACACCACTATATCGAAGTCAACGAACTCTTCCAGACGACAATACCGAACATCTATGCGGTGGGTGATGTTATCGGCTGGCCGAGCCTTGCCTCCACCTCCATTAATCAGGGTCGCCTGGCTGCCCTGAACGGCTTGAAATCCAGGGTGGAATCGTTCCCGAAGATCTTTCCCTTCGGCATCTACACCATCCCGGAAATCTCCTTCGTCGGCATCACCGAAGAAGAGGCCAGAGCGAGAGACTATAAGATTGTCATCGGCCGCTGCCGCTACTACGAACTGCCGCGCGGCCAGATCTCCGGCGAGCGGGAGGGCATGCTGAAGATGATCGTCCACCGCGACACCCGGGAGATCCTCGGTGTGCATATCATCGGCGGCGGGGCCACCGAAGTCATTCATATCGCCCAGATGGCCTTGCTCTATAATGCCAAAATCGATGTCTTTATCGACAATATCTTCAACTTCCCGACCTATTCCGAGGCCTTGAAAATTGCCGCCCTGTCCGCCTCCAACCGCCTGCAGGACGGCAGCAAGTTGGACGATGAAGCCTGCCAAAGGCGCAAATGACCAATATCCGGGCCTATCTCGCCTGTATCTTTATCGTTTGCGCCTGGTCGGGGTGGATAACCATCTCCCGTTACGGGGTGCACTCCAACCTGCAACCGGCGGATATCACCCTGATCAGGTATGTGACGGCGCTCATCTGCGTCTCGCCCCTGATCGTTCGCTATAGCTGGGCACGATTTAAATTGCACCAATATCTGGTCATGGCGCTCGGCGTCGGTTTTCCCTACACCATGGTCACTTTTTACGGCCTGAAAGAACTGAAGGCGGCCCATGCCGGCGTCCTGGTCAACGGTATGCTGCCGGTTTTGGGGGCGGTGGCCGCCTGGTTCATCCTCCGGCATGCGGGTGTCAACCCTGCGCTACGCAGCCATTGCCCTGATTTTCCTTGCCAACTTCGTTATGGCCGGCGGCGACACCTTCTCCCTCGGCCATACCTTTGGCATCCTTCTTCTTCTCTGTGCCGCAATGCTCTACACGACGCATATGATCACCGTGCGCCTCTGGGGTTTCGAGTGGCGGGATGTGCTGGTCGCCGTGCCGGTGGTCAACACTGTTCTTTTCCTGCCGCTGTGGTTTTTCTTCCCGTCTTCTCTCGAGCAAGGCCGGTATCGGCGAGATCCTCAGCCAGGCGGTGTATCAGGGAATAATTGTCAACATTGTCGCCCTGATGTTCTCGACCTACGCCATCGCCCGTATCGGCACCATCACCGTCTCCATCTTCATGTCCTTTGTCCCTGTCGGCACTGCTCTGCTTGCCTGGCTGCTCCTCGGCGAATCGCTGAACACCTGGGAGCTGTGTGGCATCACCGGCTGCTCTCTCGGCCTCTTTATCTATGCCTGGGGACAGATCGTCGAAACCCGCAAGCGTGTCCTCGGGTAGGGATCAGAGGGAGAAGAGACGACGGAGAAGGGCTGCCGTATCGCGCCGTTCCAGGCGACTGAGCCCCAGCATCCTCGGCGGCCTGCAGCGCCGCATCGTGCATCGCCGGGGTAATTGTTGAAGGAGCGTCGTGCCGCCCGACCATCTCGCCGCAGGGACGATATTGATCCATGATATTCACATAGCAGTTCGGCTGAGATCTCTGGTCCGCGAGAAAACGAAAAATCTCCCGCGCCTCGTCCAGGCCTCCCGGCATAAGGAGATGGCGGACGAGGAGGCCGCGTTCGGCAAGACCGTCACCATTGGTTTGCAGGTCGCCGACCTGGTGCTGCATCTCCAGCAGCCCTGCCCGCATCCTCTCCGGGTAATCGGCGGCCTTCGCATACCGACGGCCTGACTCGGCAGCCGAAAACTTTGGCGTCGGGCATATAGATATCGACAATGCCCTCAAGCAGCCGGAGGGTCTCGACCCGTTCGTAACCGCCACAGTTATAGACGAGGGGCACCGGGAGCCCGGCGTCGATAGCCAGCGGCAGGGCGGCAAGGATCTGCGGCACGAAGTGGGTAGGCGTCACGAAGTTGATATTATGGCAGCCCATCTCCTGCAATTCCACCATAATCGCCGCCAGCTTGCCGTCCGAGACCGCCCGGCAGTCCTCGTCCTCGCCATGGCTGATCGCATAGTTCTGGCAGAAACTGCAAAGCAGATTGCAGCCGCAGAAAAAGATCGTCCCGGAACCGCCGCTGCCGACCAGCACTCTCTCTTCGCCAAAATGCGGGCCATAACTTGCCACTTCGGCCCAGCGGCCGGTGCGGCATAAACCGCGTTCCCCCGCTAACCGGTCGACCTTGCACTGCCGAGGGCAAAGGGTGCAGGGACTCAGGAGCTTTTCCGCCTGTTCTCGCTGTCTTGCCAGGAGGCCGTTGGTTAGTGCTTCCAGATATCTCGCCGACATATGCTAGATCCTTCTTTGCTTTACTCTTGTCAAGACTCTCATGGTATTCTATTCTACTGAAAATTTAGGCGATTTCTTTTACAGGTAAATGGTTCCCAAAAAGCGAAAGAGAAGGAGAAAGCTTGAAAGAAATGGTAAAAACCCCCGGCGATGTTTTAAAAGAATGGATGAAGGCTGTCAATGACCGGGATATTGACAGCCTTCTCGCTCTCTACGATGATAAGGCGGTATTAATTCCAACCTTTTCCAACAGGCTGCTCAGCAATCCGGAGAAAATTCGTGATTATTTCGTCAAGCTCTGCGACCGCGATGATCTGAGCATAGCGTTACATGAGAAAACTCTGGTTGTCCAGCCTTTAAGCAACAGCATTTACGCTCTGTGCGGTATCTACTGTTGGCGGTTTGTTATCGACGAGGAGTTGCTCAGTTTCGAGGCCAGGTTTAGCTATACTCTCGATCTTGCACTACCCGGTCCTATTCTTCATCATCATTCATCGCAAGTACCGCGCATGTTATAATGGCGATCACGGATAATTTTGCGGATATTGTCAGAGAAAGAGTGGCACAATTCTACTGGCAGCATGACCGGAATTGCGCCACAACAACCTTATGTGTACTGGCGGAACTGTTTGCCATAGAATTGAACAAACAGACTATTGACGCGGCAGTTGCTATGCATGGCGCCGGCAAATACGGTGCGCAGTGCGGTCTGGTTGAAGGGTCGATTATGTTTATAGGTATCTTTGGCAGATACCACGGGAACGGGGACACATCCACCATCGATGCCTGCCGCGAATTTGCCCGGAAATTTGAAAGCCGCTTTGGCAGCCTGCTCTGCAAGGTGTTACGGCCCAGCGGGTTCAGCAAAGAAGATCCTCCGCATATGTGTGAACAGCTGACCTGCGCGGCAATTGTGTTTGCAGCACTTCACGTTTCGAGTTTTTTGCAAGAAAACAACCAGTGCGTGTAACAATCGACTCCGGGGAGGGGTTGATCCGGAAAAGCCACCTTGCTCAACTGGAAAGTGGATATTCGCCCTCGCTAGCGTCTGAGGGGCGCCAGGCGGTTAGTAGATAAAGGGTGGTGTGATGAGCGGTGTTGCGCCAACCTCCGGAGTAAAGGCTTAAAAATTCCTTGGGGATCGGTACGCAAGGCCCGCCTCTCGATCTCAACCGGAAAGCGGTTTATTCGCCCCTCGGCATCCAGGGCTAGTTCCAGGCGAGATTGTCACCATGCCCCCGGTCCGCATTGGACGACCCGGTTGGCCTGGTAGTCGATCACCGCCCAGTCGTCGCGACCATCAACGGAACTCTCTTACCCAAAGGAATAATCCCATGTACTCGAAAACAATGTTCGCAGGTTGGGGCGACATGGACTTCAACTCGCATATGAAGAACACCGCCTTTCTGCGGCCCTCAAGTCGCTGCCACGCACCGCCGACTTTGCAGCGCTTTCATCAAGCATAAAAGGACATGTTTAACCGCCGGTTTTCCGAGCAGGAAGGCTGGCATAGACAATTCCGGCAAGAAGCAGAGCGCTTCCAGCCAAAGTCAGTCCGTTAGGGATCTCCTTAAAAACGAGAAATGCCAAGAGGGTTGCGCCGACCGGTTCGGCAATGACGATGATGGAGACGGAGGCGGCGGGCAAAAAGCCAAGGGCCCAATTATAGGAAGAGTGGCCGACCAGCTGCGGGAAAAGGGCCATCAAGATCATCACCAGATAGGCAATCGACGAATATCCCAGCAGATTATAGCCGCTAACCAGGGCCAGGATAACCAAAAAAAAGGCGGCGGCCGAATAGACAACAGCGGTATAACTGAGCAGCGACATGCCAAAGCGCAGGCGACGGCCGATGAGCAGATAGGCGGACGCCGCCACCGCTCCGATCAGGGCCAGCCCATTGCCAAGCAGAGGATTGGGCTGGTTGGTGAATTGGGTAAAACTGAACACCAAGCGGCCATCGACCACCGCCAGCACATCGGCAACCCCGATCAAGACGCTGCCGAGCATCGCCAGCGGGATGCCGATTTTCAAGGCCTTGGACAGGGCTTCCTCCAGTAAAAACGGCGCAGTCAGACCGACCCAGAGCGGCGAAGTCGTTACCAGCACTGTCGAGCTGGCAACCGAGGTATAGGCCAGCGAACTTATCCAGCTGGCAAAATGGAGCGCCAGCATAAAGCCGGACAAAACCGCCAGACCCCAGGCGGAGCGCGTCATCTGCTGAAGTTCGGAACGTCGGTAACGGAGGGCCAGCGGCAGCAAAACCAGCGAGGCCAGAGTCAGCCGCCAGGCAGCAATGACCAGCGAGGGCATATCCTCCCCCTGTGCCAAACGTACGAGGATCGATCCGGAAGAAATAGCCAGGACACCGAAAAAGAGCACAAGCAGCGGGGAAAAGCGTGGCGATTGGTCGTTATTCATGGGGTAGTGTTAACCGGGGTGTTTTACAAGATAAGGAGAAGATACAGTATCAGCGGGCAGCATCAAGGCTGGCAAGATCTAGATGTTTGCCATTTGCCATAAGTGCCCTACTATAACCATCCGATGCTGAGCCGTAAATAATCTGAAGTCACTAAAGCTTTACAAATAGACCATTCATTGCCATTATGAACTGGTTTACAACAAAAACCGACAAGCTCTGCGAGGTTCGACTCTGCGCATGTTTGCCCGCAGGCGTATGCCTTTGTCCCGATGCAGCAGAACTTTTTATCAACAACGAGGAGAACACCCCATGTCCAGCAGTTTCGGTACCCTTTTTCATGTCACCACCTTTGGCGAATCGCACTGCAAGGCGGTTGGCGTGGTCATCGACGGCTGTCCGCCGGGCCTTGCCCTGACGGAAGCAGATATCCAGGCGCAACTCGATCGGCGACGTCCCGGTCAGAGCGCCCTGTCGACCGACCGCCAGGAGGCCGATCAGGTGGTCATCCTGTCCGGCACCGAGAATGGCCGTACCCTCGGCACCCCTATCGCCCTGCAAGTCGCCAATAAAGACCAGCGTCCCAAGGATTACGGCAACATGCGGGATATCCCCCGGCCGTCGCACGCCGATTACACCTACCAGATGAAATACGGCATCAGGGCTTCCTCCGGCGGCGGCAGATCAAGCGCCCGGGAGACCATCGGCACGGTGGCCTCGGGGGCGGTGGCCGCCAAGATCCTCCGGGAAAAACACGGGATCGACATCGTCGCTTGGGTCAGTAGCGTCGGAGAAATCGAAGCAACAGCCATAAATAGCGACACCATCACCCGGCAGGAAGTCGATGCCACCCTTATCCGTTGCCCGGACAAACACGCCGCTGTGCAGATGGAGCAACTGGTCGGAGAACTGAAAAAGATCGGCGACTCGGTGGGCGGCGTGGTGTCCTGCGTTATCCGCAATGTCCCGGTGGGCCTCGGCGAACCGACCTTTGAAAAGCTGGAGGCAAAACTCGCCCAGGCGATGCTGGCCATCCCGGCCACCAAGGGTTTTGAGATCGGTTCCGGCTTTGCCGGCGCCAAACAGCGCGGCTCGCAGCACAACGACGCTTTTACCCAAAAGGACGGGCGGCTCGGCACCCTCACCAACCGCTCCGGCGGGATCCAGGGTGGTATCAGCAACGGCGAGCCGATAACCCTGCGCATCGCCTTCAAGCCACCGGCAACCATCTCCCTGCCCCAGCCGACCGTCGATTTCGCCGGCCAGGAGGCGATCCTTGAAGCCAAAGGCCGCCACGATCCGTGCGTCGTGCCGCGGGCCGTGCCCATCGTCGAGGGCATGGCCGCCCTGGTGATCATGGATATGCTGCTCCGCCAGGAGGGACGAAAAGCTCTACAGTTTTAGTCGGCACCCTCCTCCACCTGGCTGAGCAGGATGGCGCCGACAATAAAAAGCACCAAAATACTGAGCACTCCCCAGCGGGTTTCCCCGGTCAAACGTCCAACCACACCCATGAGAAAGGGCCCGGTTATCGCCGCAAATTTCCCAAAGACATTGTAAAAACCGAAAAATTCGGCACTTTTTTCCACCGGGATAAGGCGGCAGAAATAGCTTCTGCTGAGCGCCTGAATGCCGCCCATCGACGAGGCGACGAGGATGGCGATAAGCCAGAAGGCCAGCGTCTTAACAAACATATCCTCGATAACCGGCAAAAAGAAGGCGGCCAGGGTAGCAAGGCAGTACACGCCGATGCCGACAAAGATCATTGTCCTGGTCGAAGAGTGACCGGCCAACCTGCCGAACAACAGGGCGAAGGGAAAGGCGACCAACTGGATCACCAGGAGGACGATGATCAGCAGGGGCACACCAAAACCAAGGTCCCGGCCGTAGGCGGTGGACATGGAGATAATCGTATCGACCCCGTCGATATAGAAAAAGTAGGCGGCAAGAAAGAGAAAGGCCTGCTTATAGCGACGAATTTCCAGAAATGTCTGCCAAAGTCGCCGAAAGCTGTGGCGAATCGGGGTCGAGTGAGCGGGCAGATAATGAATCTGCCGCAGATTCTTGATCGCCGGCAGGGAAAGAAGCAGCCACCACAAGGCGACGATCAAAAAACCGGCCTTGGTCGGTCCAACCGGCAGGCCATCTTCCATGCCGGCGCCGAGCAGAAGGCCAATGATCAGGAGAAAGGGAACAACGCTGCCGACATAACCGTAGCCATAGCCTCTGGCCGAGATGAGATCCATGCGTTCCCGAACGGCGACGTCCGGCAGAAAGGCATCGTAAAAGATATTGGCTCCGGCCCAGCCCACCCGGGCCACGACAAAGAGGACCAGGCAGAGTAGCCACTGCCCCTGGCCGACCAGGGTCAGAGACAGGGTGAAGGCAATGCCGAGGAAGAGAAAAAAGAGAAAAAAGCGTTTCTTTCGTCCTTGATAATCGGCCATGGCACCGAGCACCGGCGCCAAGAGGGCAAGGATCAATGAGGCTGCGGAATTGGCAAAGCCCCAGTTGGCGGTCGATTCCACTCCGCTCATGCCCGCTGCCGCCACGTCCTTGAAAAAGATCGGCATGATGGCGGTTACCATAACCAGCACGAAGGCCGAGTTGCCGACGTCATAGAGCACCCAGCTGAGCTCTTCCCGGGTCATTTTGCCTGCCTTGCCCATCGCCTTTTCTCCTTTGCCGCCAATCGGTGGATCTTCAGCCTGTTGCCTTCATACCGATTCATTTGTTTGGAATCACTTTGCACCCTCTGTAAGGGAAGCGACCGAAAGTGTTGACAGCAGGGCTGCCCATGTCTATAAGCTTGCAGACGCATGCACCTCCACCAAATTTTCGAAACGGAAGGAAGCCACCCATGCCCCTGCTCACTTATTGTTCCCTGGTCCTGACCATGTTTCTCTGGGGCGGCACCTTCATTGCCGGCCGATTGCTGGCCGGTGCGATCGAACCGGCCAGCGCCGCCTTTCTCCGCTTTTTTATCGCCTCGGTGGCGATGGTCGTGGTAACCAGGAGCCTTGAAGGCAAATTTCACCTACCGCCGGTCAGGCTCTGGCTGCCCCTCATCCTCCTCGGGATGACCGGGGTTTTTGCCTATAATGTCTTTTTCTTTAACGGCCTGCAGCACATCAGCGCCGGCCGTGCCTCACTGATCGTCGCCGGCACGCCGCTGGTCATCACGGTCTTTGCCGCACTTTTTCTCCGGGAACGGCTGACTTTTCTAAAAACCTGCGGCGTTCTGGTATCGCTTGCCGGCGCGATCATGGTCATCAGCAACGGTCATCCCGGATCACTCTTTACCGGTGGCTTTGGTCGTGGCGAGCAGGCACTGGTCGGCTGCGTGCTGAGCTGGTCGGCGTATTCCTTGATCGGCAGGTCGGTGCTCCGCTCCCTGCCGCCGCTGACCGCCGTTTGTTACTCGTCGATTATCGGTACCCTGCTGCTTGCCTTTCCGGCCGCCCGGGCAGGCCTTTTCGGCCATCTCTCGTCCATCACCCTGCTGTCCTGGGCCAGCCTCGCCTACCTCGGTCTCGGCGGTACAGCCCTTGGCTTTTCCTTGTATTACATAGGTATCAAGAAAATCGGGGCCAGCCGAGCCGGCATTTTCATCAACCTCGTCCCGGTCTTTTCCATCCTGCTGTCGTGGTTCATCCTCGGCGAGACCATCAGACCGGCCGTCCTGGCAGGTGGCTTGCTGGTCCTGACCGGCGTGACCATGGCCAATTATCGCCACGCCGGGACCTGATCCGTGTAACACCTCTCATTCTATCTCTGCAACAAATACCTCCACTCTGCCCTTTTCAGTATCCGGCAAGCACTCTACCTCGGCAGCCGTAGCCCGATTCTTGATATCTTTTTGACGCCTTTGCCGGGAGTTTTGACTCTATCTTTATACTAAAATCATTACAGTTGCTTTTAATACCTTAGAAATAATATTAGCGGGAGAATCATAATGAACATGCATGAATGGGGAACAACAATTCTCTTTTTTGTCGTGCTGCTGGCCCTGGTCAAGCCGCTCGGCGTCTTTATGGCCAGGGTTTACCAGGGGGAGCGGACATTTCTCACGCCGGTTTTCGGCCCCTGCGAGAGATTCATCTACCGGATCTGCGGGGTGAAACCGGACGAGGAGATGGACTGGCAACATTATGCCCGGGCCATGCTCCTCTTCAACCTGGTGCTTTTCGTGGCGCTCTTCGCCATATTGATGCTGCAGCACCTGCTGCCCCTCAATCCGCAACAACTGCCACCCTTCACCTGGCAACTAGCGCTAAACACGGCTGTCAGCTTCGTCTCCAACACCAACTGGCAGAACTACGGCGGCGAATCGACCGCCAGCTACTTCACCCAGATGGCGGGGTTCACGGTGCACAACTTTGTCTCGGCCGCCACCGGCATGGCGGTGGTCATTGCCCTCATCCGCGGCTTCGTGCGGCGCAAGACCTCACTGCTCGGCAACTTCTGGGTCGATATGACCCGTGGCACCCTCTATATCCTCCTGCCGATCTCCTTCGCTGCCGCCCTCGTGCTGGTTTCCCAGGGGGTGATCCAGAATTTCAGTCCCTACAAGACGGTGCCGCTTGTCCAGGCGGTGACCTACGACAGGCCTAAACTCGACGATCAGGGAACCCCGCTTAAGGACGCCAACGGCAACGCGGTTACCGAAAGCGTGACGGTGAAGGAGGTCTCCGTGCCGATGGGCCCGGTCGCGTCCCAGGAAGCGATTAAGGAACTGGGCACTAACGGCGGTGGTTTTTTCAACGCCAACTCGGCTCATCCCTACGAAAACCCGACACCGCTTTCCCACTACCTGGAAATTCTGTTGATCCTCCTCATCCCGTTCGCCCTCACCGCCGCCTTCGGGACCATGGTGGGGAACCCACGGCAGGGCTGGGCGCTTCTGGGGGTGATGCTGCTCCTGCTGATCACAGCCTTTGCCGTGCTGCAGACAGTTGAAGCAAACGGCAACCCGCTTCTCGCTCAACTCGGTGTGCAGGGGGCCAACATGGAGGGCAAGGAGATCCGTTTCAGCCTGCCCGGCACCAGCCTCTTTACGGTGGCCACCACCGGCACCTCCTGCGGTGCGGTATCAGCTATGCACGACTCCCTCACTCCCCTTGGCGGCTTGGTCCCCTTAAGCCTGATACTTTTGGGCGAACTTGTCCCGGGTGGCGTGGGCTCCGGTCTCTACACCATGCTCGCTTTCGCGGTGATCGCGGTCTTCGTCTCGGGGCTGATGATCGGCCGGACTCCGGAATACCTCGGCAAAAAGATCGAGGTGCGGGAGATGTGGATGTCGATCCTCGCGGTCCTGATTGCCGGCGTCACCGTCCTGATCCTCTCGGGGATCGCCATGATCACCCCGGCAGCCGTCTCCTCCATGGCAAACCCCGGCGCACACGGCCTCTCCGAGGTGCTCTATGCCTTTGCCTCGATGGCCAACAACAACGGCAGCGCCTTTGCCGGTCTCTCCGGCAACGTCAATTTTTACAACCTCCTCGGGGCGTTGGCGATGACCATCGGCCGGTATGTGCCGGCAGTGGCAGTGCTCGCCATGGCCGGATCGCTCGCGGCGAAGAAGTATGTGCCGCCAAGTCTCGGCACATTGCCGACCGACAAGGCGCCGTTCGCCCTCTGGCTGACGCTGGTCATCCTGATCGTCGGCGCCTTGACCTTTTTCCCGGCTCTGTCGCTTGGGCCGATCGTCGAACATTTGACCATGCTGGGAGGGAATTAATAATGTCGAAACATGCACCCGAACCGGTATCCATCTTCGATGCGCGGATCATGGGACCGGCGCTGCTCGAATCGTTGAAAAAACTCGATCCCCGCACCCTGTGGCGCAATCCGGTCATGCTGGCGGTGGAGATCGCCAGCGCCATTACCCTCATCACCTTTGTCTTGTCGCTCGTTGGCGTCAACCGGGAACCGGTCTGGTTCACTGGACTCGTCTCGCTCTGGCTCTGGCTGACGGTCGTCTTCGCCACCTTCGCGGAAAGCCTGGCCGAAGGGCGCGGCAAGGCGCGCGCGGCAAGCCTGCGCAAGACCCGAACCGACGTGCAGGCCAGAGCGCTTGAGGCGGCCTGAGTTCGATGCCCCTGTCGAGACGGTATCGGCGACCGAACTGCGCAAGGATGACTACATCCTGGTCGAGGCCAAGGAAATGATTGCCGGTGATGGCGACGTCGTCGCCGGCGCGGCCCTGGTGAACGAGGCGGCGGTCACCGGCGAATCGGCTCCGGTGGTCCGTGAATCGGGAGGGGACCGGAGCGCGGTCACCGGCGGCACCACGGTCCTCGCCAGTGCGGTCATCGTCAGGATTACCGCCAATCCGGGTGAGACCTTTCTCGACCGGATGATCTCACTGATCGAGGGGGCCAAACGGCGCAAGACCCCCAACGAGGTCGCCCTGGAAGTGCTGCTCATCGCCCTGACCCTGGTCTTCCTGCTGGTCTGCGCCAACATCAGCCCGCTTTCCATCTACAGTGTGCAGGCTGCTGGTCAGGGCACACCGGTATCGCTCACCATCCTCGTCGCTCTGTTTGTCTGTCTTGCACCGACCACCATCGCCGCGCTGCTGCCGGCCATCGGCATCGCCGGTATGGACAGGCTCTTCCAAAAGAACGTCATCGCCCTGTCGGGGCGCGCCATCGAGGCGGCGGGCGACGTCAATGTCCTCCTGCTCGACAAGACCGGCACCATCACCCTGGGCAACCGGGAGGCGGTGGAGTTTATTCCGGTGGGGGGCTACACGGAACAAGATCTGGCCGAGGCGGCGCTGATGGCGTCGCTGACTGACGAAACCCCGGAGGGGCGAAGTATCGTGATGCTGGCCAAGAAAAAATACGGCATAAAAGAGCAGGCGCTGCCCGCCGATGCGGAGAGCATTGCCTTCAGCGCCGACACCCGTCTCTCCGGAGTCAATACCGGCGGCCGACAGTACCGCAAGGGAGCTGCCGACTCGGCAGTGGCCTTCGTTAAAAATCTCGGTGCACATTCCATCCCGAGCGATCTGCTGAACGTGACCGACAGGGTCGCCCGAGCCGGTTCGACTCCTCTGGTGGTCAGTTGCGACAGGGAGATCTTCGGCGTCATTAACCTGAAGGATATTATTAAAAGCGGCATCCAGGAGCGGTTCCAGCAGCTCCGGTCCATGGGCATCAAAACCATCATGATCACCGGCGACAACCCGCTGACCGCCGCCGCCATCGCCGCCGAGGCCCAGGTGGACGACTTTCTCGCCCAGGCCCGGCCCGAGGATAAGCTGCGCCTGATCCGGGAAAACCAGGAGGCGGGCTATATGGTGGCAATGACCGGCGACGGCACCAACGACGCCCCGGCCCTTGCCCAGGCTGACGTGGCAGTGGCGATGAATACCGGCACCCAGGCGGCGAAGGAGGCCGCCAATATCATCGATCTGGACAGCAACCCCACCAAGCTCCTCGACATCGTCGAAGTAGGTAAACAGATCCTCATGACCCGCGGCAATCTCACCACCTTCAGTATCTCCAACGATATCGCCAAGTATTTTGCCATCATCCCGGCGATGATGCTCTCCATCTATCCCCAGCTGAGTGCGCTCAACATTATGGGTCTGGCGAGCCCGTTCAGCGCGATCCTGTCGGCGGTGATCTTCAACGCGCTCATCATCCCGCTGCTGGTGCCGCTGGCGCTGAAAGGCAGCAAATTCCGACCGATGCCAGCCGAGAAGCTGTTGATCCATAACCTTCTTCTCTATGGGATAGGCGGGATCATCGCCCCGTTTATCGGCATTAAGTCTATTGATATGACTGGTGTATGACGAACGCATGGCGAGACGCACCCTGCCTTCCCCTGACAAGGATCAAACCATGAAAGAATTGAAACCCGCACTTCTGCTCCTCATCGTCCTTACAGTTATCTGCGGCGGCCTCTATCCGGCCATCATCACCGGTATCGCCTCGGTCGCTCTTCCCGAATCAGGCCGGGGGGAGCTTTATCACCGACAAGGATAATCGCCTGATCGGCTCCAGCCTGATCGGCCAGCCCTTTTCCGACTCGAAATATTTCTGGCCGCGGCCTTCGGCCACCGGCGAATTCCCCTACAACCCGCTGATTTCAAGCGGCTCCAATGCCGGTCCGACCAACCCGGCCTTTTTGCAAATCGTCGAGGATCGGGTAAAGGCCATCCACGATAGCGGCGTCACCGGCAACATCCCGGCCGATCTGGTGCTCGCCTCGGCAAGCGGCCTTGATCCGCACATCTCACCCGAGGCGGCGCAGCTGCAAATCGCCCGGGTCGCTGGGGCCAGGGGTATGAATGCGGCAAAGGTGCAGAGAACTTGTCGCCACCAATACGGAAGGCCAACAGGCTGGTCTGCTGGGAGCGCCCAGGGTCAATGTACTGGCCCTTAACCTCGCCCTGGATCAGGGATCGCCATGAGTCTGCCGGAGGATGAACGGCCCTCGCCGGAGGCCATGCTGAAAGCGGCCCAGGCCGAGGAGCGGGAGGAAAACCGGGGCAGGCTGAAGATCTTCTTGGGCTATGCCGCCGGCGTCGGCAAGACCTATGCCATGCTCAAGGCGGCCGGCCATCAGAAGCAGGAGGGGCGGGATGTAGTCGCGGCCTATGTCGAGTCGCACGGCCGGCAGGAAACCGACGTCCTGCTCGAAGGGCTGCCGACCATCGCCAAGGCCCAGCGTAAGTACCAGGGTGTGCTGCTGCCGGAGTTGGATATCGATGCGACGCTGCAACGAAAGGCGGAGATCGTCCTGGTCGATGAGCTGGCCCATACCAATGTCCCCGGTTCCCGGCACGAAAAACGCTGGCAGGATATCGAGGAACTGCTGGTGGCCGGTATCGATGTCTACACCACCGTCAATGTCCAGCACTTTGAAAGCGTCAAGGATATCGTCGCCCAGATAACCGGCGTGACGGTCCAGGAGACCGTGCCCGACAGCATGCTCGATCAGGCCGCCGAGATAACCCTGGTCGATATTCCGCCGGAGGAGTTGCTGCAGCGGTTGCGCCAGGGCAAGGTCTATATCCCCGAGCAGGCCGCCCTGGCCGCGGAAAAATTTTTCAAACCCGGCAACCTCATCGCTCTCCGCGAACTGGCACTGCGCCGGGCGGCGGCAAGAGTCGACGAGGAAATGCGGACCTATATGGAGACCCGCGCCATTCCCGGCCCCTGGCCGGTGACCGAACGGCTCCTGGTCTGTGCCAGCGGCAGCCCCTTTAGTGAAAAGCTGATCCGCACCACCCGTCGGTTGGCGGACGAGCTAAAAGCCCAGTGGTATACGGTATATATCGAGACCCCGAGTCTCGCCAGTCAGCAGCAGGAAAACCGGGAACGGGTCTGGCGCGACCTGCGGCTGGCCGAAAGCCTCGGTGCCGAAGTGGTGACCATCACCGGTTCCTCGGTTGCCGAGGCGATCATCGATTACGCCGTGCGACATAATGTCACGCGAATCGTCGTCGGCAAACCGGCCAAATCGCGGTGGCGCGAGTTGTTCCGCCCTCCTATCGTCGATCAGCTTATCCGCCTCTCCGGGGCTATCCACGTCCATGTTGTCAGTATCAACGGGGTTACCTTGAAACCGCGGGGTCGGAAATTTGCAGCGCGACGGCAATCCCCTGGTTTGATTACCTGGCAAGTCTCACCCTGGTTGGCGCAACCACCCTGCTTTCAACCCTGGCGATGCCCTTTCTGTCACCGATCAACATGGTCATGCTCTACCTGCTGGCGGTCGTGCTGGCCGCCACCCGGCTCGGTCTGCGACCGGCGATCCTCACCGCTGCCCTGGGGGTCTTGTCCTTCGATTTCTTTTTCATCCCTCCCCAAGGAAGTCTTACAGTCAACGACACTGAGTATATTTTCACGTTTTTAGGACTCTTTATCGTCGGAGTGGTGATCAGTACCCTGGTAGCCAAGGCTCGCGACCGGGCGGAGGTCATGCGGGAGCGCGAACTGCAGACCGAAAGTCTGTACTACCTGAGCCGCGATCTAGCGGCCGCGGTCGACCGGGAATCGATCATGACGGCGGTGCTGAAAAACATCAGCGAAACCCTGCAGGCACAACTGGCTGTCCTGGTACCGCAGGGCGAGCAGATGGAGATCTTGGCCATCAGCGAGGGATTGCAGCTCGATGTCAAGGAACTGGCAGTGGCCGACTGGGCCTTTCGAAATCACCGGGAAGCTGGGATCGGCACGGAAACCCTCGGTTCCGCCGAACTCCTCTATCTGCCGCTTACGACCTCCGCCTGTTTTCTCGGCGTTTTAGGCATCAAACTGGAGAACATGGCCGATTACCGTTCGCCGTACAGCCGCCGAATGCTTGATGCCTTCGTTACGCAGATCTCCCTGGCCATGGAGCGAGTCCATCTGGCCGAACAGGCGGAACAGGTGCAAATTCTCCAAGCCAGAGAAACCCTGGAACGGGCGCTGCTCAACTCCATCTCCCATGACCTGCGCACCCCTCTTGTGTCGATCATCGGTGCCCTGAGCAGTCTGCGCGACCAGAGCTTACAGATCGACGACAGAAGAAGGCAGGCCCTCCTGGCCGGAGCCTGGGACGAGGCAGAACGGTTGAATCGCTTTGTCGGCAACCTCCTCGATATGACCAGACTGGAGGCCGGAGAAATGGGCCTGCATAAAGAGCCCTGCGATGTGCAGGATCTGATCGGCTGTTCACTTGCCGCACTTGAGCCTAAACTTGCAGGAAGAACGGTGGATGTAAAACTTACGGAAGGGTTGCCCCTCGTCAGCATGGATATGGTTCTGATGAATCAGGTATTAGTCAATCTGCTGGAAAATGCCTTGAAATATTCACCGGCCGAGAGTTCTATAGAGATCACCGCCCACCCCCATGGCCATCACCTGTTGATCGAGGTACTGGACCGCGGCCCCGGCATCCCCGAGGGGGATCTGCATCGGGTTTTCGACAAATTTTACCGACTGCCGGTGCCGGAGGGGGTCGGTGGAACCGGCCTCGGGCTGTCGATCTGCAAAGGAATCGTCGAGGCGCATGGCGGGATAATCCGGGCGGGCAAACGTCCAGGCGGCGGTTTGCGAATTGCTATCCAGCTCCCTTTGTGAGAATGCATAATGCAACAGGAAAAACATCTCCCCCGTTTGCTGGTCGTCGATGATGAACCGGCAATCCAACGGTTTTTAAAAACAGCCCTGGAAAACGGCGAATTTTCGCTCCATCAGGCGGAAACCGGCCATGCTGCCCTGGCGGCTGCCGTGGCGGTAAAACCGGATGTCATCCTCCTCGACCTGGGACTGCCGGACATGGACGGGGTCGAGGTTATCGGTAGAATACGGCAATGGTCGCAGGTGCCGATCATCGTCCTTTCCGTCCGCGACCGCGAGACCGACAAGGTTAAAGCTCTCGACATGGGCGCCGACGACTATTTGACCAAACCGTTCGGGGTGGGGGAGCTCTTGGCCCGAATACGGGCAACACTCCGGCGTTCCCTGCAGCAGAGCCCGGAACCGGTCTACCGGATCGACGAACTGGAGGTCGATCTGGCCCGCCGCCGGGTGCTGCTCCGGGACAAAGAGATATCGCTCACCCCCACCGAATACGACGTGCTGCGACTGCTGGTGGTAAACGCCGGTAAGGTCCTTACCCATCGCCAGATCCTCAAACAGCTCTGGGGCGCGACCTATCTCGAACAACCCCATATCCTGCGGGTCAATATCAGCAACCTCCGTCACAAACTCGAGAAGGACGCCTCACGCCCCCGCTATATCCTGACCGAGACCGGCGTGGGTTATCGCTTTAAAAGTGATTCATAATTCCACATGCAATACCATCCACGCCCTTGTTATCGGCCAACATAATGAACCGATGCAAAAAAAGCGGAAATCGAGCTGGAGACAGCGCCTCTATGCGAATCACCGGCTGGCCAATAGTATGTTTTGCTTGATTTATGGAGGAAAGAGGCATGCTGTTTCCAAATAATAAAACTCTCAATGCTGTCTTATGGGGTGTTGGCTTTTCCATGGGAATATTGTTTTTCTTCATAATATCTAAACATTATGGCCCGACTGAAGCCACTAATGACACCTATTTACATGTCGTCCAGAAAATTGAACTCTTGTCGCAGATGCGCATTAATCTCCTGAAATCTGTAGAAATGGAAAAAAATGCGGTCATGGCACTGACTGATGAAGAATCCCAGCAATTTGCCGATCAGTCGCTCGCGGCCTCGGCGGCGGTCGAACAAAACCTGAAAACTCTCGTCCCGCTCGTGAGTGCTTCCTCCCTGAAAGATGAGGAAAAACTTGCCATGGAGTTTAACACCTGTTGGACAGAATTCGGCAAGCTCGATCAGGTCATTCTTCAGCTTGCGGTGCAGAACACCAATCTCAAAGCTGCCGGTCTCTCTCGTGAAAAAGGTGCCGAAGCGATGCAGCGATTCGTGGCTGCTCTTGAAGGTGTAGTCCGATCGAACCTTGGGATTGCGAATCAAGACCGAGCAGCTGTTACCCTGCCTTCATTGCTGGCATCAACTGCAGGTCTGCAGATTTTCAATTTGCACAGTTTCCATATCGCTGAAACAAGCAATGAGAAAATGGATCAGATAGAACTGCATATAAACGCAAAAGAAAAAGAGGTGCGACACTCTCTCGAAGAACTTTTCACAATCGTTGACCCAAAAAGCCAGGATGACCTCTTGCAGGCAAAAGCGGCGTTTTCCGAATTTATGGAAGTGACAGCCAAGGTGATAAACCTATCCAGGCAAAATAGTAATATTAAATCCCTCGAACTCTCTCTCGGCAGAAAACGGATAATTGCCGCGCAATGCGAAGAGGTTCTTGCTGCTTTGCAAAAGTCTGTTCAAGACAGACCTTTCAAAGCAGCAAAATAAAGAAGCCGTGTGGAAGATTACCGGAAGCGGTTTAGAGGGAACCGTAGCAAAGAGAGTGATGCGTGCCCCTCTCTTATTACGGTGTCCAAATGTTATTCAGCAAGGAATGTATCGAGCGATTCGCCGGCGGTAAACTGATTCTTATAGCTGTGACTGTCGGCAATTACAACAAGGCCGGAGCTTGACCCAATTTGAGCGCCTTTTCCGGCAATGGGAAACAGGCTTCTTCGCGGGCGGAAGTGTTAGGTACAAAAGAGGGAAACCGAGCTGGAGACAACGGCAGTATGCGATCGACGGCAGCCAGCGATTTCTTGATTTTCAAACACGGCAGCGAACACCTGACGGTCAAACGGATCGCGGAAGAGGTCGGCATCTCCGAAGCCGCCATCTATCGCCACTTCAAGAGCAAAAAGAGTATTCTCTCATTCCTCCTCACGCACATAGAAGAAGTCCTTCTCAGCGACATTTCTCCGAAAACCGTCGTCAATCAGCCGATAACTCTCGACGTAATTGAGAAAATCATCAAGAATCACTTCTCGATGATCAGCATGCGCAAAGGGATCTCCTTTCAGGTAATTGCCGAAATCATCAGCCTTGGCGATCAATCGCTGAACAAACAGGCCTACAAAGCCATCAACAAATACATCGCTCGCCTGAAGGAACTCCTCGGCGAGGGTGTCCGGGACGGCGCAGTTCGACAGGATATCGACCTGGAGGCCTCGGCCACCTTACTCTTCACCCTTATCCAGGGATTGGTGAATATCTGGTCCCTCAGCGCGGGACGCTTTAAACTGATTGAAAAATACACATCCCTCTGGCAAGTCTACCGCCAAGCTATCGCTCGCCCTTAGATCCAGCTGGCTCCGGCTACAAGAAATTCCCGGCCATAGAATTCGTCGTTCCTCCCATGCTCCACCGATTCCTCAAAAAAGGAGCATGGATATGCAGTTTGTTGTTGGTGGTATTTGTTTTATAGTGAGGTTGGCGGCAATGATATCTGTAGTGTCTCAGAAGCTCAGTTTCGAGCTGTCGGCAATTTTGGTTGTCCCCCTGGTTGTACTTGCTGTTTGTGGCCTCGCCAGAATACCAAGCGAAGGACCGGCAGTGGAAAAATTTCATGGAATAATTCGATGACAAAAACTCTCGGTGGCGCATTTGCCAAAAACTTTCTCGGAAATGCGCCAAGCTGGTATAAAGTAGCTATAATCGCCTTTCTCATCGTCAACCCCATCTTGATGTTAACCGTTGGTCCGTTTATTGCCGGCTGGGTCTTGATCGGCGAATTCATCTTCACCCTGGCTATGGCTTTAAAATGCTACCCTCTCCCGGCAGGTGGTCTGCTTGCCTTTCAAGCAATTGCCATCGGCATGACCAGTCCTGCATCGGTATATCAAGAGACTTTGAATAACTTCGAGGTTATCCTCCTGCTTATCTTCATGGTTGCCGGCATCTTCTTCATGAAGGATTTTCTGCAGTTCACCTTCACCCGCATCCTCGTTCGAATTCAATCCAAATACATAATTTCCTTGCTTTTTTGTTTTCTCGGGGCCTTTCTCTCGGCCTTCCTTGATGCCTTAACCGTCACCGCCGTTATCATTGCCGTTGCCTTCGCTTTCTACAATGTCTACCACCGCTATGCCTCGGGAACGGATATGGCCACTGCCCATGATCTGGCTTGTGATAATAAGGTCAAGGAGATTGAAAAACTGGAACTGCAGGAGTTCAGGGCATTTCTTCGCAACCTCATGATGCACGGCGCCGTCGGTACCGCTCTCGGCGGGGTCTGCACCCTGGTAGGAGAACCGCAAAATCTGCTGATCGCCGGCGAGATGGGCTGGAATTTCACCGATTTTTTTGTGAAGGTCGCACCGGTGTCCATGCCGGTATTGGCGGTAGGCCTCCTCACCTGCTTTCTTGTAGAACGATTCCGACTCTTCACCTACGGCGCCCAGATGCCAGGCAACATCCGTTCACATCTATTGGAAACGGCGATTCAGATGGAGGCCAAACGCGGCAAGCAAGGCAAGGCCAAGCTGATCATTCAGGCTCTGACCGGCATCTGGTTGATTCTCGCCCTGGCTTTCCACCTCGCAGCCGTCGGTATCATCGGCCTCTCGGTTATTGTCCTTCTCACCGCTTTTAACGGCTTTGTCGAAGAGCACCAGCTTGGCCGCGCCTTCGAGGAGGCACTGCCCTTCACCACCCTGCTGGTGGTATTTTCCATCAACACCGGCACCAACATTCCAAGTGTTGCAACACCGAACGGCCAGGCGGCGTTTCTCTTTCTCCTGACCTCAGCACTCGCCCCGGTCATCCGCCTGAGCTATGGGCGCATGGTAATTCTGGCATTACCCTATACCATCACCATGTCTCTTACCGGGTTGCTGGCTTCCTACTATCTTTTGTGAGCGAGAAAATAACCAGTGTCGAAAACTACCGGAAGTGGATGAGAAGGACCGAAACAAAAAGAGAAGCAGACGAATCCCTATTATTCCGGTCCCGAGCTTATTCAAAAAAATCCCGCTCAAACATCGAGCGGTTTTCATAAAAGCTATTCAATAAGAAATGTATCTAGCGATTCGCCGGCATCAATACGTGCCTTGAAGACGTTAGGCATGCGTCCCTGGCCAGTCCAGGTAATACGTTCACCAACTTCATTCCAGACCTCATATTTCGGTTGTCGGGGATTTTTTTTGCCCGGTTTTTCAAGAGAAATATCCGCCAATTCATTAGGGGTAATGCCATCGGCGGCCAGTTGTTCGCGATATTTTCGAATCTTCTCAATTCGTTCCTGGTTCTCTTTTTTTTCCGCGTCCTCTTCGGCAATACGCTCTTCAATTATGGCTTGCAGCTTATCCTTAATGTCTTCCAGTTGTTCAACGCTTAATTCTTTTACTGCGCTTTTCAGGCGGCGTGAGTGTGACATAATTCTTAAGAGTTCGCTCATACTTTAATCCTTATTATTAATTTCATGGTTTTAAAAATGCTGTCTATTTAACTTTCCATATTATTAGCCTATAAACGTTCTATGTCCAGTTTTTTTTAATATTTGATAATCGTCCACAGCTATTTTTTATTTGAAAATCAATTTTTTGCAGCGCCACATTTCAAGATAGATATATAATTTTTCATGATTTTTACCCTAATATACGAAACTATTGTTAGTTAAAAAAATAAAAACGTAGACGGTTGTGCCACTCTGTCGGAGATAATGCATGGACGGATACCATTTCGTAATTTTTTTGGAACAGCTTTTTGCTCCTTCACTGCAAAAGGAGGGCTATCAAGGAAAGAACAAGAGATTTTCAATGAATACAGAGAGGTTCCAGAGCGAGGAATTATGGTGAAATAAACAGTCAGGCTGACTGCCTATACGTCATGGTGGATTTGTTCAAGTCGAAAACGTATTTGTCGTAGTGTGTGCTGGATGCTTGCTAATGTTCATATCGTTCCTCAATGATCAGCGCCGCCCTGATCAGCCAGGAAACCACAGTGATCCCCAAGGCCAGGATGCCGAGAGTCACCGACAATTCGACCCAGGTGGGCAGATAATCGACGACCTCGCCGAGCGGCGAGGGAATAAGCCCCGGGACAATCAAGCCGATACCTTTTTCCATCCAGATCGCCACAAAGAGAAAGACACAGGCGGGCAGCAGCACCTTCGGATTGTTCTTGCCGGGATTGAAGGCCAGCACCAGGGTCGCCGCCAGATTAACGCATACCGACGTCCAGATCCACGGCACCAGGGAGTTATGACCGTCCATCCCGAAAAAGAGATAAATGGCGGCACTCGAATGGTGAGTCGGAAAATAAAACTCCTTGAAGATCTCTGAAAAGAGCATGAGCAGGTTGATGATCGCCGAGATAACGATAATCAGCCGCAGCTTGTTAAAGACGCTGCGGTCGATCTTATAGCTGGTGAAATTGTGAATAACCGCGAGAATAAGAGCGATGAGCGCCGGTCCTGCGGCAAAGGCCGAGGCGAGAAAGCGCGGACCAAGAAGCGGATTATTCCAGAACGGCCTGGCCGGCAGTCCCTGATAAAGAAAGGCAGTGACCATATGTATGGAAAAGGCCCAGAAAATTGAGAGAAAGACAAACGGTCGATACAGTTTTTCGTTGGCCTTACGCCCCATATAATGGTTATAGAGGATATAAGCGGGCACCAGTCCATTGAGAAGCAGATAGCCGTTCAATACCAGCACGTCCCAGGCGAGAATCGACGAAGGAAAGTTAAAGATGCCGATGCCGGGAATGAGGTGCCAGGCCTGCAATGGTCCGCCCATATCGACGACTATAAAGGACAGGCACATAACCAACGCCCCCACCGCCACCCCTTCGCCGATAATGACCACCCGGTGAAAATTGGGGTCATGAAAGACATAGGCCGGCAGGATAAGCATGACCGCTGCTGCCGCCACCCCGACGAGAAAGGTGAAGTTGGAGATGTAAAAGCCCCAGCTGACAATATCGTTCATGCCGGTGACCGACAAGCCGAACCTGGCCTGAAAGGAATAGGCATAGAGCCCGAGGCCCATGCAGCCAAGGAGAATGAGCCGGAAGAGCTGAAAACCGATCCCGCCCCTGAGGTTCCAGCGAAATACATCGACAACGAATGTTCTCAGATTTTTCTTCTGATGTGTGCTCATGGTGGTCCCTTGCAATCAATCGATGAAATACCAGAATTTCGGTTCGGTACCGAGCTCTTCCTTCATGCGGAAGACCTTCTTATGTTTCAGGACATAGCGGATCTCGCTGTCCGGATCGAGCAGGTTGCCAAAGACCCGCGAGCCGGTCGGGCAGGCCTCGACACAGGCCGGCAACCTGCCTTTCCGCGTCCGCTGGATGCAGAAGGTGCATTTCTCCATCTTGCCCACCGGCCGCAGGCGATTGCCGAGATAATGTTGCTTTTGCGTTATTTCTTCCTTCGGTATTTCCGCTTTGCCCCAGTTGAAACGTCGCCCGTAATAGGGGCAGGCGGCCTGACAGTAGCGGCAGCCGATGCACCAGTCATAGTCGACGACGACGATGCCGTCCGGCTCCTTCCAGGTGGCCTTGGTCGGACAGGCCTTGGTGCAGGGGGCATTCTCGCAGTGGAAACACTGGGTGCCCATATAAAACTTATTATCGACCGGCACCTCGTGAAAATATTTGCCGTCACCGGTGCTCGGGTCGAGCTGGCCCGGCTCCATTTCAAAGATGCGGATATACTGGGTATTGGTCTTGCGATCGAGATTGTTTTCCTTGATGCAGGCAGTGACACACTCCATGAAACCTTCACAGCGGGTGATATTGAAGGCGTAGCCGTAGAGCACCTTGGGCAGCGGCGGCTCGGTGCCGATCTGCAATTCCAGGCCATCCCGCTGGGCTGCCAATCGCTCCAGGCGGTGGACGGTTTGCGCCTTTTCCTCTTCGGTCATCAACCGGTAATTTTTCTTGAAAAATTCCTGCCAGCGCAGACGCAATTCGCCGTTTGTCGCGGCATCGGCACCCGGCACACAGCCGGTAACCAGGGCGGCACTGGCCGCCGCCGCGCCGATGGAGAGATTTTTAAGAAAGGTCCGACGGCTTCTCTCGCTGGTGAGGTCGTCGGCGGTGTCGGTTTTTTCATGATCGTTGTCGTGTGAACTCATAGATACCCCCGTCAGTTCAACGGTACGGAATAGGTGGCCGGAAAGCGCTTGGCAAATCGCGGCGAATGGGGATTGTGGCAGGTCGTGCAGTTATAAACCACCCGCTCCCCGGCCCAATAGCTCACCCGCTTGCCATGGGCCCCGCCCAGCCAGTCGCGTTTCTGGCGAAAATGGCATTGACCGCAGAGCTGATAGACGTGATCGATAGTCGATTTTATTGCCCTTTTTGTCCTCAAGGTAATCAAGTTCCTTCGGATGATGACAATCGATGCAGGCGAGAGCGCTGCCCTCCTGGCCGTGGTTGATGACCACATTGCCGTGGGTCAGGTTAAAAGCGTTTTTGCCCTTCACCTCTTTATCGGTATGGCAACTGCTGCAGCGGTATCGCTCGACTTCTTCCTTTCTGGCCAGCACCCGAAAGGACCCACCCTGATATTCTTCCTTGGCCAGTACGGTCGGTTGCGTTACCGGTTGCACCTGGTGCACCGATCGGCTGTTAAACGGTTCGTCGATGTCCTTTATCGTATCGAGAAAGGATTTTTTTTCACTGGCCACTCCGATGCCGAGATACACCAGGAAAAAGGTGAGGAGCAGCAAGACGCTCCCCCGCCACCAGCCGGTCATACCATTGATCACTGTTTTCATGTTCGCCTGCCTGTTGCCTCGAGGTTATTTTCTCCGGAATTCGCTGAAAGCATCCTGCTGTGCGGCCGGCACATGACACTGCCGGCAATAGCCCCGAGGCGCATGGGCAACGCGAATTTCCGCCACCGCCCCCGGCCCGGCATGGCAGGCGATACAGTTTTCCCGCAGCTGCAGGGCGTGCGGTATCGATGGCGGCGAACCGGGCAAAAACGACAAGCCGAGACGCGGCGGTGCATATCGATTGCCAGGTGCTCGGCACAAAGGTCGCTTCCGTTACTTGCCGGGCATGGCATTGGTAGCAGAGGCTGTTTTCCGGGTGCGGCGTCACCGGTACGAATTTGCCGAACTCAGCACTGTAGCCGCCCTTGGCGTGGCAGGACAGACAGTCGTTTTCATCGCCGCTGAAGGCCTGATCGGCGGGATGGGGAATGCGCGGCGGTGAGCCGGGATACTGACGCAACTGGTAATACCCGGCCAGGTTCCGATCGCCGGAATCGGCGGTCAGATAGGGCTCGGGCACCGCATCGCTGGCGATAAAAAACTTCCGGCTCTGATGATCGAAATCGTCGGTTCCGTCTTCGGCGGCAAAGGCCCTGTCCCCGGCAAAATGGCTGGCGCCGAGGCAACAGAGCGCGGCGGCGGTCAGTATCCACCCCTTTCTCTGTTTATACCACAAGGGCATAAGTTTCGTACGAGCAGACAAGCTGCTCAACTCAGCTTTATATCCTTTCATCACGCTTTCTCCAGTCTGACGGCACATTTTTTATAGTCCGGCTGCTTGGAAATCGGACAGAAGGCATCCAGGGTGACCTCGTTGATCAGATAGCTCTCATCAAAAAACGGCACGAAGACCATGCCGCGCGGCGGCACGCCGCGGCCGTTGATCTGCGCCGGGATAACGATCTCGCCGCGGCGGGAGATGATCTTGACCTTTTCGCCGTTGACCACCCCGAGGGCGGCGGCATCTTCCGGATTGAGTTCGACATAGGACGACGGCACGGCATTGTGCAGGACCGGGACGCGCCGGGTCATGGTGCCGGTATGCCAGTGCTCGATGACCCGGCCGGTATTCAGCCAGAAGGGGTAATCGCTGTCCGGCGATTCGGCGGCCGGCTCATAGGGACGGGCCCAGATCCAGGCGCGGTTGTCCTTTTTGCCGTAAAAGTGGAAATCCTTGCCGTTGCTGCAGGCCGGATCATGCTGGGCATTGAAGCGCCAGCGGGTTTCCTTGCCGTCCACAAACGGCCACTGCACCCCGGATCGCTCCTTGAGCACCTTGTAGGAGGCCATTTCATGCTTCGGGCCGGCATGGAAACGGCGATACTCTTCCCAGATCTTCTCGATATAATTCTCCGGGCTCCAGGGGAACTGCTTCTCAAAGCCGAGCCGTCTGGCCACCTCGATAATCTGCCAGGTGTCGGACATCGCCTCGCCCGGCGGCGTGACGATCTGGCCGAAATGCTGGGTCCGCCGTTCGGAGTTGCCGAACAATCCTTCCTTTTCCACCCACATCGCCGCCGGCAGGATAACATCGGCGACATCGGTGGTCGGTGTCGGATAGACATCGGAAACGACGACAAAGCGGTCGTCCTTCAGGGCGCCATTGCGGTAGCGTTTCAGATTGGGCATGGTGACCATCGGATTGGTCACCTGGATCCAGATGAATTTGATATCGCCGCGATCGAGGGCGCGAAACATCTCGACCGTATGGTAGGTCGGCTTGGGATCGATGTTTTCCACCGGCACCCCCCAGATCTCGGCGGCCATCTGCCGGTCGTGTTCGTTCGTGACCGTGCCGTGCGGCAGGGCGTGGGTCAGGGTGCCGACCTCGCGCACCGTGCCGCAGGCGCTCGGCTGGCCGGTCAGGGAAAACGGGCTGTTGCCGGGCGTCGAGATCTTGCCGACCAGCAGATGGATATTGTAGACGAGGTTATTGATCCAGGTGCCCCGGGTGTGCTGGTTCATGCCCATGCACCAGAAGGAGGTGACCTTCACAGCCGGGTCGCCGTAGAGGGCGGCCAGATATTTGATGTCCTTGGCCGAGACCCCGGAGATCTTTTCGACCTTTTCCGGCGTGTAGTCGGCCAGGAACAGTTTGAAGTCGGCAAAACCGATCGCCTCCTCCTGATCGGTAAAGGCAAAATGGTCTTCGGTGCCGTAGCCGATATTGGTTTTGCCCTTGTGAAACGACACATGTTCGTTCACAAAGTTCCAGTTCACCCAGTCGTTGGCGATGATCTCATGGCAGATGGCGTTGGCCACCGCCAGATCGGTCTGGGGTTTAAAGAGGATCGATTTATCGGCCGCCTGGCTGGTGCGGGTCGTGCGGGTGGCAAAATCGATGATCTTGACGTTGGTGCGCCGCTTGCGGTTGGCGAGCATCCGGGAAAAGAGCACCGGATGCATCTCCGCCATATTGTTGCCCCAGGTGATAAAGACATTGGCGCTGATCGATGTCCTCGTAGCAGCCCATCGGCTCGTCGATGCCGAAGGAGGTCATGAAGCCGGTGACCGCGCTCGACATGCACAGCCGGGCATTGGCCTCGACATTATTGGTGCCGAGACAACCCTTGAAGAGCTTCGAGGCGACATAGCCGTCGGGAATGGTCCATTGCCCGGAGCCGTAGATGGCCACCGAGTTTTTGCCGTGCTTGTCCCGGGTCTCCTTCAGTTTCGCGGCCACCAGGTCCAGGGCCTCGGCGATCGGCACCTCGACCATCTCGCCGTTTTTACGGATCTTCGCCTTGGTGATCCGGTCGGCGCCGTAGAGGGCCTGCACCGAGTGATAGCCCTTCATGCAGCACAGGCCCTTGTTGACGCTGCAGTTCGGATCACCCTTCACCGCCACCGCCCGACCCTCGACAACCCCGACCAGTACGCCGCAGCCGGTGCCGCAAAAGCGGCAGGGTGCCTTCTGCCAGGAGACCACACTTGAATTGCTGGTAATTTTCGGCCAATCGGCGAAACTGATTCCCGGAAAAAGTGCCGCTGCCGTTGCCACCGCACTGGTTGCCGCGGCGCTTTGAATAAATCGTCGTCTATCGAGTTTCATGGTGTCCTCACTTCCTCCCTTATTTTTCATCGTAGCCAAAGGCCAGGCTGAGAGACTGCAGTGACTGCAGCTTCTGCAAATGAACCTGGAGTGCTTCTTCGCTGGTTTCGTCCGGTGTATCGGTAACAAGAACAACAACTTCTTGGTTTGTGGCTGGAATAACTTGGCAATACGAAAGAGCAGAAAGCTCGGCGCAAAGGGTCTCCTTGGCTCCGCTTCTGGGAATGGCGAGATAGCTGAATATCGGCATGACAACTCCAGACTATGGTTGACTGTTGTGAGAAGAGCCTGTCTGCTACCTCTCCATCGTCACACACTTGCAAGCAGAAATCCTTGACCTAGGTCAAGGGGTGTTCTTTTTGTCATGTCCTTCATTATACGAGAGACTGAATTCTATTTCATTTTTACGAAATATCCCAATCAATTATTTTTATGAATATTGGCGGATTGAAAGGTGATGGCACATTTTTGAAATATTTTCGCACCCTATGAACAAGGTATCGCTCCTTGCCCGCAGCAACTTATTTTGCCTTCAAAGAGAAATCTCCCGAAATTTTCAATACGAAAGCTATTGATATGGTACATAAATGAGTTTCATGACGAAAAATTTAATATTGAGTGTCAACTCCGCATAACAGGTTATTTTCCCAAAAAAGGCCGAAAGAAACCTTGTTCTCTGACAACAACTAACCTCTCATCACCGCCGCATTACTTGTGAATTTACCCTGATAGGCCTACGCGGCCTATCAGGGCTATCGCCCCAAAATGCCGCCAAAATATTCCTAACTGTTTTTCTAGAAAAGGCAACCCATGTCGGATATTGTGACAGAAAAATTTATATCTCTACTACATGGAAAAAGGGGAAGGGGCAAATCTGAGGGGGAAAAGCAGCAACCAGCGCCTAAGACACAAGGCAACGTGGAGCCTATAAGGTTGAAAATTTCCCTAAAAAGCCAACACGGCCTATTAAATGCTGAACTAAACCGCTAATGCGGTAAAACCCTTCCCCGTCAGCTTTCACCTGACCTTCAAAAGGAGTATTCTCGATTGTTTTCCGATTATTTCCTATAAGCTACCTCCATAGGGTGACTCTATCGGTTACCCGTAACCAATATTGAGGTGGCATTATGACGAAGAAAAATCAGCACAGTTTTGAAGACTTTCTGGGTTTGCAGCGAGTCTCCCCGAAAACGCGTGAAGCCTACCTGCGATCCGTGTCGGCATTATCGGCCTACCACAAGCAGCCAGCAGCTGAATTGACCAACGAACAGATCCAGGATTACTTGCTGTTTTTGCATCCAGAAAAAACAGCTGGCCTGGGCCAGCTGCAACGTGCTTTTCTGTGGTCTGAAAAAATACTACCAAGGCTATCAGGGCCGGAATGAGGCCGAGTTTTCCATCCCTCGCCGACCTCGCTCCAAACAGCTCCCCAAGATCTTGAGCCAGCAGGAGGTTCGAGCCATTCTTAGCGCCCACTCAAATCCGAAGCGCCAGACCTTGCTGCATGTTATCTATCAGGAGTTTCTGAGATAAACGATTCGGCGAGCCGGCAACCTCTACAGAATAAGGGTCCAGCCAGCTGGACCCTGTAAGACCTCACTCTCGTCAACGTGGTAGCCAAAGGCCGATAGGACTTCGCTCTGGGTCTTATTGGGATTCTCCAGGCGGCGAACAGGTGTCCGGCTTCCTTTTTTTACACTCAGGACATAATGTAAATGTCGCATGTCGTTAACGATCTCTTCAATTGAACGTTTTCGGCCGGCAGCAGTCATCTTCAATTCAATCCGGCGCAAATAAAGTCATTGCCACCACACAGGTAAAAAGATGACACCTGATCTTGCTGTCCGTCCAATGCCGGACTGGGCTGGTACCCACCAAATCATCCTCCTTACTCAGACGGAACCGGTCCTCAACCTGCCAGCGAGCAAGATTTGCCTCAACAATATCGCCCGTCAGCCAATCCGTGTTGTCGGTGATAATAATGTTTTTCCCGAACATCGCCTGTTTCCAATTGGCCAGATGGACATTTTTACGAAAGGTCAGCGATAGGCCGTCTGGGGGTTGTGCGAATTCTAGATCGTCCAATTGTGAGTCCATGTGGATTCGCTCACATGAGCGGACATACCGTTCTCGAACAGCTTCCTCATTCCGCCAGTGCGGGGCTTTGTCTCTGACCTTGGCTCGCATAGTCAATAACTCCTGGCGCATGGTCTCCAGTTTGTCGGCAAAGGTGTAAGCCTGCTTGCGGGCAGATGCCGGGTTATGAGCAACGATCACGGTTCGCTCTTTACCCCAGTACTCGCCCTTGGTTCGATATACCGCGGGCATTCTTCCTCGTGACCATCCTTGATATAACGACGATTCTCTGCCGTATCGGCAGGTTCAAAGCGAGTAAGCGGAGTTCCCGCCAGTTCCTGGTCAAAATATGTCGAATAGGTGGTGATAAAATGAGCCTGGGAGTGCTCATCAATCCAGGCGTAATTATCATCGCCGTTCATACCCTTGTCAATGACTACGGTCAGCCGTTCTTTTGTTGTGTTCAGACCACAAACAACACCAAACATTTCATCCATCACCGCTTCGAAATGCTTGCTGTCATGGATATTACCCGGATAAACACTGTAATATAACGGCAACCGTAAATCCTTGGAGACCAGTAGCCCGAGACCGATCTGACGCAAATGATGCTTTCCTGCCTTGCTTTTCCCGCGCTGGGCAAGTTTCGAGTTGGGTTGACAGGCCATATAGGTGTAGTAGTTGGTGGTGTCGAAAAGCAGGCAATCGGCGGACGGCGCCTCGACTTGCCAGATGCGCTCGAAAAATCTGCGGGCAATCGTTTGCAGATCCGTTTCGCTTACCCGATCCCATTTTTCCCAGTAACGCTTGCCGGTGAGTTCGTCCAAATTGATAGGCCGGATATGCTGAATGGCGGTTTTCCGGAACCAATCGGCAAGATTGTTTTTGCTGACGGCCTGCACCATCCGGTTTAGCACGCAATAGAGAAAATACTCGCCTACCGAGGGACCCGTCTCCCTCTCTGCCCTGGTTACGACGCTATCGAGGATGGCGCAGAGATCAATATCCCGGTCGATCTGATGCGCCAACCAGAGCGAACCGAATTCTTCCACCTCCAAGTTCAGGACTTCCACCTCTTTGCCGCCAAGCAAACCTGCGACCTTTTCCAACGAGCCGATGTAGATCTTGGAAATGACTTTGGGTTTGCCGTCAACCCTGGCAATCTCCCGGACGTAGAAGTAGGGCCTTTCCTTTTTGGTTTTTATGTGGAAATGTGCCATGAAGGCATAACAACAGTAGGGTCTTACTTGTCAAGCACAAGATACCTCACTGGTCAATATTTATGTGGATTTCTGCAAGGACGCCTTGGTTTTCCTGAAGGGTCTTATAGGGTTCGTTGATGTAATATGTTGATGTTACATCGAATTTCCCGGCGGGAGGAGTTTGTCTCCGACACTCCTGTTAGATTGTTGCTACAATCTGAAGACATTTAATTGCTTCCTCCATGCCAATTCTGCCATCACCACTAACATCAACATCACTATACACAGTCGAAGTGGTCGGAGTATTTGTTAAAATTTGTAAGATGAGAATTAAGTCAGTTAAGTCGGTATTTTGATCATGATTAACATCAGCAGGGGATAGAATGGCGTATGGCTCGGAGGACGGACTCTCATTACCATAGATATCAAAGGTCTTCATGGTAAATACTGTGGATCTGTTTTCTTCGAGAGCTACGGTGTAATCAAGGGATAGAGCGGTTGGATTATTAATAGTGACGAGGAGAACACCGTCTTTGAAAAACTTATACCCTGCTAAGCCGGGATAAGAGGTGTCAAATTGCCACTCAAAATGAAGGTTTTTGGTTACTGTGGCCAAGGCGGAGGTGGAAAAAACACAAGTTAACAGAAAAAAGAAAAAGAAAGAAAACATCATGCTAATTTGCTGTGTCCATCGCTTATTGTGTTGCGAGAGGTACTGTCGGGTAAACATTTTTTCGATTCTATTGGCGATTATTGTCTCTTAGATCTTTTGATCATGTTAATAGCATAATCCCTTGAAGATAATAAAGTGTATTCTTGATGGGTGGAGTTTTATTTTTGATGGTTACTGTCAGCTGACTAGCAAACCGTATGCCAATTGTCTTTGCATGATTTTTTCCTCGCTAACTGTTTATAACCGGTTATTTTTGTGAGGTTTGTGCTGACTGGTGGGTTCGTGTTGGTAAAAAAACGAAGGGCGAGCATGGGTAATATTTTCACCAATACGGGCAGAGGACGCCCACATTTTGCACTTGGGGAGGAGATGAGATCAGAGTTATTCGAAAACCACGCTTCGGCCGGATCAACCTTGAAAAATAACTATAATCCCCATATGATTCAGACCTCGTAAATAGAGGTGGAAAATCAGCCATTTTTTTGGACATTCTTTATCGGCTCTTCACCGACCTCAATTGCAAGCCATTTTCCGGTGGGAGTACGCGCTCCGAGATTTGTCAACTTACGACAAAGTTGCTCTTGGGCCAATCGGCGGCTGGGTTGTTGTAGCGGCTCAAGCCTTACAGTGATATCTGTTTTCAGAAAAAAAGGGGACGCATTTATTTTGTGAAAAACGGTTGAAATCATCATTTTGGTGTTTGCCGAATCGCAGGGACCCTGTAGCATAAAATCTACGAATGCGATAAAATAGAAATATGCAATTTGAATGGGACCCGAAAAAGGCTAAAGATAATCTGAAGAAACACGGCGTTTCTTTTGATGAGGCCGTCACCGTCTTCTATGACCCGTTCTCTGCCACCTTTGATGATCCAGACCATTCGGTTAAAGAACAACGTTTCATTACAATTGGTCTCTCATCTAAATCCCGTCTTCTCGTTATTGCACACACCGAGAAGGGGAAGATTACTCGCATCATAAGCGCTAGGCCAGCAACAACCCATGAAAGGAAAAATCATGAAAAGCAAAGCAAGTAAACCATCTGTCGATGATCTTCGTGCCGAATATGATTTTGATTATTCTAAAGCAGTCAGGGGCAAATATTATAGACGGCTTCTTGAAGAGGGGGCGAATGTCATTGTTCTTGATCCTGAAATAGCAAAAGCTTTCCAAGATTCTGCTTCGGTAAATGAAGCATTAAGATCACTCCTGGCAATCACTCAATCGACAAAGCGCTTAACAAGTCATTCCACCGGAACACCAAAAAAACGCGCTTCCCGGTGAACTCACCGTTTGCGCAAACTTGCCCATACACAATCAGCCCATTCATCCCATAAAAATATATGAGAATCTGGGAAATTGATCCGGGCTACCTGGACCGACAGAGCCTGCTGGGCGAACACCGGGAACTGCACGGGATCGTTTCAATAATCGTCAACGGCAAAAAGGGCTATTCCCGGCATCCGGAAACCAGGCGCTGGCTCGATCACGGCTGAGCACTCCAACAGCGGCACAGGCTACTGGCCGCCGAAATGGCACTGAGAGGCTGACCTCGACGCCTGGCCGCTGCACCGCTTACTGGAAGAAATCCAAGTCGAAACGCTGAACAGAGCCGAGCCCTATCCGACCGCGTCCACCGCCTTGAGCGAGCTGTCGATCTGGCTCACCGCCTGAACAGCGCAACTCATTCTAGGCGAACTTTCCGCCAAAGACCAACAGGCGGTAAAAGAAAACCTCCACAAGTTGCTGTGCCTCGCTTAACAGCCAGGCTCGCTGCTACAGCGCGCTGACCAGCATCTTCGTGGCCACGACAAAGAGCAGCAGGGCAAAAATCCGCTTGAGCTTATCTACGGGCAGGCTGTGGGCAAGCTTGACGCCCAACGGCGCGGTCAAAACACTTACCACAGCGATGCCAAAGAGGGCGGGAAGGTAAACATAGCCGACCGAATAGGCTGGCAGTGCCTCGGCATTCCAACCGCCGAAGATATAGCCGACGGTCCCGGCCACGGCAATCGGCAGGCCGATCGCCGCCGAGGTGCCGATGGCGTTATGGACGCGGATATTGCACCAGAGCATGAACGGTACCGACAACGTGCCCCCGCCGATGCCGACAAAACTCGACACCGCACCGATGATGTTACCGGCGGCGAACATCCCCAGCGCTCCAGGCAGATCGCGGCCGCCCTTCGGCTTTTTGTTGAGAAGCAGCTGGGTTGCCACGAAATAGAGAAAGATGACAAAAAATATTTTCAGGAAATTGGTAGAGAGCGAGGAGGCAAAGATAGAACCAAGAAAGGTGCCGGTGAGGATGCCGGCAACGATTTTCTTAACGACCTGCCAGTGCACGGCTCCGCGCCGGTGATGGGCCATAAAGCTGGAAACCGAGGTGAACATTATGCTGGCCATGGAGGTCGCCAGCGCCAGATGCATGATCAACTCATGGGGAATAGATTGTAATTCAAAGACATAGACCAGCATCGGCACAATCACCAGACCACCGCCTATTCCTAAAAGGCCAGCCAAAATCCCGGCTACGCCGCCTACCATGCAATAAATTATCAGTGTCGTCAGCATTTTTCGCTCTTTGTTCGATTTTTTCGGAAGCCACCACAGCCTGGAAAGCCAGATACTGTACCCTCGGTTTTGGCGATTTGCAAGGCCGGCAATGGTTCGACTGATTTTCAGAGAACTGACAAATGGCAAACTGCAGAAACGAAGATATCGAGCAGCGAACAGAGACAGTATTTGCCGATTTTCAAGTGACTTTCGTATAAACGGTCATTATTGTCTTCGATGGTCAATATTTTGTTTCCTACACAGAACTTTCTGCAAGCTATTTGCGCACCATAACCGAGTCGAACGTTTGAATATTACTCCTTCCAGGCTGGATTCCCAGGGCAACACCAGACGGATTCCATTCGCACAAATTCGTGACCTCCTGCTCCCCTCCTTCCGGCGCCATCGCCTGCGGATTTTTGGTGGGCTTGCCGCCCTGATCCTCGTCGATTTTCTCCAGCTGATCATCCCAAGATTCATCAAACAGGCGGTTGATGCCCTGGAGACCTTGACCGTCACCCCCACAGGCCTTCTTCGCCTGGCCGGCATCATTGTCTTTATTGCCGTGTTGGTGGTCTTCCTGCGTTTTATCTGGCGCTATCTGATCATCGGTTTTTCAAGGTTTCTCGAACAGACGGTAAGAAACCGCATCTTCGACCATATCCTTAAGATGGATGCGCCGTTTTTCGAAAAGCGGACGACCGGCGACCTCATGGCCCACTCCAGCAACGATCTCGCCGCCGTACAGATGGCCTGCGGCATGGGCGTGGTGGCGGCGGTCGACTCCCTGGTGATGTCGCTTGCGGCCATCGGCTTCATGATCGCCATCCACCCGCTGCTCACCTTTCTCGCCCTCTTGCCGATGCCCTTTCTGGCGGTAGCCACCCGGGTCCTCTCGGGGAAACTGCATCGTCGTTTTGCCATGGTCCAGGAAGAATTTTCGGAGCTGACCGAATTTTCAAGGTCCAACCTCATTTCCATCGGCCTTATCAAGGCCTATACCATGGAGGACTTTCAGACTGACAGGTTTGACCGGCTCGGCAAAAGATATGTAAAAAGCAATCTGCGGGTCGCCGTCATCCAGGGTCTGATCACGCCCCTGGCGACACTGGTCGGCAGCGCCGGCATGTTGGTGGTCCTCTATTTCGGCGGCAGCCTGGTAATCAAGACAACCATCACCCTCGGCGATTTCGTGGCCTTCATTACCTATCTGTATATGTTGATCTGGCCGATGATGGCCATCGGCTGGGTAGCCAATCTGGTGCAGCGCGGACTCACTTCCCTTGATCGCATCTACGGCCTTGTCACCAGCCGCTCGACTCTAGCGGAGCCGATCCTTGAAAAAGAGCCGGAGATAATGGTGCAGCCTGGTTTCCGCTTGACGAAATTGACCTTCACCTACCCTTCCGGGCAGGCCCCCGTCCTCCAGGACCTCAACCTCAGCCTCGGTCCCGGCATTCACGGTATAACCGGCCGTACCGGCTCAGGAAAATCGACCCTTTGTCGACTGCTCGTAAGGCTTTATCCCCTGGCCGACGGCATGCTGACCTTCGGCGAGCTGGAGGTGAACCACTTGCCTCTCGCCTATATCCGTTCGCATATCGGCTATGTCGGCCAGGAGCCCGTTCTTTTCTCCGATACCATCGCCGCCAATATCGCCCTTGGCCGGCCCGATGCCACTCGCGAGGAGATCGTCAGGGCCGCCGCCAACGCGGCCATCCACGAAGATATCCTGACCCTGGGGGACGGCTATGACACCCTGATCGGCGAACGCGGCGTAAAACTCTCCGGTGGCCAACGCCAGCGCCTGGCCCTGGCCCGGGCCCTGCTCTGCGACCGTCCGGTGCTGATCATCGACGACGGGTTGTCGGCGGTCGATGTGGCCACCGAACATGAGGTGTTTGCCGGACTGAAGCGGCATTTTCAGGGCAAAACGGTGGTCATCGTCTCCAACCGTATCAAACTGCTGTCGATGACCGACCATATCATCATCCTCGCCAACGGCACAGTGCAAAGTGAAGGCGACCATGACCACCTGCTCGCCACCAATTCCCTGTATCAAACGATGTTTGAAAAACAGATGCAGCAGGACAGCCAAGGGGAGACAGCCCTGCCATGATGGACTACGGCTACAGTGAAGAGGGCCGCCAGGCCTCTCTCGGCGACCTCCAGCTCTGGCGCAGGATACTGAGGTTTTCCGCACCATATAAACTCGGACTGATCGGGGCCGTAATCATTTCTCTCTTTATCACCTGGGCGACCCTGACCCTTCCCTATCTGGTGCAAACCGCCATCGACGGTTTCATTACCGCCACGCAACTCACGGCAGGCGAACGGCTGACAGGACTTGCCAGGAACTCCTCGCTGTATGGCGCTATCATCATCGGGGTGTTCTTCGCCACCTTTTGCCAGATCCTCGTTCTCGAATGGGTGGGTCAGTGGGTCATGCACGGCATTCGGCAATGTCTCTTCAACCATCTTCTTCATCTCGACCTGCCGTTTTTCAACACCCGCCGTACCGGCCAGCTGGTAACCCGGCTGACCAACGATATCCAGAACATGAACGAAATGTTCACCTCGGTGGTCGTCACCCTCTTCAATGACCTCCTGCGACTGCTCGGCATCCTCATGCTGCTGTTCTGGATGAACCCTCGCCTCGCTGCCCTGATGTCGATCTTCGTGCCCGTCGCCCTGCTCATCACGGTCTTTTTTGCCCGACTGGCTCGGGAATGTTTCCGGGCGATACGCAGCCAACTGGCAAAACTCAACAGTTTTCTCTCGGAATCGCTGTCCGGCATCGCCATCCTGCAGCTTTTTGGCCGCCAGGATACATCGCGCCGCACCTTTGAAGGCCTCAGTGCCGGCTACCTTGATCGAACCCTGAGCCAGATCCGCCTCTTCGGCATCTTTATGCCACTCACCGAATTTCTCAGTTCGGCGGCGGTGGCCCTGATTCTCTGGTACGGCGGCGGCGAGGTGCTGCAAAAACGATTGACCCTTGGCGAACTGGTTGCCTTTATCTCCTATATGCGCCTTTTTTTCCAACCTCTTCGCGAACTTGCCCAGAAATATTCGATCGTCCAATCGGCCATGGCCTCGGCCGAACGGATTTTCCAACTGCTCGACACGGGGAGCTCCATCCCGGAGGCGGTAATCCCCGCTACCATGGCAAACCTCAAAGGAAAACTGGAGTTCCGGAATCTCCGTTTCGGCTATGAACCAAACAACCCGGTACTCCATGACATCTCCCTCACCCTGCGGCCCGGACAGACGGTGGCCCTGGTCGGGACAACCGGCTCCGGCAAAACCACGTTGGTCAACCTCCTCCTCCGGTTCTATGACCCGCAGGAGGGACAAATTTTCATTGACGAAACCGATATCGCCACCCTTCGTCTCAAAGAACTGCGGAGCATAGTCGGCGTTATCCTGCAGGATATCTTCATTCTCCAGGATACCCTTTTTGCCAACATTGTCATGGATACCGGCTGCAGCAGGCAGCAGGTGGAAGAAATCCTCGCCCGGACCGGAATGAACCGCTTTGTGCAAAAACTGGAACTGGGCCTGGACACCCCCATCGGTGAGGGCGGAGCCGAATTGTCGACCGGCGAGAAACAGCTGCTCTCCTTTGCCCGGGTGCTCTGCCGTAACCCGGCCATCCTTGTCCTCGACGAGGCGACGGCGGCAATCGACACCGAATCGGAAAACATCCTTGAGCAGGCCATCGCCGACAGCTTTCGAGGCCGCACCTCTCTGGTCATCGCCCACCGCCTTTCGACGGTCAGGCGCACCGATCACATAATTGTTATGGCACACGGTAAAATTGTCGAACAGGGCAGCCACGAAGAACTCCTCAGCCGAGGCGGCCATTATGCCCTGCTGGTCGCCATGGACCTGCAAAACGGCCACTGAGATGGCAGTTTTTCAGGACATACCGAGATAGGCCTTCTGCACCGCCTTATTGCTTCTGAGGCTTGCCGCCGAGTCGGTGACGGTGATCTCGCCGGTCTGCAGGACATAGCCGCGATGGGCGATGGACAGGGCCATGAGGGCGTTTTGTTCGACGAGGAGGATGGTCGTGCCCTGCTCGTTCAGTTTTTTGATGATATCGAAGATCAGTTCGACGAGGATCGGCGCGAGACCCATCGACGGTTCGTCGAGCATGAGGAGGCGCGGATTGAGCATCAGGCCGCGGGCGATGGCCAGCATCTGCTGTTCGCCGCCGGACAGCGTGCCGCCGAACTGATCGATACGCTCCTTCAAGCGGGGAAAGAGATTGAAACCGTTCTCCATCCGCTCCTCCACTAGCCTGGCGTCATTTACCGTAAAAGCACCCATCTCCAGGTTTTCCTTGACCGTCAGCGTCGGGAAAATGCCCCGGCCCTCCGGCACGTGCACCATGCCCTGGTAAACGATCTCGTGCGGTTCCATCTTCGAGATATCCCGACCGTCAAAGACAATGCGGCCCTTCTTCGGATGCATCATGCCGGAGATGGTCCTGAGAGCGGTGCTTTTGCCGGCGCCGTTCGAACCGATGAGGGTGACGATCTCCCCTTCGTTGACCTCGACAGTTATCCCCTTCAGGGCATGAATATGACCGTAATAACTGTGGATATTGTCTATTGTCAAGAGACTCATCGCATTTTCTCCTCATGCTGGCCGGCAACCGCGCCACGGCCCAGGTAGGCCTCGATAACCCGGCTGTTGTTGCGTATCTCAGCAGGCGTGCCCTGGGCGATTTTCACCCCGTAATCCATAACGCAGATATCCTCGGAGATGTTCATAACCACCCGCATATCGTGCTCGATCAGGAGGATGGTTATGCCCATCTTATCGCGGATATTGCGAAACAGCTGGATGATATCCTCGGTTTCCTGCGGATTCATGCCGGCAGCCGGTTCGTCGAGCAACAGCAATTGCGGCTCGGCGGCCAGGGCCCTGGCGATCTCCAAGCGGCGTTGCGCCCCGTAAGGGAGATTCTTGGCCAGTTCGTTTTCAACACCCTGCAAGCCGACGTACTTCATCAAGCGGAGGGCCTTCTGTTCCGACTCCCGTTCCTCTTTCTTGAAAGATTCCAGGCGAAACAGGGTGGCAATGGCCGATTGCTTGAAATGCACGTGCATGCCGACCATGATATTCTCGATAACCGTCATGTCGGGAAACAGGCGAATGTTCTGGAAGGTGCGGGCTATGCCGCAGGCGGCGATCTGATCCGGCCGCAGACCGACGAGGGATTTGCCGCCAAACTTGATGGTGCCGCCGTCCGGTTTGTAGATGCCGGTGAGGGTATTGAAAAAGGTCGTCTTGCCGGCGCCGTTCGGACCGATGATCGATACGATCCGGCCCTGCTCGAGGGCAAAGGTGACGTCGCTGATCGCTTTCAGACCGCCGAAGGTCTTGGTTATATTGTTAATTTCAAGTAGTGCCATGGTCGTTCTCCTTATTCTTCCGGGGCCACTTGGCGTTTACGCCGCTGGGCGGGAATCAAACCGGCGGGCCGGAAGATCATCATCAAAATGAGAATGAGACCAAACAGCAGCTTCTGATATTTCGCCGGGTCAAGCTGGGTGGACAGATTCTTCCAGGCAAAATTAATGACCGGAATAACCGCTTCACTCTGGCGCAGGTCATTGAGATACAATGAAAAGCCCTGGAGCACCTGGAGATTGAGAATGGTCACCGTCGCCGCCCCGAGGATAACCCCGGGAATACTGCCGGAACCACCGAGAATAACCATCGACAAAACGCCTATGGACTGCATGAAGGTAAACGATTCCGGGCTGATAAAGGTGCGACTCGCGGCCAGCAGGACACCCATGACTCCTGCAAAACAAGCACCGACGGCAAAAGCGGTAAGCTTCATGCGTACCAGAGGTATGCCCTGGGCGATGGCCGCGGTTTCATCCTCGCGTACCGCCGTCCAGGCCCTGCCCAGTTTCGAGTCATCGAGACGCCTCGTCACAAAGATAATGACGATAATCACCATCAGAGCGAAGATGTAAAACATCAAATTATACATATCGGCTCGACTTATCGGATGACCTATCATAGGGCCAAAAATAGCATTAAACCAGTCAACCGCGAACTCCGGCATCGTCGGACGCTGGATCGGGGTAATGCCCTGCGGGCCATTGGTGATGTTCAGCGGTTTATCGAGGTTGTTGGCGAGAACGCGAATTACCTCGCCAAAACCAAGGGTAACAATGGCCAGATAATCGCCCTTCAGGCGGAGAACCGGCAGACCAAGAAGAATCCCGGTAAGACCGGCAATGACCACGCCGACCAGAAGGAACATATAAAAGGCGTCACCCGGCAGAAGAAAGGGCAGGCCCGACGGTTGAGTTCCCGGCGCGAAATGCAGTACGTAGAATTGCTGCGAACCGAAAAAGGCCCACAGATATGCTCCGACTGCATAAAAGGCTACATAGCCAAGATCAAGCAAACCGGCAAAACCAACAACGATATTGAGACCAAGAGCCAGGGCGGCAAAGACGCTGATCTGGAAAATAACCTCGAGATAAAAGATATTCCGTACGCCGACAACGGGAATAACGATGAGAGCCATAACTGCCGCGACAATCAGTTTAAAACGTAGGTCGGCCCGAAAAAAATAGAGCGACAAAAACGAGGTGATAAGAACCAGAAATGCCAAATTCGAGCGCGGCTGGGTATATACCAAATAGGTGCCGGCAAACATGTGAGCAAGAATCAGAACATATGCCAATGGTCCCTGGTTTACTTTATCGAACAATACTTTCAAATACGACGAAACCATGAGAATCTCCTATGCTTTCTGGCCGACATTTTTACCCATCAGACCCTGTGGTCGAAAGATGAGCACAAGGATGAGGATACTGAAGGCGAAGATATCCTTGTATTCTGAACCTGCCGCACCCATGGTGAACACCCCCATATAGGAACCGGCAAAGGTTTCCAGCAGGCCAAGTATAATTCCCCCGAGGAGCGCCCCGGTCATATTGCCGATGCCCCCGAGAACCGCTGCGGTGAATGCCTTCAGCCCTGGGAAAAAGCCGATAAAAGGATCAATCCTGGTGAATTTCAAGGCGTAGAGTACACCGGCCGCGCCACCCAGGAGTCCACCGACAAGAAAGGTTAAAGAGATAATGCGGTTAACGTTGATCCCCATGAGGCTTGCGGTCGGCATGTCCTGAGCAACTGCGCGAATCGCCTTGCCGACCCGGGTGGCGTTCACCAGATAGTTGAGGCCGACCAGCATCAAAACGGCGACGACGATAACAATAATCGATTTAATTTGGATCCCCAGCGTGAGCTTGGAGGCTCCCAAAACCAATTTGCCGAATATTATCCGATCATCGAAGTTGCCAAAGGTCGGCATGATCCGGTTGAATTGGCCGGTGGTCAAGCCTTCCACCAGACGAATAACGTCCTGGAGGAGAAAGGAGACACCGATGGCCGAGATCAACGGTACGAGTCGTGATGCCCCGCGCAGGGGACGATAGGCGATTCGTTCGACCGCTACAGCCAGGCCGCCGGCGGCGAGCATGCCGAGAAGAATTGCCAAAAGGAGATAGGCATACGCCATAAACAGCGATGCACCGGCCAGAACACCTGCCGACTGGAGGAAGATGAGCAGCTCCACGCCGACAAAGGCCCCGACCGCAAAAATTTCACTATGGGCAAAGTTGATGAACTGGAGAACCCCATACACCATGGTATAGCCGAGAGCGATAGCGGCGTAAACAAAGCCGATTGTCAGCCCATCAATAACCACCTGAGGCAGGTTGGACAGGGTATAGTTGAACACAGTTACATTCAGCTTGTCCATAAGATGCACACCGACAGCCGTCTGGTCGAGAACCAGGGCGAGGGCCACAACAATGGCCGACATGGCCGCCGCGCTGCCGACGGAAAACGACAGCAACTGGCCGATTGGCCGAACTAATTCGTATACATTAATATATCTCAGGAATCGTTTCATAAAGGCTCCCCGGAGTTGATAAAGAACCGGCCCTTTAAAGAGCAAAGGGCCGGGGCAAAGAACTAGGAAGTCTTATTTGGGGGGAGCAATCTCAAGAGTCTGAACTATTGGATTGTTGGACCATGCGGCAGGATCGGCAGATTTAACCTGCTGAATAAAATACAATGATTTCTCAGGGTCACCAATAGCATTAAAGGTATAGGTGCCGGTAATTCCCTTGAAGCCCTTCAGATCACGAACGGCCTTGGCTACAGCCGCTCGGGTTGGAACTTCATTTTTATTGGCAACCGCGGCATTCTCAATGGCCTTGAGAACGATAGCCATGGAATCGAAGCTCTGGGCGGCAAATGGTTGGGGTGCAGCCTTGTATTTAGCGGTAAAATCTTCAATGAACTTAGCAGTTCCGGGGTACACTGATGCCGGGCCGGCTACAGTTGAATAGAAAGTTCCGCCACCGGCGAGGAGGGTTTTGTCGCCGATTTTTGCTGCATCAGCAGAGTCAAAACCGTCATCACTCATGAAGGTACCCTCATAGCCTTTCTGCCGAGCCTGTTTAAACATAAGGGCGGCCTGGGCAGCCATACCGCCGAAGTAGACCATGTCGGGATTGCCGGCGATGACCGGAGACAGGAGAGCATCAAAATTGGCCTTTTCTTCGGTTCCTTCAAAACCGAGAAGCTTGATCTTGTTTTCTTCGGCCTTCTTCTTAAAGAACTCAGCAATGCCTTGACCGTACGCAGACTTGTCATGAACAACAAATGCGGTCTTCACACCTTTAGCGGAGGCAAAGTCGGCTCCAACCACGCCCTGCACGTCATCACGTCCAACGATACGGTTTACTTCCAGATAGCCACGGGTGGTTACCTTGGGATTGGTGTTTGCCGGAGAAACATTGACGAGGCCGGAGGTATGATACACTTCCGAAGAAGGAATCTGAACACCGGAGTTATAATGGCCGACTACGCCGAGAATTGCCGGGTCGGAAACGATTTGTTTGGCATTGGCTACGCCGTTATCGGGATTGGCTTGATCGTCAAAGGGTGCCAAAGTGACTTTAAAACCCAAAGCGGTCAACGGTCCAGCTAACTGCTCAAGGGCCATTTCGGCTCCACGCTTGATGTCCACGCCGGTAAGAGACTGGTCACCGGACAGCGGTGACTGGGTGGCGATTTTGATGGCTTTGTCGGCGGCACCCGCAGAACCGATTAACGCAAGTGTCATGCCTGCGGCAACCATCATTGAAAATACGGAAATCCTTCGCTTCGACATACTTTTCTCCTCTTGGGTTGTAACAGCTTTTTGTTCGGTTGACCATGTCCGGTAGTGGGGTTGCTTTTTATTCTCTTCCCCCCTTTCCCGACATTGGTATCCTCAACGACCCTGTGTTCTGGTCAAATTCCTGGAGAAAAATCAGTATACTGAAATTGAATACATTTTGAGTATGCACCGATCTTCCTCCTTGTACTTCAGCGCCTTCATGCTAGCTGATTGCCTTCTCTGACGCAACTAATTTTGCGGATTTTTGCGCAGGAGTGCATTTTTTTTCCGATCTTACAATAGCGTAGCCGGCAGCTGTAAATTTTACAAATGAGTAAGATTTGACAGCGCTTTTGAAATGGCCAGGGGATAGAGTAATCCCGGAAACACCATTTCTATCTCATTTTCACCCCCATGATAACCGATGAATCGTTTGGTGTTGCACATATCCGATGGCTGATGTCTCCAACCCCAGCCTGCCTGAGCATGGCGTAGATCTCGCTCCGTGAATAGGATTGGCCGCCGTCCGTGCCGACAAGCATATTCAGGGCAAAGAGTGCGGCAAATTCCGGCCCGTCTTTGGAATCGTTGAGAATAAAATCATGGATGAGGATCAAGCCGCCCGGCGCTAGAGCGGCGACGGTCTTGTTGAGACATTCTTGGCATTGATCCGGGGAGTTGCTGTGCAGGATATGCGACAACCAGGCCACATCGTATGGCCCGCCGCTTATCGGATCACTATTAAAATCGCCACCAATGAAGCCGATTCGTTCGGCCAAACCAAACCGGGCTACCGTCTGCCTGGCAAAGGGTTCTGTCGTTGGACGGTCGAGGATGACCGCTTTCAAGTCCGGGTTGGCCAGGCAAAAATGGATGGCATAGGTGCCGGGCCCGCCCCCCAGATCGAGCAGCTTTTTACGGCCACCAAGATCGAACTGACGCACCAGGTTCGGGGCTATCCCCATCGCCAGGTTGAACATGCCGAGGAGAAAGCTTTCCCTCTCAATTTCCGCACCATAGGAACGCCGAACCACCTTTTTCCCGGTCATCACCGCAACGTCAAGCTGCGCCCAACCGTCGAGAATGTGGTGATGGTGCAGGATAATATGCCCCATATAGCCGGGCAAATCGGCGACAAGAAACTTCCCGGCGAACTCCGAGTTCGCATAGAGGCCACCGCATTTCACGAGGAGACCGATCGCCGCCAGGGCGTCAAGCAGCAATCCGGTGGCTCGCACCTCACTGCCTACTGTCTTTGCCACCTCCGTCGCATCTTTTTGCTGGCGTCCGAGGGCCGAAAAAATCTTCAGCCGTACTCCGGCCTGGAGGGTGCACCCTCGCCAGTAGCCTCCGGAGATGCCAAGCATCGTCCCAACACTCCATTCTGTTGTCATGGCCGGTTTCCTTCTTGCAGACCTTGTCAATTCACTTTGTCAATTCAAAATGCAGGGTTTCGGGAAAGACAAACACCGTTCCATTATCCTGGGGCAGGAACTCCTGCAGAACTGTCTGGCCCTTTTTATACCCTTCCTTTACCGCAACAAAATCGAAAACCCGGGGATTGCCGATCCTCTCCCGCAGGGTCGTTGTGAATGGCGTCTCGCCGATTGCCTCCCCGTTCAAGGTGACAATTGCCCCGCTTGGCTCGGAGGTTATATAAATGGGGTATTTTTTTCGCTCTTCGAGTACGAAATGGAGTGATGTCGGGATGAGAGCGTCAACCGTCTCATAATACAGCTGTTCTTTAAACACCTTTCGCATCGGCATATAGTCTTCCTTAACAACCCGGAAAGTATAGACATTGTAGTCGCCGCTACGCTGCTCGACGGTGGTATCGAGAGGTGATTCACCTATCACCTTGTCGTTGAAGAATACCATCGCCCCGGAGGGGTCGCTGCTGATATGCACGACATGGGGCTTCTGCCCGCATCCGCCAAGGAACATACCCACCGCCAGCAGCAGCATCGCAATGCACAACCGTTTTGTTCTTACCAAAGTCGGCCTCCATCCGTTCGATTTTGACTCGTCCTGCATACAATAAATAGCTTGCCTTTCAATGCAAAGAGAAGCACTGTTATCGCAATATTTTTCATATTGTAGCGAATTTCTACTCCCTTAGATAATTTATTTGTATGTTTTTCAGAAGAATTGTTCGCGAAAGAACCTATCCCTTTCCGCTAAAACAATGACACATTCAGGCAACTCAGTCAGTGATGAAGAACTCAAACGGGTTATTGCCGATTTTCTCGACCAGGGGCATGTCGAAAACATCGTCGCCATGTTCCGCCGCGAGCCCAGCTATTACACCTGGACCGGCGATATTCTCCGGGACGAACGCTTCAGCGTACGCCTCGGCATCTCCGTTCTTTTTGAAGAACTTCAGCAAATTCAGCCGGAGAAACTTGCTCTTGCCATCCCTTCCCTCGCTGAACTTCTTGCAGCCGATGAACCGCTGCTGCGCGGGGAAGCGGTTTCTCTCCTGGGGATTATCGGCAACGAAGCGGCTCTTGCGCTTGTTCGTCGAAGGGCCGACGATCCCGACCCCCGGGTGCGGGAGATGGTGCAACTGGTTTTGAGCGACCTGACATGAAGGGGCAAAGCAACACCTGGCTCACCCTGCCGTTTCGCTTACCTTGGTGGGGAAGCATCCTCGTGGCGATAGTCGTTTACTGCGGTCTGAAATATGGAATCCCGCAACTGCAGCTCGTCAATCCTATCCTTCAGCAACTCAGCCAGGCGGCGCCGTCCTTTGCCCCAATCCTGGCCATCCCCTGGCTCTTGCTAGCCGCCAAGCAGTTATACGACACTGATGCAGGGTCCTCGCCAGGGGAAAAACAAGAGCCTCCGGACAACTGAACGCCACTGTCTTGATGCGCAGCAAATAAAAACGGGAGAACCGAACCATTGTCCGATCCTCCCGCAGGGTAAAACCGCTTGCCGCCTAAGGACTGTTAATACAGACCAAGCAGGTTGAGGGCGAGCAGCACTAAACCAACACAGGCAACCCGCTTGACCACGGTCGGGCTGACCCTTTTGGCGATTTGCGGGGCGATATAACCACCGAGAATCGCCGCCGGAAACATCGCCAGGAAAAAGATCAGATCGAAGTTACCGAACTGATAATGACGCATGGTACTGATCGAGGTATTGAAAAAGATCGCCAGCAGCGAACTGCCGACAACGACATACATCGGCAAACGGAGCGCGACGGTCATAAGCGGCACCATGAAGGGTCCGCCGCCGAACCCGAACATCGACGATAACACGGCTATGAGAAAACCGCCGATACAGCCGACGAACATATTGACATGAAATTCCTGTCCCCAAAATTCTACCTTCATATTGGCATCCTCCCGAATATAATATCCTGTTACTTGTTCTTGGCCGATTCTTCGGCGCGCTTTTTGAATTCCTTGAGAATCGCCTGTTCCTTTTTATTGTTGGCAAGATAACTGGGCATAGTCTGCCAGAGCATCAAGCCGGCAAGGATCAGGAGGATCCAGCCGAAGGCGAATTTGAACTGCTCCAGGGTGATCATCTCGGTCAGTTTCGGGCCGATAAAGCCGCCGAACAACATGGCGACACCGATGCCGCAGCCGAGTTTCCAGCTGATGAAGTTGATCTTTGAATAGTTAAAGATACCGCTGCCCTGGGAAAAGAGCACGGTGGGCGTTACCGTTCCTGCAACCACGGTGTGCGGCAGGGCCGGGAAAAGGGCAAGGAGCAGCGGGTTCATGATGAAGCCGCCGCCGGCACCCATGAGAACGCCGAAAATCGCCACCGCCAGGGTCAAGAGGAATGGCCAGATGAGGTTCATGCTCGAACCGGCATTGGCCAGGTACATCGTCGGAAAGGAGATCTTGTTCTCAAAGGTTGCCGGCTCGCTCTTCGCCTTCTTGTCGACAACGGCAACGATTTTGTATTTGCCGGGGGCTACGCCGTCGCGCACCTTGATCTCGGCGCTATAGGAACCGTCCGGCTGGACGTCGATCTCCGGGGCCAGAACATTGCCTATGGAACGAAAGCGAGCCTTGACCAACTGCATCGAGCGGCTGCGGGTCTGCTTTTCATCCATGGCTTCGAGAAGCGGTCCACGGCTGCCGATGATGCTTGCCATCAGCGATGACTGGTGACGGTCAATTTTAATCTTGGCGGGAACGGAATAAGCGACGTCGGCACCGAGGTCCTTGAGCAACTTCGAATAGCTCCACTTATTGCCGAGTTTCTTTTCCTCATCGATTACCTTTTTCAGGTCCTTGGGCACATAGATTTTATAGTACGCCGGCATCTCACCGGTGATATAAAAGATATAGGGTCGCTTGCCGGTGTCTTTGTCCGGATCGGCGTCGAAACGGCTGGAACGGACATCGTGATCCTCGGCCCACACCTCAAGATACACCGGCTTGCCTGCCGGGGCCTTACCGTTGACTTTGATTACCCCACCGTTATTCAATTCGCTCTTGTCGATGGTGATGGTCGGCGCCGCCAAGGTCTCCCCGGCCGAAGCCGCCGGCTTGGCTTCATCGGCAGCCTGAGTGCTGGTAGCGAGCAACATTGCCACTGCCGCGAAAAACCACGGTAAGATCCACATCCTCTTCTTCATGTTTATCGTCTCCTTTGCTGTTGGTCGTCATCGGCCAAGTTATAGTCGGGTGCGGAACCGCACCGATACTCATCCACTTGGGTGCTTCTTGAGCAAGCCGCATGCCAAGAATACAGCAAAGATGAATACAACCCCGACGCAAAAACGCCGACGAAATGGCCGAAAGAAAAATTTCCAATGTATTTTCAAATGGTTTATCCAGCACCAGTGCATAGCTAAAGAAGAAAAAACAGGCGGAGAATGAAGGGACCACGGGTGAAATGTTGTCAGACGGCAAGCCAGGCAGGAGTTGCATTACCGGAAAACTCCAACCCCTGCAACAGATATCGGGCACGGTGCTGTGGCTGCAACTGCCATGCCCTATTCCTCATCCGGCCCAAGTTGCGACATTCACACCGTCCTTTTCCTGTGGCACGAGTCGAACCCTGATGCAACAAAAAAATTGCACTGCGACATTCCGGGTGCTCAGGAACAACGATGATACATCAACCTCTTTTCATTTTTGCATAAATTCGCTACAATCCGCTTGCAAACCGTCCGTAACCATCCTTCCACCCGCGAGTTCGACGATGCTCGACACGACTGATAAAAAAATTCTCACCATACTGCAGCAAGATGGCCGAATCACCAACGCCAAGCTGGCCCAGAAGGTCGGTTTGTCGCCCCCCGCCGTTCTCGAACGGGTGCGACGACTCGAAGCATCGGGAGTCATTGCCAAATATGTGGCCATCCTCGACCGCGAGCAGTCGGGTTTTGGCCTGCAGACCATCGTCATGGTCTGCCTCAGCCATCACCAGGTCTCCTCACTGCAGCACGTCAAGGAACGGCTGACCAGTATGACCGAGGTACTCGAATGCCACCAGTTGACCGGAGAAGTCGATTTTCTCCTCAAGGTGGCGGTGAAGGACATGAACGCCTACACCGATTTCGTCAATAACAAGCTGTCGGGAATCCCGGGCATCCAAAACGTCAAGACCTCCTTCATCCTGGAAACCTTGAAAAATAACACGGCCTTGAAGCTTCTCTCCGACGAGTGAGGGGCTCCTCTCGCCCGTTAAAACACCCCTTTTGCGAATCCAGGGATGATATTTTCCCCGGTAGCGAGTATATGGAGGGAAAATATCAGGGACGTCACGCATCTCAGCAAATTGGAAAAATGAGCCAACCACCATGAAAAATCAGGACGAGCTGCTTGCCCAGCTGGCGGCAATCTTAACGACCGGCGAGAAGGTACTTGCCACCGAGACCGGCGAAAACCAGCAAAAAAGGCTGGTGAGCGAAGAAAAATTCCACGATTTCCGGATCTCCGCCATGTCCTTCCTCGGCCGTGTCTTCGGCCAGGACAGCACCTATCATCAGAGTTTCAAGTCGGAAGTCACCCAACCGAGCGCCAGCCGAACTCGCCGCGGCATTGGCATCCTCACCGCAGCCGAGAAGGACCTTCGCGGCGATTGGCTGGAAACCACCAGCGGGGCGATTACCCGCGATGTGTTGACGGATATGCTCCGCCTGGCCAAGAGCCAGCTTGAATTGCAGAATTTTAAGGCGGCGGCGATTATCGCCGGGGTAGTGCTGGAGAAACAACTGCGCAACCTCTGCCTTATCAATGGTATAAAAATTCACAACGAAATCCAAAACAAGGCGGTAGCCAAGAAGGGCTTGCAATTAACCGGAGAGGCCTACAAAAGAAAGCTCTACGACCGACAAGCCAACAAAGAGATAATTTCCTGGCTGGAGCTTTACGACAGGGCAGCCGAGGCCAAGGGCGGCGATATCCCGACCGAGCAGGTCAAGACCATGGTCAACGGCGTGCTGGGTTTTATCACCAAAATCAGATATTGACCGAACCGTCCCATGCCTGAACCAAGCACGCACCTCCGCCCCGACACCCTTCTTTTCATCTACTACATCGCAGGGGCCATTCCCGCCCATTGCCGGATCGACGCCGAACATTATATCGGTAACTGGGTTGAGGACGACTTCAGCTTTCTTTTTTTTACTCGGCCGGCGCATGACAAGGTCTTACAGCTCCTTGCCGTTTTCCCCGGCCGGAATCTGCTCGACGAATACGAAATGACCTATGCCCAGTGGCAGGGCGGTATAGTCGAGCCGATCCGGATCGGCCGCTTCCTCCTCAATCCCACCTGGATCAAGGCCTCGCCCGGAGGAAAACGACGTAGCGATCACCATCGATTCCGGGGTGGTCTTCGGCAACGGCACCCATGCGACAACCCAGGCCTGCCTGGAGGCCATCGATATCGCCTGTGCCGGCGGCAAGGTACGGAGTATGCTCGATCTGGGTTCGGGAACCGGCATCCTCTCTCTTGCCGCGGCAAAGCTCGGCTGCGGCAGGATCGTTGCCGTCGACTATAACTACCTGGCGACCAGAACCGCCCGACAGAATGTTCTTCTCAACCAATTGGCCGACCGCATCCTGGTCGTCAACGGCAAAGCTGAAGAGCATACGGTTATTGCCACCGACCTGCTGGTTGCCAACATCCATTTCGAGGTTATGAAGAATCTGGTGCGCACGGAAGGGTTTCTTCGCCAGAAGTGGTTCATCCTGTCCGGCCTTTTGGGCAGCGAGGCCCAGAAAATCCTCGAATATCTCGCCACCCAACCGGTTCTTATTCTCAAACGCTGGAATCAGGACAATATCTGGCACACGATTCTGGGTATCACCCAGGTGTCAGGCGGATCTCAGCCGTAAAGCAGGACGATGATCTCTCAGGAATAACTCAGAAGGATTTTCTTCACCACATTGCCATCGGCAGCACTGCCGAAATGATTCATTATCGGCCGCATCGCCTGCATCCGATTGGGAAAGGCAGAAAAATCGATGTTCCCGTCGATCCAGGCGCGGATCTCCTCCTCGCTGGCTGCTTTTGGCAGATACTCCTCCATGATGGTCAGAAAAGGGCTGCTTTCCTGGCCCTTGGCGGACAGCAACTCCCGCTCCGATTTGATAAGCTTTTTAACAATGGCGACAACCTGCTCATCGCTCAGCTCTTTTTCCACCTGGCGACCGAATTCTCCGATCAGTACGCGGATCGCCCAGGTCCGGTCACTGTCCTTGGCCTTCATGGCCACCTTCAATTCGCCCTTGAGCCTTTCTTGTAACTTCATGGTTCCACCCCGAAAATAATGATAGTATTTGCCGAACGGCAACAACCTTGCCGACATCAAAGGTTAAACGATACCACCTTCTGCCGGAAAAATCAGCAATTTCAGGAGGCAAGGCAGGCAACCAAAAGCCAAATTACCCAGCCATTTTCACCTTACCATTCTTGCTGAAAAACTTGGAAAAGATGGCGAAGGGACATGGGATTATGATATCATGTCAATTCATTTTACAACCGAACCATGCGGTGATGATTCCCCGCCCAACCAACCAGAGGAAGATCATGACACTTTTACCGGCCATTGAACGGGAAACTCGCCCCAAGCCTGACAGTACCGTTATTTGGTTGCACGGCCTGGGGGCGGACGGCAACGATTTTGCCCCCATCGTCGAGCAATTACGGCTGCCGGCCAGCATGGGCGTACGCTTTATCTTTCCCCATGCCCCGTCGATGCCGGTGACGGTCAACGGCGGCTTTGTCATGCCCGCCTGGTACGATATTTTAGAGATGCAAATTGACCGAAAGATCGATCAGGCGGGACTGCTCGCCTCGGCCAAAGCCATCGGTGCTTTTGTCGACCGGGAACTTGACCGGGGCATCGCCGGCAAACGACTGATCATCGCCGGATTTTCCCAGGGTGGCGCGGTCGCCTATCACCTGGCGCTCAGCCACCCCACCCCTCTTGGCGGCCTGCTGGCGATGTCCACCTACCTGGCCACTGCCGAGATCATCGCCTATAATCCGGCCAACAAGGAAATCCCCGTCAACATCCAGCACGGCACGGACGACCCGATCGTCCCCGAGGCCTTGGGTCGCAAGGCGGCCTCTCGTCTCAAAGAGGAGGGTTACCAGATTAGTTACCGAAGCTACCCCATGGAACACTCGGTCTGCCCGGAACAGATAAACGACATTTCCAAGTGGCTGCAGAACCTCTTGGGATGACCAACGCTCAGAAAAACCAATGTACCGTCGGCAAAGTTGCTGGAGTTAAGTTCAGCCTTTTCAGAGAAATTCAAGAACCGGAGGGACCATGGATCCGCTTTCCTTTATCGCGGAACAAAAGATTGCCCAGGCCATGCAGGAGAGGGATCTCAATTCGCCGAAATGGAAAAACAAACCCCTGCCCCTGGACGACGACCGCTTTGTTCCCGACGACCTGAAAATGGCCTACAAAATACTCAAAAACAGTGGTTACCTGCCGCCGGAGATCGAAGAGCGCAAAGAGGTTAAAAGGCTCGAAGATCTTATCGCCTGCACGGAGGATGAGCACGAACGGCTGAAGCAGATGAAAAAACTCAATGTCCTCCTCATGAAAATCGATGCGCAACGTTCTTCGCCGGTCAATATTGCCGGGCAGCATGACTATTACCAAAAAGTGGTGGAACGGATCACCCTCCACTCCAAGTCGAAAAAATAATCGCGGGCAGGCAGCAGGATCACCTGCCCGACATCGTTAAGGTGCTTTTTTGAAAACCATCATCCCCAACCAGAACGAACAGCATCTTCCCCAGGCGGTAGCAAGATTTACCACCGCCTCCCGGGCCGTCGCCCTGACCGGTGCCGGTATCTCCGTCGGCAGCGGCATTGCCGATTTCCGCAGCCCGGGCGGGTTATGGTCGATCTTCTCGCCGGATGAGTATGCAACCCTTGAGGTCTTCCTCGATAACCCGCAAAAGGCCTGGCAGCTGTATCGGGAAATGGGCCGGAGCCTGCTCGGCAAAAAGCCAAACCGTGCCCACCGGGTACTGGCCGAACTTGAAGGGGACGGTCTGCTGAAGGGAGTGATCACCCAGAACGTCGACAACCTGCACCAGGCGGCGGGCAGTCGCAAGGTCCTGGAAATTCATGGCGACCACCAACACCTGCATTGTCTGCAGTGCGGCCATGTGACGCCGGTCACCGAGGATCTTTACCACATGGAAGGGGTGCCTGCATGCCACACCTGCAGCTATCCCTACAAACCGAATGTCGTCCTCTTCGGCGAGTCGGTGCGGAGCCTGCACGCCATTGAAGAGCTGCTGACCAACTGCGACCTCCTTCTCGTTATCGGTACTTCCGCGCAAGTCTATCCTGCCGCCGGTTTCCCTGAACTGGTAAAACAGCAGGGTGGCTTGATTTATGAATTCAACCAGGATCAGGCGCTTTCGGTGCCCGGTTCCCGCAGCACCATGCCACTCTCTGATTTCTTCTTCCAGGGAGATCTGGCAACGACCCTGCCGATGTTCGGCGAGGCGGTCCAAGGCGCGAAAAAGCAGCAATAGAGCACTTCCCGTCAAAGCTTGCTAAATATTCTCACCGCTATTGCCGACAAGAAGCCAGGTAAGGATTGAAAACCACCCGACTTCACACATCATCGGCGAGGACGGCATGCAATTTTGTAAAGACTGCGGTGGAGTGCTCAATCTCTTTGGTAAAGACGATAGAGAGCTCTGCCCTGCCTGTATCCAAAACCGGAAGCCGGTCGCCCCTGCACCTCCTGCCCGCCCGGAGAAAGAAGCGAGTGGCGATCTTCTCGGGGATACCGTTGCTACTCTTCATGAGGTGTTCGAACTGGCGGAAAAGACCCGGGAAGGGGCAAAGGAAATGGCACAGGAGAGTTTACGATATTTTCATCCCCTGCTCGTGGTCAACCGCGACAGTGCGGGGGGCCGGGTCAACAAGGTGAAACTGAGAAAGATGGTGGGGAAATATCTCGGCATCGACATCCCCGAACTCGGCGATATCCCGGAGGATAGCCAGATCGACGATGCCCTCAAGGCCTACCTGCCGATCTGCGAACTGTACCCTAGCGCCCCGGCGGCACTTGCCCTGACAACGATCGCCGAAAAACTGGTGAAGGTTACCGCCCTGTTTTCGCCTAAAGCATCAGAAACCGACAACAACTCCTAACTAAAAGGTGAGGTGCATAATCAAAGTTCTTGGCAATCCCGGGTGGTCAGCAAGAGTAACAAGCCGACAGGGATGTAAGAGGCTAATGCCAAGGCGGCAAGATGGGGGAAGATCACTCCGGTTTCCGGGGAATAGATAAGCAGATAGGCGACCAGAAGGGGCATTTTATCAAGCTGGAAAAAGGCAAACAAACCGAGGACAAATCGCCGCATGAGGTCGGGATGACGTTCCGAACACCCTTTCGAAGCCCGGTAAAAAAGACCGCAGGACACCGTCACTCCAGCCAGAAAAAGACAGGTGCCGAACAGTACTTCGGAGGCAAGTGTCGATGTGTCGGCCGAACGTCGTACTGCTTCGGACGGGAACCAGTACACCGAAGAGGCAAAGAGGCTGACCAGGTATCCGGCAATAGCACCAAACAGGTATTTAAAGTGAACGGAGGAGACCTCCTCCATGGCAGCGGGTTTTGGTTTCAGCAAAAAGAGCGCCAAAATCATCCCGGCAAGAGCGGCCCCAACCAAAAAGTAGGGCCAGGCCGGAACTTTTTCGTAAATCGGGAAAAACAAGCGATTGGCATCAACCGGCAGGACAAACAGCACTCCGAGCAAAAACGAACACACCGCCCCGAAGCCAAGGAGAAAGGCGGTCATTAACCTTGCCAGACCGGTCAGATAACTGAGCCCGCCGACCAAGGAGGTAAAAACTGCTACGAATATTCGGACGATCATAAATCAGCCAACTCCTTATTCAACCCATGGTGTCCATTGCTGCTGTAGTGCTCTACAAAGCCCCCAGGGAGGATAAGTATCTTCCAAAATTCTTGCTGAAGAACAAGAAATGAATCTCTCAGGTATTTAATAATCCTTGTCTCGGGTTGTAGCAACTCTTTCCATCGAAAGGACAGATATGGTTTCCCTCATTGGCTGCTGGGACGTCGGCCGCCTCGTCCCCCGAATCCGGGCAACAGATCGCCCCCCTTGCAGCCACGTTGTGGCATGCTTAGATTGCAGGAATGCTATCCAAAGCGTTTATTTTCTGAGCTTCTTACATAGAGCCCGTATAATGGTGGGGAGAATGTTACCGCACATTTTTAACAATCCAGCCCGACTGATTGAGAGAATCAAAAATGAATATGCCGTTTCACCAACAACCCCTTGAATCCCTGGACTTTGACAACCGCTTTACCAACGAGCTGCCTGCCGATGAACTCTCCGAAAATTTCCGGCGACAGGTCTTCGGTGCCTGTTATTCACGGGTCATGCCGACGAGAGTAAGCGCTCCCCGGCTGGTCGCTTTCAGCCGGGAGGTTGCCGAACTGCTGGATCTCGCCGAAACAACATGTCTGTCACAGGATTTTACTGAGGTATTTGTCGGCAACAAAGTCATTCCGGGAATGGACCCCATGGCCATGTGTTACGGAGGCCATCAGTTCGGCAGCTGGGCCGGGCAATTGGGTGACGGACGGGCAATCAATCTCGGTGAAATTATTAACCACCGCAGAGAACGCTGGACCCTCCAGCTCAAAGGCGCCGGCCCTACCCCTTACTCACGGCGGGCGGACGGCCTGGCTGTTCTACGTTCGTCGATCCGCGAATTTTTGTGCAGCGAGGCGATGTTCCATCTCGGTATTCCCACCACCCGCGCCCTCAGCGTTATTGCCACCGGCCAACTGGTGGAACGAGATATGTTTTACGACGGCCACCCGAAGGATGAACCGGGGGCGGTGGTGTGTCGGGTTGCCCCTTCCTTTCTCAGGTTCGGCAATTTCGAAATCCTCGCCGCCAGAGGCGATACAGCCCTTTTGCAAAGGTTGGTTGATTACACCATTCGCACCGATTTCCCTGGGCTTGGCTCCCCATCCGTAGAAACCTACGGCAAATGGTTTACCGAGATTTGCCGCACCACCGCCGCTCTAATTGTCGATTGGATGCGGGTCGGCTTTGTGCACGGGGTGATGAATACCGACAACATGTCGATTCTCGGCCTCACCATCGATTACGGACCCTACGGCTGGCTGGAGGATTTTGCCCCGGACTGGACCCCCAACACCACCGATGCCCACGGGCGTCGTTATTGCTTCAACAATCAGCCGCATATCGGCCAATGGAATCTGCTGCAACTTGCCAACGCCATCTATCCCCTGATAGGTCGCGTCGAACCATTGCAAGAAGCCCTGACTGAATACAACAGCCTTTTCCTCTCCGAATGGAACGAGATGATGGCGAAAAAACTGGGCTTTGCACACTTCGAGAGGAGCACCGATGACCATATCATTAAAGAACTGGTGGAGATCCTGCCCCTGGTCGAGACCGATATGACCATCTTCTTCCGTAAACTGGCAACCCTGTCGACCGGTAGAGAAATTCCCGAGAAAGGCCCCCTCCCGGAATCTCTCCTCGAAGCCTACTACCTGCCGGAACAGCTTTCCGAGAGGTATACGGCAACAATGAACGGCTGGCTGAGGGCCTATCTGCACCGTGCCCAAAAAGACAGCCAGTCGGAAGAAACAAGACGGCAGCGGATGAACAGCACCAACCCCAAATATGTGCTGCGCAACTATCTCGCGCAATTGGCCATCGACCAGGCGGAAACCGGAGACTCTACCCTGGTCCGGGAACTTCTCGATCTTTGCCGCAACCCCTACGATGAGCAGCCGGGGAAGGACCACTTCGCAGCAAAACGTCCGGATTGGGCACGCAACCGGGCAGGCTGTTCCATGCTCTCCTGCAGTTCATAATACTCGTCCGCCTCGCCATCGAGGCACCAGCTGTAGCAAAAAAAGGGCTTTACCCCGATTCACCGGGGTAAAGCCCTTTTCCGAGTCCCTCAGTATCCTCAGGAAATTCAGAAAATTCATTCTTAAAAAACAAGAAATGAATTTCTAATGCACTAATTCCAGATTACCCGACTGTGCAGGTATTCCTGCTTTTCTCGATAGCTGAGCTGGTCAAAATTTTCGCCGCTTTTTTTCTGCCGGTTCAGAGCACAGACGTATTGCCGACCGCCCTTCACCTTTACCAGGATAAATGCTTCGTAAGTGCCTCTCATGTTGAGCCCCTTCTTGTTTTCTGATTTTTTTGCTTCCCACAGGCCCTCTCTTTTCGGCATGCGAAACAGCAGACCACCTATCGGCTCCAAAGATCATTCCCCCCACACAATATTCTACATCTTTACCCCATTATATATTCCAATAATGGGAAGAGCCAGTCCCCGGGGAAAAAATACCCGTTTGCACCTATTATTTACGACAAATACAAGACCCAGCAAAGATCCGGTTGACAAAGCCCCCGTGCCGCAGTGTAACATGACTCTTTCTCCATTCATGTTCGGAGTATTTGAGCCAACAAAGAATAGCACTACCAAAACCATTTGGAGCTGTCGGATTATAGCAATTTTTTCTCAGACAGGCATTTTCGAAAATTCAGCACAGCCATATAGTTAATATTGCGAGCATTAATTTTCGAAAACGAAGACAATAACAAGAGGACACATGAACTCTATTACCTGGGATGATTTTACCAAGGTGGAAATCCGGGTGGGGACAGTCATCGCGGTAGAAGATTTCCCCAAGGCAAGAATCCCCGCCTACAAACTCACCGTCGATTTCGGTGCGGAAATCGGTGTGAAAAAATCGAGCGCGCAAATCACAAACATCTATAGCAAGGACGATCTCCTTGGCAAACAGGTGGTAGGGGTCGTCAACTTTCCCCCGAAACAGATCGGACCGTTTATGTCGGAATGTCTGATAACCGGGTTTCACCGCGACGATGGTGCCGTGGTGCTGGCGGTACCGGACCAGAAGGTTGACAACGGTGCCAAGTTGGCCTAAGGAACGTGGAAAACATCAGGAGGCAAAAAATCTATAAAAGCAGCACCACCGACAAGGAAAGAAAGGACAACAGGGTGGAAACAACAATCGCCGCCGAGGCGAGGTTGGTGTCGCTGTTCATCTGCGAGGAAAGGACGTAGATGGCGGTGGAGGTTGGCAAGGCGAGAAAGATCATACCCACTTTGAACGGCAATCCGGTAACATCTAAGAGAGCAAAAAACAGCCAGCCGAGAGCCGGCAGAACCGCCAGTTTCAAGAATGAGGCAAGCAGTGCCGGAGCCAGATTGCCCCGGACCCCGGCAAAACTGAGAGCACCGCCGATCGAAATCAGCGCCAAAGGCAGGGCTACCGACGAGATTAAACTCAGGGCATTATGCACAAACACCGGGAAACCGCCAAATATCCGGGAATAGACGATACCGGCCAGGCAGCCGAGAATCAGCGGATTTGCCACCAGGGACCGGCTGACGATGACAACTCTTCTTTTGAAGCCAGTATCCTGGCCGGAAAACCAAATACAGGTAGAAACGGCAAAAAGATTGATGAGGGGAATGGAGAACCCGATCATGATACCGAAATATTTAACCCCCTCGGCACCGAGGCTGTTAAGAATAACGGCAACCCCGATATAGGTGTTAAAGCGATAACAACCCTGGGAAAAGGAACCAGCCTGGAAATTTGACACAGGCAGCAGCTTGATAATCAGGGTGCTGAGCAGATACATGGCCGACAGGGCACCAAGACAGGCCAGACAAAAATCCCAATCAATACCTTGATCAAGAGAGGCCCCGCCGATTTTCCAAAACAGCATGATCGGAAAAAAGAAATAATAGATGAGCCGGTCGGAAGTCTTCAGGAAAAGAGAATCGGTCAGTCCCATGCGTTTCAAGACCGAGCCAAGAAGAAGCAGGGCAAAAATGGGAAATAACGAGTTAAGGACGATCACGACAGACTCCGGAGATAGGGATATAATGGGAGATCTTCCCTTACACCTTTTTCGCCGATTTCACAACCGGCTGCTCAGAAAACGTCAACTCGCCCACGCCCACTATTTCCTTGCGTTTTTGCGCCTTACTCCTTAAAAGTTGTCATAAAAACCAAGAAAATGAGTTTGGGGAAAAAATAAGTAGGTGCCATGACGAACGACATCATTTTTCGTTTGCAGATATTGGAAGAAAAATTCGCCCACCAGGAGCGGTTGGTCGATGCCTTGAATGAGGTGATAATCGAGCAACAGGCACAACTCGGGACGATTGAGGAACAATTTCGACGCCTGCGTGCCCAGGTTGAGGCCATGCCTGACCACACCCCAGGCGGCGAGGATCCCCCGCCGCCGCACTACTGAGCCGTTGTCGAAAAACAAAGGATACGACTATGAACATCTACTCCATCGACGGACAATTCGTCGAAGCACAGCAGGCGACAATCCCCGTCGACGATCTTTCGGTACTCCGGGGTTTTGGTGTGTTCGATTTTCTCAGGACCTATAACGGCGTTCCCTTTCACCTTGAGGATCACCTTCTGCGCCTGCAGCGTTCGGCCCGGTTGATCGGTCTGCAGCTGCCGCACTCGCCGGCCACCGTCGCCGAGGTCGTCAGAGAGACCCTTGCTCGAAATAGTCACCGCGAGAGCAATATCCGTATCGTCGTCACCGGGGGTGTAAGCTCGGATGGAATCACCCCGGGCGATCATCCTCGACTGCTGGTGATGATCGGTGAAGTCAAACCGATGCCGGGCGAGTGGTACACGGAGGGAGCAAAGGTCATCACCTGCCATGTCGACCGTTTTATGCCGGGTGCCAAATCGATCAATTACATCCCGGCCATCCTCTGTCAGAACGAGGCCCGCAATCAGCAAGCCATTGAGGCGGTCTATGTCGATCGGGACGGATATCTGCTTGAGGCAACCACCTCCAATCTTTTTGCCCTGCGCGGCGACACCCTGGTCACCCCGCCCTGCGACCGCATCCTGCCCGGGATAACCCGTCAAGTCGTCCTCCAGCTGGCCCGCGAGGAGTTTGCCGTTGAAGAACGGCAATTGCACAAGGATGAGATTCGCCTTCTTGACGAGGCCTTTCTCACCTCCTCGGTAAAAGAAGTGGTACCGGTGGTGGCCATGGATTCGGTGGGCATCGGCGGTGGACGGCCGGGCAACCGGACCTTGCGAATCATGGAGTTGTTCAGGAAATATACCGCCGCATATCGTGGCTGATTGAGTGAGAGGTGTATTTCCTGATCCCTGGACTGAACGCCCTAGACCGGACGCCGATTACAATTGCTGCAATTTTGCATAGCCGGCGAGGAGGATGGTCTGGCCATGCTCGTCGAATGCCACCTTCAGCCGCCCCTGTTTCCGATCCATGATCTGGGTTACCGTTCCCGCCCCGAAGGTTGCGTGCCAGACCCGCAACCCCTCGGCAATATCGTTTATGTCAAGGATCTTCGCGGATGGCCTTTCGGGCTGCCCCTGATCATTCCGGGTGGCGACAAGTTCGACACTCCCCCCCACCGCCTTGAGATAGGCTTCGGCGATTTCTTTATCCTGCCCGCCAAGGACTTGTTTTTTTTCAGGCCTCCGGCCGTGCAGCAACTTGCCAAGTTCCGCCGAAAGCCCGGGATTGGCTTCATAAAGAAAACGGCTGGCACGAGCCGGCGGCCCCGGATACTTGGTACATCCTTGAGCCAAGCTGCGCCGGAAACGGCCGTCGGCCGGATGGATGAACACCACTTGGTCGATAGCCCTGGTCATCGCCACATAGAACAGGCGGCGTTCGTCCTCTAGCTCGACCGTTTCATCCCCCTGCTGGCGATAAAAGGGGAAGGAACCCTCCTCCAGACCAGGGAGAATGACCAATGGCCACTCCAGACCTTTCGCCCGATGAACAGAGGTGATCAGCAGGCTGCCCGGTTCCCGGCTTTGGCCGACGGTCCGAAACTCGGCTATTTTTCTCAGCAATTCCGGAACCGACAACTGCTGGCCGGCGGCAAAGTCGATAAACGCCTGACAGGTCTTTACCCGGTTCTCGGCGGTTGCCGAACGTGCCGAGAAAGTATCGTAGAACTCGTAGAGTTTCAGCTTGTCAACGATGGTTTTCAGGAGTCCGGCAGCCATGCCGGAGTGCGGCAGCATTGCCAGTTGGCGCCAGTTTTCCGCGGTATCGACAAAGCGTTTACGCAGGAAGGGTGGCAGCTCTCTGCCTCCCCAATCACGCAGCAGCTGCGGGGCGGATGAAGGTCTCTCGGCAATTGCCCGGGCCAGCACCTCCAGTTCCTCGCGCTTCAACCCCATATGCGGCTGAGCAAGCATGGCCAGAAGTGTCGCCGTACGGGTCGGCAAATCGTCGTTTTCGAACGTGCCGGTCACCAGTTGCAGGTATCCGGTCAACGCCAGTATCTCCGGGCAGTCGAAGACCTGATTATTTCCTTCGAGGCGATAGGCAATACCCGCCTCAAGAAGGGCCAACTCGACCGGCACACTCTGGGCAAAGAGCCGAACAAGGACCACCGCCTCAGCAAGGGTTCGGCCCTGTCCCAACCATTCGGTGAGAATCGCCAGCACCGGGTGCTGCTGCTTGCTCTGCTCTTTACCGACAAACTTATCCTGCTCCTCAAGGCAGGAAATGGCGGTGCAGGGCGTCACTTCGTGGGAGATACAAAACTTTCGGTCGCGTTTGCGATTGTTGGCAATGAGGTGGTTGGCGGCCAGGGAGAGGCCGTGACCGTAACGAAAGGTATATGACAGGAGGTAGTTGACGGGACCGGGAAAATCCTTTTGAAACCGGCTGGTGATATATTCCGGCTGGGCGCCTCGCCATTCGTAGATACACTGATCGACATCGCCGACCACCATGACCTTGGCCCGCCGGCCGGCAAGGATCTTCAAAAGCTGCTGCTGAGCCTCGTTGATATCCTGATATTCATCGACGATGATATGTTCGACCCGGTCGGCGACCCAGGCGGTAAGCCCTTGGTCGGCACGCATAGCCATCAGTGGTTCGTGGATGAGGTCGGCATAGAAACGGATCTTCTGCTCACGCCGGACCCTTTCAAAAAGATCGAAGGCCCGAACGAAATAGTCGTAACGAACCGGCAAACCCGAAGTTGCCCAAACCTGTTCAGCACTGAGCACCGTCCCCTTCACCCGGTCAAGAAAGGTGAGAAATTCCTCAACCTCCTCGCCAGACGGCCAGCCCTCGTTCTCCTCCTTATAGATCTCATTGACCACCTGCCGGGCCAGTCGTTCGAGAAGATATTCCTCGGACACCAGGCGAAAGGCCGGCAGAGCGCCGCGTTTGGTAAAACTGTTGATCAGCCGTAAACCGAGAGAATGGAAGGTACGCACCTCGGGCAAAGGACAACCGAGACCGCCGAGGTTTTTGGCCATGGAATCGGCAAAGGAATCCCGCGCCGATCTGTTGAACATCAGCACCAGCAGCTGGTCGGCAACCGCTCCCTGGCGCAGCAGATGGCCGATCCGCGCGACCATCGTCGTCGTCTTGCCGGAGCCGGCCACCGCACTGACCCGGGCATGGCCGCCGCTATGGTTGACGATGTGTTGTTGTTCCTCGGTGAGATTCATCGGCGGGATAAGTTGGCTGACGCGGATTGGTGCGCATACACGCACGGTCCGTGTCACCATGAAAACTGGAAGAGAACTATTTTTGCTTGGGCGGCAGGACATCGGTGATCGAGCCGTCGACAATCTCGGCGGCAAAGGCAAAGGTTTCCGCCAGGGTCGGGTGGGCATGGACCGTGCGGCTGATATCCTCGGCATTGGCGCCCATCTCAAGGGCCAGCACCGCTTCATGGATCAGCTCCCCGGCGTTCATGCCGCAGATGCCGGCGCCGATGATCCGCCCGCTTTCTTTATCGAACAGCACCTTGGTCACCCCGGACTGCGCCCCGGCGCTGAGCGCCCGGCCACTCGCCCCCCAGGGAAACTTGCCCTTGTCGAATTCGATGTTCCTGGCTTTGGCCTCCTTCTCGGTCAGCCCCATCCACGCGACCTCCGGGTTGGTATAGGCGACCGAGGGGATGGTCATCGGGGTGAAAGCGGCATTATGCCCGGCGATGACCTCGGCGGCAACCTTGCCTTCATGGACCGCTTTATGGGCAAGCATCGGTTCGCCGACCACATCGCCGATAGCGTAGATATGCGGGACATTAGTCTCCTGTCGTTCGTTGACCTGGAGAAAGCCGCGTTCGGTCAACTGCAGGCCGATCTCCTGCAAACCCATGTCGGCAGTGTTGGGGCGCCGGCCAACCGCCACCAGCACTGTGTCGAATTCACCGCCCTCCGGCACACCCACACCCTCAAATTGCACCTGAATGGCACCTTCGGTCGGGCGAATCTCCGACACCTTGGTCTTGGTGAGGATCGTATACTGCTTTTTCAGTTTCAAAAAGAGCGGCTGGATGAGATCCTTATCGGCCGGCGGGATGATCTGCTCGAGCATCTCGACGATGGTGATCTGTGAGCCGAGGGCGCTGTATATCTGGGCCATCTCCAGACCGATGATGCCACCGCCGATGATCAGTAGCCGTTTTGGCACCGAGGTCAGCTGCAGGGCCGCCGTCGAATCCCAGATGCGCGGATCGGCAGGGATATTCGGCAGGACAAAGGGCCGGGAACCGGCAGCGATGATGGCATTGGTGAATTGTACCTCCTGCTCGCCGGTCGCATCGGACACCACCAGGGTGGAACGGTCCTTGAAAGCCCCCTTGCCGGTCAACCGGGTGATCTTCCTTGCCTTGCACAGACCGTCGAGACCGGCAGTGAGTTGGCCGATAACCGCCTCCTTTTTCGCCCTCAGTCTCGCCAGATCAACCTGCGGCACGGCAAAATCAACGCCGAATTCCGCGGCCGCTGCCGCTTCTTCTATGATCGTTGCCGCATGCAGGAGGGTCTTCGAAGGAATGCACCCGACATTCAAGCAGACGCCACCAAGCCTCTCCTCTTTTTCGACAAGGCAGACGGCAAGCCCGAGGTCGGCGGCGCGAAAGGCGGCGGTGTAGCCACCGGGACCACCGCCCAGGACCAGGACATCATATTTTTTAGTTTCGTTCATTCTTTACTCCTTAAAGCATAATTCTTTTCAGATCTTCAAGATTGTGCCGCAACGCCCGGCAGAATCTCGCCGCCTCCGCCCCGTCGATGACTCGGTGATCGTAGGAAACCGAGAAAGGCAACAGCAGCCGCGGCGTGAACTGTTGGCCATCCCAAACCGGTTTCATGCTGCTCCTTGACAGTCCGAGGATGGCCACCTGCGGCAGATTGACTATCGGTGTAAAACCGGTACCGCCGATGCCGCCCAGGCTGGAGATGGTGAAGGTTGCACCCTGGATATCGGGAATCGCCAGTTTTCCGGCCCGGGCATTGGAACTCAGGCGTTTCAGTTCTCCGGCGATGTCCCGAAAACCCTTTTTGTCGGCATCTTTTAACACCGGCACAACCAGGCCGCCAGGGGTATCGACGGCGATGCCGAGGTGATAATATCTTTTCACAACAATCTGTTCGCCACCGGGCAGAAGGGAGCTATTAAGAGTCGGAAAGTCCTTGAGGGTTGCGGCGGTCGCCTTGATGACAAAGACTAAAGGGCTATAGGGATCCTCTCCCTCCCGGAGGCTGGTGTTCAATTCTTTTCTGAACCTCTCCATTTCGGTGATATCGGCCTCATCGAAATGGGTCACATGGGGAATGGTGATCCAACTCTTATGGAGATGCGGTCCGGAGATTTTTTGCATGCGCCCCAGGGCAACTTCTTCAACCGGTCCGTATTTGCTGAAATCTTCGAGGGGTATATGGGGCGATGTGGTCGGGTTGTGGCGGTCTTGGCTGCCTGGCTGTCGTTTCTCTTTCTCGGCAACGGCCGCCAAAATGTCCTCCCGGAGAATCCGTCCACCCGGCCCGGTGCCGACCATCCCGGCAAGATCGACCTGCTGCTCCCGGGCAAAGGCCCGCACCGAGGGGGTAGCATGAGCTGTGAGAGGTGAGCCGGACTTTCCGGCTGGTACAGCCACGTCCTGCCCGAGCTCTTCAACAACGACTGCCGAAGCAGCCTTCTCCACGGGTTGCACCGCCTCACCAGCCACCTCGGCCGTTTCGATGAGAGCAATGATATCGCCGCTGCCGACCACATCGTCCTCTTTCACCAGCACCTCTTTAATCACCCCGGCAAAGGGTGATGGAATGTCCATGACCGCCTTCTCACTCTCCAAAGCGATAAGCGAGGCCTCCTGGGCTATCTGGTCGCCGGGGACAACAAAGACCTCGACTACGGTAATCTTCTGCACATCGCCGAAATCGGGGATACGTATCTGTTCAACGGCCATGATTTTCTCTCCTTGTTATACCACAAGGGCATAAGTTTCGTACGAGCAGACAAGCTGCTCAACTCAGCTTTAACTGCAAACCGCACTTGGCGTATCCGAGTTTATCGCATATTTCTGCAAGGCCTCCACCACTTTCGCCGGGGCCATTGTGCCTTCCCCCGCAAGACTCTCAAGGGCGGCAATGACAATATGGTAGCGGTCGACCCGGAAAAATCTCCGCAATACCGCCCGGCTATCGCTCCGCCCATAACCGTCGGTGCCGAGAACGATCATCGGTCGATGGATGAACCGCCGCAGCTGCTCGGGATAGGCCCGCACATAATCGGTGCTGATAACGACCGGCCCCTCGCATCCTTCAAGCATCTCTTCGACATAGGTTCTTTTCTTCGGTTCTTCCGGATGATAGCGGTTCCAGTCCTCGACCTGCATCCCTTCCCGGTGCAATTGATTGACACCGAGAATCGACCAGACATCGGCCCGAACCCCGAAATCCTCAGCCAGCAGATCGGCGGCGGCGATGACCTCGCGGAGGATCGAGCCGGAGCCCATCAATTGCACCGTCGGCCCGGTTCCCCGGCCCTTCTGCAGGAGATACATACCACGCCCGATCCCTTCCTCCACCCCTGCCGGCATCTCCGGATGGTGGTAGTTTTCGTTGAGCAGGGTGATATAGTAAAAGACATCTTCACCCTTTTCAAACATTCGTTCGATGCCCTGGCGCACCAGCACGGCGACCTCGTAGCTGAAGGTCGGGTCGTAGGACTGGCAGGTAGGAAAAACCGAGGCAAAGAGCAGACCCTGACCATCCTGATGCTGCAAACCCTCGCCGTTCAAGGTCGTCCGACCGGAAGTGGCGCCCATGAGGAAACCCTTGGCCCGGCTGTCGCCGGCGGCCCACAGCTGATCGCCGATCCGCTGAAAACCGAACATCGAATAGAAGGTGTAAAAGGGAATCATCGGTACGCCATAATTGGCATGGGCGGTGGCCGCCGCGAGCCAGGAGGAGATGGACCCAGCCTCGGTGATTCCCTCTTCAAGGATCTGGCCCTGACGATCCTCCCTGTACCAGGAGACGGTCTCGGAATCCTGCGGTTCATAGAGCTGGCCGCTGGGGGCGTAGATGCCCAGTTGGCGGAACAAGCCCTCCATACCGAAGGTGCGCGCCTCGTCGGGGATAATGGGCACGATATGTTTGCCGATGGTTTGGTCTTTCACCAAAACCCCGAGGAGACGGACAAAGGCCATGGTCGTCGACAATTCACGGTCCTTCGAGGAGGCGAGGAGGGCCTTGAAGGCCTCAAGGGGCGGGGTGATCAGCGGCGGAGCGGAGTTCTCCCGGAAGGGCACCGGCCCGCCCAGGGCGGCTCGCCGCTCCCGGAGAAAAACCGCCTCTGGACTGCCCTCCGGCGGCCGGATAAAGGGCAAGTCGGCCAGCTGGTCGTCGGCCAGCGGCACATGAAAACGATCGCGAAATTCGATCAGCGACCGGACGTCCATTTTTTTGACATTATGGGCGACCATCACCGACTCGCCGGCCTGGCCCATACCGAAACCCTTGATGGTCTTGATGAGGAGCACAGTCGGTTGGCCCTTGTGTTGCATGGCCGCCGAGTAGGCGGCGTAAACCTTGCGCGGATCGTGACCGCCACGGGTCATCTGCCACAGCTTCTCGTCGCTGATATCTTCGACCAGGGCCCTGAGCTTCGGATCGTCGCCAAAGACCTTGCTTCGCAGATACTCCGGTCCCCGGGCGCGAATGGTCTGAAAATCGCCATCAACCATGGTGCCGAATTTTTTCAGCAACAGGCCTTCCTTATCGCGCTGCCAGATGACGTCCCACTCGCTGCCCCAAAGGAGCTTGATGACATGCCAGCCGGCACCGCGGAAGCGTCCTTCCAGTTCCTGAACGATCTTGCCATTGCCGCGCACCGGCCCATCGAGGCGCTGCAGATTGCAGTTGACAACAAAGATAAGGTTGTCGAGGTTCTCACGGGCGGCAAGGGTTAAAGCGCCGAGGGATTCCGGCTCGTCGGACTCGCCGTCGCCCATGAACACCCAGACCTTGCGATCCCCGGCGGCTTTCAGGCCGCGGCTGTCCATATAGCGCATAAAACGGGCCTGATAGATGGCGGCCATCGGCCCAAGACCCATGGAGACCGTCGGAAATTGCCAGAAATGCGGCATCAGCCAGGGATGGGGATAGGAAGACAGGCCGTGGCCGCCGACCTCCTGGCGAAAATTGGCCAGCTGTTCTTCGGTCAACCGGCCTTCGACGAAGGCCCGGGCATAGACACCCGGCGAACTGTGGCCCTGGAAGTAGATCATGTCGGCACCGAACGGTGCCTGCGGCCCGCGGAAAAACCAGTTGAAACCGACCTCGTACATCGCCGATACCGAGGTATAGGTGGCGATATGCCCGCCCAGCCCCTTACCGTCCTTGTTGGCTCTGGCAACCATGGCCATGGCGTTCCAGCGCACATAGGCGGCGACGTTTCTGGCAATGAGCGAATCGCCCGGGATGTGCTCTTCCAGGTGTGGTGGAATGGTATTGCAGTAGGGTGTGAGCAGACCGGGCGAGGTTGAAACGCCCAATTCTCTTGCCCGTGCGGTCAACTCGTCCGAGCAGATAATCGGCCTTTTCCCCACCCTCCTTGTCAATGATTGCCGTTAGGGAGTCGAGCCAGTCCGCGGTTTCCTGCGGATCGGAATCATGAAAATATGTCATAGCAAACCTCGCAAAATCGCCACAAAACTCACGCCTCACCCCTAACGAAAATACCTCACCTTATCAAAGGGCAGAGAAGAAAACGGATGCCCGGCCTTCTCCTCTTTCGGATAGCCGATGGCAATGATCGCCTCGACAGTTAAATGTTCCGCAAGGCCCAGCAGCTTTTTCACATAGTCCTCGGCCGATATCTTTCCATCATGATCACGCTTACGAATCTGCACCCAGCAGCTGCCAAGCCCCAGATCGGTAGCCGCCAGATGGATGATCAGGGCGGCGATTGAACAGTCCTCGACCCACACATCACTTCGGTCCGGATCACCGCAAACGACGATCGCCAGCGGCCCGTTCTTCATAAATGTCCGAGCCATGCACCTTGGCTTTGGCCAGAGCATCGATGAGCACGGCGATCGGTAACCACCACAAACTGCCACGGATTGAAATCGCGAGAAGAGGGGGATCGCAACAAGGCCTCGACCAGCAGATCGATTTTTTCCTTCTCCACCGGCTGATCGGTGTATTGCCGGATACTCCTTCGTTTTTTCAAGAGATCGAGAAACATGGTTACTCCTTGATAACGGCTGAAGGCTTTAGTCACTTACAAAAACGATGCCCGTTTTTTACGCAGAATTTTGCTAAGTTATTTATCCTGTTTGTCGGGACAATGGTTTGCATTTTCCACATGCCCCAGAGAACCGTCCAACACTGGCTCCCGGACCAACAACAAATATTCTTAACTCTAACGGAAAAGATTGTATAATACCTCGAATAAATTATCCACCAAGGTACAATCAAGGAGAATTTTGGATACAACACAAAAGGCAGATACCAGTGAAGCAGGACTTATCGTTGCCCACTACGGGGTAGCGGTTGAGGTATTTTTTGCAGCAGGTACTGATCGAAGAATAATCCGGGTAAAACGCAACTCAGGGCATGTGGTCGGCGACCGAGTAATGATCCGAAATGAGGTCCTCTCCCGGCTGGAGAGAAAATCCGAACTGTCGCGTATGGATGCCCGCGGCAATGTCCACTTAGTCGGCGCCAATCTCGATATCCTGGGCATCGTCGTCTCCTGCGAACCACTTCCGCCGCCTGGTTTCATCGACCGCGCGATTGTTGCCGCACGAGCCGCCGGGCTCCGGCCGATCCTCATCATCAACAAGGAAGATTTACCCTGCACCGCCGCCTATCGCAAGGAAGTCCAATTGACCTACGGCGACTCGTTGACAACGATTACCCTGAGCGCCATTACCGGCAATGGTCTGTCGCAACTCGGGGAACTTTTCAGCCTGGGACTCCGTGGTATTTTCGTCGGCACCACCGGTGTCGGCAAAAGCTCGATCCTTAATGGCCTGCTCCCCGCCCTTCATCTCCAAACCGGGGAAATCAACGAAACGTCGAAGCGCGGACGTCACACCACTACCGTCTCCACCCTGCATACCCTGCCGGGTGGTGGGGAACTGGTCGATTCACCGGGCTTTAACGATTTCGGTCTGGTGGCGATCACCGCCCGGCAGCTCGCCCTGTATTTCCCGGGTTTCGAGCTGGCACGAGAAACCGGTTGCCGTTTTCGCGATTGCCGACACCGCGACGAACCGGGCTGCGCCGTCAGCGAACTGCAGGTCGCGGGAGCCATCAAAAACGACCGCTATACCGCCTACCTGCAGTTACTGAGTGAGGTGGATGGCCTGACGGTCGAACCGAAGTACCGGGTCATGCGCCATCGCCGGAAAAAGTCCGGATAAATTTGCAATCGGCCTGACTATCGTTTATTGTCAGCGCCGGGTTTGACAACTGGAAAAGTTCAATATCCTCAACACCAAGATATCAAGCATATGCATACCAACAAGCGGATAGCAGTAACCGGCGGCGCCGGCTTTCTCGGCTCGCATTTATGCGAAAGGTTGTTAAATGATGGCCATGAGGTGCTGTGCATCGATAATTATCTTCACCGGCGCCAAACAAAATATCCTCCATCTCCTCGACAATCCTCACTTTGAGCTGATCCGCCACGACGTGACCTTTCCGCTGTATATCGAGGTGGATGAGATCTACAATCTCGCCTGCCCGGCCTCGCCGATTCATTACCAGCACGACCCGGTGCAGACCACCAAGACCTCGGTGCACGGCGCCATCAATATGCTTGGACTCGCCAAAAGGATCAAGGCGAAGATCTTTCAGGCCTCCACCAGCGAGGTCTATGGCGACCCGGTGATTCATCCGCAACCGGAAAGCTACTGGGGCAATGTCAATCCCATCGGCATCACGATCATGCTACGATGAAGGCAAACGCTGCGCCGAAACACTGTTTTTCGACTATCACCGGCAGCATAATTTGCGAATAAAAGTGGCCAGGATCTTCAACACCTACGGCCCACGCATGCACCCGAACGACGGCCGGGTTGTCTCTAATTTTATCGTCCAGGCCCTGCAGGATAAACCGATCACCATCTATGGCGAAGGCAACCAGACCAGATCATTCTGTTACGTAGATGATTTGATTGAGGTTTTCGTTCGCCTTATGGACTCCCCCGACGACTTCACCGGCCCTGTCAATACCGGCAATCCAGGAGAATTTACCATCCTCGAACTCGCCGAGAAAGTCATTGCCATGACCGACTCAAAATCGACAATTTCCTTTGAAACTCTCCCGGCGGATGACCCGAAACAACGGCAGCCGGATATAACGCTTGCCAGGGAGAAACTTGGTTGGGAGCCGAAGATCACGCTTGAGCAGGGCCTGCGACCGACGATTGACTATTTTGCGGGGGTGCTCAAGCCGTAAACTTCCCGACAGTCTTCTTGATAAACATCCACTGCTCAGCCAGCCATTCATAAAGAATCCGTCTCGATAAATCGAGATTACCGGTACTAGGAAACAACTTCCCCGGTGGCTCTACAACTTCCTGCTTGATCACATAATCCGTCGGTGCGGCAAAGGGGTGCATTCCGTGATCTTGAAAAATCTGCATTGCCCTCGGCATATGCATTGCTGAGGTCACCAGGACAAATGCTTCCTGCCCAAGGAGCGGGAAGAGCATTTCTGCTTCCTGTATGGTATCACTGGGACGATTCTCGACGATAATTCTTTCCTTGGGAACCCCGATGCTTTCCGCCACTCGGCCGACCACCTCGCCGTTGGCCACAGGGTCATAGGCGATGCCGCCGGAGAGGATCAACTTGGCGTCAGGTTTCAGTTGTAAAAGTCGAACTCCTTCAATCAACCGGTATAAAGAGGAGCCCCCTAGCTGACTCACCGCTGACAATCGAATATCCGAGACATGGCCGCTGCCGAGAACCACGATGAATTTGAACGGCTTACCCTTTAGCTCCTGCAGACCAGCCTCGGTTATCGCCGGGTATTGAGCCTCAAGATCGGCAACCCACTGTCGCACCACAAAGCCGTAACCGCAGAATATTTGTAGAAAGAGGGCTATCGCAAGGCAGAGCGTCCCAATCTTGACCTTGCGAAACAGCAATAATAAGAGAGCCAGAACCAAGAGAAAAACACTCAAAGGAAACGGTGCAGCCAGCTCAACGACGGCCCTTGAAAGATAGAACATTGGCACCCTCTCGATCGGGATAAAGAATCGCTGCCCATTGGCATATCAAACAAATCAGCACGAAAGGCAGGACGTGTACGGTCAGCCGGTTCCAAGAGGTGCCGACCTGCCAGTAGATTTCCGCCTCATGGAAAACAACGATAACAAAATAGCCAAGGAGCATCGCAAGCGGCGGGAAAAGCCAAGCTCGCCACGGACCTTTGCGCATACCGAGGAAAGCAAATCCACACCCCAGCCAGAGAACTATGTTCCACTGCTTGATATCTCCCCACATCTTGGTTATAGCCTCAATAGCTGCCGGCAGCCGCTGAACAGCCCGCTGAACACTTTCGCCATCGAAATGCAAGCCGGTTGTCGCGTGGGAACCAAAGTGCATCATATATTTGGTCCAGATCATCCAAGGTGCATAACAAAACGTAAAAATCCCAAAGAAGAGCAACATGGCCTGAAGTCGTCCCTGTCCGGGCAGCAATAAGATCCAAAGCCCGGAAAGTCCTGCAAACATCACCCCTTCATTTTTTGTATAGGCGGCAGCGGCGGCTAGCAGTGCTGCCACCACGGTGACCAACTGGCTGTCCTCCCTAGCACGCAGAGCTAAGCAACCGCAACACGTGACCAAAAGCAGCCAGAACGGCGCTTCGGCATAACTCCAGGAGGCGATCAACGGTACCATCGGCATGGAAACAAATAATGCACCGCCAAGTAACCCGAGATCCCGTCGTCCAGTGAGACGGTCGATGATAACGACAATCTCCCAGACCGAAAGAAGCAGGAACACTCCTCCCCACCCCCGGCTCCACATCTCTTCCCACCCACCAGCAAACCAGCCGGTAAAGGCCCAGACCGACGGCCATAACAGCGGATAATCGGCATGACCGAAATAGCTGACATCAAGGAGTGGCCCGTGCCCAAGGGCAAGCACCTTGGCTTTTGCCGCCCAAATGGCCCAGGCATCCCAGTCGTCGGGCACGACAATTACCGACATCAAACATGTCCAGAGGATACCAAAAACAATGATTATGAGGAGAAGCCCTTGCCAGATCTTCCCCAGAGCACTCGGAGTAACCTTACGGGCACAACCCGCCGAAAGAACCGGAAGAGCTTGAGATCCTTTGCGACCATTCCGCCAAAGGAAAAGGGAGGCCCAACTGAACGTTCCGGTAATGGTTAACAGATAAAAGGCCGGAACAGCGGTTGTATAGACGGCCCGTGACAGCACAACACACCCCATGCAGGCTAGCAAGGTGCAACCGAACAGTTCGGGAAAGCTGAAAGTAATTCTCTTCAACCAGCGCTTCAGAACGAGAGTCATCCCGCTCAAAAAAAAGAGTGACGCCAACAGGGCGAAGATGGAAGCTCCGTGATTTTTTGGTTCCACCGGCGAAACGGTACCACCGGCTGGAGTAAAACCGCCCCCTGCGTCGATGAAATATTCAGTCGATCCTGCCGGAATTCTTGGAATCAGAAGGTATTTAAGATAGGAAAGTTGATTGTGATCGCCGGTCGCCGTGTAGTTGATATCCTGCGGCCAGATCTTGTCGATGGAATTATGAACGGTAACCACTGATTCCGACAATCCGGCATTCCGTAAGATCACACCTCTTTGCTCTTCGACAGTTTTGCCGAGGTAACTTACTTTCTCTCGTTCCCACCAGAGCTTATACATTCCGCCCAGAGCGGCGAGCGAAACAACGCTCCAGATGGCAAGCACTCCAAACAAGCAATAGCGAAATGATTTATTGCCCATCATCCAGTTCCCGATTCTGCGGAACCTGCTCAGGGAGATGGCTTAAGGCCTCCTTTCTTGTCAACTCAGAGATATTTTGTTCGATTTTTTCGATAGCCGAGAGCAGTTTGAAAATGAGAAGAAAGACGAGGAGAAACCCGGTTAGAATAACTGCATTAATATTCCCCTCAATACCGATCAGTTTGGCAAAATACATCGTTGAATTGGGGTACACGGCTACCATGGCCATCCCTCCCCAAACGATGATCCGCACAGCGAATTTCAGAAAGGTCTGCCCCGTCTCGCGTTTAAAATACTCCTTCGCCCCCTGAAAAAGCATGACGGAAGAGATACATATCATAATAATTTGATAAAGATGGATTTTCATTATTGTAACTGTTCCATTATTGTTTTTACACCAGCATGCCCCAGATCATTCGCACGAGAGTCTTAATCCCATTGATAAATCCCTGTTTCTGCGGTTTGCCCATTGAGTAATCGGTGTATCGCACCTTGATCGGCACCTCGGTGAATCTCAAGCGATTGTTGTTAATTTCCCGAATAACCTTACTATCGTATTCATATTTGTCGGCCTTCGTATCAATGATCGTTGCCGCAAAATGCGAATAGGCCCTGAATCCCGACTGACTGTCGGATACATGGATGCCATAAAGCAGCCAGGTAACAATATTGCCGATTTTATTGGCAATAATCTTAACAAACGGCATCTCGCCCTTTACTTTCGGGCGTGTTCCGAGAACCACATCACACTCGCCGGTACAGATCGGTTCAATCAAGGCCTCAATATCACCAGGATCATGTTGCCCATCTCCGTCCATGGTGACAATAATATCCGCACCTAGCTTGTTGGCAGCAAC
>CAWDST010000006.1:0-245570 GCA_963804965.1 uncultured delta proteobacterium
TCTATGAATTTTTCCTGGTCTTTATCTTTTGGCTGCAAAAGAAACGACGCGTCTGGCTTTGTTGTCAAGGCGAGGGGGGATAGATATCAAACCGGTCTTCATAAAAACCACCCATTGAAGGCATGCAACATGCCGTCATCGCGCGGATAACGGTTCTCCGTTGTTTATACTGATCGGCAAACGTTCCGTATGAGGCATTGCATCTTCTCTATAAAGATGCCTCATACGGAACGTTTGCCGATCAGTATAAACAACGGAGAACCGTTCTCTATGCCGGGGCCAATGACGGCATGTTGCATGCCTTCAATGGTGGTTTTTATGAAGACCGGTTTGATATCTATCCCCCCCTCGCCCTAGACAACAAACCAGATGCGTCGTTTCTTCTGCAGCCAAAAGATAAAGACCAGAATATCATTGCTGGATATTCCGCACATTCGTTGGGGGCTGAACTGTGGGCGTATGTTCCTTACAACCTTCTTCCTCATCTTTACTGGCTGACAGAGCCGAATTATGGCCATGTATATTATGTTGATTTGAAACCACGTATCTTTGATGCGAAGATTTTTACGGATGATGCTGACCACCCGGGAGGCTGGGGCACTGTCTTGGTTGGTGGCATGAGGTTTGGCGGTGGGAAGATCAGCGTCGACATGAACCGTTTGGACGGCAATGTCAACAGCAACGATCGTACCATGAGTTCCGCCTATTTTGTTCTTGACATCACTAATCCGGAGAAGCCGCCAGTTGTTTTAGGCGAAATCAGTTTTCCAAATCTTGGCTATACCACCTGTTATCCAACTGTGGCAGCTATCAAGGATAAAGTGGAAAATGCCGGCAGCCCAAATAGATGGTTTCTGATTTTCGGCTCAGGTCCGGCAGAGGCGGATGGATCTCCCGGCAAGGCTTCGGAGCCATCCCTGTCTCAGGCAATCAGTCAAGCAAAAGGCAAAGTTGTATGTCGTTGATCTTCTTGAACTGGCAAAGAACAAAGCATTGAAAACGATCGACACATCTGGGGCGCTTTCGGCAGCAGCTCCCTGGTATTATCAGAATTTCACCGGAGATAAAAATGCTTTTATCTCCGACCCGATTACCGTCGATCTCGATCTCGATTATAGAGCAGATGCGGTCTATTTCGGCACTGTGAGCTACGATCCGGCAGCTGCGGTTGCCAACAGATGGGGTGGAAAGCTTCGAAGAATCGTCATGGACAAGGATACCAGCCCGACCATTGACCCTACAGCCATAAATTTTTGGAACGGGAACAGTGTCCTGATGGATTTAGAAACGACTCTCCACCAGCCGATAACTGCAGCACCCACCGTCGGCGTTGACCCAGATGGTAACAATTGGGTTTACTTTGGAACAGGCAGATACTTTACAAGGGATGACGCTCTTATTACCGACCAGGAATCATTCTACGGTATAAAAGAACCCCGAGGTGCAATTTCTGTTACTGATTCAACGCTTAAGAACACTTATGCAACTGTTCTGCCATCAACTTTATTCGACTCAACGACTATTGAAGTTAACGCCTCAACTAAACTGGTCACGGGCGGTACGGCACCCAATGTTTGGACAGGTGCCACGTGGGATCAATTTTTGACTGCCACGAAAGCAAAAGGTGGGTGGTATTATAATTTTACCAACCTTCCACCCGTTGTCGGGGAAAGAAGCGTCAGCCAAGCTGCCTTGTTTGGAGATCTCCTCACTTTTACTACGTATATTCCTTCAAATGATATTTGTGAATATGAAGGCAACAGCTATCTTTACGGGCTTTACTATCTGACTGGAACGGCGCCATACGCAGCTGCCCTCAGTTACATTCTTGAGCCCAATCCTACCAATTATCGCAAGAGAATTCCTCTTGGCCCTGGTCTTGCGTCAAAACCGAGTATTCATGTCGGGCAAAAGGATGGATCAACGGCCTTTGTGCAAAACAGTGACGCCTCTATTGTTCCTATCGAAGAAAAAAATCCCGGCAAGACAAAATCCGGCAGATCGGCTTGGGGGTATAGAGATTAATCGATTTCCCTCGGATAACTGAATCCGGATAGCTTTTAACAAACCGAACAGGCCGCATGGGACTCCATGCGGCCTGTTCGGTTTGCATATGCATATGCTGATCCGCATGACCTCATCCTGTCGAAGCAGCATTTGTGTTATAAAAAATGTTCTGCTTTTTCAGCCGCAATTATTTTTTCGACACAAGCGAACCTGATCGGAAATAAGTAAGATTCTTCATTGTATCCTCCCTTTAAGAATTGAATCAGCAACATTCAAATTTTATTCGCGGAGGAAAAAATGAATAATCAAAAGGGAGTAACTCTCGTTGAGGTGGTCAGTTGTCTGGTGATTATGAGTGTGCTTGCCGGGATGGCGTTTCCAATGTTTGAAGCCATGAAGGCAAAGCTCGCGCTTCATGGCGAAGTCTCAAAATTGGTGGGAGAGCTGCACAAGGCCCGGATTTTTGCCATTAAAAGCAATGCCAAAGTGGTTTTTCGGTATACCGAATAAGGGATATATGACATTTATCGATGACGGCAATAACGGTGGCACGAAAGAGGATTGGATGCAGCAGACCGGCGAACAGGTTCTCAGCTGATGTAACCCTTGGTGATCGAATGAAAATCTGTCTTCCGGAGAGCTCCTTTACTTCGCAAAGAACCTGTTTTTCCGGAAAGCCCGGGATCAGCGCAGGGGTCTGTGGTGCTCCAGGGCAGTAATGGCAGTAAAAGCAAGGTCATTGTCAATGCGATAGGCAGGGTGCGGGTTGAAAAGCTTTGAGAAGCGATCCATAGCCTGGAAAATTCTTGAGCCACGTTATTTCCTTGGCTAGGCCTGGACATATCCGTCAGACAAGGCTGTGCAAATTGACTAAGTACAACCGACATTGAGCTCTTTTCTCTTGACTTTTTGGCGATTATTTTTATATATATTCGCCTGTAAATGAATTGCCGTTCAGTATGCCGCACATAGGTTTGTACGGCTTGAAGTTTAGTAATTATAAACCTTTAAAAAAAGAGGAACTCTATGTCTAAATTAGTTGCACCTCATGGTGGAAAAGGTCTGGTTTGTGCCTTACTTGAAGGCGCTGCTCGTGATGCCGAGATCAAAAAAGCAGCCGGCCTGAAGCAGATTGAGATCTCTGCTCGCGCTAAAGGCGACCTGATCATGATGGGAATCGGTGGTTTTTCCCCTCTGTCCGGCTTTATGACCAAAGCTGATTGGAAAGGCGTTTGTGAGAATTTCCAGATGGCTGACGGCACCTTCTGGCCGGTACCCATCACCCTCGACGTTACTGCTGCCGATGCCGCCGGTATTGCTGTTGGTCAGGAGATCGCTCTGGTTCGCAAAGGTGAAGTATTTCGCAACCATGAAGGTAACTGAGAAGTATGAGATGACCGAGGCCGACAAACGCTATGAGTGCGAGAAGGTATTCAAAGGTGAGGGCGAGGAGTCCCTTGGTGACAAATTCTGGCAGATCGCTCCGAAAGATCACCCCGGCGTCATCATGGTCTTTGAGCAGAAAGAGGTCAATCTCGCCGGTCCGGTAAAAGTTCTTTCCCAGGGCGAGTATCCCGTTGAGTATCCTGAAGTATACAAGACCCCGGCTCAGACCCGCGCCATGTTCGAAGAGCGTGGATGGGCCAACGTTGCTGCCCTGCAGCTCCGTAATCCGATGCATCGCTCCCATGAGTTTCTTGCCAAGATCGCAGTTGAGGTATGTGACGGCGTACTGATCCACTCTTTGATTGGTAACCTCAAGCCCGGCGACATTCCTGCTCCGGTACGTGTTCATGCAATCGATGTTCTGATCGAAAACTATTTCGTGAAGCAGCATGTAATTTCCGCAGGCTACCCCCTGGATATGCGTTATGCCGGTCCCCGCGAGGGCCTGCTCCATGCAACCTTCCGTCAGAACTACGGCGTCAACAATATGTTGATCGGTCGTGACCATGCCGGCGTTGGCGATTTCTACGGTCTCTTCGAGGCCCAGACCATTTTCGATCGTATTCCGAAAACCGGCGATCCCGCAAAGGATCTTCTTTGCAAACCGATGAAAATCGACTGGACCTTCTATTGCCATAAGTGTGACGGTATGGCTTCTCTGCGTACTTGTAACCACACCAAAGAAGATCGCGTTATCCTTTCCGGAACCAAACTTCGTAAAGCCCTCTCCGATGGTGCCGAGGTTGTCGACCATTTTGGCCGTGACGAGGTTCTCGTTGTACTGCGCAAGTACTATGAAGGTTTGACCGAGAAAGTTGAAGTTAAAATGCAGGGTGCAGCCTCCGGCTCAGCCATGTAATTTCTGATTTCACCTCAGTAAAACAAGGAGATACTGCCGTCTGGTGGTATCTCCTTTTTTTTGCAAACAGTTCGAGTATGGTTTTTTCGGCAGTTGTTGTTCGCTGGGTTCTGGGTCGTGTGTGTTGTTCTTTTTACCTGTAGAGGGACGTATGTCGGTATTACAGATAGATCTTGGCGATAGAAGCTATCCTATCATCATTCAATGTGGATATCTGAAAGAGATCGGTAAGGATCTGCAGGAAAAGAAGATCGGCAATCGTTATGGCGTTATTGTCGATGAGCGTGTCGGTGTACTCTATGGAGATACGTTCATGGGCATGCTTCGATCGGCTGGGATAGATGCTGAACTGCTTACCTTTCCCCGTGGTGAGGCGAGTAAATCTCTCCAGACAATCGGCGATCTTGCCGGTCGCCTGGCTCGTTTGGGCTTTGACCGAAAAGACGCGCTGATCGGTTTTGGTGGAGGAGTAACCGGCGATCTCACTGGTTTTCTCGCCTCGGCATATATGCGGGGGATTCCCTTTGTCCAGGTACCGACTACGCTTTTGGCGCAGGTAGACAGTTCGGTCGGTGGCAAAACCGGAGTGGATATCCCGGAAGGAAAAAATCTCGTCGGATCATTCTATCAGCCCCAGGTCGTATATATCGATATTGCGCTTCTTAAGACGCTGCCCCGCGAAGAGTTGCTGGGTGGACTTGCCGAGGTCATCAAATACGGAGTAATTTGGGATGCCGATTTCTTTCAATTTCTCTGCGAAAATCGACAGGGAATCCTCCAGCTTGAAGAAGAGCTCATCGTCAAAACCGTATACACCTGCTGCCGGATTAAGGCGGAAGTTGTTTCTCAGGATGAACGGGAAGGGGGAATTCGGCGAATTCTCAATTATGGCCATACTATTGGACATGCGGTTGAAGGATCGTCGGATTACGCAATAATTCACGGTCTTGCTGTGGCCATAGGAATGGCTGCTGCGGCAAGGTTGGCCGTATCGGCAGGACTTCTTGCGCATGAAGAGGCACAGAAAATTATCGACGCGTTGGTTGCCTACGGAATGCCGGTGGATATACCGAAAAATCTTGACCGAAACAGAATAAAAAAATATCTTTTGGCCGATAAGAAAACTGTTGGTGGGAAGGTGCACTACGTCCTGCCGACTGAGATCGGCAAGACATGTATTGTTGCTGATCTCGATGAAAAATTGGTCGAGCAGGTTCTTGGTTGAAGGGACCTTCGATCGGGTCTGTCGATCTCAGGTGCCAAAGCATATGTTCAGGGTGTAAATAATGCCGATTTATGAGTTTTATTGTGATACATGCAATGTCATTTTCAATTTCTTTTCCTCTCGGGTAAATACTGCCAAAAAGCCCGATTGTCCGCGATGCGGCAAGAAGGAGCTGACCAGACGAATTTCCGCTTTCGCGACTATCGGCAAGGCTAAAGAGGATAGTGGAGATCCGCTCGCCGGCCTTGATGAAGCGAAGATGGAGCGTGCCTTCGAGTCTCTGATGCACGAGGCGGAACACATCAATGAAGAAGATCCCAAGCAGATGGCTTCTTTAATGCGAAAATTTACCTCCCAGACCGGTATAAACCTCGGTGGATCGATGGAAGAAGCCTTGTCACGGATGGAAGCGGGGGAGGATCCTGATCAGGTTGAAAAAGATATGGGCGATCTGTTAAATGAAGAAAGCGTGAGTTTTGAATTGATCAAGAAGAAGTCTGTTCGGGAGAATCGACCGCCTGCCCACGATGAAAAACTTTATGAACTGTAGTTTCGGATAGTTTTAAGCAGGGTGAATTCACCCTACGAAAAGCTATAGAATTTTAAACGTTCACTTTTGTCCTAATGCACCGTCTCATTACTGATATCACCAAAAAAATCCAGTCTTTGTCCTTCCGCCTCTTTTTGTTTCAGGAAAATTCGGACCTCCGATTCGGTAATATTCAAGGCCTTGGCTAAATCTTTAATATTGTAACACGGCTGACCGTCGGCAGTGTATTGACTTGGTTTTAAATCCGGAAAAGAGGTGCCGGTGGCAAGACTTGAGGCGTCGAGCAACATTTGCCGGATTTCCACCGGGCCATGGAGGATAAGCCATTTTACTGCTTCCACCCACAACTTGCCGTCCACCGTTTCGTGGGAAAGTACTTTCATTGCACTTTCCAGATCCCAGAGATCTTTGAAATCCATCGTTGATTTTCTCCTGCAGAGATTTGATTTAACTGTGATATGATAGCAGCACATTAATATAAATGCTTTTGCGGAGTGTGCAAGCCTTTGCCAACAGACGAAAAGAAAAGGAGCGATCATGAACCGGTTCGATGGTGGAATATTTCTTGAAAATATTGAGTGGTTTGATGAAACCGGCAAGGAGCTGGTGCGGCGCCTGCCCGAACAGGGTTCCGGCGAGATTAAGCTGGGTGCGCAATTGACGGTCCGCGAAAGCCAGGCGGCGGTTCTTTTTTACCAGGGCAAGGCGTGTGATTGCTTCGGGCCGGGTAGACACACCCTGAAAACTGCCAACCTCCCCCTGCTCACCAAGATTTTATCCCTCCCCTGGCGCGGTGACAGTCCGCTTCGGGCTGAGATGTATATGGTTAATCTCAAGTATTTTCCCGATCTCAAATGGGGTACGCAAAATCCTGTGGCCTTCAGGGATAAGGAGTTGGGAGTCATTCGCATTCGCGCTAACGGCGTGTACACCATCCAAGTGATCCAGCCGGTGCTGTTTATCAACTCGCTCGTCGGAACAATGGGTAAGCTCGATACCGACGGTATCTCCGGCTACTTGAAAATGGTTATCGTTTCGAGGTTTAATGATTATTTGGGGCAGACACTTCATTCCATCTTTGACCTGCCCGGCAAATTCGATCAACTTTCCGACGAATTGCTCAAGCGTCTCAGCGAAGATTTTGCCAATTTCGGCCTTCGTCTCAGTCATCTGTATATCACCTCAATTACTCCGCCCGACGAGGTACAAAATACTATAGACGACAGGAGCCGCATGGGTCTCATTAAAGATATGGATAAGCTCTTGCAATTGAAGACCGCCATGGCCATGGAAAAGGCTGCTGAAACCCAGGGTCAGGCGGGGGCCGGTCTTGGCATGGGACTCGGCCTGCTACTGCCGGGTATCTTTGCTATGCGGCAGGGGGCATCAAACTCTCCAGTCGGTGTCGAAGGTCCGTTGGTCGAGAAGATCGGTTGTCCTGACTGTAACCACAGTATCCCGGGAGATTCAAGATTTTGCCCGCTCTGCGGCCATCAGTTGTTGCGCCTTGTCTGTTGTGCCAATTGCGGCAAGAATTTGACCCCTAAGGCAAAATATTGCAGCCAATGCGGACAGTCGACCGATCAAAAAAAATCACCCAAAGTCTGTCCTCAATGCCGCATGGAAAATCTGCATAATGCGATTTTTTGCAATGATTGCGGATTGAAATTAGACTGATTGGCATGGATTTGACAATTGAACAGAGCTGTCCTTCCTGTGGTGCATCAATTGTCCTTTTGGAGGATGATCGACTTATCCGCTGCGCTTATTGCGATGTTAACAATTACCGACTCGAAAGTGCGACATCAAGGTACTTGCTTCCCAGCAAACAGCCCGATCATATCTCGCCGACCCAGCTTTTTTTTACACCCTATCTCCGGTTTAAGGGCACTATCTTTTACGTCCGCGAAGGCGAAGTGGGGCATAAGATTGTTGATACCACACGGTTAGGGATCGAGGAGGAAAAACTTCCGTCATCCCTCGGCCTACGACCGCAGGCCATGAAGCTCTTGCCGGTTGTTGCCAGCACGGAGGGGACTTTTTTCCAACAATCCCTGCCGACAAAATCAGCGTTTGCCCATGCGGCAATGGTAAGCGAACTGTTCAGCGACAAAAGCGACAAAGTCTTTTACCACCGCTCTTTTATCGGGGAAACGCTCAGTCGCATATACCAGCCCTGCTACCTCTACGAAGGAATTGTCTATGATGCAGTCGTCAACAGACCCATTGGCGCGGGGAAATTCCTCGACAGGCATAGGGACAAAACCTGTTCCGCAAAACAGAGCTGGGAACCGCAATTCATTTCGACAATCTGCCCTAACTGCAGCGGGCTCCTTACCGGAGAAAGGGACAGCCTCGTCCTGCGTTGCCGGAATTGTGACTTGCTTTGGCAGGAAAACGGCAAAAGGTTTCAGTCCGTGGCGTGGCAAGTGGTAGATTCCGAAGAACAGTCGGCACAGTATCTGCCCTTTTGGCGGATCACTTTTTCCACTCATGGCTGGATTCTGAAGAGTTTTGGTGATTATCTCCGATTCACCAACCAGCCCGTGGTAGTTGATAGACGGTTTGATTCCACACCTCTTGCCTTTTGGATTCCCGCCTTCAAATTGAATCCCAAGGCTTTTCTGCAGGTGGCAGCACAACTGACAGTTTCCCAGGGGCGAATTCCATCCGGAAATAGCCGGCGGCTGAGCAACGACCATCCGGTCACCCTCAGCCAGAAGGAGGCTGTACAGGCCATCAAGAGTGTCATTGCGGTGACGACCCTGAATAAAAGCGCCAGGCTGCCTCTTTTGCCGAAAATGACTATTGTCGATGTCCAATGCCAGCTTATCTATTTACCTTTTATCAAACAGCCCCATGATTATATTCAGGAACATACCTCGGCGACGCTTCTCGCCGCTGCCTTGCTATTTGGCAGAAAGCTTTAGGAGGCTGTGCGAAAATACGAATTGAGGCAAGAAATGACAGCAGATGAAAAATTCATGCAGGCTGCCTTGCAACAGGCGCGCGAAGCCTTGGCTGCCGGAGATTTTCCGGTGGGTTGTGTCATTGAATATGACGGTGGGATTGTTGCCTCCGGTCGACGCAGGAACAGTTTCGGGCAGGTCAACGAGATGGATCATGCGGAGATCGCAGCACTCCGGGAACTGCTTGTCGGCCAATACTCGACCGCCTATCGACCAGGTTACCGTCTATTCGACAATGGAACCCTGTTTGATGTGTTTTTCCACTTTATTGGTGAACGGGGTGAGGAAATTGGTCTACGGGTATGAAGATGCCATGGGAGGGGGAACGAACCTGCCTTTGCATATGTTGTCGCCACTTTACCGTGATCTGCAACCGACTGTCATCGGGTCCTTCATGCGGGAGGAGAGCCTGGCACTGTTCAAAACATTTTTTTCTTCCCCTCGGTATCAATACTTGAAAAACACCTTGCTAGCCACTTACACCTTGCAACAGGCGTAAGGGGAGTGAGTTTTTAAGCAGGGTGCGAACGACCCACCATACGGATTAACATACTATAATTTCATAGATATTATGAAAAATATTGCGAGGACAATAGGTTTTAAACCCGGTGAACGAAACGTTTTTTTCCATATCCTCACTGCCTGCAATCTGTCCTGCCGCCACTGCTATATAAACAAAGCACAACATGGTGTCGAAACTCTATCCAGGGAACGGATTGAAAAATGGCTGGCCCTTTTTGCCGATCCGGGCAAAAAAGCCAACCTTATTTTTCTTGGCGGTGAGCCAACCTTGCATCCGGATTTACCCTTTGCCATTCAAAAAGCCAAGGAACTCGGTTTCTTTGTGACTGTTGATTCGAATGGCTTTCTGTTTCATGATCTGCTTGAAAAAACCACCCCCGATCTTCTTGATTTCCTCAGTTTCAGCCTTGATGGACCGGATGCTGCAACCAACGATCCCCTGCGCGGCAAGGGCGTCTTTGAGGTGTGCGTGACCAATATAGAGCGAGCGGTGGCAAAAGGTTTCAATGTCAGTGTTATCTATACCGTTAGTCTCAAGAATCTGCAGGCACTGGCCGGCATGGTTCCTCTTCTTGTGAAACTCAAGGTGAAGAAGTTCTTTATTCAGGTCATAGGTCTGCGCGGTAACTCGGTGCAAAACGACAATGACGAAACACTGCAGGTGAGTTGCAAGCAGTGGTTGGCAACTATTCCCGAGGTAGCGCGCCAGGCTGCCGAACAAGGGATCCATGTGACCTATCCCCAGGTGTTTTTAGATCCGGACGAGAAATTTGAATGCGCCGGCAATGTCTCGGAAAATTTCTTTATTTTCCCCAATGGGCGGGTGTATCAGTGCCCCCTCTGCGAGGATCATCCGATCAATGCCTACAGGATTGACGACGACCGACTCGTGAAAAATGAAGGGATGACGGAAGATAGATTCTTCCGGCTGGATATCGCCGAAGGCTGCGTCATGAATAAATTATTGCAGGCCAATACGCTTGAATATGACGAGCAGAAAAAACCCAGGTATCGGATCTCCTGTTGCCTGTTGAAACGGGAAATCGGTTGATGTGCACTGCTTCACAAACAGAAATCCTGAAGAAATTATTCCTTCTTCGGTTCTGTGGCTTTTCGGGTGAACAGAGCAGTTAGAAAAATCCCTGCTTCATAGAGAAGAAAGAGAGGAATGGCCAGCAAGACCGTTGCCATGATATCTCCGGCGGTGAGGAGAAAGGATATGACGACGATTACCACATAAAAATAGTTGCGTTTGCGCCGAAAATAAGCGGTTTGGACGAAGCCCGCCTTGCCGGCCATGACCATTAAAAAAGGGATTTGAAAAGAGATGCCGAAGGCGAGGATTGTCCGGGCGATAAAAGTCAGGTAGAGACCGAGCTTGGGCAATGGTTCCAGGTGTTCATTGGCATAGCTCATGAAATATATGAGCATCTTCGGCAACACCACAAAAAAAGCAAAACATGCCCCGCCGGTGAACAGAAACATCGCCCAGAAAACCACGGTAATTGCCAGTATTTTCTCATTTTTTTTGAGACCTGGAGCAACAAAAATCCAAAGCTGGTAAAGGCCGACCGGCATGCCGGCGATGAGTCCCACCAAAAAAGCAAGTTTGATGTAGGCCATAAAGGCTTCGGGAAGGTGTGTGTAGACCAAGCGGTAGACAAGCGGACTTGCTGCGAAAAGAGGAGCGATAAAAAAGGCGGCAATTTTTTCGGCAAAGATATATGCCACGGCCGTAAAGACGACAATGGTGAGCATGGTCTTTGCCAGTCGTCGCCTGAGTTCCTGGTGATGCGGTCGAAACAAGGCAAGGCTTCTTTCGAGGGCTGGGATGGTACTTTGCAGATTATAATTTGCCATTGTCGGCCGGGTGACTATTGCTCGATTTTTCCGGATTCGCTTTTTGTGCTGATATCTTCGGGTTTATCCGTGGCCGTGTCCGGGGCTTTATTTTGAACCTCACTTGCCACCTGGCCATTCTCATGGCCAGGTACCTTGCCGGTCTGCTTCATCAACTCCTGATAGGCTTCGGCTGCCATGTCGGCGGGATTGGTAACTCCAGGGAGGTTACTATTTTGTTCCAGTAACTGTGACGGGGGATCAAGGAGATTGCTTTTCAGTGATTTCGCCGCTTCTTCAAGTTCCGGGCGGATTTCGTCAAGAGGGTTTCCTTCCTCGGCAAAAGAGGTTTTCAGGTTTTCCGCGGTCTTTTTTAACTCCATCAGTCCTTTGGCTAAGGATCTGGCCAGATCGGGAAGTTTTTCCGGTCCGATGACAATCAGCGCCAGTGCCATGATGAGGAGCATTTCCGGCAGACCAATGCCAAACATAAAGAGTACCTCGTAATGTAGTCATGAAGACCCACGGATGGGTGGCCATGGTCGACAAGTGTGTCTCGAAGTTGTATTGCGATGAATACACAGCAAGGCAAGGAGCAACGCCTGGTACGAGTTGAAAAACCGCACAGAAAAAGGCCGAACAGCGTGTCCAATGTAAGGTATTTACTACCTTGTGTCAATGCTTGAGGAATGGCCTTATCTTTACTGAATCCAGCTTAATCGTGCTTAACATGTTGATACTGCGATATTTCGTGATATTGTGGAGATCCTTGCTTGTGTTAAAATTGATTGACAACAACCTGTATTTTTACTATATTTATCAACTTTGTCTTGCGCGGATTTGTCGTGAACTGTAAGGCACAATGCTCCCTTTCACGGCGAATGTTTACAAACCTCTGAGAGGAGAAGGTAGATGTCCAGTGTTGTCGTTGTTGGAACTCAATGGGGAGATGAAGGGAAGGGAAAGATTGTTGATCTATTGACCCGCTATGCCGATTACGTTGTGCGATTTCAAGGGGGCAATAACGCCGGACACACCTTGGTGGTTGAAGGGAAAAAATTCATTTTCCATATCATTCCTTCAGGTATCCTTTATAAAGAAAAGAAATGCATGATCGGCAACGGCGTTATTATCGATCCTGCCGTATTGATCAGCGAAATGGACAACCTGCGGACTCAAGGCCTGGAGGTTACACCGGACCGGCTGATGATCAGTGAGAGAGCCCATCTGATAATGCCATATCATGCGAGCCTCGACCAGGCAGGGGAAGCGGCACTTACCGCGCAAAAGAAAATCGGTACGACCGGTCGTGGAATCGGTCCCTGCTATATGGATAAGGTCGGCAGAGAGGGTATCAGGGCTTGTGACTTGCTTGACGATGTCCTTTTTCGTGAAAAACTTAGAGGCCGTTGTTGAAGAAAAGAATTTTCTGCTCACCAAAAAATTTAATTGCGCCCCTCTCGAATTTCAGCAAATCTATCGATCGTATAGGGAGCATGGTGAAAAACTGATACCATATTTCGGAAATGTATCAGTAGAACTGGACAACGCCCGAAAAAATAACAAGAATATTCTCTTTGAAGGTGCACAGGGAACGCATCTGGATATCGATCACGGAACCTATCCTTTCGTGACATCGTCCAACACGATTGCCGGAAATGCCTGTAATGGATCCGGGTTTGGTCCAGCCCATATTGATGCTGTTGTCGGTATAATGAAGGCGTACACTACTCGTGTTGGTGCCGGACCCTTTCCCACCGAGTTGTTTGACGAGACCGGCAATCAACTGCAGGAGAAGGGGCATGAATTCGGTGCGACAACCGGCAGGCGGCGACGTTGTGGCTGGCTCGACGGGGTAGTTGTCAGTGATGCTACCAGGCTGAATGGGTTGACTGGGCTGGCGATAACCAAGCTGGATGTGTTGAGTGGTCAGAAGACCATTAAATTTGCCACATCCTATGATCTGTCGGGGAGAAAACTTACCGCCATGCCCTCTAATATCCGCCAGGCAACCGAGCTTACACCTGTGTATGAGAGTCTTAGCGGGTGGCAGGCGGATATCGAAAAGGTTCGGGAATACGATGAGCTTCCTGCTCAGGCTCAGGATTACATTAAGCGAGTTGAAGATTTTGTGGGAATTCCAGCAGACATTGTATCGGTAGGGCCGGACCGGGTTGAAACTCTGCTGCTGCGTAATCCTTTTAATAAAAAATAAACTCAACCCGATGAGTGGGATTTTTTATAAGAGACTAAAAAGTGGTCAAAATACAGTTCCTTCACGCACCATAATCGTACGTTGAATCATAAAAGAGGTTTTTAATGGCAAGAATTACCTGTGAAGATTGTTTGGAAGCGGTTGGTAAACAAAATCGGTTCAAGTTGATACACCTCACTGTGCAAAGGGTGAAACAGCATCGACAGGGTGAACCCTTTCTCGTTGAAGGGAAAAATAAGGAAATAGTCATGACTCTCAGAGAAATTGCGGCTTCTAAGGTTACCTTTGAAAATATCGACAGATTGCCGGATGGTACTGACCATACCAAGAAAAAAAGAGAAATTGAGATTGAGCCGGAAACGGTCCTTGCGTAATTGACCGTAAATGTTTCTTAATACATGCTCTACCGGTAAACTATGAGTAACGATTATTACGAGATATTAGCCGTTGGCAGAAACGCTTCTGCCGCTGATATTAAAAAGGCGTATCGCAAACTTGCGATGAAGTATCATCCGGACCGCAATCCCGACGATAAGGAAGCCGAGGAGAAGTTTAAGTCCTGCACTGAGGCCTATGAAGTTCTGAGTGACGAGAAAAAACGAAAAATCTATGACACCTATGGCCATGATGGCCTGAAAAACAGTGGCTATCGCGGCCCTGGAAGTGCCGATGATATTTTCTCGAGCTTCGGTGATATTTTTGGTGATCTCTTTGGCTTTGGCGGTGGCAACCGGTCCGGCACCAGGAGAGACGGTCCCATTCCCGGCAATGATCTCCGCTATGATGTAGAGGTCACCTTTATGGAGGCCGTACATGGGGTTTCCAAGGAGGTACAACTCACTCGCCGCGATACTTGTTGGACCTGCGAAGGAACGGGAAGCAGACCAGGCCATCAAAAACAGACATGTCCGAGTTGTAACGGTCGGGGCCAGGTGGTACGTTCGCAGGGATTTTTTCAGATGAGTTCGACCTGTCCACAGTGTCATGGTGAGGGTGCAATAGTCACTAACCCCTGTAATGATTGCCATGGAACCGGACTGGTAGAGAAGACTAAAAAGGTAGCATTGAAGATTCCCGCAGGCGTCGATACCGGTGCCCGTATGCGATTGCGGGGCGAAGGGGAAGGTGGCCGTCGAGGTGGGGCATCGGGTGATCTCTATGTCATAGTACATGTTCAGGAGCATGATTTTTTCAAGCGCGAGGGTGATACCATTTATTGTCGGTATCCGGTCTCCATGGCCAAAGCTGCCCTTGGAACTACCGTCGAAGTACCTACCGTGCATGGCAAAAAAGCTCTCGATATTCCTGCCGGCAGCCAGTCCGGAGAACTCTTCACCCTGCGTAATGAGGGCGTGCCCAGTTTGCGTGGACGAGCTAGAGGTGACATGATCGTCGAGCTTCAGGTATTGACGCCGACCAATTTGTGTGAAGAACAAAAGAAAATGCTTCAAGAATTTGATTCACTTTGCATAAAGCATGGCCAGCATCATGAAGAAGAGGGGTTTTTTAAAAGGTTGTTCAATGAGGTGCTTGGTAAAAACTGAGCTTAGAAAATCCTGCTTATCGGGTTTTGGGAACTGATTAGGATGGTAGACGACAGTAAGGCAATCTTCACACATTTCGATACAGAAGGCAATGCCCGGATGGTTGATGTTGGTGGTAAGACTGAAACTGTGCGCGTTGCGACGGCTTCCGGCAATATCAGGATGTCTGAACGGGCATTTGCACTTGTCAAAAGCGGTTCCATGGCCAAGGGCGATGTCTTGGGAATTGCCAGGGTTGCCGGCATTATGGCAGCAAAAAAAGTTGATGAACTGATCCCCTTAGCGCATCCGTTGATGATCAGCAAAGTGGATATATCCTATGAACTTTGTAACGAAGACTCTTCCATCGACATCCTTGCTACAGTCGGCATAAGCGGTAAAACCGGGGTGGAAATGGAGGCGCTTATGGCTGTTTCCATCACTGCCCTGACTATTTATGATATGTGCAAAGCTGTAGATAAATCGATGGTTATCAGTAATATTCGCCTTCTGAAGAAGACCGGCGGCAAAAGTGGTACTTACGTTCGGAGTGTGTTGACTCCGGATGGTTTTTGAGTGATATTTAAGAGTAAGAAGGAGAATTTCTATGAACAAAGAGCAACTCGAACTGTTTCGGACGCAACTGTTGTTGAAAAAACAGGAAATCCTCACGGATGCCGGAAAGACCATGACGGAGATGACCGATCAGACTACCAATGTGCCTGATCCAAACGACAGGGCAACTTTGGAATCCGGACGAAGCTTCGAACTGAGAATCCGCGACAGGGAGCGGAAGCTTCTGACCAAAATCGATGAGGCCATTGTCCGGATTGATGAAGGGAGTTACGGGATTTGTGAGGATTGTGGCGAAGAAATCGGACTAAAACGGCTGGAAGCAAGGCCGGTAACCACACTGTGCATAGATTGTAAAACCATCCAGGAAACCCGAGAAAAATCTGTGGGTCAATAAATACCCATGCCGGAACTGCGCAAAGATCCTGTCCTTGGACGATGGATAATCATTTCCAAGGAGAGAAAGAAGAGGCCAACTGACTTCCCGGTTGAGGTTTCCACGGGAGCCGGAGGGTTTTGTCCACTTTGTCCCGGCAATGAATCGTTTACTCCGCCGGAGGTTCTGGCTTTCCGAAATGACGGAATGGCTGCCAACGGAGCCGGGTGGAACGTACGAGTGGTGCCCAATAAGTTTCCGGCACTGATCATTGAAGGTGATCTCTCAAAAGAAGGGGTGGGGCTCTACGACCGGATGAACGGGATTGGCGCCCATGAGGTGATCATCGAGACTCCCAATCATAATTATAGTTTTGCCGATTTTTCTCAGGCAGAAATTTCCTTGGTCTTCAAAGCCTATAAAGAGAGGATTATTGATCTGGAAAAAGATCACCGTTTTCGCTATGTCATGGTATTCAAAAACCACGGACAGGCGGCCGGAGCTTCTCTGGAGCACTCACACTCCCAACTTATCGCCTTGCCGATTCTGCCACGGATGATTGTTTCCGAACTTGAAGGGGCGAAATCCCATTACAAGTACAAAGAACGTTGTATATTCTGCGATATTATTCGTCAGGAGATACAACAAAAAGAACGGATAGTCTGCCAAAACGATCGGTTTATCACGATAATGCCGTTTGCGCCTCGCACACCTTTTGAGATGTGGATTTTGCCCAAGCGTCACTCTTCAGCTTTTTATTCGCAAGACGATGCTGAACTTCGAGCATTGGCGGAGCTTTTTTCCGAATCGCTGCAACGGCTCTGTAAGTGCATTCCCAATGTTCCATATAATTATGTGCTTCATACCGATCCACTTCGTTCCGGCGGACTTGAATATTTCCACTGGCATTTTGAAATCGTTCCCAAACTGACATCGATTGCCGGTTTTGAATGGGGGTCGGGATTTTATATAAATCCATTGCCACCGGAAGAGGCTGCACTTTTTTTGCGTGAATCTCAGGTGCTTTCTTAAAAAGGAGGAAATGGTGAAGAAACTACTCCTGGTTGATGATGAAGAAGCAATTCAGATGGTCTATCGCGAAGAGTTCGAAGGTGATGGCTATCAGGTGATCTCTGCCCTGAACGGCCAGAGTGGGCTGGAAAAATTCAAGGATGAAAATCCCGATCTGGTCATACTCGATATCCAGATGCCCGGCATGAACGGGGTTGAAGTGCTTCGTCAGATGAAGATGATAAACCCTTCTGTGCCGGTTATACTCAGCAGTGCGTATCAGGAATTCAAACGGGATCTCGGCACCTGGGCCTCCGATGAATATGTAGTCAAATCAGGGAATCTCGACGATCTTAAAGAAACTGTTCGGAGGCTCTTGAAAGAAACATAAAAGAATAGAAGCATTCTCATCCATGGCCAATGTACAGTTCCCTGTTGGCTGTTCTTCCGGAGAAACACAGGATATAGTGGTTTGCATAGAATGAAAGATATTCAGAGTCAATTGGATAGCCGAAGAATCAATATCAAGAAAGTCGGCGTCAAGACCATTTCCTACCCGATCACCGTGCGTGATAAAGCGCAAAAAAGACAGCAGACCGTCGCTACTGTCAATATGTATGTCAATTTGCCGCACAAATTTAAAGGCACGCATATGAGCAGGTTCGTTGAGATTCTTAACGAATTTCACGGAGAAATTGATATTAAAAGCTTTCACATGGTCCTGGCGAAGATGAAGAACCGCCTTGAGGCTGAAGCATCACATCTGGAAATCGATTTTCCTTATTTTCTTCATAAGGCAAGAAACGGCGAAGCCGGACATTTGGCGCATTATCGTTGTCAAATGCACGGTTCTCTTGAAAAAGACGAGGATTTAACACTGAGCGTTGAAGTACCGATCAGCCTCCCTATTGCCGACAAAACACCGCATCGATTGCCGGGATCCCTGGGGAGATGGGGAAAAGCCGAGGTCAGCCTGCGTTTTCGTCAGTTTTATTGGATCGAAGATATAATACTGCTCATTGAAGAAGCAGTGGAAGAGGAATTAGGGAGCCTTGCCATAAAAGAACGCAAAGTGCTTTCGGTTGAAGCCCTTACCAGGAGAGTGGGGGGGCTTCTTGAGAAAATTCAGGCAATCGAGTGGTTTTCTGTGCGAATTCATAACTTCGGAGATGAATGTTCGACATTTGCAGCCATGGAATCCTGTTGATTATCCCACCGGTCCTTATCAACAATTAAACTTCATTTTGACAACATACCCCCATGCGCGATTTACTCTTTGAAATTGGAATGGAAGAGATACCGGCAAGTTTTCTTGAACCGGCGCTTGCTCAGTTACAAAACAGATTCACCGAGAAGGTGAAGGAGCTGAAGATTGGGTGTGGAACTGTCACGGTCATGGGGACACCCAGGCGTCTTACTCTTATGGCTAAGGATGTTGCCGAAAAGCAGGAGGATATCACCGAACAATTGCTTGGCCCGTCAAAGAGTGCCGGTTTTGATGGCAACGGAAAAGCGACTCGTGCAGCCGAAGGATTTGCCAAATCAAAAGGCGCGGAGGTAGCTGACTTGCAGGTGGTATCGACTGCGAAAGGCGAATATCTTATGGTAGTCCGGCAGCAGAAAGGCGTGGCAACCGCTACTTTACTGCCAGAGCTTTTACACGGCTTGATTATTGATCTTTCGTTTCCCAAATCGATGCGCTGGGGCAATAACCGCCATGCCTTTGCCAGACCTATTCAGTGGTTGCTGGCTATTTTTGGCAGTGAGGTGATACGATTCGAACATGAGGGGATTGAATCGTCAAACAGCAGCGCTGGACACAGATTTCTCGCCAAGGAACGATTTCAGGTTGAATCTGCCGCAACCTATGAGCAGCAATTAGCTGATCGATTTGTGTTGGTCGATCAAGCCAAACGAAGAACCCGAGTTATCTCAGAAATAAAAGACGCCGTGGCTCAATCTAGTGAATTGGCGGATGGCCATGTGGCCATTGATGAAGCCCTGGTTGATACCGTTACCAACCTGGTGGAGATGCCGTACGGTATTTGCGGAGTATTCGAGGAGAAATTTCTGCAGCTTCCGGCAGAAGTGCTGATCACCTCAATGCGCGAACACCAGAAATACTTCCCTGTGGTCAATTCCTCGGGCAAGTTACTCCCGGGCTTTGTTGCCGTTAACAATACCAGGGTGAATGACACGGCGATTACCCGAAAAGGCCACCAGCGTGTGCTTCGGGCAAGACTGGAAGACGCCTTGTTCTTCTTCAACAGTGATCGAGAGATTCGACTAGAAGACCGCATCGCCGATCTGAACGGCATTATCTTTCAGGCAAAACTCGGAACAATGCTGGAGAAAAACGACAGACTTATCAAGCTGGTAAAGATCCTGGCGGATAAGATCGACCCGGCCCTTGCCGAGGAAGGATGTCGGGCTGCATTACTTTGCAAGGCAGACCTCTTGTCAAATATGGTCGGTGAATTTCCGACCCTGCAGGGGATAATGGGTGGAGCTTATGCCCTGCACGACGGAGAGACAAACGGCGTGGCCACGGCGATAATCGAACATTATATGCCAAGGCGAGCCGGGGCTGAGATTCCTTCGACGGATGCGGGGGCATTACTCGCTCTGGCCGACCGATTCGATAGCTTGGCCGGATGTTTCGGCATCGGTCAAGTGCCTACCGGTACTGCCGATCCCTTTGGTTTGAGGCGCATCTCCCTGGCCATTCTGCATATCATCTCAGGAAAGGGATATTCCTTTTCTCTGCACGAAATAGTGCACAAGGCTCTTGCCCTGTACGGCAACAAGGTGGCCGGTGGTAGTGATACGGTCGATGCCGTTATCACTTTTATCAAAGGTCGATTCGCCAATGACTGTGTCAGTCGTGGGCTGCCGGCTGATGCGGTAGAGGCGGCTGTTTCTGTGAATTTTGACGATGTGCATGATTGTCTGCTCCGCATTGATGCAATTCTCCAGCTTCGCAAGGAACCGGCCCTTAAGGTTCTCGCTGCTTCATACAAACGAGTGAAGAATATTATAAAGGATAACCGTGAAACTTCAGTAAGCGTCAGCCTGTTTGAAAATCAATCGGAAAAAGATCTCTATAATCTTTTCCTGGAAGTCCAGGCGGAAATGGGGAAACGCATTGCCGATAAAGAATATGCTCAGGCTTTGGCAGTTATGCTGAAGATGAAGGAACCTGTAGACGCCTTTTTCGATGGGGTCATGGTTATGGCGGACGATGCGGCAATTCGACAGAATCGACTCAATCTTTTAACGGTTCTGGGCGATCTGATCCTCCAGATTGGCGATATCTCGCTCCTTCAAGAGAACTGATTCCTTCTCTCTTCCTTGTGCTAAAAACCAAAAAGGGGTGTTCTGTAAGAACACCCCTTTTTGGTTTTATTGGCAGTACGGTCGGCTTTTACTTCTTAGGATGGCAGACCTCGCACTTGTCGATTTTCTTATCCTTGATCGCCGGTTCGTCTTTTTTTGCCTTGTGGCATTCTACACAATTACCGTGTCCGGCACCTTTAAGGGTGTCAAGGGCCAGCTTGTCTTTCATTTTGCCGGCAAGAACGGTGGCATTATGGCAGGCACCACATTTTTTTATCTCCTGCCCGTCGACATAAGGGATCTGTTTGCCGTCGGCTGCCATGCCATGATGACAATCCGCGCATTTGAAGGAATCCTGATGTTTCTTATGCGGGAACTGGGCAGGTTTTTTGCCGCCTTCGTCCATGATAATATCGGCAGGCCCATTATTGGCGGCGATGGTGAACATCGCCGCTCCAAACAACATGCACAACGACATAACACTGCAGGCAATAATTTTCTTCATCTGGTTTGTTCCTCTCTTGGTTGAATGAATTGAGTTATGGCAATTCCTCGTCACTTCAATTCCCTGTATATACAGTTTCCCGGCAGCATTGTCAAATACGTTAACGGTTTGTTAATATATGTAAATATAACAATTAGATAAAACTGAATCACGAGCCAGAGCCATAGCTGTGGAGCCCGGAGAGGAGGAAATTCACGCCGTAATAGGTAAACAATACGGAAATAAACCCAAAGACAGCAAGGTAAGCGATACGTTTGCCTGTCCATCCGCGGGTGTATCTGGCGTGCAGGGTAATGGCATAAAAAAACCAGGTAATAAGTGACCATGTTTCCTTAGGATCCCAACTCCAATAGGTTCCCCATGCCGAATTAGCCCAGATAGCACCGGTGATTATCCCGGCGCTCAACCAGATGAAACCGAAGATCATGGATTTATGGATCAAATCGTCGATGAACGATAAAGATGGGAGGTGATCGAGCTGGGTTGTCGATGGCTTTGCAGTTTGCTGCAGTCGGTTTTTCAGAAAATACATGATGCCCAGGCCTGCTGCCACAGCAAATGCTGCATAGCCGACAAAACAGGTGATTACATGAGCAATGAGCCAGTTGGATTGTAAGGCCGGAACCAATGGCGAGATGCTTTTACTGATATCACTGGAAAAGGAAGCATAGGCCATGGCAAGGAAGGCGAGTGGGACAGCAAAGGCCCCGATCATCCTGGTCTTGAAAATCCGTTCCATGGCTAAATAGAGGGCGATGATTGTCCACGCAAAAAAAACTACCGATTCATACATATTGGTAAGCGGAGCATGACCGATACCCATCTGGTATGACTCAATCCAGCGCAAGGCAATGCCTGTCGTTTGAATAAGGAATGCTGCGGTCGTGAAGAATGTAGCAATAGGGCCAAGTCGAGGCGCTTTAAATACCAGCAAAAAGGCGTAGAGCAGTGTTGAGAACAAGTAGGTAAATGTAGTAATGCCAAGTAATTGAGAGCTATCCATGCCTTAATACTCCGTGTGCTATTTTATAGTCGAAATGTTGTTTTTAGAATAAAAATTGAACAGTTCACCGTTTTCCGTTCAATGATGTTCACTCTCCTGCAGGCCAAGCGTCTGATCAATGTGAGCTTCAAGTTCAGTAAAAATTTTAGTAAAAGCCGGTTTATTTTTGTTGGATGAACCGGCCAGATAAACCACCCCTCCTGTGGCGGTTGTCTGCTGATATAGCCAAATTCTTTGGTGAGATAAGAAAAAGGCCATGTACAAACCAAGGAGGAGGAGGCCGCAACCCGCATACACTATCCACACCCCCGGATCTTTGGACACCTGGAGGCCTGTCGAATACAATTGTTTGACATTCAGGGAATAGTTTTTTCCTCCGCTGTCGATTGTGACTTTTTCATTATTGGTAAGCCATTGGGTAATAGCCGGATCCTCGCCTGCCTTGAACCATACTTTGGCGCGGATTGCCCTTTGTCCGCTGGCTTCTGCATTAATGATCCCGATACGAAGGTTTTTTTCGTCCCAGGATTTTTGTTGCTGAAACGGCAGCGAAAGTTGTCGGTTATCACCAGTCGCTGTTTCGGTGATATGGACAAGAAATTCTTGGTGTCCCTGGTAACTGGATTGATAAAAGGTAATGCCTTTATAGGTCAAAGGAGTGTTTACCCTGATGTCTTGTTTCAAAATTTCTTGGCCTTTTTCCAAAATCGTCAGGCTGCTTCGGTATTCTTTTGGCGAGCCGTTATCCCAGAATTCGATAGCAAAGGAGTCGTTCCGAACGGTAAAACCCAGATCGATCGGCAGGGAGTCGGGGGTAGAAAAAATCTTCTCGGAGCTGCGTAATTCGGGAATCATGACGCTTCCTTTGAAACCAAAAAAATGGCCAACAAGAGCGCCAACGAAGATAACTAAAATCGACAGGTGGACGATATACACTCCGGCGCGGCTCCAGCGTCCCTTTTGACTGAAGAAAAGGACACTTTCCTCTAGATTTTTCGTTGTGAAGTGCCATCCACAGGCCTTTAAGGCGTCCTGCCAGTTCTGTGGTGGCAAGCCTTTCGGAAGATACCGGCCACTTCCGAAAGGAGCTCATTTTTTCTATACGTTCCAGGGGAACGGCTAGATTGTCGGCGGTAATGATCCGCCAAACCGAAGGAAATCGGTCGAAGCTGCAGACGATAAGGTTGGTACTGAGCAAACAGAGGAGTCCATAAAACCACCATGAAGAATACATGGTCGGAATGTCGAGAATCTGGAAAAACATAGCGATCTTGGTGCCGTATTTGTCGGCATAGAAGGCATGAGGTTCTCCTTGGGGGATGACAGTACCAATAATTGATGTTACGGCAATGGAGCAGAGAGTGGTAATGGCCAATTGCACGGAGGCAAAGAAGGCCCATAGTTGGTTGATCAGTTTCATTCTGGATAGATTGAGAGAAGAAAAAGTGAATGGGGCATGCCAACCGACTGTAAAGGAAGAAAGTCTCGCGGCACATGAATGTGATCTAATGTTAAACATTTTTTCGACAACGGCACCACTTTTTTGGCATTTAAATTGAAGACGGGATTATCGGTGCTGCCAAACCGATTTTGACTTATGTGTGTTACACGGAGATTGATGTAAAAGTACTTGCCAATCAGCCGAAAAGAGGTTAATAAGGCTGATTCTGATTCATCATTTACTAACAAACCATTCATGCATTCCACCGTTGGCCTGTTTCGGGGCCGGGGAATGGGATAGAAGGAGAAAAACATGGCAAAAGTATGCGAAATCTGCGGTAAAGGACCGGTAACGGGCAACAATGTTTCTCATGCGCACAACAAAACTAAAAGGCGTTGGCTCCCCAATCTGAAAACGGTGCACATGGCAAGCGCCGGAGGGAATACCCAAAAAACCAGGGTTTGCACCAGGTGCATACGATCTGGAGCGGTAGTAAAAGCAGCCTAAATAGAAATAATGGTTAGAATCGAAGGCGAGAGGAACACGTTCCTGCTCGCCTTTTTGTGTTTATAGATACTTGTCCGGTGTTCAGGAAAGAGGAGCACGTCATGAGTGCAGAAGAAATGAAATTTTTAAGTTACCAAGAGGCTGTAAAGCTTGTCGGAGCAATTCAAGAAGAAGAAGATGTCGACACTCCGGAAAGACGCATTTTAATGGTGTATAGCATCGACGATAAGGAGCTATGCTGGTTTGACTTCATGGACGTGATGGCGGCTGTCGGCAAGATTGAAGCAGGGCAAAAAAAAGAGGCTGTACAGAATTACATCCTCAATCGGATACCTGCTTGGGTTCACGAGCTGTAATCAACCCGGGAACAACCGAAGCTTCTATCAAAGAGAGGGTCTTACACAGCTCCATTTAGCCATTGTCGCAATGGCCTGGGGAAAAGATCACAGTGCGAGGAAAGATTGTCTTCATAGCGATTTCGCAGTTCTATTCCTTTCTGGAATATTGATACCGGTCGGTCAGCTGACACGACGACGACAATGGTTTGTGGATGCTGGGAAGTGAAACGCAAGGCAGAGTTGTAACGGGCGCCGCGTGACCTGTCTTCGTTTGCAACCCGATGGCCGTCCAACAAACAAGCAAAGGCATACAGATGAAGATCGGCGCGGATGTGAAGTGCGCCGTCCACTTTTGAGAGAGCGGCTGCAAGAGCCAATTCGTTTTCGCTTCGTAAATCGATCGGCGGGTTCAACGCCTGACCGGCAGTAGCTGTTTGAACCGGTGCCAGATCGATGACAAATGTACAGCCAAACTGTTTATCTTCAGCGTTATGCACCAGCGCTGCGATGACTTGAAACATATCGCTGCCGATGGAGGGTTCGAGATCAAAGTCCAGCAAGGCTTCTTCTACTTCAAAGAGCTTGGCTCTGTGGGTATTGGAGCTGTAGCTCCCATCGTGAAAACTGCAGAGAGTTTCCTCGCCAATTGACAAGAAACCTATTTTGCCGTTGTAATCGGCGGTAAATTGAAACTGAGCAATTTTCCTGTTGGCGATGCCGACAATATTCTCTCCTTCAGAAATCAAAGTCCTATCCGAGTGTTCAACCGCTTGAAGGAGTTTTCTTACATGTTTAAAATTGCTAAGAGCCGGTTGTTCAGCCGTCTTGAACCTCGCCAGAAACTGAATTTTTTGAATTAATCGTGGTTCGATGAATGTCAAGGCGCCGTAAGGTCGTACCCCTTCTTCGTTGGTTTTTGATATGCCGAGAATTGCTTCGAGAACAGGAAAAATACGAATCTGAAAGTCGAGACCGAGAAATAGTCCGGCTTTATCGACAATGCAATCGTGTACCGCGTGGGTGGCATATTCACGTAAAAAATTACCGGAAATGCCGGTATACAGAGTACTGTCCTTAGCCATATCATGGGAAAATCGTGAAGCGGCATGTTCTAACCAGCACTCTGTCGGCAGTATCGAACAGATATTGGGATGATGCTCGGTAAACCACATCTGATAGTACACCTGTCCAGAGCTGCCACCATTGGAGATCAGACCGTCGAGTTGCAGATTGGCTTGCGGTTCTATATAATTATACAGGTTTTTAAAATAGGTCGAATCGATAGGCTTGCACCAATCCGTATTCTGGCAATAAATGGTTTGTAATTTGGGTTCATGGCCACGTAACAGATTCTCCGGATCGTATATCTGCAACTCATCATTTTTTTTGAGAGCAAAGATAATAGCCAATCGACTGGGCCCGGAGAAAAGAGATAACCCGTCACGCAAACCGCTGAGGGTTTCTCGCAAACATCGGCTTAAAAAGGAATTATAGTTCAATCTTTTGCTCAAACAAATATAGGGTGATAATTGTATTGGAAAAACATCTGCTCAATATCACTGCTTGTCGATTTTAGGGCGTTATCTTCAATTCGGTAAAGGCGCCACCCTGGGGAGTCCGATAGCGGACAATTGCTGAGACATCACCACTGAGAGGAGCGCTGAGGTGGACCGCAAGGGAAAGAGTACCGTTTCTGGTATTCTTGAAGAGCCATTTGATATTGCCTTGGGTGTTGTCAAGTTTTTTGGCCGGAGGAGAGGTAGTGAGTATGGTATTTTCCGGTAAAAGATACTGCTCGACAATGAGATTGGCCGGTGCCGGATTTTGGATGGTGAGATGCAGGATGATGTCCGTTCCGGAGGAAGATATGTACTTTCCCGTTACCAGGTCCTCCGCGGCATTGGCGTCGCAATGAAAAAAAATGCTCGTTAATAAGGTTAAAAATACTATTAGAAAGAGGCAAAAACCTTTGCCAGGTTTGAGTGACATAGGGTGTTCTCCATGCATAAAAAAGGATTGTTCCGACATGTCGGTCTCGTATATTAATCGAGAATCTCAAGGGCTCGGCTAGTTTCATTCCACTTGTATCCCGAGCCCAGCCAAATCTCCTCAATGGTATCTAAATCAACATCAATACCTTCAACCTCATTGTAGCGGTCGTGTACCGCAAGAATTTCGCTGTCGCTGATGGTGTTGTCCTTATCAACGTCAGCCCAATGATAATGGCCGATACTTGTTGTACTGCTGCCACCAATGGGTGGAGGTGAACCTGAATCGCCGCTGATTGCGGCAGTCCCATAAAAGCCAACTTTCTCGTCTTCACCGCCAGTGACACTTATGACGTAGGCAAATGTAGCAGTATCATTAATCTTTTTAAGCCATTTGAGCATATCTTTCTTCATTCCGCCCCCGGTAATTTCAGGGGAAATCTTTAAGACAGTTGCATTGGCTGGTAAATTCTCCCGTATGATGATGGCCGTTGGTTTGTCCTCCGGCGCTCCGGTAATTCGTATCATCACCGGAAAAGGTTGCCCTGCAATACAATGTTCCGGGGCGTTCCGTTCGGCATTAATAGTAATTTCGGGTGAGCTATTATTGAGGGAGTACCAAGCAAAAGCAGCAATTATGCAAAAAAGAGTCAGGGTAAGAATGAGGAGAGGCCAGATTTTTTTAAGACGAGATGTTCGGTTGCCGGTTGTTGGAGTGGGATCGGCAATGGTCGGGGTTGGTGATTCGATAGCTTCATCCTCTTCCAACAGGTCTTCAAGCTGGACATTGAGGGCTTCGGCAAGTTTAATACCATTTTCTTTTTTAATGCTGGGATAGCGTTTATTTTCCCACCGCGAAATAGTGTCGGTGGTGACATGAACAGCGGTTGCCAGATAGAGTTGAGTTAATCCTTGCTCTTCACGCAGACGTTTAATTTTCGACCCGTCAACTTTTACCATACTCATCGGGCCAGGAATCGAATTGTCTGTCATCTGTAGTTCTCTGTAAATTAAGAGAAGAGGTTCTTGCGCTGCTCTGCACCTGCAGATTTTTGCGAGATCCTGAGAATTGAGCTTTGTTTCTATGTATATACCAACTTCTGCTCATCCATTAAAGAATTAATTCCCGTTGAGCCTCCTCTTGAGTTGTTGGTAAAGAATAACTTGGTTACGAGACATGGGGCGATTTCACCCGATGTCTACTATCTCTTCGACAAGGAGAGTTGTATTTTTCAGAGAGAAATGACAGGCGGTCTGGTGAATGAGATGGAGGCTCAGATGAAAAAGGTGTTTGGCTTGTATTGTATATTGGCGGTGGTACTCATGAGTGGCAACGACGCACCTGCGGCAAGTGGAAAATGCACGGTGGTGGAGGTTGATGGCAGTAAAATGGTCGTAGACTGTCCACCTGTTCCAAAGGGATTTGTCAAAGGATCAAAAATAAAAATAAAGTCGGATAAAGACAAACCTCGGGAGGGAAATTGATCACCAGTCGAAGCGAATAATATTGTCAAGTGGATCGGATTTGACAATCTGCACTTTAACCAAAGTGTTTGGACTCATGCTTTTTCCAGCCGGTGGAGGCAGATCAATATCCATGAGGATGTCGGTAAGGAGAAGATTGATCCGCTTGGGACTGGCCTGAATTACCAGAGCATCAATAAACTGACCTTGGCGGTCGGCAAGATATTTGAGCAGCCAGTATCGCTGCCGCTGTTGACGGACAATTTGTGCAGTCGCTAGAGTGCGGGTCAGGACCGATGTGAAATCCTTGCACATTTCTTCGGTGAAGCAGGGTTCCTGGCGGCGAATGATGGAGTTCAGTTGATGCTGCATCACCAGATCAAGCAATCGACGAATCGGTGAAGTGACAGTTGTGTAATGGGATACCCCTAGGCCGCTGTGCGATTTGGCGGTAGTGGAAAGCTCACCGCGAGGAATATTCTTACGTTGCAGGGTATTCTGGAAAAGGTCGTCATCCTCACCGAAGACGATCCGGTTCTGCAGCGCCGGCTGTGATCTGAACAGGCCGGGGACCATGCGATCAGCCACATATTTTGCGGCTTCGCTGTTTGCCAGAATCATCATTTCCGACACTATAGTTCTCGCCGGGGTGTCACTTTTTGTGAGATTGACGTGTACTTTACCCTGATGGTCAATAAAAACATTAACATCGGGAAACGGCAACAACAGTGCTCCGTGTTTGAGACGTCGCGACCGGAGTTTGCGGCGCAGCATATCCAAAAGCCGTATTTCCGGATCGGAATCCAGCATCCTGTCAACCTCGTCATAGGTGAGACGTCTCTTTACCTTGATGATTGACGGAAATATCCTCACTTTCAGTACTTCAGCATCAGCTGAGAGCAGCACCATAAAACTGACGGTGGCGCGGGTTTCATCTTGGATAAGGCTGCATATCCCCTGGGAGAGGTGGCGGGGCAGCATGGGGATCTGACCCTCAGGGAAGTAGATGGAAGTGCCTCGGCGCATTGCCTCCAAAAATAACGGGTCCCCGGGACGGACGTAATGGGCTACATCAGAGATATGTATACCAACCAGGTAATTGCCGTCCTGTTCCAGAACAGTGAGAGCATCATCAAAGTCCAGGGTAGTGGGTCCGTCAATGGTGATGGGGTGAAGATGGGTGAGATCTGTTCTGCCGGGATCATGAAACAATTCCTCCTGACCGCGTTGCAGAATGAGTTCGGCTTGCTGTCGGGCGGTTAAAGAGAAGTTGACTGGCAGTTGATGGCGGAGAAGAGGAATATTTTCATTGGCCGACCAAACACCGGATTTGACAAGCAGATGAAAAGGATCGTGAGGCTTGTGGAGGCTGGCATTTTTTAATAATTTTTGGGCAAGATCGGCCTCGGTTGATTCGCTACCGAAAAGATAGTAATCGCGGAGAATTCTCAGCGTGTCCTCCTCCATTGATCCGAGTTTTTCCGAAGGAGCGTTGGTTTTGAGGACCTTGGTTATAAAGGCAGTACCCTCTTCAATGAGTTGTTGTCGTTTTTCTTCTTTGGTTGATTGAATTTGCAGCTGTTCAACTTTCTCGGGACTATTGGCTAAGATGAGACCTTCTTTGTATTTGAAATACAGTTTGTCCTCGAACACACAGCGAAGAAATGCAGAAATTGAATCGTCGTTAGCCACCTCGCCAAAGGTCAGTTCAGCGAGAAAAGCAGGAGCAAAAGAATGAGAACCATCTTCGGTGATGAGTTCCCAGATCTCTTGTAGATTGACAGCTTTCATCAGAGAACATCGTTTTTCCGTGGTTTCAAGGAGTTGTTTGGTCAGGCTATCCCGGCTGGCACCGGTAGGGTGAGTGTGGTTTGAGCAGTGGATGACACGCGATATTGGGAGATTGACCTCTCGGCCGTTTTGATTGATAAGCCGAAGTCGTTTGGGCTGGCTTTCCATCACCAACGCACAGACAAACTTGCCGTTATCAAGATATTCTATGAGCTTTCCCGCAACAATCATTGACACACTAACCGTTCCAAGCCTTTTTGCCCAAAAGTATTATTTCTATTCCGCATATCTTGGAAATGGTATAAGTACGTACGTCAGGGCGTATTAAAATTGTAATCTTACGTTTTTGTCCATGTCTCTTGGTTAAACGTCAGACAGTATAGTGTGGAATGAAATTTTGCCCACACTTATTATTCTCCTTCTGTAAGTATTAGCAATTTTCTTCTATGACTCTTTCGAATAAGCCAGTGAAATCAGGAATGGTAGCCATTGTCGGCCCGCCAAATGCCGGGAAATCAACCTTGATGAATCATTTTCTCGGTCAGAAAATTTCCATCGTCACCCCGAAACCGCAAACCACTCGTAACCGCATTGTGGGGATTGTAAATGAACAGGAATATCAAATAGTATTTCTCGACACTCCCGGTCTCCACCAATCTCGCGAGCCGCTTAATATCGAAATGGTGAAGATTGCCATGGATAGCCTTGCGGAAGTCGATCTCGTCCTTTTTCTGGTCGATGTCTCATTACCGCTGCCCGCTAAGCAGAAAGAAGACCGGCAGGCAGAGCTGGTCTCTTATTTCCGGCAAATCAAGGGACCTGCAATCATGGTCCTTAATAAAGTTGACCTCATTGACCGGAAACTCATTCTGCCGATGATTGAGGCCTACTCCGGTTTGTTTCCGTTCAAGGCGATAATACCCGTTTCCGCCCTTCGTGATGACGGTCTGGACCGTCTGCGAAAGGAAATTCTCGAACTTCTGCCTTTGGGACCTCGGCTTTTTCCCGAAGATATTCCAACCGATGCCAGCGAGCGTTTTCTTTGTGCCGAAATCATCAGAGAAAAGGTGTTTCTTTTGACCGGGCAAGAAGTCCCTTATTCCACAGCGGTTCTCATTGAATCCTTCAAGGAAGATGAAACAAAGCATCTGGTAACCATTCATGCCGCCATTGTTGTCGACAGGGATTCGCAAAAGGGCATCGTCATCGGCAAAGGCGGGCAGAAACTGAAAAGCATAGGAACGGCGGCCCGAAAAGACATGGAGGCTCTCGTTGGTGGAAAAATCCTGCTCAAACTGTGGGTTAAAGTTCACAGAAACTGGTCACAGGATAAGCATTTTCTTAAGGAACTTGAACGTTAGTCATTACTTTTGTTGTTGCCGGTGACAAGAGTGAGGCTTTTGACAATATTGTAAGCGGTGCGCAGCTGGTTGTCCTGTTGCAGTCGCTCCTCCAATTTCGATGCCTCATTATCCACTTTTTTACCTTTCTCCGGTAACAGGCCCGGAAGGTGGTTGGTAAGATCAGCCTCTTTAACAAGCTTTTTCTCCGATTTTGTTTTGTCCGGTGGCACAGAGGGGACGAAGGGTACGTCGACATCGGGAGTTATTCCCTTGGCTTGAATAGATCGATCATCGGGGGTGTAGTAAGTTGCTGTTGTCATTCGCAGGCCGGCACCATCCGGTAGAGGGATGATGGTCTGAACGGACCCCTTGCCAAACGTTTGCGTGCCGACAATAATACCCCGCTTATGGGCTTGAATTGCTCCGGCGACGATCTCTGCTGCACTTGCCGAGCCTTCGTTGACAAGAATTACCAAGGGATATTGACGTGTTTCGCCACTGGCATGGGCGGTAAACACGGTATTTTGATCGGGTTTTCGACCTTTGGTGTAGACTATTTTACCTTTTTCCAGGAAGATATCGGCAACACTTACCGCTTGATGAAGCAAGCCACCGGGATTGTTGCGGAGATCGAGAATCAGACCGTCAATTTGTCGCTCGTTCTTCAGCTGCTGCAATTTTGTCTTAAATTCGCTGCCGGTATGGCTTTGGAATTTGGTGATTCGCGAGTAAACAAAACCTGGAGAAAGGAATTCCGCCTTGACCGACTGAACGGGAATCACCTCTCTTTTTACAGTCATTTTCTTCAACTCGTCCCAGCCCTCCCGGTGGATTGACAGGGTCACCGAGGTACCTGCCGGGCCACGAAGTTTTTCAATAGCCTCATAGGGACCCATGTTTTTCGTTTTTTTCCCGTCGATTTCAAGGATTACATCGTTGGCTTTAAGTCCGGCCTCATCGGCCGGGGTGTCGGCGATGGGACTGACAATTGTCAACAGATCGTTTTTGATCGTTACCTCAATGCCGATACCGGAGAATGAACCACGTGTTTCCTCCTGGAGGTCCCGGAAGCTTTCAGGGGCCAAATAGGAAGAATGGGGATCGAGAGAATACAGGAGTCCGCGAATTGCCCCATTCAGAGCTTCCTTGGTGTTGATCTCTTCTACGTAGTTCTCTTGCAGGATGCTCAAGATATTTGAGAAAAGCTCCAGCTGTTTATAGGTAGACTCCTTATCGGCCTGAGAGATTTCAGCGGAAAGCGGACGGCTGAACAAGCAAAAGGCAACGAATAGCAACGAGAAGGTGAGTCTATGATGTTTTACTGAGGTAAACATGGAATTCCTCGAATCTGTCAAAGGTATTATTGAACGGAACTGCCTTGGTTGGGCGGTTCACCGGAGTGTTCGTGTGAGGTTTTCAGTCTGTTTGGGTTTAACCATATGAGTGGATCCAAGGATTGGCTACCATGACGAATTTCAAAATAAATACCATCGTCGAAAAGGGTGGCGGTGCCGCCCATTATTCCGATGGTGTCCTCTCTCTTGATTTTCTGTCCTTTGGTAACCAGGATTTTCTCAATTCTCGAGGTCACAGTATAGTATTGAAAGCCGTGATGTATTATAACCGTATTTCCATAGCCACGTAAATAACCTGAAAAAATAACTTCACCATCACCCACGGCGACAATACTGGTGCCGTCCGGGGCTTGCAATTCAATGCCCAGAGATTTTCTGGAAATCCCCAACTTATTGACCTTCTCCTGCTGGAAGAGGGTGACGAGCACGCCATCAACCGGCGGTCGGAGGTTGCCTTTGTCGGCGAGAAAACCTTGATCTTCGACTTGGTTTTTGCTCTTTATCGCGACAATCGATTTGGTCAGATCCTCCGAGGCCTGCTGCATCTCATCAACCGCCTGTTTATGCAGCTTTGTCTGGGTTCGAACCTGGGTGAGAAGAAGATGTTTCTCGGCTTTGGTGTTTTCGAGTACTTCCTTTTCAGCAATCGTCTGATTGATAAATTCTTGAAGAATCGCTTTTTCTAAATCAAGTGCCGCTTTCGCTCGTTCCATTTCTTTGATGGTGTCTCTGTACACCTTAATTACATCCTGGTCGTACTTTATAAGAACATCAAAAGCATCATGGAAAGTGAGCAGTTCGGGAAGGGTTTGCGTGGAAAAGGTTACATTCAAGAGACCGATATCACCCATGGTATAATAAGCTGCGATCCTTTTTTTGAGGTGGTCTTCGACGATGCCTTTCTCTCCTCTGATCTTGCCCAAGGCAGTTTCTTCCTTGTCTATAAGGGTTTGTTGCCTGCGCATTTTTGTTTCAAGCTCGGAAAGTTTGGCTTGTTGTTGGACAATTTTTTTATCAAGAACCTCAAGCTCAGCGAGAATATTCTGTTCCTTGGATTCGGTTTCGGAGATCTGATCTTCTTTGTGCAAGATTCCCTGCTGAAGCCGGCGGATTTTTATTCTGAAACTGCTGACTTCCTTGTTCTCAGGAGCATCGGCATCAGCTTGACCGGCGAAGAGGGAGGGTGTCGTAAGAGTTTGCAGGGTAAAGATAACAAAGACTGCGAGGCTACCCAGACCGGCGAGGTGTTTTTGCCAGACGAGGGAGATTCGGCTAATGCCCTTAGTAATGCAAAAAGCGCTGAATCTCATAGTCTGATTGAAAAGAAGAGGTGTTTTCAAATACGCAAAAACTTCTGCATGGTCGAATAACTTCCAAGGGTGCAGAGGAGTATGGAAACGCAAATAATGGTAATACTGACGACAGGCGAAAAGAAGGAAAATTCAAAAAGATTCAAGAAACCGGGACCGGAAAATCTCAGTTTGATCCATTCATACAGGGCGTACAGAGAAATAATGCCGATAGAGGACCCGATGATTCCCTGGAGCAGGCCTTCGAGCAGGAAAGGGGTCCTGATATAGTTATTGGTAGCTCCGACAAGTTTGAGGAGCTCTAGTTCCGCCTGTCGACCGAGGATGGTGAGACGAATGGTGTAGGCTACCATGAAAATAGTTGTAAGAATAAGGAGTGTGCCGCTGAGGAGCACGATGATCGATAGAAGCCGGGTAAAATAATAAAACCTTTCAACCCAGTCCTGTCCATATTGCACCTTGAGGGTTCCCGGAAGTCGCGACAGATACGCGGAAAAGAGCTTGACCTGATTGAGGCTCCGCAGGTTCTTCAAGGGGACAACCTCGATCGAAGGGGGAAGGAAGTCCTTCGGCATGTCATTCAGAACATCCTGATTCTCGCCGAGTTGACGAGCAAAACGCTGGTATGCCTCTGTTCGTGTGATGAAACGGATTTTTTCCACCTCGTCGAAGGTAGTAATTTTCTTTGTCAACTGCTGTTGCAATTCAGGGCCGGGTTCCTCCTCAAGATAGACGATGAGGCTGAGGTCATCCCCGAGTTTTTCTCCGAACGTCAGCATGTTGGCGTATATGAGGTAAAAAAAAGCAAAGATCAGCACCGAGAGACTGACGGTGAGCAGGGTCATGAGTTGGGAAGCCCAGGTTTGGCGAATATTGCGGCCAACCTGCCTGAAGACGGTGAGCCAGAAGCTCATAGTATTCCTCCGGTTATCATGTGGAGTCGACCTTTACGAAGTTCCATGACCCTGTGCGAGGTGTGACGATAGATTGAATCGTCATGGGTGGCGATAACAATAGTCGCTCCTGCTTTGTTGCACTTGTTGAGCAGGTTCATGACTCTCTCGGTGGTGATGGCATCAAGGTTGCCGGTCGGCTCATCGACTAAAATCATGGTAGGTGAGTTGGCTATAGCCCGGGCCAGCGTGACCCTCTGTTGTTCTCCACGAGATAATTCACCGGTAATCGTATCGTGTTTGTCGGTAAGGCCGAGTTGATCAAGGAGGTCTCTCACCCTCTTCTTTATGATTTGCGGTTTCTTATAAGATACTTCCATGGAAATGGCGACATTCTCAGCCGTGGTTCGATCGGTGAGCAGTTTGAAGTCTTGATATGCCACGCCAATTTTTTGGCGAAGTCTGGCGAGCTGGAAGCCTTTGAGTTGGTTGATTGGTTTCCCGGAAATTTCAATGAGGCCGCTGCTGGGTGTTTCCATGCTGCAAAGAAGTTTCAGCAAGGTCGTTTTTCCGGCACCGCTCATACCGATGACAAAGAACATCTCGCCACCGGCGATAGACACGGAGAGATCCTTCAAGGCAACAACGTCGGGTGGGTATTCTTTGGACACTTTGATCAATTCGATCATTGTCTCCGAGCCGTTGTTTGAATCTGTTTTCATTTATTACCGTTGTATCCGAATAATAGAAATCGTCCGGTAGTTGAAACCGAATAATCGAATAACCAATGGATTGGGCGGATTTCGCGATTGTTGGCGTGATATGACAAAGTTCCATTTTTTTAGTAAAATCTGGGAAAACATAAAGTATTTCCCAAAGAAACGCAATCTATCAGATGTCGGAGAGACGAAATTCGTCAACCGCGGGAATGTCCTGCACGGTTTTTGCAAACTGAAAAGCTGTTTCCGTGGATTTCATATGCCTTACGAACCGGTCGCCAATTTACTCTTGCAACTTGGCTAGCAGTTGTTATTGTTGTAGGTTTCGCAGTTGAGAAAGGCGACTGCAGTTATGATAAATGTGTCGGACCTTAAGCACCCTGAAGCGCTGGCCGAATGGAGATTTTTTTGAAGGAGAAGAACATGGATTATAGGGATACCCTTAATCTGCCGCAAACCGGATTCAATATGAAGGCAAACCTTGCCCAGAAAGAACCCCAATCCTTGAAACGATGGGACAAGGAGAACCTTTACCAACGCATCCAGGAAAACGCCACGGGTAAACCCCTCTTTATTCTCCATGACGGCCCACCCTACGCCAACGGCAATATTCATCTAGGTACGGCTTTTAATAAAATTCTCAAAGATATTATCCTCCGATCGAAAAGGATGGCTGGTTTTAATGTCCCCTATGTTCCAGGTTGGGATTGCCACGGGCTGCCTATCGAACATAATGTCGATAAGGAGCTGGGGGAAAAAAAACACTCCATTCCTAAACTTTCGAAACGCAGCGCTTGCCGAAAATATGCGAACAAATGGATTAAAATTCAGAAGGAGCAATTCAAACGGCTCGGAGTACTGGGGGATTGGGATAAACCCTATTTGACTATCGATTTTTCCTACGAAGCGGCAATTGCCAGGGAATTCAATAAATTTCTGCTGTCCGGCGCGGTTATTCGCAACCGGAAACCGGTGTATTGGTGCTCTACCTGCACAACTGCTCTGGCCGAAGCCGAGGTGGAATATGCCGACCATACCTCGCCATCCATCTATGTAAAATTTGCTGCAGCTGAAGACTTCTCTGATATCCATCCCTCGCTTGTCGGCGACAAGGTATTCTTTATCATCTGGACGACCACGCCCTGGACCCTGCCGGCCAATCTGGCCATCGCACTCAATCCCGAGTACATCTATGCGGCGGTAGCGGTCGGCGGCGAGATCTGGATCGTTGCTGAAGATCTTGTGGCGAGTGTCATGGCGGCAACGGAGGTGAGTGACTATTCCATCCTCGGCACCTTTGCGGCAAGGTCTTTTGAAAACCGCAAATGTCGGCATCCCTTTATGGATCGCGACTCTCTTCTGGTCTTGGCCGATTATGTCACTGCCGATGCCGGTACCGGTTGTGTGCACACCGCCCCCGGTCATGGCGCTGACGACTACCTGACTGGTTTGAAATACGGTTTGGATATTCTGTCGCCCGTTGACGACGGGGGAATTTACACCAAAGAAGCTGGGCTTTATGTCGGCCAGCGGGTGCCCCAGGTAAATAAGAGTATAACCGCCGACATGGCTGCTTCCGGAGCTTTGCTGAAGGAAAACTCCATCAGGCATAGCTATCCGCATTGTTGGCGGTGCAAGGAGCCGGTCATGTACCGGGCCACCCCGCAATGGTTTATCTCCATGGAGAATAATGATTTGCGGTCAAAGTCTTTAGCCGCCATCGAGAGTGTGCAATGGACTCCGTCATGGGGAATGCAGCGCATTTATTCGATGATCGAGGGAAGGCCCGACTGGTGTTTATCGCGGCAGCGAAGCTGGGGCGTGCCTCTCACGGTTATCAGTTGCCGGTCCTGCGGCGAGATAGTAACTTCCAAGTTACTTATTGACAAGGTAGACGAGCTCTTCCGAAAGGAGGGGGCTGATGCCTGGTTCAGCCATCCTGCGGAGGAGTTTGTCGGCGCGGACAGCATCTGCCAGAAGTGCGGCGCCAAGGATTTTGTAAAAGAGGAAGACATTCTCGATGTATGGTTTGATTCCGGAGTAAGTCATGCCGCCGTTCTAGAAGAGCGTGAAGAACTCAGCTCGCCGGCCGATCTTTACCTGGAGGGCAGCGATCAGCATCGGGGCTGGTTCCATAGCTCGCTCCTGGCGTCAACCGGCACCAGGGGCAGGGCACCTTTTAAAGGGGTACTGACTCACGGGTATGTAGTTGACGGCCAGGGTCGAAAGATGTCCAAATCGGTGGGCAATGTGGTCGCCCCTGGAGAGGTGATAGAAAAATACGGTGCCGAAATTCTCAGACTCTGGGTGGCGAGTGAAGATTACCGCGATGATGTCAAGGTCTCCGACGAGATTCTTAAACAGGTTTCCGATGCCTATCGGAAAATTCGTAACACCATTCGCTATCTTCTCAGTAACCTGAGTGATTTCCAGTCTGAAAAGCACCGAGTTGCCGATAGCCGACTGCCGGAAATTGATCGCTGGGCTCTGGCAAAATTCGAAGAACTGAAGAGCAAAATACGGCAAGGCTATGAAAGATATGAGTTCCACTCCATCTATCAGAGTTTGAACTACTTCTGCGGCACCACCATGAGCGCCTTTTATCTCGATATCCTGAAAGATCGACTTTATACTTCGGCTACCGATTCTCATGCAAGACGTTCGGCTCAGACGGCCTTATATGATATCCTTGATGGGCTGTTGAGGCTGATGAGCCCCATTCTCTGTTTCACTGCCGTCGAGGCATGGAACGCCTTGCATGGTCTTGGTGACAATGGTCCCATTGAGCGGGAAATTCATTTTGTCGAGTTTGCACCAGCACAAAAAATTGCCTGCGACGAGCCGATGATGGAAAAATGGACGAAACTCATCCGGGTTCGCTCGGAGATCACCAAGGCCCTGGAAATGGCCAGGCGAGAAAAAGTTATAGGCCATTCCCTGGAGGCGGAGGTCCTGATCACCGCCGGTGGCGAATTGATGAGTTTTATGATCGGGGAATGGAATACTCTCAAGGAGATATCAATCATTTCCGAACTGACCGTACTCCAGCAGGATAGTCCGATTGCCGGCATACGCTTTAGCAGTGAAGAGATCCCGGAGATGATAGTGCAAGTACAGCCAGCTCAAGGGGAGAAGTGCGAGCGGTGTTGGATACGATCGACATCGGTTGGAACGATTGCTGAGCATCCGGCGATTTGTCATCGCTGCGCCGCTGTGCTGGCGGAAATGCAGCTGTAAAAACGGGACAACATCTTGGTATATCTCGCTATTATCCTCTGTACCATTGCCTTCGATCAACTGACTAAGGCTTGGGTCGTCGATTCCTTACGCTTGTATGAATCGTTGCAGGTCGTGCCCGGCTTTTTTAATTTGGTGCATGTTACCAACAGTGGCGCTGCTTTTAGTCTCTTGGCAAATGTCGATTCACCGTGGCGCCACTATTTTTTTCTTGGAGTAGGAGGCCTGGCAATGGTGGGGCTGAGCATAGCATACCTGAAACTCCGCAAAGTCAATAGGTACTACGTCTTGGCCTTAGCCCTCATTGCCGGCGGTGCAGCGGGTAATCTCATCGACCGGATACGTTTCGGCGCTGTTATCGATTTTCTCGATCTGTATATTGGTCGCTACCACTGGCCGGCATTCAATGTCGCCGATTCGACGATCTGTATCGGTGCGGGTTTGTTTCTTGTATTAAATTTTTTTGAAGTGAGAACGAAGGAAGTGAGGGAGCAACAATGAAGATAGCGGTGCTATTTCCCGGCCAAGGGTCGCAATATTTAGGGATGGGACAGGAGTTTATCAAGGAAGACACGGCAAGTGCCGCTCTTATGGCAATGGCCGAAGCGGCCTGCGAGATACCGCTTGGTACTCTTTGTGCCGAAGGACCCATGGAAGAATTGACCAGGGCGGCGTACCTGCAACCTGCAATAACCATTACCAATCTCATATGCTGGCGGAGAGTACAACAAGAGCTTGGAGAGGATGCTGTCGTGAGTTGTCTGGCCGGCCACAGCCTGGGCGAGTATTCGGCGCTTTGTGCCGCAGGAGTGCTGAGCATTGAGGATACCGTCCGTCTGGTCAGCAAACGCGGCACCCTTATGGAACGAGAGGGAATAAAAAATCCCGGGGGAATGCGGGCGGTCCTCGGTCTTGACATCAAAACCCTTCAGGCAATCATCGACGGCTATAAAGGAGACGGAGTAGTGACCACCGCCAACCACAATACACCGGAGCAGATTGTCATTTCCGGTTCTTTGCCGGGCCTTGATGGGGTAAGTCGATTGGCCGAAGAGAAAGGCGCAAAAGTTATTCCACTGAACGTCAGTGTCGCCAACCATAGCCCTCTGGTAGCGGCGGCCATTCCCGATTTTACCGAGTTTATGGCCGATATTGCATTTAAGGTTCCGACAATTCCTGTATATTTCAACGTATCCGCCGGCTTGGAAAGCGACCCACGGAAAATCAAAGATATGATGTCCAGGCAGATTGGTTCACCGGTTCGCTGGTGTGAAATCATCCAGGCCATGCTTGCCGATGGGGTGGATACCTTCATCGAGGTCGGTCCAAAAACGGTGTTGAAGGGGATGATGAAGAAAATCGCCCCGAAGGGAATAAAGGTCACCGCCTTGCAATGTGACTCGCCCGCAACCTTGATGAGTTGTGTCGAACATATCAACAAGGAAGTGTAAAGGGGGCTAACTGTTGTGCATCTGCCGACCCGACGGAATTGTTTCAGGTGGCTGATTTGGAAAAGTCTTGCCCAACGATTTGAATGAGCATTCGAATTGCGAGAGTTGGCTGTTCTTTCGATCCCGTTGAATATACTTACGCCCATCAAAGACACTCCGTTTGCTTGTCATCGGAAAATTGATACATAAAATTCTACCTCATACCATCGAAGAGTCAATATGAAGGGTGCAAAAGGGTATTGCCTGAGCTGTAAATTCTATCGCCTGGATGATATCGATTCAGGGGTTTGTCGGGTTGACAAGGAATCTTCTGCAAATTATCCAAAAAAACGGACCGACGATCAATGTCAACGATGGCGGGACAGTGGTCAGCAATACTTCATTCGAATCGGCTGGATTAAGGCAGAAAAGGCTGAAGGCAGGAAATAAGCGTCATACGACTTCTTCTTGGTCATTTAGAAAAGCTATGGTATGAAAGAAATCTTTTAAATTTTCATTGAAGTTCGGTTGCTCCCTCAATACATTATTTTGGAGACTTCACTGTGTTACTCTCAATTGTTATTCCACTTTTAAATGAAGAAGAGAATATTCCTCTTCTGTATCAAGAGTTGAAGGAAGTCCTTGACCCTCTTGAAAATGAATATGAAATCCTCTTCATTGACGATGGCAGCACCGATCGGAGCCTGGAGTGCTTATGCGATCTGCAAAAGCAAGACAGCCATGTGGTGGTAGTCAATTTCCGCAGAAATTTCGGTCAGACAGCGGCTATGGCGGCAGGTTTTGATTATGCCCAGGGGGATGTGATCATTACGATGGACGCCGATTTGCAAAATGATCCGAAAGACATACCCCTTCTGCTTGACCAGATTAAGGCCGGCAATGATATAGTTACCGGCTGGCGATTTGACCGCAAGGATACTTTTATAAACAGGCGGTTACCGTCGATTATAGCCAACAAAATCATTTCAAAAGTGACAGGAGTCAATCTTCACGACTACGGCTGTACTCTCAAGGCATTCCGCAAGGAGGTGATTAAGAGTGTTAAGCTTTATGGCGAGATGCATCGTTTTATCCCGGCAATTGCCAGCGGCATGGGCATCGATTTCACTGAGGTCAAGGTAAACCATCGGGCGCGGCGGTTCGGTTCATCAAAGGTTGGAATATCACGGACAATCAGGGTTATCCTCGATCTTATGACGGTAAAGTTTCTGTTGAGTTATTCGACTCGACCAATACAGGTTTTCGGGCTGATGGGTGTTGTTTCCGGCGGCATTGGTTTTCTCATCGCCTTGATCATGACCTTTCAGCGCCAGTTCATGGGGGTTCCCCTATCTGATCGGCCCCTGCTTTTTCTTGCCGTTCTGCTGATTTTTGTTGGTATTCAGTTTATTTCACTTGGTTTGATTGCTGAGCTCCAGGCTCGAACCTACCACGAATCTCAAAACAAACCGGTGTATCATGTCAAGAAAGTTTTCCGAACTGACAGTATAACACCTGAGGGTATCGAGACCGATGGTCGGTCATGATCCGTTGATTGAAATCATTATTCCAAATTGGAATGGCAAAGGTTTGTTGGAACATTGTTTGTCGTCACTCCGGCAACAGACATTTTCCAATTTCAGGGTCATCGTTGTCGATAACGGTTCAAATGATGGTTCAATAAAACTGGTTGAAGACTCTTTTCCCGAGGTCAGGCTGGTCGAGCTTGACCATAATACCGGCTTTAGCGTTGCTATAAACAAGGGTATTGAAGTCAGTGTCGCCCCTTGGTTGCTGCTCCTCAACAATGATATGGAGGTGGCGGAGAATTGTCTGGAAAAACTCAGGCTGGCGGTGGAGCGCTACCCGGATTTTCAGCTGTTTGCTCTGAAGATGATGAACTATCATCAGCGACAGTTTATTGACGGTGCGGGAGATGCGGTGTTGAGGGGCGGAGTGGGCTATCGTATCGGGACGATGGAGCGGGATGACGATGCATACCGAAAGGATCGAGAAACCTTTGGGGCATGTGCTGGGGCTGCACTCTTCAATAAAACCTTTTTTGACCAAGTGGGTATTTTCGATGCCGATTTTTTTGCCTACCTTGAAGACGTCGATCTCAATATGCGAGCAAGACGACACGGTTTTCGGTGCATGTTTATCGCCGATGCAATAGTTTATCATATTGGTAGTGCCAGTTCCGGTTCGAAGATTAATGCGCTTACCGTCCGTCTGTCCACCCGCAACAATATCTCCGTACTGATTAAAAATTATCCCCTGCGATTGTTTTTACGGTTTCTCCCGGCTATTATCGTCTATCAATTGGCCTGGCTGCTTTTTTGTGTAAAAAAAGGTATGGTCTTGCCGTATCTGGCTGGGTTATATGAGGGGCTGCGCATGTTTCCGCATTTCTATCAAAAGGGGCAGGCCTTGCAAAAGTGTGGTACTTTGATTTCTCCTGCGGTCTTTGCCACCATGATCAAAACTGCAGAAAGAGAGGCCGTTGGCTCCATTATGGCCAGACGGACCGCGGCGGGGAAGAATAACTTTCTGTTATCTTGTTATTGTAAATTTTTCTTTTTATAAGCACGACTGCACAGAGTATGGCTATCCCGGTATATGTTGTTATAGTGACTCATAATTCAGCTGACGAGTTGAATCTCTGCCTTGCTCACCTGGAAAAACAGACCGTGCCGATCAAGGGTTTGGCAATCGTCGATAGTGGTTCTACGGATACGCAATACCTTGATGATGTATCTCAGTTGGTGGGAACGAAAATCATCAAGGTTGAGAATGTTGGCTTTTCTCGGGCCAACAACATCGGTTTCAAAGAGATAGTCGTTGACCGGGAAGGAATGGTTGTTTTCATGAATCCGGACACCTTTCTTCCTCCGGATTTTCTCGCCCAAGCCGTCAACGTTTTGAACGAAAACCCCGGTGCGGCAATAGTTTCCGGGAAGCTTCTCGGATATGACCTGGAAACTATGAAACCGTCCGGAAAGATCGATTCTGCCGGTATTTTCAGGCGCTGGTACGGACGCTGGTACGATCGGGGGCAAGGTCAGAAAGACCGGGGGCAGTATGATCTTATTGCCGCTCCCCCGGCACTTTGCGGGGCACTTTTGTGCTGTCGCCTGAGAGCCTTGGCGCCGTTTAAGGGCGATGTCTTCGATCCGGATTTTTTTCTTGTATAAAGAAGATATTGAACTCTGTTTGCGTGTGCGAGCTGCAGGTTGGGCACTGATCTACGATCCACGGCTTATTGCCCACCATTGTCGGGGCTGGGCGAAAAAGAGGCGGAAGATGAATTACCACCTGCGTGTCATGGCGGCTGGAAATGAGGTTCTGCTGTATCGTAAGCATCCGGGGCCGGCTATGGCGTGGGCCTTGTTGAAACTGTTTTTGGTTAAGGTCTTTCGTCTTTAAGGCATGAGTAATATCAGCACTCATCCTACCATCTCCGTTATTGTTCCGACGCGTAACGGTGCGGATACGCTTGGTGATTTTTTTGCCGCCCTGAACAAACAGCATGTGCAGCCTGATGAAATTCTCGTTGGCGATTCTTCATCGGAGGATGAAACCGTTGCTCTTTGCCGGGCAGCCGGCGCCAAAGTCAGTATCCTTGAAAAAGAAGCATTTGATCATGGTGGGACGAGAACAGCGCTAGCGAAACAGGCTCGCGGGACGATTCTTGTTTTTTTTACCCAGGATGCAATTCTTGCCGACCGCGATGCCCTGCAACTTCTCGTTGCACCGCTTCTTCTCCGTGAGCAGGTGGCATGCGCCTATGGTCGGCAATTGCCCGGTAAAAACGCCAATCCCATCGCTGCACACCTGCGATTGTTTAATTATCCACCGGAATCATCGGTGCGCAACTATGCCGATCGCAGCCGATACGGATTAAAGACAATCTTTATCTCCAACTCCTTTGCGGCATATAAAAAGGATCGCTTAAGCGAATACGGCTTTTTCAAGAACGGTTTGATTTTTGGCGAAGATACTTGTACTTTGGGAAGAATTCTTGCAGCCGGTCATGAGGTTGCTTACGTTGCCGAGGCAGCGGTATACCACAGTCACAACTACTCTCTTGGCCAAGAATTGCGACGATCTTTTGATATTGGTGTGCTGCACAGCTCTGAAAAATGGCTTCTCGATACCTATGGCCGGGCCGAGGGTGTCGGCGTAAAATATATCCGCTCGGTATTTTCCATGCTGTTGAAGGAGAAAAGATACCTTTTGCTACCTGATTGTCTCCTGCGAAGCGGGCTCAAGATGATCGGTTACAAGCTAGGAAGATCCTACAAACAACTCCCTGCTGCCTTGCGGCCTCTGTTAAGTATGCACAGGCTGTGGTGGCAGAGACACCAATGAACGAAGGCACACTGCAGATTATGAGTGGGAGCAGCTGCCGCAGCCGTCGACTACCAGAAGTGAAATATGCTGTCAATTAATCTCCGGGAACAGAGTTCTCTCATCGCCAGATTCCTGCACCTTTTTGATTGTCTCTTGGCCGTGGGCTATCTCGCGCTGCTGGTTTTCTGGTACAGAGTGCCCTGGAGTCCCTATTACACTCAGCTGGTGCTCATTACCTTCGTCCTGTGTTTCATTACCTTTCAGTCTTTCCAGCTGTATCGATCATGGCGGGGTTGGAAATATTTTCTCGAGTTCATTGTTATCCTCAAGGCCTGGGGTACGGTTGTCGGGTTGTTATTATTTTATTTCTTTGTCTTTAAAATTTCTGTTGCCTATTCCCGGGTGGCGATCCTCATTTGGTCGATTACCACCCCTCTGCTTATTTTTGTCATCCATATTATTGTTCGAAAAACCCTGCGAGCTATTCGTCAAAATGGCAAGAATGTGCGGCGGGCGGTTATCGTTGGGGCAGGTGATCTTGGTGTTAACCTGCTCAAGCAGGTGGAAACCATGCCTTGGGCAGGAATTGAAGTAATCGGCTTTTTCGACGACAAAATCGACGACGAAGCAGTGACCGAAGTAAAAGGCAAACCGATTCTCGGCAATACCGCGGCGATCAATGGCTTTCTTGAACTGCACGCTATCGATTATGTCTATATCGCCTTACCGATGCGGGCGGAAAAGAAAATTTTCCGAATTCTCAGGGAGTGCCGTTCTCTTGGAGCTCGTATCTACCTGGTGCCGGATCTGTATGTCTACGGTCTGCACCATGCGGAAATTCAATCACTGGGTGATCTGCTTATTCTCAATTTCAATCCGAACACCGAGTGGAAGAGAAGTTTCGACATAGTCTTTTCCTGGGCGGTGCTCCTTTGTACCTTACCGCTGACCTTACTGATAGCATTGCTGATAAAGCTCAGCGATGGTGGCCCGGTCTTTTATCGTCATACACGAATTACTGCTGCGGGTAAGACCTTCAATTGTTTAAAATTTCGAACTATGCGGGTGGGTGCCGACCAGGAGTTGCAGAGGCTTCTCGCCGAGAATGAAGAGCTACGAGAGGAATGGGCGCAAAGCTATAAATTGAAAAATGATCCACGGATAACGCCTATCGGTCGGTTTTTACGAAGGACAAGCCTCGATGAATTTCCTCAGTTTATCAATGTCATCCGGGGCGATATGAGTGTTGTCGGCGCCCGACCGATAGTCGGCAATGAACTCAATGAATTTTACAAGGACAGTGCCGGCAGGTACTGCTCGATGAAACCTGGCATAACTGGTCCATGGCAGGTCGGCCGTCGCTCGAATGTTGATGAATATGATGAGAGAGTGAAAATGGATGATTGGTATATTCTCAATTTTTCTCTCTGGACCGACATTAAAATTATCATCAAAACTGTGTACTGTATGTTTAAGGGAAAAGGGGCATATTAATTTCCTGGTGTCGGAGTGAGAGGCAACGAAATGGTGCAGAATGTTTTTGCCGGAAAAAAAATCGTTATCGGTGTATCGGGTTCGATAGCCGCTTTCAAGGTCGCCGGGTGGGTGAGTGATCTTGCCAAGGAAGAGGCCTGTATCTCGGTAGTTATGACCGCTTCGGCAACCGAATTCGTAGCTCCTCTCACCTTTGCGGCTCTGTCCGGCAACGATGTGCATACTGGAATGTTCGGCCAGTTTAAAGAAGATCCGATGACGCATATCAGTCTTGGCAGGGATGCAAATCTTGTCGTTATTGCCCCGGCAACGGCCAATATAATTGCCAAACTTGCCGGTGGGCTTGCCGACGATCTTCTTACCACTATGGTACTTGCGACCCGGGCGAAAGTCCTTGTCTGTCCGGCCATGAACAGCCGGATGTATAGTCATCCGGCGACACAAAAGAATCTCAGCATATTGAAAGAACTTGGATATGGCATCATTGAGCCGTCAAGTGGCATGATGGCGTGCAAAGAAGAAGGCGAGGGGCGTCTTGCCGAGTGGGACGGTGTTAAGGAGCAGCTGGCTCAAAGTCTGTCCCTTCAAGATTTGCAGGGTGTGAGAGTTCTGGTTACCGCCGGCCCAACCCGAGAGCCTCTCGATCCGGCACGATTTTTAAGTAACCGGTCCTCCGGAAAGATGGGCTATGCCCTGGCCCAAGCCGCCCGCCGGCGTGGCGCCCAAGTGATTCTTGTCAGTGGTCCCAGTGTCCTAACCAGTCCTCCGAATGTGACCTGTCTTAAAGTTCAGACCGCCCGGGAAATGTACGATGCAGTGCTCGCCCATGCGGCAGATTCTTCGGTGATCATCAAGGCCGCGGCTGTTGCCGATTATCGACCGGAAAAGATTTATGAACATAAAGTTAAAAAGGAAAAGATCAGCAAAGAACTGATTTTAGAACGTAACCCGGATATTCTTCTGGAACTGGGGCAAAGAAAAAAGGAAGGACAAGTACTCGTCGGCTTTGCAGCGGAAAGCACCAATCTCATGGAGGAAGGGCGAAGAAAGCTCCTCAGCAAGAATCTCGATCTCATCGCGGTCAACGATATACGTGGTGACAGTACCGGTTTCGAAACAGAATCCAATCAGATCATTGTCATCTCCGCGTCTGGGGTGGAGACGTTGCCGCATACCAGCAAGCTCCACTGCGCCGATCTGCTTTTGGATAGAGTGCTCGGTTTTCTCAACAAGAAGCCTTAAGCCCTTGGTCTTGATAGTATATCAGAGCTGGCATTGCTGCTTGTCATAGTAACTATTTCGCAAACTGTGCCAGGAGACAGCACCGCTTGAATTTTTTTCCGGAACCACAGGGGCAGTGGGCATTACGTTCGACCTTTTGCCGTGTCACATTGCACTCACCTCGCAGGTAGTACCAGAGCCCATCCTCACGAACGAATTGGCTGTTTTCTCTCAGTCTGGCAATTTGGCCGTTTTCCAGGTAGGTTGAGGTGAAATCGACAGTGCCGACCATGTCGTTTTTCGAACCTTCCCGTACTTCGTGGATTGTCAGTCCGAGCCATACTACCGGATTATCCTCGAAGTTGAGTTTCTCCGGACGGTTTTTTTTATGCCAGCTGGCGAGGATATGCTGTTCATGCTTGTGAACAAAGGCAGTGTATCGTGATCTCATCAACCCTTCGGCTGTTTCGGCGAGCTGGTGGCCTTCAAGAATCGGCAGACAGCAACTTGTGTAAGGGAGCTTACTGCCGCACGGACATAAAGGGGAATTGATCATCAGAGGTGTTCTCCGGAATAGGGGATATGCAGATCGTCTGTTTTGCCAAGGGTGTTTCCGGCAAACCGGGGAAAAACGTTGGTATTCATACAATGGTTGGGACACTGCTTCAATGAAAAAAAGCAAAAGCAATGGCAGACTCCACTTTCTGAAACGGCTTGGCTATTTTTCCTTGTCCGGTTTTATTCGATATCTCTATTTACGAATGATCGGGAAATCTATCCTGGTCACAGGTAGCTGCCATGGGTGTGGCATGTGCTGTCGGAGTATTTCTCTTGAAGGTTGGGACGGCTGGCTTCGCTCCGAGAAGGCATTTCAAGAAATTGTCGTGAACTATCCGGAATATGGAAGATTTGTGATTATTGGCAGGGATTCGCAAGGCTTTTTGCTTTTTCGCTGCGATTGGAGCACACCGCAGGGTACCTGTCTTGATTATGACAAGAGACTTGATCTTTGTCGAAAGTTTCCGGAAAGCTCGCTGGTTTTTGCCGGAGGTCATTTGCCACTGACGTGCGGCTATCAATTTGCCGAAGTGACGCCTTTCAAGAAAATTCTCAATGCGGCCGTGCGCAAGCGAAAATGAAACGTGTACTTATTCTTGAACCCTATTACGGCGGTTCGCACCGGTTCTTTCTCGAAGGCTTGCAGATCCATGTCGCCGCAGAGTACACCCTTTTTACGTTGCCGGCACGGAAGTGGAAAATGCGCATGCAACTCTCAGCCCTGTGGTGTATTGAGAAGATTAACGAGCTTTCTCCAAGAAAACGCTGGTTTGATGCCGTTCTGTGCTCTTCCTTTGTCGATATCGCCGTCCTCCGCGCCTTGCTCACAAAGGTAAATGGCTGGAACCAGGCGGCAAGGCTTTGCATCTATTTTCATGAAAACCAATTCTATTATCCGGAAAGGCAGGCCGATTCGAAGAGCTTCCAATTTGCGGCAATCAATTTCCATTCAGCCCTTGCCTCGGATCGTATCGCCTTTAATTCATCTTACAATGCTGAAACTTTTTTTTCGGGATGTCGGAAATATCTGCAATCTGCCACGGAAATGGGGCTGTCGGGGACCATCGACCTGTTGAGGGAAAGGTGCTGTATTCTTTTTCCGGGTATCGATTTCACTGCCATCGACCGACAAAGGAAAGATACCGAATCCGGGCCGCCGGTCATTGTCTGGAATCATCGCTGGGAACATGACAAAAATCCCGACCGGTTCTTCCAGGTTTTAAACGAAATAGCTTCTGCGGGTATCGATTTTCGCCTGATTCTTCTCGGCAAGACCTTTCCTAACAGCCCCCCGTGTTTTGCCGAAGCAAAGAATACTTTTCGGCAAAGAATCATCCATTATGGCTATGTTGCTTCTTATGCGGACTACGTTGCCCTGCTTTGCCGGAGTCAGGTAGTGGTGTCGACGGCTTTACATGAATTTTTTGGCATCGCCATTATCGAGGCGGTGCGGGCCGGATGTTTGCCGCTTTTACCGCAGCGGTTGGCCTATCCGGAACTTTTTGCAAAAGAGCATCTGTACCGGGAGTGCGAGTTGAGTGCAAGACTTACCCAGGCAATCCTGCAAGGTTCCCGTCTCAGTATGGAAAGCGCAGAGAGGATGACCGACAGGTTCAGCTGGCAGAATCTTGCTCCTCACTACTCGCAGTGGCTGCTGGAGGATGAGGAGCAGTCTGCCGCACGAGTTGCCAAGACATTCTCGTAGCTCGCCTGGTCGACACCAACAACTCCCTGCTATTTTTTCAAGTTTGCCGCAAAGTCAAGCATCCTTCGGATCGGAATTCGAGCCTTGGCCGCCAGGTCGGGGCTGACAAAAATCTCGTTTTTCCCGGTTTCCAGAACCTCCGCCAGGTTGTGGAGGGAGTTCATGCCCATCCACGGGCAATTTGCGCAACTCTGACATGTTGCTCCTTCACCCACGGTTGGTGCCTCAAGTAGAATTTTCCCGGGGGCAACCTGGCGCATCTTGTTGAAGATGCCCTTATCGGTCGCCACGATGAATTCCTTATTGGGTAAGGTGGCTACCGCATTGATCAGGGCGGTGGTTGATCCGACCACATCAGCCTGGGCAATGACGGCCTCAGGGGATTCGGGATGGACAAGGATGGCGGCATCGGGGTGGATTTTGCGCAGTCGTTCAAGGGCAACGGCTCGGAATTCCTCGTGCACGACACAGGAGCCTGGCCAAAAAATCATCTCGGCACCGGTCAGTTTCTGTACATAATGGCCAAGGTGCTTGTCCGGGGCCCAGAGGATTTTCTCCCCCAGATCGGCAAGATGGCGTACTATCGGTAGAGCAATACCGGAGGTCACAACCCAGTCGGAGCGAGCCTTCACCTGAGCACTGGTATTGGCGTAAACGACGACTGTATGGTCGGCGTATTGATCGCAAAAGGCGGAAAACAGCTCGTAGGGACAGCCTTCATCCAAAGAACATGTGGCGCCGAGATCGGGCATCAGCACCCGTTTTTCATTATTGAGAATTTTCGAGGTCTCTCCCATAAAACGGACCCCCGCCACAACCAGGGTATCGGCAGACTGGCTGGTGCCGAAGCGGGCCATTTCCAGACTGTCGGCGACACAACCGCCCGTTTCCTCGGCGAGATCCTGCAGGGTGCCGTCCGTATAATAGTGGGCGACAAGCACCGCATTTTGTTGTTTCAGGAGTTTCTTCACCCGTTCTTTCAAGGCAAATAACTCTGCTGTTGAGAGTTGCGGCCATTGAGGATGGGGGGGAACAACAACCTGAGGAATTGAAGGAACAATGGTTATTTTTTTTGAGTCGGTTATCATGATTATATTACTCTGGCTGTGCGAAAATGGCTGTTTTGTATCCCATCAAAATGTTGACTACCCGCCACGCTCTCCTTCGTGCGAGTGTATCGCCATGAATTGCCCCCATTTTGGTTTCCTCAATGAAAGTCAGATAGTCACCGATTTCGCGTCCGTCCTCAGTTGCGGTCAGTAAGTCAAAGACATGGGGAAGATAGGGGAAGTAAACCTCCCGGTGGTCCTGATCTATAGACAAGCTGAGGGCATCCCAGACATTAAATAAAACCTCATCGGTAATCATATAGAGCAGCTGTTCTTTGTCTGAGCGACACAAAGTCATATGGCGAAAGGCTTGCTCATGGCTGTAAATGAGAAATTTAACGGGTTTTGAAATCTTTTCCGGTGAAAAGGATTGAAGATCCGAGTCGGAGCTTGTCATGTTATGGCTGTTTAATATATTGAATTTAAATGAATTTGCAACTGTGAAATGGCGTTGGCCAAGGAGATGAAATCGTTTATGGTAAGGGTTTCGGGTCGGGCACCAGGGGAAATATTTGCTGCACGGATAGCGGACTCAGTGAGATTTTTTATTTGCGATTGAGGAATTTTCTCCGAGGCAACAAGCCAGGCACCATTGCTCAAGGTGTTGAGAATGGTTTTTCGTCTTTGATTAAAGGTGGTTCTGACGATTTGTTTCAGCAAATTGAAGTCACTTTGGTAAGCCGCATTATTTTTTTTCTCCGTTTGCTTACTCGCAAAATCAATGATAATCACCACCGAGTCAATTTTGGGGCGCGGATGAAATTCTGACGGTTTCAGGGTCATGACCTTTTTAACTGTGGCACAATGGGCAAGCAAAACCGTCGGCACCCCATATTCTTTCGTCGAAGGCCGTGCCGTCAGGCGGTCTGCGACCTCCTTTTGCAGCATAATTGTGGCGCTATCAATCAGCGGGGCATTGTCTATTAATTTAAAGATAAATGGATTGGAAATCGAGTAGGGCAGGTTGGCGAGAATTTTCAGCGGACCACCGCAAAGTTCAGAAATATTTTGGAAATCAGCAGTGAGAATATCCTGGTGCACGAGGGTTACATTGTCAGGAAGATCGTCTTCTTCTTCGTGAAACCTGATAATACCCCGATCAATCTCATAGCCGTAAACATGGCGAACCGTTGCAGCTAGAGGGATGGTTAGCGCACCCAGTCCAACGCCAACCTCAAGAATACTGTCCGTATCCGAGACATTTCCGGCCCGGACAATCGCTTCCGCCGTGTGTTTATTCACCAGGAAGTTCTGACCAAGACGTTTTTTGGGGGCAAGTTGATGATTTTTGAGCGTATTCTGAGTTTGACTTCGGTAGTTTACCATGTGGACCTTAGTTGAGAAATGTGGGTCAGCCGAGCTGGGAGCGGGAATAGACATCCTCATCTCTTGCAAGTGCTCCGTATTTCATGAATTTATGGTAACCGGCGAAAGCGATCATTGCGGCATTGTCTGTACAATGGTGCGGTAGAGGGGCATGAAAGGTGACGCCTTCTTCTTGGCAACGACGGGCAAAAGCCTCACGCAATCTTTTGTTTGCCGATACACCTCCACCCATAACCAAGGTGTGAACCTTGTGGCTTTGCGCCGTGAACAACGATTTTTCAACGAGAACTTCAACCACCGCTTCCTGAAAAGACGCACAAATATCGCTCAGTTGCAGCTGAACATTATTCATTTTTTGCTGGTTGACGTGATTGAGAACCGCCGTCTTTAAGCCACTGAAACTGAAATCAAGACTTTGCTCCTCAAGCCAAGCCCGTGGAAAACGCATGGATCCGGGATCACCTCCAGCTGCCGTGGCGGAAACATGGGGACCGCCGGGATAAGAAAGTCCCAAGAGCTTTGCAACCTTATCGAAGGCTTCGCCCGCAGCATCGTCTCTGGTACGACCGAGTAACCGAAATTGCTGAAAATCTTCGGCAAGAAAGATGGAGGATGTTCCACCGGAAACAATCAGAGCAATATAGGGGAAAGTCGGTTTTTCCTCACCGAGAAAAACCGACAGAATATGGCCGGCCATATGGTCAACACCTACCACAGGTATTCCCCGCACATGGGCAAGCGCCCTGGCATAGGAAAACCCGACGAGCAGGGAACCGATCAGTCCCGGCCCCTGGGTGGCGGCTATCAAGTCGATGTCGGCGAGCTCGGCGCCGGCATCTGCCAGGGCTTTTTCCACCACGGGGTTAATCGATTGCAGGTGTTTTCTCGATGCAAGTTCGGGAACAACGCCGCCGAATTTGGCGTGCACGGCATCCTGACAGTTGAGAACATTGGAAAGGATCCGGTTATTTTCGAGAACTGCCGCAGCTGTATCATCACAGGAGCTCTCAATGCCAAGGACAAGCATGACGAAATGTTTTTTTCAGGTTGTATGTAATGTTGATTGTGTTATTAGTACCTCAGAAATTCATTTATTGGTTTATAATAAAGGAATTTCGTAGAGGTACTTATCCCGTTTATCGGGGCTAGTGTTTCTGCGAGCAAGAGGTCGTCAGTATATAGATGGCACGGTTGAAAGTCAATGTCTTCACCTTTTTAATACTATTTATGAAAGTGGTATCCAGTGACAAAGAAGAGTTCCCCGGCAGTTCCACTCATTGATCAGTTTTCTCGGACCATTACCTACCTGCGGCTTTCCTTGACGGATCGTTGCAACCTGCGATGCATGTATTGCATGCCACAGGAGGAGCAGGGACGAGACGACCAGGTCAAGACCGGAAAGTTATTAAACCATAACGAGCTGCTCAGTTATGAGGAATTGTTGCGGGTGGTGCGATTGGCCGTGTCTCTGGGAATGAACAAGTTACGCCTGACCGGTGGGGAACCCCTGGTCAGGAAGGGAATTCTTGAGTTTATCCAGCAATTATTCCTGCTGGAAGGCTTAACCGAGGTGCGCTTGACGACCAATGGCGTATTGCTGGCGGAATATGCCCAGCGCCTTTTCGATGCCGGTGTTCGCCACCTGAACGTCTCGCTGGACACCCTTATGCCTGAAAAATTTACAAAAATCGCCGGCAAAGACGCCTTCACCAGCGTGTGGGACGGACTGCTTGAAGCGAAACGTCTCGGATTTAAAATCAAGATCAATGTTGTCGCCATGCGAGGTATCAACGATGATGAATTTGTCGACTTTGCTCGCATGGCCGTCGAACAACCGTTTCAGGTTCGGTTTATTGAATTTATGCCGGTTGGCGACAAAAGTACCTGGCAGAAGGAGCAATTTATCAGCTCTGCCGAGGTCAAGGCTCTGATTTCCACGATCGGAACCCTGACGCCTTTTCAAACACGGCATGGTGAGGGGCCGGCGCGGATGTACGATTTGCAGACCCCGAACGGGAACAAGGGTGCGGTTGGCTTTATCAGTCCGATAAGCCACCATTTTTGTGATCAGTGCAATCGCCTCCGCTTGACCTCTGAGGGGAAATTGCGAGCGTGTTTACTGAATGATAAAGAAACCGACTTGAAACTGCTTCTGCGTGGTGGCGCTTCTGATGAGGAACTGATGTCCAGCATCCGCCAAACCATTATCGATAAACCGCAGGGTCATGTCCTGTCCAAGGAGTTTGACGGAGAAGAGCGAAAATCCTGTTCCGGGCAAATGTCAAGAATCGGTGGATAAATCTTCGCTTTGCGGATAAGAGCCCAGCCATTCGAAATAGGAACACATCGCTTTTAGCCTGTCGCAACCCCTTTGAATTTTACCGTCCTCAATATGCCCGAGCATATCGAGGAAAAATAAATATTTCCATTGCTTACCTTTAATTGGCCGGGATTCGATTTTCGCCAGGTTGATGTCTTCCTCGGATAATGCGGTGAGGATCTCGTTCAGTGAGCCGGGACGGTCCATGAGGCCGATGAGCAGTGATGTCCTGTCCAAACCGCTTCTCGATGGCGATTTTTTGCCGATGATGAGAAAGCGGGTGGTGTTGCCGCGATAATCTTCGATCCCCTGAACGACCACCTGCAGTTGATAGGTAGTAATCGCTAGAGATGAGGCGATGGCCCCGATGTTCGGGTTGTTGGCCGCCATCTGCGCCGCTGCGCCGGTTGAGAAAACCGGCAGGGTGGGGATGGCCGGGAGATGTTTTCGTAACCATTCCCGGCATTGGGCCAGCGGTTGTGAATGGGAGGCTACGGTCTGAATATCTTCGATATTTCCAGACCTACAGACGAGATTGTGGCTGATTTCCAACTGCACCTCGCCGCAAATTTGCACCTTGTATTTCATGAAACAATCGAGGGTGGAGAAGACTGCACCCTCAATGGAGTTTTCGACCGGTACTATGCCGTATCTGGTTCGCCCTTTATCGACTTCGGCAAAAACGTCATCAATGGTCTCCATAGCCTTGTAGTCGGCCGAATGGCCGAAATATTTCACTCCGGCCAAGTGGCTGAAGGTAGCTTCGGGCCCCAGGAAGGCGACGACGGCTTTTCTTTGTGACAGTCTGCAGGTAGTTATAATTTCATGAAAAATCGATCTGAGGGCGTCACTGGGAAAGATTTCGTTATTATCCCTCAGCAACCGGTCATAAATCTGCCGTTCCCTGAGAGGATCCCATTTGGCACGGTTTTCTTCATCTTTCAGCCTGCCTATTTCTTTTGCGCAGGCGAGCCGTTGCTTGAGCAGGGATAATATACTGTTATCAATTGCATCAATTGTATCGCGTCCCGATACAATTGCCTTTTTCTGCTCGGATTCCATGCTGCTCCTTGATATTTGTACTGCGAAAGAGTTTGATGTTGGCTGGATTGACAAAGAATAAATAAATTAGGCCAAAGAAATCGCTATGTCAAGGTGTAAAAGATGGCTATACTGAGCCTCGCCGGGCAACGAAAAGAGCCCATACCATTGGCGTGTTTCTTTATATAAATAATTATTACGTGGGATAGCATGATGAGTGAGAAGAAAATTCAAAAAACCTATGAGGAAATAAACGCCAGAATCAAGGCGGGCGAAGCGGTTGTTGTCACGGCTGAAGAAATGGTTGGAATTGTCAAAGAAAATGGTCCGGAAGGCGCGGCAAGGAAGGTTGATGTTGTTACCACCGGCACCTTCGCACCGATGTGTTCCTCGGGTATGTTCTTTAATTTCGGGCAAATGATACCGACAATTAAGGCTGCTAAGGTGTGGATCAATAAAGTCCCGGCCTATGCTGGTCTGGCTGCCGTTGATGCCTATCTGGGTGCCACTGAACCGGCCGAGGATGATCCTCTCAATAAAATCTATCCTGGTGAATTCAGGTATGGTGGAGGGCACGTCATTGAAGACCTGTTGCGTGGCAAGAAGCTCCTGCTCGAAGCCAAGGCCTACGGTACCGATTGCTATGCCGGCAAGAAAATGAAGAAAGAAGTTGGCCTGGATGATCTGCCTTATGCCTTGCTTTGCAATCCGCGAAATGGCTATCAGAACTATAACTGTGCAGTAAATCTTTCCGACAAGGCGGTCTATACCTATATGGGCATGTTGAAGCCGAACTGTCGCAATGCCAATTACTGCAGCGCCGGAGAATTGAGTCCTCTCCTGAATGACCCTTACTATCGGACGATTGGTGTCGGAACAAGAATTTTTCTCGGCGGGGCAAACGGATATGTGACTTGGAAAGGGACCCAGCATAATCCCAAAGCACCCCGCGGGAAAAACGGGGTGCCGAAAAAACCGGCCGGAACAATCATGGTTCAGGGTGATCTCAAGGCCATGTCACCGGAGTGGTTGCGCGGTGTGTCGATCCTTGGCTACGGCAATTCTCTGGCACTGGGACTCGGTATCCCCATCCCCATACTCGATGCGGAAATGGCGGCGTATACCGGAGTCTCCGATGAAGAAATTTTCACCCAGGTGGTCGATTACGGCTATGACTACACGAACGGTATCGCCAGAAGTTATGGGGAAGTCAGTTATGCGCAACTGAAATCGGGAGAGATTGAGGTGAATGGCAAAAAGGTGCGGACGGCGCCCCTTTCAAGTACTGTCAAAGCACGGGAAATTGCTGAGACATTGCAAAAAAGAATTGCCGAGGGTAAATTCTTGTTGAATCGGCCGGCCGAATTTTTGCCGGATGGCCAGGAGTGATGTTTTTCCAATGCAAAAGAGTGAAGACAAATTTTACCGGCTTCTCCAGGCACTCAGGGAGTACCGGAAAATAGCAATCGCGTTCTCCGGAGGAGTTGATTCAACTCTTTTGCTGCATGCGGCCCTGACGGCCTTGGGACCGGAAAATGTAATCGCCCTTTATGCCCGCTCGACTCTCAACTCGGCAACATCGGTGGCTGAAAGCCGTGCGGTATTCCAAAGAAATTTTCCTCACGCTGCCCCCTTGCGAGAAATTGCAGTCGAGCCTTTATCTTGGCAGGAATTTGTCGTCAACGACCAAGACCGTTGCTACTCTTGCAAGAAGAGAATGTACATGGCTCTGCAGGAAGTCACGGTGGCTGCGGATTGCACAGTGCTTGCCGACGGCACCAATAGCGATGACCGGTTGGATGGGCGACCGGGGTTGCGGGCCATTAGCGAGTTACAGGTCATCACTCCTCTGGCGGAGGTTGGTTTGGCAAAAGCAGAGGTGCGGTGGCTGGCTCAAAAATTTTGCCTGACGAATTATAATACTCCTTCCAATTCCTGTCTAGCAACGAGGATCCCGGAGAATATTCCTATTGCCGAGGACACCCTGCGCACCATAGAATCGGCAGAACAGCTGCTACATAACCTAGGATTTTTAGGCTGCAGGGTGAAGGTGCATCCCTCCTGCACTCTCGTGGAAGTGCAGGAAAAGGATATTCAAGCTTTTGTTCTGCCGCAAAACAGGGCCAGGGTGCAATCCTCTTTTTTTGCTTTACAACTTGCTCCGGTAGTACTCAGTCTTAAAGGGCGTTGAGTTTTCCTTGAAAAAGAGAAAACTTCTTAAAAGCGAACGAATTATTACTTGATTCTGATTTCCGATTCAATTATGGTGCCTTGTTATGGATCTAATAGCTTGAATATAAAGGGTTGTAGCATAGCGGTTTTTTCGTCAAAAAGTGTTTTGAACGAGTTTCTTTTTGACAATTGAGAAGGGTTTAGGTAAAGCATCATCTTCAGGGGAAAGGGGGCAGCACACGTTGTCCTGTTAGACTTGTAAAGAAAGATTAAGCAGGGAGGAATTCATGAACAAAAAGGAACTCATTGAAAGCATCGCAGGCGCAGCGGATATTAGTAAGGCAGCGGCCGAAAAAGCACTTAACGGCACTCTAGCGGCGATTGCTGAAAGTCTCAACAAGGGTGATAAAGTAACCTTGGTTGGTTTTGGTACGTTCTCCGTTTCTAAGCGTGATGCTCGTCAGGGTAGAAATCCACAAACAGGAAAAGCCATTAAAATTCCTGCAAAAAAAGTTGTGAAGTTTAAAGCTGGCAGCAAATTGTCAGAGGCTATCAACTAATCCCTGTTTGATCTTGTTTTCACAAAGATACGGTAACTGTTAATGTGCTGGCGCGACAGAAACTTCCCAAAAGGTTACAGTGTCTGTTCGATTGCTTACAAGGATGAGATGGCATAGCAAAGGTGTTTGCACGGATAATGTAACAGAGTTGCTCAGCATAGTTTGATAGTTTGTATCTCTCGTCAAGGCCGTTCCGATTTCAGGAACGGCCTTTTTGCTTTTATGAATGTTATGTATTGACACCCCTGTTTCTCGACAAGTAATCTAATATGGCTTTTTATCAATACATAAAAGCAGGAAAGATTTATCTGATTTTCGACACGCTGTGTTTGCAGAAAGGACAAGAGAACAATGAACTCTTTTGAAGAGTTGTTACAAGTATCGACAGGTATTCACGGTCATATCTGTGCCGGGCAAGTCATTGGTGTACGCATGAGTATGTTGGCCTTGTCCCTGCTGGACATAGATGATCCCCGGGGTGCGGATCGCAAAAAGCTTTACGTTATTGTGGAAATTGACCGCTGCGCAACCGATGCAATCCAATCGGTAACCGGATGCAGTCTTGGCAAAAGATCGATGAAATGGCTTGATCATGGAATAATGGCGGCAACTTTTGTAAACCTTCAGTCGAACAGGGCAGTGCGTGTTACAGCTCTTGAAGAAGCCCGCGAACTTGCCAAAAAGTACTGTGCTGAAATTACTGATAAATATGCGAGACAGCTGGAAGCATACAAAATCATGCCGGAACATGAATTGTTTCGTGTCGAGTCGGTGTCTGTAACAATTCCTCCGGAAGATTTGCCCGGCAGACCGCTGCGACGTGTGCAATGTGAAATTTGTGCCGATTGGGTGCAGGACGGCAGGGATGAGATATCTGAGGGGAGAGTCTTGTGTCGCAATTGTGTCCATGGCCGCTATTATAAAAAAAATGAGGATAAGCCTTACCAAGAATAGTTAACTCTGTGATTTTGGTGAACTCCTTGAAAATATAGAGATATTAGTTGAGAAGGTGAAGTCGTTATGCAGATAACACTTTTGGATTACGGAGCCGGCAATGTGAGGAGTGTGCGAAACGCCATTCGTAAGCTCGGCTATTCGGTGCAAGATGTGCGGTCGCCGGAGGATATTCTCACTGCTGAAAAATTGATCTTTCCCGGAGTCGGCAGTTTTGGTCTTGTTATGACTCGATTGCAAGAACGGGGATATATCGAGCCACTGAAAAAGCGGCTCTTGGAAAACAAACCATTTCTCGGCATATGTGTGGCACTCCAAGCCCTTTATGAAGGGAGCGAGGAGTCACCTGGAGTTCCCGGCTTGGGGATTATTCCCGGCCAGGTGGTGAGATTTTCCGATAGAGCCTATTCTGTCCCGCAAATAGGTTGGAATGGTATCAGGCTGCGGAAAAATTCTCCACTCCTCAATGGTTATGAAAATGATAAGCTGTACTTTGTCCACTCCTACCATGCAAAGGTGGAAAATACCGAAAAAGAATGGTTGTTGGCTGTCACCGATTACGGTATTGAGTTTGTTTCTGCGGTGGAAAAAGGGGACATCAGCGCTTTTCAGTTTCATCCTGAAAAAAGCGGTAAAGCCGGATTGAAAATTCTCGGCAATTTCCTGGCGAAAGGCGCAAATTCTCCACTGGCCATCCAGGCAGGTCCAGCCACGGAGGGTCAGGAAACAAAAATTGCCAAAAGAATAATTGCCTGTCTCGATGTTCGCAGTAATGATCATGGCGATCTCGTCGTCACCAAAGGCGATCAATACGATGTTCGCCATGAAGGTGAAGTGAGAAATCTCGGCAAACCGGTTGAATTGGCACGAAGATATTATGAAGAGGGTGCCGACGAAATTACCTTTTTAAATATTACCGGCTTCCGAGATTATCCCCTGCAGGATCAACCTATGCTGGAGGTGTTAGAGAAAACTTCGGAAAATGTTTTCGTCCCGCTCACTATCGGCGGCGGGATACGAGAATTCACCGACGCCACCGGCCAGGCCTCGACTTCTCTGGACGTTGCCTCTGCCTATTTTCGCTCCGGCGCCGACAAGGTATCTATCGGCAGTGACGCTGTGTATGCCGTAGAGGATTATTTGAAGACGAGAGTGAAGACCGGTAAAAGCTCAATAGAACAAATTTCGGTTGTCTATGGAGCACAGGCGGTTGTTATCTCGGTCGATCCACGTCGCGTGTATGTGCATTCTCCACAAGAAACTTCTCACACAACCATTACCACGGAGCATCCTGGTCCCGGCGGTGAACGGTATTGCTGGTACCAGTGTACAGTCAAGGGGGGTAGGGAAGGACGGGATATTGACGTTGTGCAATTGGTCAAAAGCTGTCAGGAATTGGGTGCCGGTGAAATATTGCTCAATTGTATCGACCGGGATGGCACCAAGAGTGGTTTTGATTTGGAACTGATAAACCTCGTGAAACAGTCTGTTTCCATACCGGTAATTGCCTCAAGCGGTGCAGGCAACGCCTCGCATTTTGTCGATGTTTTTTGCGGGACACAGACGGACGCTGCCTTGGCAGCGGGAATTTTTCATAGGCAAGAGGTGACTATTGCGGAAGTCAAGGACGCTGTTCGAGCTATTGGTATCGAGACAAGATAAGATTGCCGATGGTATACCGAGCCGATTTCCCCGCGCACTGCATTCGCCCTGGTATTCTTTCTCAACCACGGACTGGATAGAATTTCAAGCTGCTGAGAAAAGACTCGCCTTCGTCTTTGTAGGATTGATCCTGTTGTGCATGTGATTGTCTGATGCTCTCGACATAGAACATATCTATGCCATTTTTGGGAGTTTCCGGATGCATGCACACAAGGCCATTTTTTTGTACCCTGACGAATTCATCTTTTTTCAGGTTCTTTATCCCATGATCCTCATAATCTTGAACATAGCGAATACACAGTGGGGAGAGTTCCTTGTCGTGGCTGTAGCGAAAAGAGACATTTCTGAAATCCCCAGATGATGCGTTGAGTTTCTTTACGTTTTTGACATATTGTAAAAATCTGTCGGCTTCAAGATCTGTGTTGTCAAGATGTATCTCGGTTGCTTTGGTGTAAATTGAATAATCCTGTGATTGGATTTTTTTAAAATAATATAAACTGTTATCATTAAGTTTCTCATACCAGCCGACCCCGGAGGGGGGGGCGATTGAAAAACCCAGGCTGCTGGCACGATCTATCCGATTTTTTACGGGAAAATAGTGATTTGCAGTTGAAGTCAATGGTGACGCACAGGAACAGAGAGAAATCAAGACAAGGAGAAAACTTAAGAAAAGTCCGGAGGTTGAACGAAAAAAGGTGGTGTGGATGGGATTTTTCATTATTTTCTCATTGTTTCGAAGAGTAGCAATCAGCCTCGTCCTTTGTAATTGATTTTATCTTGTCCTTCAAGAAATAGCTTCATAGGCTGCCATTCGGGCAATACTTTACTTACATGAACTACTTGGTAACGAAAAGGCAGAAAGGAATCATCAGTTTTCTGGTGTATTTCTTCCTCCTCATCCTGATACTTAATGGGGTTTCGACCTGGACCTTCAAGAGAGGCCTGGCCGATCTCAAAGCGCAGGGCAATATTCGCCTTGAGCTCTATATCAACTATCTTCAAGGAGTATTGGGCAAATACGAAAGCCTTCCCGAATTGCTGGCGATTGACAATAATCTCGTGCGTACACTTCTCAATCCGTTTGAGGAAAATCGCATCGAAACCCTTAATAAATACCTCGAAACCATTAATCGAGTCAGTGATGCCCTTGATACCTACTTGATGAACAAGGATGGCTTAACTATTGCTGCCAGCAACTGGAAGGAAAAACATCCGTTTATCGGCAGGAATTTTAGTTATCGACCCTATTTTCAAGACGCAATGCGTGGCAAACTCGGAAGGTATTTTGCCATCGGTACTACCTCCTCCAGACGAGGCTATTATTTTGCCTATCCGGTAAGAAAAGAAGAGGAGATCCTTGGCGCCGTAGCCATTAAAATCGACATTGATTCGGTTGAACAGAAATGGGCGCATCGTGATGAGAGTTTTTTGGTAAGCGATCCTGATGGAGTCGTTTTTATTACCACCAATCCCGAGTGGCGATACAAAACTCTGCGGCCTCTTCCTCCGAATGTTTTGAAAAGCATTGAAGAAAACAAGAGATATCCGGATGCAACACTGTCGCCACTTGCTGAGTCGATAAGCATTTATGATGATGATGTTCAGATGCTCATTATTGATGGCGGGAAAGATACAGGGAAAAAGAGGGTAATCAAACAAACCCAGGTGATGCCCCATGCCGGCTGGGATGTGCACATTTTGTCAGACACCAGGGAACTGAAGACCAGGGTATTGATTGTGAACATTCTCATTGCCCTGGGATTGACCATACTGTATGCCATGATGCTGCTTCTTGTCCAACGAAAGCAGCGCCTGGCGGAACTTGATAAGGTCGAACGGGAAAGTAAAAAGGCATTGCGGGAAGCCAACGAACTCCTCGAAACACGGGTCTTGGAAAGAACACAGCAGCTTACCGAGTCCAATGAATTGCTGCGCCAAGAGATTCTCGACAGGAAAGAGACGGAGGTGAAACTAAAGAGAACGCGCAAGGAACTGATTCACGCCGCTAAACTTGCGGTTCTCGGGCAGATGTCTGCGGGAATCAATCATGAACTGAATCAGCCTCTGGCTGCTATTCGAAGTTACGCCGATAATGGTAAGCAATTTCTGAATAAAGGGCGCATGGATGAGGCCAGATGGAATCTTGAACAGATAGGTGAACTCACCGAACGAATGGCGCAGATCGGGGTACAGTTAAAACTTTTCTCAAAAAAATCGAGTGGCCAGATAGTTACCGTACCCTTGCATGGAGTCATTGACGGTGCCTTGGAAATTTTGAAGCCAAGTTTAAAAAAGGCCAACGTCAAGACCCACATCAAGGTAAATCCGCTCATATTGGAGGTTCGCGCCAATCATGTACTGTTGCAGCAGGTGCTCGTTAATCTTATCTCAAATGCCATGCAGGCGATGGAAGGACAGGAAAATAAAGAGATACTCATTGAATGCATCGGCGAGGATGATAAAGCTGTAGTGGCCGTTGAAGACAATGGTCCGGGGATAGCGGAGGAGCATCTTCAAGATATCTTTGAACCATTTTTTACAACAAAAAAATCAGGACAGGGATTAGGGCTTGGGCTTACCATCAGTGATCGAATCGTTCGGGATTTTGGTGGGCAGATTCGTCTTGTTCGGAGCAAGAATGGGGCTCGTTTTGAATTCACCTTGGAGCGAGTAAAATAACGCTATGGCGGTAAATGGAAAAGTGCTCTTTATCGATGATGAGAAGCACATACGACAAGCCAACAAACAGACACTCGAACTGGCAGAACTTGAAGTTATCTGTGAGGAATGTGCGGAACGAGGGCTTGAAGTTCTCACCAGTGAATGGCCCGGCATTATTGTCTGCGATATTCGTCTGCCAAACATGGACGGGCTGCAGTTTCTCCTTGAGGTCCAGAAAATTGATAGAAATTTGCCGGTAATTCTCATCACCGGCCATGGCGATATTTCCACCGCAGTCAAGGCGATGCGCGATGGCGCGTATGATTTTATTGAAAAACCTTATTCAGCCGAGAGGTTGGTGAAAACCGTCTTGAGGGGTCTCGAAAAACGAGCCCTGACTCTGGAAAATCGCAACCTCCGCCGCGAACTGGAACTGCACAGCGCTCCTGGACCACGAATTATCGGTCGAACACCGGCGATGGAAAAACTCCGAAGCACCATCGCTCAGATAGCCGACACCGGTGCGGATGTGCTGGTTCTTGGTGAAACCGGCACGGGTAAAGAGCTTGTGGCAAGAGCCTTGCACGAGAACAGCAGACGAAGAGAAAAAAATTTTGTAGCCATCAATTGCGGTGCCATGGCCGAATCAATCATGGCAAGTGAACTGTTCGGTCATGAAGCCGGGGCCTTTACCGATGCAAAGTCAATGCGTATCGGTAAATTCGAACACGCCAACGGTGGGACTCTTCTCCTCGATGAGATTGAATCGATGCCGCTCAGGGTGCAGATCAATCTGTTGCGTGTCCTCCAGGAACGTTCAATCGAGCGGCTTGGCTCTAACCGACTTATTCCCGTGAATCTTCGGGTGGTTGCTGCATCAAAGGTAGATTTACTGGAAGCTGCTGAACAGGGGAAATTTCGCCAGGATTTGTATTACCGATTGAACGTCGTATCCCTGACAATACCGCCCCTGCGGGAAAGACGCGAGGACATCCCTCTGTTGTTTCATCATTTCTTACTGGTTGCCGGACACCGATATCAACAGGAGGTGTCGATGCCGAGTCACGCCCAGATGAATGTATTGATGTCTTGCCCGTGGCCCGGCAATGTCAGGGAGCTGAGAAACTTCGCCGAACGATATGTTCTCTTGGGCCGTCAATTCGATTGGTCTTTGGAAAAAATGCTTTCCGGCCAGGACTCGGTGCAGAATCGTTCTCTGCCGCAACAGGTCGATTGTTTTGAAAGAAGCCTGCTCGAACACGCCTTGGTTTCCTCCGGCGGAAGCATAAAAGACGTCATGGCCAGTCTGGATATCCCCAGGAAGACTCTTTATGACAAGATGCGCAAATACGGTTTGAAGAAGAGCGACTATAAATAGTTGGTGACGTAGCACACCAGTATTTTGTCTGCTACGTCGATAAAGAGATGGTGTTACATCATGCCGAGCGTCCGCGGCAGCCAGATCGACAGCGTTGGCCAATAGGTGACAATAACCAGAAAAGCCAGCATGGTCAAAAGCCATGGCCAGACGGCGACTGTCAGCTCAGTTATGCCCATCTTGGTGAGACCGGAGGCGACATACAGGTTGAGACCGACCGGCGGATGGCACATCCCCACCTCCATATTGACGACCATGAGTATTCCCAGGTGCACCGGATCAATTCCCAGCTTCATCGCCACCGGAAAAACAATGGGGGCGAAGATCAGCATGATAGACGAAGGTTCCATAAAATTGCCCGCCATCAGCAGCAGGACGTTGACCGCCAGAAGGAAAGCGATGGTGCCGAAACCCATATCGAGGATCCAGTTTGTCAACTCCTGGGGGATATTCTCGTTGGCGAGAATAAAAGAAAACATGACCGCGTTGGTGATGATATACAGCAGCATCGCCGACATATTCGCCGAGTTGAGCAACACCTTCGGAACGTTTTTCAGACTCATGTCCTTATAAACGAATACCGCAACAAAGAAAGAATAAACCGCACTCATGGCGGCTGCTTCGGTCGGAGTGAAAATACCGGAATAGATACCGCCCATTACGACGATGATCAGCATCAAGCCCCAGACCGACTCGCGGAAGGTCTTTAGACGGACCGTCCAAGATGCCTTGGGCTGACGGGGGTAGTTGAATTTGCGGGCTCTATACCAGGTCGTCCCGCCGAGCATCGAAGCCATGACGATTCCGGGAATGACCCCGGCCATGAACAGGGCGCCAACCGAGGTGTTGGTGGCGATCGAGTACATAACCATGACGATCGACGGCGGGATAAGGATCCCGAGGGCACCCGAAGTAGCGATGACCCCCGCGCCGAACTTCATCGGAAAACCGGCCTTGACCATGCCGGGAATAAGGATGGAGCCGATGGCGACAACCGTTGCCGGTGAAGAACCGGAAACGGCGGCAAAAAGGGCACAGGCGACGACACCGGAAAGCGCCAAACCGCCATGCCAGTGGCCGACCATGGCGGTGGCAAAATTGATCATCCGGCGGGCAACACCGCCATGGGTGAGGAAGTTACCAGCCAGGATAAAAAACGGGATGGCCATGATTTCAAATTTCTCGATACCGGAGAACAACTTCAGGGCCACCGATTCCAGAGGCACCTGGGTCATGGTGAAGAGAAAGGTGAGTACCGTCAAACCCAGGGAGATGGAAATCGGCATGCCGGTCAACATCAGGGCCAGCAAAATACTGAAAAGGACGAGGGAACTCATGATTTATCCTCCTTGCGGGGCTGATCGGGCTGCTCTTCTGGTTGAATAACTTCTCTGACGGTTAAGGCAGCACTTGTTGCAGAAAGATCCACCTCCTCAACTCCTTCGACATGGCTATGATCGTGATGGGGCAGTTCATGGGTTCTGAGGAAATTGACCATTACCTGAAGGAAAGCGAAAACACATAAGTGTGGAACCAAACGGCACGGCGCTGTATACCGCCCAGGTCGGCCATTCGAGATCGGGAGTTGTCGGGCCTTGCGGGAGTACGCCGGTATCCAGACCGAACAGGGTGAAAATGGCGTAGTGCATGCCGTTTTCCCAGATAAACCTGAAACCGAGAGTGGCGACGATAGCTGTGAAGGTTGCACCCGCCAACAAGCCGAAGACGATAAACTTGTTGCGCAGTTTCGATTGCATTTGATTGATCAGTACATCGACCCCGACATGGATGCCGGTGCGCACACCGTAGGCCGCACCGAATTTGGCCATCCAGACGAACATGATGATGCAGAGTTCCTGGGCCCAGCCCATATTGAGCGTGAGCAGCCAGTCCTGCACGATCGGAATCGGCAGACCAGCGGTGTAGCGGTGAACAACTGCCAAAAAGATGATGGCAACCGCGCCTGCCATAAGGAATGAGATAAACCATTCCTCAAGATGATTAAGAAATTTCATTGCCGCCGTATCCTCCCAGTGATAGAGCAGGGCGGAAGAGGTACCTTTCCGCCCTTGATTCTTGTGTGTTATAGCTAATCGCTATTTTTTGAATCCGACTGCTTGGTATACGGCATCAATGGTCTCTTTGCCGATTCGATCAGCCATCTTGTCATGAACCGACACCATGGCTGCCTTGAAAGCGGCTCGCTGATCTTCGGTCAGAACGGTAACTTCGGTTTTTCCGGAGGCCTTGACCGAAGCCAGGTCTTCATCGTTTTTCGCCTTGGCAATACTGTTGGCGTAATCGGTCGATTCCTTCATTGCGGTCTCCAACTGACCACGGATATCGGCAGGCAACTCTTCCCAGAACTTCTTGTTGACGATAACCGCATAACCAAGATAGCCATGGTCGGTAATTGCCAGATGCTTCTGGACCTCGTGCATTTTCTGGGTGTAGAAATTGGAAATCGGATTTTCGGTGCCGTCGACAACTCCAGTCTGCAGGGCTTGATATACCTCGGAGAAGGGCATTACCTGGGGAATGGCCTTAATTGCCTGCATCTGGGCCTCAAGAACCTTCGAGGACTGAATGCGCAGTTTTTTGCCTTTCAGATCTTCCGGGGTTTTAATCGGGGTGTTAGCGGAAAACGATTTAAAGCCGTTATCCCAGTAAGCCAGACCTTTGATTCCTTTTGGCTCAAGTTTGTCTAAAAGTTTCTGGCCGACCGGTCCTTTGGTAACTTTGTGGAGATCGGCATCATTATTGAAGATGAAGGGCAGGTCGAAAACCTCGAATTCCTTAGCGCCGAGAGGACCGAATTTGGCAAGTGACGGCGCCAGCATCTGCACGGCGCCAAGCTGCAACGCCTCCATTTCTTCTTTGTCTTTATAGAGTTGGCTATTCGGATAAACCTCGATCTTCACTTTGCCCTGGGTCAATTCCTCGGCCTTTTTCTTGAAAAATTCGGCCGCCTGGCCTTTGGGGGTGTCAACCGCGACAACATGGCTGAATTTGATGGAAATCGGTTCGGCAAACGCTGGGGTGGCCAAAAGGGCCGCTGAAATACTGAGTACCGTAAATGCTTTTGTCACTGTCTGGAACATGATTCTCCTCCATTACCTGTCTGGTTAGAATGTTGTGTCTCCGCTGCAATGAGGCGATCTTCCTTTCATCATTGCAAGAGTGCCATGAGCCAAAGATCTGGCTATCATAGAATATAGCAAAAATAGGACCAATGCCAAAAATATATATGAATTTCTGGGAAACCGTATCCTGGCAAACCATCTTTCCCTGGATCTTTATTATGAAATGGCGGATTCCGGCCGATTGTTCGGCAAACTGACGGGGAAATCCACCCAATGCCTTTACAAGCAAACGATGGGAGAAGCATCTGGACATCGGATCGCATATTGTACTGGTTGCTTATTGGCGATGAACAGCCAATTTTCCCCACACTTACTCGGTTGGAACCGCGATCGACCGATACTTTTCCAGAACTGTCTGTCAGAAGAGAATAAATGGCGGATTTCCGCCAATGAGGGTTGGCGATCGACATTTGAATATATTTTTATCTATTTGAATTCATGAAATATAATTTATGTGATAGGAGTTGCCTGAGAAGATGGAATTCTGGTGCACACATTCGGACAACCATCCTGAATATGGGTAAATATGTATCGATATCAACATGCTAGCTACTAATATTTGTAAGTGGCCTATAATTTGCACACTTTCCGGTTATTGACTGCTGGGCAGAATTGATAGTGAAACTGGCAAGTTCGATACATTCGATGGACATGAACCACTGTCTTCTTCAAGGCGCGCAAGGCTATCTGGTGATACACTATTCAAGTAGGAGGGCTAAATTTTGTTCGGGAGGAGCAATATACCTACGCTAATCGCTGCAATTACTGCGATTTTGATCTCGTGGTCGACACTCGCGGCCAATCCTCTCACCATCAAGTTTTCCCATGCTGTTTCCGAAGACTCTCCCAAGGGAAAAATGGCAATAAAATTCAAAGAGTTGGTGGCAGACCGACTGAATGGAAAGGTTCAAGTGGAGATTTATAAAAGCTCCCAATTGTTTGGCGATAAAAATGAAATTGCCGCGATGCTCCATGGCGATGTACATATCGTCGCTCCGGATCACTCAGAATTTGCAGGATATACTCAACAGTTAAAGGTCTTTGACCTGCCGTTTCTCTTTAGGGACATCGCTGCGGTAGATAACTTCATAAAGAGCAGAAAAGGAATAGCTCTTCTCAACTCAATGGAGTCAAAGGGGATATTGGGCCTGGGATACCTCCATGATGGCTTGAAACAGTTTACCTGTTCCTCTCCAATAAAGATTCCAGCCGATGCCAATGGCCTGAAATTTGGCATCATGGCTTCCGAGGTGCTCGTCGCCCAATTCCAGGCGGTGTATGCACTCCCTTTTCAGAAATCTTCCTCGGAGGTCATCCTTCTTCTGCGGACAAAGGCTCTTGATGGTCAAGAGAACACCTTTGCAAATATCTATTCCCAAAAATTCTATGAGATTCAGCCATATATAACCGAATCCAACCACGCAGTCCTGGAGTGCATAGTTGTTACCTCCAGCGAATTTTGGAAGAGTCTGCCTGATCCTCTCCGCACAGAGGTTAAAAAGGCTCTTGATGAAGCCGTACTGTATGGCAATTATCTTGCCCTTACCCAACAACTTGAAGACCGCCGGAGGATAGCTGAATCGAAACGTTCTGAAATCATCACTCTGTCCGAAGCGGAGCGAAGTCAATGGATTGAGGTCATGAAACCTGTCTGGCTGCAATTCGAGGAGGAAATCGGCAAGGATCTGATTGATGCAGCGTATCAAGCCAATATGTAGGAATGAGGAAACATGTCTCTGGATTTACACCAGAATACTTGAGCGAATGGCGAGTTCAAACGATCGATCGCTTGTCATTTTCTGTTTATATTTCCAACCAAGTGGTTATGTTTCTGAGATCGAAATGAACAGACAGCCATAGCACGACATCACGTCGCGCAAAACCTTTATCATCAGGAGAGAAGAATGAAAAATAATCCAAAAATAACAACAATTTTATATGCGACCGACCTTGGTGAGCAGACCCGACCGGTATTTCGTCAGGCTCTGGCCTTGGCTAAATTGTATAATGCCAAAATCATTATGCTGCATGTGGTCGAACCGGTGGGGGAGACTGCCAAGGCAGTTATCAGTGCATATATTTCTCAGGATTTTTCCGAGGCAATGCTGAAAGAGTCGATGAACGATTTGCTCATCAAAATGAAAGATAGATTACGGCGTTTTTTCGAAGAAGAGTGCGAAGAAGAAAAGGTTTGTTCAAATGTTAAAGAACTTATCGTTGTTGCCGGCAAACCCAGTGAGGAAATTCTGCGTGTATCGGAAGAAGAAAAGGTTGATTTGATCATTGTCGGCAAATCAACGAGAACTGTTCGGGGCTTAAGGGTAATGGGATCGACGGCAAGGCGGGTGAGTCGTATAGCCATGGTTCCGGTATTGATTGTGCCGAATTATTAGTCTGTTAGAAAAATCTTTGCCCATGCCGAGGACAATTCCATGGCTGATGAATTTGCTGTAGTTCTTGCCTCACCACGCGGTTTTTGTGCCGGTGTGGAGAGAGCGATTGAAACCGTCAAGCTTTGCTTGCAGCGATACGGCAAGCCTGTCTATGTTCTTCATGAGATTGTTCATAACAAGCATGTCATCTCCGAGTTGGAAGCGTCCGGAGCGGTCTTTGTTGAGAATCTGGGCGACATCCCGAAAGAGGGGGTATGTATCTTGAGCGCCCACGGGGTTTCCCTGGCCATTGAGCAAAAGGCAAGGGAGCTCGGGCTTCGCACCGTCGATGCAACCTGCCCTCTGGTCACCAGTGTCCATGGCATGGTAGAGAAATACCATGCCATGGGATATGACGTGATCATTATCGGACACCATAAACATCCCGAAGTCGAAGGGACTGCCGGTCGGGTAGCCGACCGGGTGCATATTGTTGCAAACGAGCGGGAAGCCGAGGCGGTACAGGTCGTCGATGGTCGCAAAGTCGCCTACGTGACCCAGACGACCCTGAACAGCAATGACATTACAGGGATTGTCAGGATTTTAAAAAAGCGGTTTGTAAAACTTAAAGGTCCAAAATCGAATATCTGCTTTGCCACACAAAACCGTCAGGATGCCGTTCGCCGGCTTGCTCAATCATCGGATTTGCTTTTCATCGTTGGCTCAAAAAACAGTTCTAATTCCAATAGATTAAGAGAGGTAGCTACGTTGTGCGGCGTTGAGGCCCATCTTATCGATGATTATCAGGACATCGATCCGACCTGGTTGCTCGGAAAAAAAAGAATTGGTGTAACCGCCGGAGCATCGGCGCCGGAGAGGCTTGTCGAAGGCGTTATTTCATGGCTGCAGAGCCATGGCACGGTTACCGTGGCAGAGATGGTGGGGATCAAGGAAAAAATACATTTCAAGCCGGCAATACTTGCCTATTAACCGAGAAGCGTCTGCTATGAACGGAGCAGAGTGGGGGGCTCGCTGCCTTGCACTCTGCTCCGCTGAAGGTTATTTCACCGAAAGCATATCGGTTAATCTTTGCATCGCCTCTCGGACTTTTTCCTGGCTGTTAAAAGCGGAAATGCGTATATAACCGCTGCCGCATTTACCAAAGCCCGCTCCCGGAGTGCAGACTACACCTGCTTTATTGAGAAGCATGTCAAAGAAGGCCCAGGAGTCCATTCTCCCATCAATCCAGATATAAGGAGAATTTTTCCCGCCGACGTACTCATACCCAAGTTTGTCCATGGTTGCGCAGACCAAGTCGGCATTGACCATGTAGTAATCGATCAGGGCTTTGGTTTCTCTCTGGCCTTCCGCACTGTATACCGCCTCGGCGGCGCGTTGCACCGGATAGGAGACACCGTTGAACTTGGTGCAATGACGGCGATTCCACAGAGCGTGGATAAAGTGTTTATTTCCTGCCTTGTCGTATGCCCGGCACTGTTTCGGAACGACTGTATATGCGCATCTTGTGCCGGTAAAACCGGCACTCTTTGAGTAGCTGCGAAATTCGATAGCTACCTCTTTTGCCCCCTCGATCTCAAATATCGATTTTGGCAGGGACTCGTCACGGATAAATGCCTCATAGGCGGCATCAAAGAGGATGAGTGCCTTGTGCTCGTGGGCATAAGCAACCCATTGTTGCAGTTCGGCCTTAGAGATCGTCGAACCGGTTGGGTTATTGGGGAAACAGAGATAGATGAGATCGACTTCCTCTCTCGGCAGGGAGGGGACGAAATTGTTTTCCTTGGTGCTTTCCAGATAAACAATTCCCTGGTATCTGCCGTCGGCGAAATTGCCGGTGCGGCCGGCCATGACATTGGTGTCCAGATAGACTGGATAGACCGGGTCGGAAATGGCAATCCTAATATCATGAGTGAAGAGTTCCTGAATGTTGCCGGTGTCGCATTTTGCACCATCGCTGACAAAGACCTCGTCGGCTGAGATATCGGCGCCTCTGCTCTGGAAATCGCCGGCGGCAATGGCCTCTCTGAGAAACTCGTAGCCTTGTTCGGGGCCATAGCCCTTGAAACTTGCATCCTCGGCCATTTCATCAACGGCTTTATGAAAGGCCTTGATGCAAGCAGAGGGCAGACCTTTGGTAACGTCGCCGATGCCGAGCTTGATGATGTCACGATCGGGATGGTTTTTTTGAAATGCGGCGACGCGCTTGGCAATATCGGAAAACAGATAGGATGCCTGTAGCTTCAGGTAATGCTCATTGATTGTAATCATTTATAGGTTTCTCAGTTGTTTTATAAGGAAAAGGAGTTAAGTTGCAGACTAGGGGTAAGCGTGGAACGATGAGTAAATATAATTGAATGATAATTGCTGTCAACCTGCAACTCGCACTCCCGGATGATTCCGGATAAAGGGATTTATAATGAATGATGAAAAAAGGGTACCGATCTACAGAAAGGATTATTCGGTCTTTGATTTTACAATTGAACACCTGGATCTGAAATTTCAGCTTTTCGAGGAACAGACCATTGTTACAGCCCAGGCGGTATATCGAAAAAATCCTTTGTCTCAGGAGGACAAACCACCTTTGCTGCTGTTTGGCGAAAAACTGGAACTTGTGTCGATCAACCTCGACGGTGAAACCGTGCCTGCCGAACGTTATCGCCTGGATGATAGAAGTTTGTGTCTGGAAGACCCTCCAGTTGCCTTCATCCTGACTATCGTCACCAGAATAGACCCGGATAAGAATACTGCCCTCGAGGGCTTATATCGCTCAAGCGGCAACTATTGCACGCAATGTGAAGCCGAAGGCTTCAGAAAGATAACCTATTTTCCGGATCGACCTGATGTCCTGACCAGGTACACCACGCGAATTGAGGCGGACAAAGGATCCTGTCCAATCATGCTATCAAACGGTAATCTCTTGGAAAGCGGCGATCTGGATGGCACCCGTCATTTTGCCGTCTGGCATGATCCTTTTCCAAAACCGTGCTATCTGTTTGCCTTGGTAGCCGGTCGACTTATCAGCCTTGAAGATACGTTTGCAACAAAGTCTGGAAAAACGATCGCCCTGAAGATCTTCGTTGAAAAACGCAACGCCGGAAAATGTTGGCACGCCATGGATTCCCTGAAAAAGGCCATGCTTTGGGATGAGCAGGTGTATGGCCTGGAATATGACCTTGAGACCTTTATGATTGTCGCCGTCGATGACTTCAATATGGGGGCCATGGAAAATAAAGGATTAAATGTTTTCAACGCAAAGTACGTACTTTCCACCCCGGAGACCGCTACCGATCAGGATTACTTGGGAATTGAAGGGGTTATTGCCCATGAATATTTCCATAACTGGACCGGTAACCGGGTGACATGCCGGGACTGGTTTCAGCTCAGTCTGAAGGAGGGACTGACGGTTTTTCGTGATCAGGAATTTTCCTCCGACATGAATTCCCCGGCGGTCCAGAGAATAGATGATGTACGAGTGTTAAAAAATTTTCAGTTTAAGGAGGATGCGGGGCCGATGATCCACCCCGTTCGGCCGGACTCGTACATGGAGATCAATAATTTCTATACCGCGACGGTCTATAACAAAGGAGCCGAGGTCATTCGGATGATGCACACTCTCCTTGGTAAAGTAAAATTTCGCCGGGGAATGGATCTCTATTTTGCAAGGCATGACGGGCAAGCGGTAACCTGTGATGATTTTGTCGCAGCTATGGGCGATGCCTCGGGGATAGATTTGGGCCAATTCAAAAACTGGTACAGCCAGGCCGGTACTCCTGTTCTGCAGGTTCAGGGCGAGTGGCTTGAAAATGAGCAGGAATATCGATTGCATGTAAGGCAAGATCGGGCCGATACTTCTGGCCGAACGACTCACCAACCTTTTCATATGCCTCTTGCCGTTGGTCTTCTCGGAGCAACAGGACAGGATCTGCTGGCAAAGGAATCGCAGGGTACGGCTGTTCTCCAGCTACGGGAAAGGGAACAATTGTTTGTCTTTAAAGATATTAGGGAAGAACCGGTAGTATCGTTTTTAAGAGATTTTTCCGCACCTGTCAGGGTTGCGCAGTTTCAAACCCGGGAGCAGCTGGCTTTTCTCATGCGTTATGACTCCAACCTCTTTAATCGCTGGGACGCCTCAGCCCGGTTGGTTGGTGAGGTCATTCTGGAGGCAGCTGAACAACTCGGTGACAATATTCAGCCGCGCCTTGATGAAAACTATACCAATGCGGTTTTTCATAGCCTGAGGAGGAAGGTTGAAGATCCGGCCCTTCTCGCCCTCTCCCTGACCTTACCACCGGAAACGACACTGGCTCAGGATATGAAGGTTATTGACCCGGATTCACTGCACAAAGCCAGACAATTGGTGAAAAGGCAATTGGCACGGGAAAACGCTGCCGCTTTCATGGAGCTTTATTTGCGTAACCGTGAGAAGGGGAGCTATCTGCTGACCGCCGAGGCCATGGGTCGAAGAAGCTTGAAAAATGTGGCTCTTGCCTATCTTATGGTTCTTGATCCGCTGCCCGAAGAGCACCTCGCCCTGTGTGTTGAACAATACCGGTCGGCAACCAATATGACCGATTGTATTGCGGCCCTTGCCAACCTGGTGAATCTTGACCATGACATACGGCAGGAGGTACTCGCCGATTTTTATAATAAATGGGTGAGCGATCCGCTCGTTCTCGATAAGTGGTTTACCCTGCAGGCCCTGTCCATTCTTCCGGATACTCTCAAGAATGTGGCTTTGCTGATCGACAGCCCGTCGTTTTCGATTGAGAACCCCAATAAGGTGAGAGCCCTGATCGGCGCCTTCTGCGCCAGCAACCATGTTCGCTTTCATGAGGCAAGCGGCGCCGGATATACCTTCCTTGCCGACAAAATCCTTCAGCTCAACACCATCAACCCACAGATTGCCGCCCGTCTGGTTGCCCCCTTGATTAACTGGACACGCTATGACGAAAGAAGGCAAGGTTTGATGCGAGGGCAACTTGAGAGAATCGCCGGCAGTCGGAACCTCTCAAGAGATGTATATGAAATAGTTGATAAAAGCCGATAAAGGAGTGGTAAGCAAATCAAATTTACGGCGATTAGCGATTACGCTTGTGGCAAAACAGGCAGCGATATTTGGGTGGATGATTTCCCGGCAGCGGAGCCTCCTTGTCTTGGTCGTGACAGGTCAGGCAGGACTGTTCAGCATCCTTTTTGCTTTCGATGGCAAAGAAAGGGTTGTGGATATCATCATGGGGGAGGGGAGCGGTCGTCTCTTTTGGGGCGTTAAGAAGAAAAATGAGAATTCCGGCGCAGATTACGATGAAAGCCCCATTGATCAGCAACAATTGTTTTCGGTTTAATTTTTTCATCATGCATCCGAAGAGAGGATAGAACAACAGATGGTCAATGGGCCATCTCCATCTTCCTGAAATCAATGATCCTTGTCCTTAAACAAAAGGTGACGATTTCAGCGGTCACTGCCGCCAGGAGGCGCTTTTTCCCGGTAAAGGCCACCATTTTTCGATGAATTGCCTGATTGTTAATAAGATTTTCTAGCGATGTTGTATCATAGTTGCGGTCTGCAAGCCAATGCCCCACTGTCTCCCCGGAAATAATTGCCGAATAAATGCCTTCTCCGGTCAGCCCTGAGGCCAGTCCAGCGGCATCACCAACAAGAAAGATATTGGCGAAACGCCAACCGCGATAATCAAAGTTGATAAATTCCGCCGAGGCCTTATGCTTGTGTATTGGATAACCGTGTTTTTCACCCCAGCGCAGCAGATTGGTCTTCAAGGTACTGGCTTTCATGCATTTTGAGTCAACATATGCACCAATCGACGCGGTACCTCGGTGGGGAAAGACCCAGGCGTAGCCGTTGGCGAACAGGGAACTGTCCAAATGCCATTCCATCTCGGGATATTCTCCGGCTATTTGGTAGTGTATTCCTATGCCAACGTCGGCCACCGGGATTTTAAGCCATCTCCGAACAAGAGAAGATGAACCATCGGCGCCGACGAGGTAGTTATAGGTAACCCGCTCTTTTTTCCCGGTTGCTCTGTCTGCACAGACGATACTCTGAGTATCGATGGCGAGCACCTGGCAACCGAGACGAATTTCTGCTCCTACTGCCATCGCCTGCTGGGCCATTTTGTGCCCCAGTTTTTCCCTGTTGACCGTGGCGATTATCGGGGTCCGGGAAGATACACAAACCTTTTGCAAACGGGTGAATACCAGCTGTTTTGCAAACTGTTTCTCGGAAATCTCAAAGGGGATTTTTTTTAACAAGCCGTTCCAGGTAATTCCTCCAGCACACACCTTTCTGCCGAGAATGTGACTGCGTTCGACAACCAGTGTGGTTAAACCATGTGAGCTTGCCGCTGCAGCACAAGCAAGTCCACCTGGACCGGCGCCGATGATTATCACGTCATAGAACATAAGGTTTATACGATATAACAAAAAAGCCTGCTTGGCGCCCCGAAAAGGCGTCAAGCAGGCTTGGTGTGTCATTCTAATGAGTTTTGCAGGCTGTTATCCCTCGGTGAGGACTGCTTTTAAGAACTCTTTATTCATGCGGGCGATATTGCGGATGGAGATGCCCTTAGGGCATACGGCTTCGCATTCACGGGCATTGGTGCAATTGCCGAAACCTTCTTCGTCCATTTGTGCCACCATTGCCAAGGCCCGTTTTTTCCGTTCCACCTGACCTTGGGGGAGAAGGGCGAGTTGGGAAATTTTCGCGCTGGTAAAAAGCATCGCAGCGCCATTCGGACAACTGGCAACGCAGGCCCCGCAACCGATGCAGGCAGCGGCATCCATGGCCAGTTCAGCCTGCTGGGAGAGAATCGGAATGCTGTTGCCGTCCGGGGTGCCGCCGGTATTGACGGAGACATAGCCGCCGGCCTGGATGATGCGATCGAGGGCTGAACGGTCGACCAGCAGGTCTTTTTTGATCGGATAGGCTCGGGAGCGAAAAGGTTCGATCACCAGGACGTCGCCTGTCTGAAAATGGCGCATATGCAGCTGACAGAGGGTGACTTCCTTTTCCGGGCCATGGGCGACGCCGTTGACCACGGCACCGCACATCCCACAGATACCCTCGCGGCAGTCGTGATCGAAGGCCACCGGATCCCGCCCTTCCTTGGTGAGCTTTTCGTTCAGTACATCCAGCATTTCGAGAAAAGACATATCGGTATGAATGCCGTCCAGGAGATACGTTTCAAAGTCGCCCAATGCATCACTGTTCGGTTGTCGCCAGATCTTCAGCGTCAGGTTAATGCTGCTCATAGTTTCTACACCTTAAAATTTCTGTTTTAAACCCGCTGTTACGGCGTTATACCTTTATTTATAACTGCGCTGACTGGGAGTCACATATTCGAAAACAAGCGGCTCCTTGTGCATGACCGGTGCTTTCTCGTCGCCGACGTGCTCCCAAACCGAAACGTGCGAAAAGTTTGCATCATCTCGTTTGGCCTCATTTTCTTCGGTTTGGCTTTCTTCCCGGAGATGGCAACCGCAGGATTCTTCTCTCGCTAATGCGTCGCGAACAAAGATTTCACCAAATTCAAGAAAATCGGCGACCCTGCCGGCCCTTTCCAGGGACTGGTTGATTTCCTTGTTCGTTCCGGGAAGGTAAACGGCATCCCAGAATTTTTGCCTGATTCTCGGAAGTTCTCCAAGAGCCGCTTCCAGGCCGGCCTTGTTTCTCGCCATGCCGCAATTATCCCACAACAATCTGCCGAGTTCTTTATGGATTTCATCAACGGTGAATTTGCCGGCCGAACCGCCGCCGCTATTTTTCAGCATCTTCGAGATTCTGTCTTCAACCCAGCGTTTTGAATCGATGAACGGGGCGCTATGTTCATTGATCTTGTCAAATTTATGGGTGCCAAGATAGTGGGCGATGGAAGTGGCAATAATAAAATAGCCGTCGGCCAGACCTTGCATCAGGGCACTTGCGCCAAGGCGATTGGCGCCATGGTCGGAGAAGTTGCATTCACCGATGGCAAAGAGACCGGGAATGGTGGTCATGAGATCGTAATCAACCCAGAGCCCGCCCATGGTGTAGTGGACTGCCGGATAGATCATCATCGGTTCGACCATGGGGTCGCTGTCGGTGATCTTCTCGTACATCTGGAAGAGGTTGCCATATTTTTTATAGATGGTTTCTCTGCCGTCACGTTTTATGGCATCGGCAAAATCCAGATAGACGGCGAGGCCGGTGCTGCCGACGCCTTTGCCGTAGTCGCATTGTTCCTTGGCGTTTCTTGAGGCTACGTCGCGGGGCACCAGATTGCCAAAGCTCGGATATTTGTTTTCCAGGTAGTAATCCCGGTCACTTTCCGGGATATCTGCGGGTTTGCGGGTATCGCCCTTGGTCTTCGGCACCCAGACCCGTCCGTCGTTGCGCAGGCTTTCGCTCATCAGGGTGAGTTTTGATTGATAATCGCCGTGCACCGGAATGCAGGTTGGATGAATCTGCACGAATGAGGGGTTGGCAAAGCCGGCACCGCGTTTGTGGGCGCGCCAGGCTGCGGTGACATTCGAGGCCATGGCGTTGGTAGAGAGAAAATAAACGTTGCCATAGCCGCCGGTTGCAAGAATAACGACATCGGCGACGTGGCTTTCGATCTCTCCGGTCATGACGTTACGGACGGTGATGCCCCTTGCTCTGCCGTCAACCACGACTACATCCATCATTTCCCGTCGGTTATACATCTTCACTCGGCCGGCATGAATCTGTCTGGACAGCGCGCCGTAGGCACCAAGCAGCAGCTGTTGGCCCGTCTGGCCCCGGGCATAAAAAGTCCGCGATACCTGGGCGCCGCCAAAGGATCTGTTGGCAAGCGTTCCGCCATATTCTCTGGCAAAAGGCACGCCTTGCGCGACACATTGATCGATTATCTGGTTGCTGACCTCGGCCAGGCGATAGACATTAGCCTCTCGGGCGCGAAAGTCACCGCCTTTGATGGTGTCGTAAAACAGTCGATGGATGGAATCGCCATCATTCTGATAATTTTTTGCGGCATTGATCCCGCCCTGGGCGGCAATGGAGTGGGCGCGTCTCGGGCTGTCCTGGATACAGAAGGTTTTAACCTGATAGCCCTGTTCGGCAAGCGTCGCCGATGCCGATGCGCCGGCAAGGCCTGTGCCGACGACGATTACGCTGAATTTTCTCCTGTTGGCAGGATTGACAAGCTTGTTGGAAAAACGATGATTACTCCATTTTTTTTCCAGGGGACCGGATGGTGCGCGAGAATTGAGTTCCATATTGCAAAGCCTTGTCGAGGTTCTTTTTGTGGATAATCCTATGATTCAGATTATATGAAAGTTTTTATCGCTTGCTGGTCGGCAATTAGTAAGATGCCCCGAGACCAGTCATAAAATAGAAAGCAATGCCGGCAAAGACCAAAAAGAAAATCAGTGGGAAGATTATGGTCAGCCTGGCGATCAGGACATTGTATCGAGGATGATTGACGCCGAAAGTCTGCAGCATACTCCAGAAACCATGGCTGAGATGAATGAACAGGGCCACGAAGGCAAGGATGTAGAAAAGGGCGTAGAAAAAATTGCTCAACAGTTCTTTCACGGTAATCGAGATGAGCACGGTTTTCGGAGAGAAGGTGAAGCCGAAGATATGGACGACAAGAAATACCAGGAGAAATAATCCGGTGTAGGGCATGGTTTCCGAGGCGAATGAGTTCTTGACAACACGGGTGGAAACAGCGTATCTGGAGTTGCTCACCGCTCGGTTCTCATAGAAGAGATAGAGACCGACACAAATATGAGCCAGGAAAACGAACAGCAAGGCCAAGCTAAAGGTGAGGACGATCAATGGGTGGCTGTGCAGTTCGTCGGCATATCCTTGAAAAACGTCACTGCTCATGAAGATGGTGGCATTGCCGGCGACATGCGTGCACAAAAATAAAAACAGCAGCAACCCTGTAGTTGCCATGATGAGTTTCTTGCCGATCGAGGAAGTTAAAAATCTGACAAACCACATAAGCGCACCTTGGGGAAGAAAATTATGAGTTGGTTTTATTATTTTGTTAGCTCCGATAATATAAAAATAAAAAATAAAAAAGAAAGGGAAAATTGGTTTTTCTCTGGCTACCTGGTTGTTAAAGATTTTGAATTCATGAAAAATTGTTTTTTGTATTTCAATAACACTCTGTTATTCCATTGAATATAAGCAAATGACCCGGTTATCAATAATCTTTGATCTGGACGGCACTCTTCTTGATACCCTTTCCGGTATTGCTGGGACGGCCAACGCAGTTTTAGCCCGGCACGGTTTCCCGGTTCACCCGGAAGAGGACTATAAAAGTTTCGTCGGTGATGGCCTCAGTGTGTTGATTGAGAGGATTACTCCGCATGGTGTCGGCGAATCGATCCTTACGAGCTGCAGCCGAATGTTCCTGGAATTGTATGCGAAAAACTGGAACAAAACCTGTAGACCTTACGACGGCATAGAGGAAATGTTGACGGCCATCCAAAAATTGGGAATCGGCATGGCGGTTTTATCCAACAAACCCCATGCCTTTACCAAGCTTTTTGTCGAGAGATTTTTCCCCCCATACACCTTCTCCCAAGTGTACGGACAACGAGAAGGGTTTGCCAAAAAACCCGATCCAGGTGTCGCGCTGACAATCGCCGAGAAGCAGGGATTCCTGCCCAACGAAATGTTTTTTGTCGGCGATACCGCCATCGATATTCGGACCGGCAGAGCCTCTGGGATGACCACCGTTGCCGTTACCTGGGGTTTTCGCGACAAAAATGAATTAGAGAAAGAAAACCCCCAAATAATCATCAACAAGCCAATGGAACTTTTGCAATATGTCCTTCCTCTCTCCTGAAATACTCAGTATCACCAAGTATGCCGCGCCGCCACTTTTCGGTGCTTTCATCGGCTATCTGACCAATCATGTGGCGATCAAAATGTTGTTCCGCCCACTGAAACCCTGGAGAATCGGTGGAATACGAATACCGATGACCCCCGGTGTCATTCCCTCGAAAAGACACGATTTAGCCAAAAACATGGGGGAAGTTGTCGGCGACCATCTCCTGACCAGTGAAGAGATCGGCAAAGGCCTGCAGAATGAGGTTTTTCAGCAGCATTTGTTGCAACTGATCAGGGACAAAATAGAAGGGGTGCTGCAGCAAGATCTTGGCATTCTCGCTTCCATCGTTCCGGCAAAATTTCGGGTGTATTTTGATATCGGCAGTAAAACCGCCATATATCAATTGAAAGAAAAGATCCGTATTTTTATCGGCTCGGATGAATTTAAAGAGATTGCCGAACGTTCCATCGAACAGCGTATGGATCAGTTTCTTGCCAGTGAGGTAGGATCCATTGTCTCCGGTTCGCAGAGAGAAAGAGCCTACGGTTTTATCGAAAAAAATATTGCCCGCATGTTTGCCAGCGAGGCGATGGAGCAGTGGGTGGAAGATTTCGTCCATCAACAGGTTTACAGCATTTTGCAGCAAGGAAAATCTTTAAAAGATCTGCTTCCCGATACCCTTCTTCAGTTGCTGCAAGACACCATAGAAAAACAGACCCCGGCGCTTCTCAATCGATTGGCGGCGATCGTTGCCGAGCCCGAGGTGAGGGAGAAAATCGTCAAAGGCGGCTGTGCCGGCATCGACAGTTATATTGACTCAATGGGATCGATGGCCGATATGGTCCGCGGCTTTCTGCGAATGGAGACGGTGGAGGAAAAAATCCGTAGCTATCTCGTTGAAAAAAATGATGATATTGTCGCCTGGTTGGAATCTGAAGAGGTACAGGCCAAGGTTGTGCAAATAATCCGCGAGAGAGGCGGGGAGTTTTTGCAAAAACCCATTGTTCAGTTCATAAAGGCCGAAGATCAAGGAGTCGTCGAAGAGTTTTGCGCACGCTGTGCTCACCATATGGTGCTGGTCCTTCGGGGCAAAGAGATCTCGGTATTACTGACCTCAATGATTAAAACGAATCTGGAGAATCATTTTGAAGCGGGTTCCACAAGCCTGCATCAGGTGTTGTCAGTGCTGCTGGGTGAGGATTCCTTGGCGGCAAAAAGGACCTGGTTGAAAGAGGAACTCTGCTCGATTCTCCAATCGGCGGAAACCTATCAGACCATAGAATCGCTCATCGATTCCATGGTCGCCGCTTTGCTGCAGAAAAAAATTGGTAAGCTGGCCAATATCGTTCCCGTCGGGATACGGGAAGGCATGGCCAAGTCCCTGCAAAAAACCACCTCCGCGATGCTTGCCGCCGAGGTGCCCGGGCTTGTTCAATCCCTCAATATTAAAAATATTGTGACGGAAAAGGTCAATTCGCTCGATATCCTCAAGCTGGAAGGACTGCTGCTGTCGATTATGCAGGAGCAGTTCAAGTATATTAATCTTTTCGGAGGGTTGCTTGGCTTTCTGATCGGCTGCGCCAATCTATTTTTTCTTTAGCAAGGCGTGGCAATAATTGCTGAAAAAGGAGGTTTTCACCTGTTGTTTCCGGCGACAGTTGCCTGTCTAGCGTTTACGACTTGGTGGCAAGCTGTCCGCAGGCGGCCGAGATATCCGATCCCCGACTGTTCCTGATGAATACGGTAAAGTGGGCGTCGAGGAGGATTTTTTGAAAGGCCATGAGTCGTTCCATGCCGGGGTTCCGGTAGGGCAGCGCCGGTGACTCGTTATAGGGGAGAAGGTTTATTTTACAAGGGATGCCTTTCAGTTTGCGGGCCAGCTCCCGGGCATCAATGTCGCTGTCGTTGATGCCCTGTAAAAGGATGTATTCAAACATGATCCTCTTTCTTTTCGGCATCGGGAAATCACGGCAGGCAGCCAAGAGATCATCGATCGAGTAGCGGTCGTTGATCGGCATCAATTTTCGGCGTGTTGCATCATCGACCGCATGGAGAGAGATCGCCAGATTAACGGGGGATTTCTCGCCCAATTCTCTCAGTTTCGGCACTATGCCACAGGTTGATACGGTGATTCTTCTAGGGGTCAGATCCAAACCCTTTTGTTCGGTTATTATCGACAGGGAGGCAAGAACATTGTCGAGATTATTGAGTGGTTCTCCCATGCCCATATACACCACATTGGTGACTCGGTCCGGACCGATGAGTGCTTCCTTGGGTTCGGCAAGCAGATAATCCCTTACCGCACCTATCTGGTTAACGATTTCCGCCGGGCTGAGATTTCTTTTAAAGCCCATGGTTCCGGTGAGACAGAAGGAGCAGGCCATGGCGCAGCCGACCTGGGAGGAGATGCACAGGGTGTTGCGGTCCGGCTCGGGGATGAGGACGGCCTCAATGATGTTGTCGTCATAAAGGCGAAAACCAAATTTGACGCAGCCGTCGGCAGCTTTTTCTACAATCGGATTGGTGAAGTGCGAGATGCAGGCGTTTTCTTCGAGGATATTTCTGAAGACCTTTGCCAGATCGGTCATTTGTGAAAATTCTGTTATCCCGGGGCGATACAACCAGCCCATGATCTGTTTGGCGCGAAAGGCGGGTTGACCCAGGCCGAGCACGAAGGCGATCAATTGCTCTTGGGTGAGATTTTTCAAGTCGGTTTTCATTGCGGTACTCATAAAGCTCTCCGATGTTCCGGAACAAGAGAAACGGCGCCGCTTTTTGCTCTGGCAATTGAAGCGAGAAGATTCTCGCGGTCTTTCGGTAATCGGCCGGAGAGGGGCAAATAACTGGAGGCGTGGTTAGCGTGAAACTGGCAGCGAATGGTCCTTAGGCCACTTAAAAGCAGCGAAAGTTCGTCAAGGATTCCCTGCGGATTCGGCAGGATGAGCGTTCCTGCCAATACCTGCTGGCCGAGGACGGTATTGGCCAGGGGGATCAGAGTCAGTATGGCGATTTGCCGGGGAGCCATGGCCGAGAGCACCTTTGCCGTTTCCTCGGCATGACGCTTTGCCAGCGCAACTCCACCAAGACCCAGGAGGGCGGTGACCGAGAGAAAGATGCCGGCATCCCCGATTTTTCTTGCAGCAGCTACCATAGTCGCGGCTGTTTCGCCTTTTTGCGTGGCGCGCAGTATTTCATTACAGCCGCTTTCTAATCCCATGTATACTCGATCAAGCCCCAAGTCCTTTAATTCCTGTAAATTTTCTTGGCTCTTGCTGCGGATTGCCCGGGCATTACCGTAAAGAGAAATGCGTCTCACCCAGGGGAGATGGTGGTGAATGAGCTGAAAAAGACGGACCAGTTTTTTTTGCGACAGGATAAGCACGTCACCGTCGGCAAGAAAGAGCCTAGTGTGGTTGCGGCAATACTCACCGGCAAATTGCAGGTCCCGAACTATGTCCGCCTCATCCTTGATAGTGAAAGAAACATCCTTGTAGGCACCGCAGAAGGTACATTTGTTATAAGAACATCCGACCGTCACCTGGAGGATGATGGAATCAGCCTCACTGGGCGGTCGGATGACGTGTCCTACATACTCCATCAGACGGCCGGATTCCTCGCTTCAAATTCCTGCATGAATTCAACCAGCTTGACCACACCTTCGAGGGGGAAGGCGTTGTAAATCGAGGCACGGCAACCGCCGATCGAACGATGCCCTTTAAGACCATTCAAACCAACGGCCGTAGCTTCGGCGACAAATTTTGCCTCAAGTTCCTTAGTCGGCAGATTAAAGGTGACGTTCATAAGCGAACGGGACTCTTTGTCGGCATGTCCGCGGTAGTAATCGGTCCGATCGATGGCAGCATAAAGAATAGCCGCTTTTTCTTTGTTTATTTTCTCAATGGCCGCAACGCCACCGACCTTTTTCAGCCATTTCAGGACCTCACCCATTACATAAATTGCAAAACAGGGTGGGGTGTTAAACATTGATCCTTTGTCGGCATGCGTCTTGTAACTCAACATTGTCGGGGTGTTTGCCGGAGTACGTGTCAGCAGATCCTCCCTGATGATCACCACCGTAACACCGGCTGGTCCAAGGTTCTTTTGCGCACCGGCAAAGATCAGGCCGAACTTGGAAACATCGATCGGTCGGGAAAGGATGTCGGAACTCATGTCGCTGATGAGCATCTTCTCAGACACCGGCAGGTCGGGAAACTGGGTGCCGTAGATAGTATTGTTGGACACATAGTAGAGATATTCCGAGTCGGCTGCCGTCGAATATTCCCCGGATTTCGGTACCCGCTTGAAAGAAATTTCTTCACTGGAGAAGGGGACATCCACCGTGCCGAACAATTGCGCCTCTTTAATGGCCTTCTTCGACCAGGCACCGGTATTGAGATAGGTCCCTTTTTTCCCAGGACCCAAAAGATTCATCGGCACCATGAAAAATTGGCTTGAGGCACCGCCCTGGAGAAACAATACTTTGTAATTGCTGGGTATTGCCATCAGTTCGCGAAAATTTGCTTCGGTTTCATCGGCAACGGCAATAAACTCCTTCGACCGGTGACTGATTTCAATAAGTCCGATTCCTGTTTGTTGAAAATTGACGACATCCTGCCCGGCTTTCTGCAATACTTCGTAGGGGAGTGTTGCCGGTCCGGGACTGAAATTAAAAACTCTATCAGCCATTGAATGATTCTCCTGTAATAAGTGTTAAGTGTGGAACGAATAAACGAGTTATAATGTTTTACTCATTGCCGCTATTATTCTCCGAAACTGTTCTCAGGTATTACTTGTGGCGTGCACTGGCGTAAAGCTTCATATAAGACGATCCCAGCAGTCATGGCAAGGTTCAAACTGCGTATATTGGGGTTTCTCATTGGTAAAGTGTAGCACCGGTCATGATATAATTGAAGAATATCGTTTGGCAATCCCTTCGTTTCCTTGCCAAAAATTAAAAAACTTCCGGGACTGAACCGGGCCATGGTATATCTTTTTGTTACTTTAGTGGTAAAGAAAAAGAGCAATCGTTCGTCCTGCACCGCAAGAAAAGCATCAAGACTTGGCCAATGATGGATGACGACGTGCTGCCAATAATCGAGGCCTGCTCTCTTGAGATGTTTGTCATCTGTTGAAAAACCGAGAGGGTGAATAAGATGCAGCACACTGTTGGTTGCTCCGCATAACCTGGCTATGGAGCCGGTGTTAGGAGGGATCTCAGGTTCAACGAGAACGATGTTAAAAGCTTGGGAAGTAGTCATGTACGTTTTTGCTGCAGAAGTGAAAAGAACTCAAAACGAAGGTATATACCCCTTTAAAAGCAGTGAAACAACGAAAAAAGCCGAGACCTCAAGGTGAGCTGCAAAAACATTGCATTTTTGTTGTTAACGGATATTTTGCAGTAAATTTTAACCAAAATGCTTTGCATCAGCAATTACTGGGCCCTACCCTAAAGCCATGCATTCCGATTCACCAAAATCAGCAGAAGAGCAGCAGAGAGATGGGCGATTGACTATTGTTCTTCTGCTTTTTTTTCTCTTACTGGTCTCTCTTTTCGGACGGCAGCAGGATTTATATAGAAATAAAAATAGAACCTAATGATAGATACTTAAACGTTACCATTGATAAACAACTTTATATTGAAAACGATGAGAAAATCACCGAGCTTCCGGCCTCACTGCCACTTAGCTATTATACATTTTTCTTTCTTCCTCTGCCGATCAACAGGGTTGACCAGGAGTTGCTGATGACCATAAAGGGTATTGGGCCTGCGATGGCTGAATCCATCGTAACGCATAGAAATAATGTAGGTTCGATTTCGGGTATTGGCGATTTGCAGGCAATTCCTGGAATTGGCAGAAAACGAGCGACCTCCTTAGCAACCGAACTGGTTTTTGACTGAGTTGAGTGAAAAACGAAATAATCAAACAACCGCTTCTTGTTTTAGTTGGGCCAACGGCGATCGGCAAGACGGCCCTTTCATTGCAGATTGCCGAGCGTTACAATTGCGAAATTGTCAGTGTCGATTCCATGCAGGTTTACAGACATATGGATATCGGTACAGCCAAGGCAACTCCAGAGGAAAGGGGGCGAGTCGTTCATCATTTGATCGACATCGCAGAACCAAGCGAAAATTATGACGCGGTAAGGTTTATTGTCGATTCCTTAAAGGCAATTCGAAGTATTCACAATCAAGGGAAATTGCCCCTCCTGACCGGCGGAACCGGTTTGTATCTGCGAGCTCTTCTGCACGGAATTTTTCCCGGTGTCCCTGTTGACAAACAGCTAAGGCTGGAACTGCAACATCGTTTGGTGGTTGAAGGAAGTTCGAAACTTTATGAGGAACTTATTTCAATTGACCGTATTTCTGGAGAAAGGATACAGAAAAACGATACCCAGAGACTCTTGCGGGCTCTTGAAATATTTTACGTCTCAGGTATTCCTTGGTCGGTACATTTGGAGGAACAAAGGAAGCAATCCCCGGAAATCGTTTTCGCCAATGTTTTGCAGATAGGATTGACTTGCGATCGACAACAACTCTATGCCAGAATCAACCGGCGATGTCAGAACATGCTTAACGAAGGTCTTGAAGGTGAAGTTCGAAAACTGCTGGCGATGGGCTATGATAAGTCGATGAAGGCCCTTGGTTCCATAGGATATCGCCATATGATCAGCTATTTAGATGAGGAATGTTCGTTTGAGGAAATGGTTCGCCTTTTGGCTAGAGATACCAGGAGATATGCCAAGAGGCAATATACATGGTTTACAAAGATGGTCGATGTGCATTGGTTCCCGGTAGATGAACCGACAGAAATTATTCAGTATATCGATGACTGGATGGTGAAAAAGCAGCCGTGGGAGCCAAACTGATGAAAAAATTACCGGACAATCTGGCAGAAAACAGATTGCAAATACCAACAATTTTTAGAGAATTCCTGAAAAAACGAGGAATTGCAGGGGATGAGGCCCTTGGTCGATTTCTTTTTCCACGTCTAACCGATTTACCGAAACCAGATAAAATGCAGAATCTGGGTGAGTCGGCTCGTCTGGTTGTCGAATATATGACTGTCGGCAAACAGATTGTCATATGGGGGGACTATGATGTCGATGGCACAACCGGAACGGCTTTGCTGGTGAATTTTTTTCGAGAGTTCGATATTGCGGTGTCTTGGCATATCCCCAACAGGCTGCTCGAAGGCTATGGCATTAACACTCAATGGTTTGAGCGCAATAAGCATTCTTTGAGTGATGATTTTCTATTAATTACCGTTGATTGTGGAATTTCTAATAGGTTCGAGATTGCCCGAATCCAAGAAATAGGCGGAACAGTCATTGTTACCGACCATCACAACCTCCCCGAAAACGGTCTCCCTCAATGTATGATTTTAAATCATTCCATGCCAACATGCGGTTTTCATGGAGAACAATTAGCCGGTGTGGGAATGGCCTTTTATTTAGCGGCCGGGATAAGAGCTGAACTTATAGCGAGACAAAGATTCGCCGAAGTTGCGGGAAAAATAAACCTCAAGCAATATCTCGCTTTTGTGGCTGTTGGAACAATCGCCGATGTGGTCGATATGACACACACAAATCGAGTGCTCGTGAGAGCAGGTATGGAGGCGCTTGCAAATACGAATTTTGTCGGCCTTCGGGAACTTCTCGCATCTTGCGATATTGACGGAGAAGATATTCTGTCAGAAGATATCGGTTATCTCATTGGTCCAAAAATTAACGCTGCAGGAAGATTGGGTGAAAGTAACCTTGTGGTTACTCTTCTAACAGAGTGTGACCGACTTCAAGCCAAAAAGTATGCAGCAAAACTAACTGCATTAAACGATGAAAGAAAGAGAATAAGTTCCGATAACCTCGAATCAACTTTAGCAATGATTTCTGCTGGTCAAGTGAATCAAGACAAATGTGTTATCGCCAAGGGCTCTCTGCACCCAGGAGTAGCGGGCATAGTAGCCTCGAAATTGGTTGAAGTTTTTGGCTTTCCGGCACTGGTCTTCGCTGAAAAAGAAATGCCCGATAAATCGCTGGTCTATGTTGGCTCGGCAAGGTCAGTTCTTGGTATGGATATTGTTGAAATGTTGAGAAATTGTTCAGATTGGATAGAACGCTTTGGTGGTCATGAGATGGCAGCCGGCTTGACTGTGACTGCGATGAATTTCGCGAGTTTTTCAGCAAAATTTTCAGCTATCGCAAAAGTAAAATGGCAAAATCATCAAATCATCAAAAAGAAGCGTTATGACATTGAATGTTCAGTGGAAAATCTCATGTCCGAGGAATATTTGGACTTTATGAAACTCTTAGAACCTTTTGGGCCCGGCAACCTGCAGCCGATTTTCCAGGATAGTCATGCAAGAATCGTCGATTCACGAGTGGTCGGAAAATGCTCTGAACATCTGCATCTGACGATTCGTGGTAGGTATGCAAATCTGAAAGGCATAGGCTTCAGTTTAGGTGATCGAATCAAGGAAGTGCAAAAAGAGCCTCAGAGGTCTTTGATATATGCACCAACCATAAACCGCTTTCGAGGAAATGTAAGTTGGCAGGTGAGGGTGCTTGACATATGATTTACTGACCTTTGTAATATTTGGTTAATAAGCTTGAATTATTGAATAAAATATATATATACATAATATACATTATGCGACATTATCAATGGTTGGCAAATTGAGAGGTTTGCCGAAGGTTTAGAAGACCATCTTGGTTTATTTCTCACCTCAATAATGCTATAACTACGGCTCCGCAGCTTTTTGCCGTCGATTACGGCTGAATGTTGTCGATTAAAAGAACATAGAAACAGTTAGTTAAAATAAATAGAGAATATCATTTGGAGCTTTTATGTCCCGGGAAATATATCAAGAACCGCTTGTCAGCCGTTACACCAGTCTCTCGATGCAACAGCTTTTTTCAGAAAAAACACGATTCACCACGTGGCGTAAATGTTGGCTTGCCTTGGCTGAAGCACAGCATGAACTTGGCTTGACCGATCTCGTCACGGCCGAAATGCTGACAGAAATGCGAGCCAATGTTGAAAATATCGACTATGAAATTGCCGCAAAAAAGGAAAAGGAAATTCGCCACGATGTCATGGCCCACGTTTTTGAGTTTGGCTTGAAATGCCCCAAAGCTGCCGGAATTATACATCTTGGCGCAACCTCTCAGTTTGTGGTTTGTAATACTGATCTTATTCTTCAAAAAATCGCCATGAAGCAAATTCGTGCTTCAGTACTTCAGGTTATTAAAAATCTTTCAGGTTTTTGTGAAAAGCATAAAGAACTTGCAACTCTTGGATTTACCCATTATCAACCTGCCCAGCCAACTACCGTCGGCAAGAGAAATACTCTATACCTTCAAGATCTTATTATGGATATTGAATATATCGATCATTATCTGCAACAAATACGAGCCCGAGGTGCGAAAGGAACGGTTGGTACCCAAGCAACATTTTTAGAGCTCTTTAAAGGCGATCACCAAAAGGTTCGGCAACTTGATCAGCTGGTTGCCGAAAAGCTCGGATTCACATCAACATTTAGCGTTACCGGCCAGACCTATACCCGAAAACTTGATATGAAGCTTGGCTGAAACCCTTGCCGGAATTGCTGCCACCGCCCATAAGTTTGCCGTTGATTTACGCTTGCTCTCCAACCTCAAAGTACAAGAAGAGCCTTTTGAGAAAAACCAAACCGGCTCATCAGCTATGGCCTATAAAAGAAATCCGATGCGCTCCGAAAGATTAACTGGACTAGCGAGAAAGCTGATGAATTTACCGCAAAACTTTGCATCAACTTACAGCAATCAATGGTTTGAAAGAACCTTGGATGATTCGGCAATTCGCAGAATGGATATTCCACAATGCTTTCTCCTTGCCGATGCAATATTAAAGCTATTTGCCAATATTACTTCTGATATGGTTGTATTTCCAGAGCAAATAAAGAAGCATCTTGTTTCGGAACTGCCCTTCATGGCAACCGAAAAAATTCTCATGCTAGCAGTTGAAAAGGGAAAAAGCCGTCAAGAGATGCATGAAATCATCAAGGAACATTCAATTGCTGCAGGAATTGTGGTCAAGGAAGAAGGTAGAGAAAATGACCTCCTTTTTAGGCTCGCTGCCGATGAAAACATCCCCTTCTCTTTTGAAGAACTCGCTGCAATGGTCAGCGACTATTCGCAATTTACCGGCAGGGCCAAGGAGCAAACAGAAGATTTTTTAAAGGAGGTGGTATACCCTCTTCTTGATACTAATGCCAAGGAAATGCGAGAAATAGACTCTACCCTGATGGTTTAGACGATGCAGCGATTGGCGGAGGTTTACTTGCGAATATCACCGGGAAAATTTCATTATTTGAAATTTATCCTTGAGGGTTATGATAATCTGGCAATTCTTTCTGCCTGTGACCGCTATGCCGGTATAGTCGTTATCAGGTATCCACAAGATATGGCTGCCGATCTTTTTGGACTGTTGGCCGCTATCGCGGCTTCATTAACCGGGAATAACACTTTAAAATAGTTAGGAAAATACAACAAAAATGGCGCAAAAGGTTTTTTACATCAAGACGTTTGGTTGTCAGATGAACGATAGAGATTCGGAGATTATGGCCCAGACTCTATCCAATCACGGTTATCTCGAAACCATGAAATATCAAGAGGCTGATCTGGTTATCCTCAACACGTGCTCAATCCGCGCCAAGGCTGAGCAAAAAGTACTGAGCTTGTTGGGATATTTAAGAAAAGCGAAACAAAATAAACCATCTATGAAGATCTGTGTGGCCGGTTGCGTCGCGCAACAGGAAGGTGCGCGGCTTATCGAGAGAATGCCCCATGTCGATTTGGTTATGGGCACGCAACACATATATGATATTGAAAAGCATCTTCAGCATGTAGCTCTGAAAGGAAGCATGGTTGTTACCGATCTCCATAATAATTACGAAATCCCACAATTTCTCCCGGAAATCTCGCAACATGGCCGTGACTCGGTAGCTCTACCCTCATCCCCTGCCCTGCGACCTTTCAGGAGATTTGTGACGATAATGCAAGGCTGCAATAACTACTGCACCTATTGCGTTGTTCCTTACACAAGAGGAAGGGAGATATCTCGAAAAGTTAATGATATAGTGACTGAAGTGAAGGCATTGGTTCAAGAAGGAGTTAAGGAGATCACCCTCCTTGGTCAGAATGTCAATTCCTACGGCAAAACCAATACAGTTACGGAAACAGGCATACCATTCACCTTCACCGACCTGCTCAAAGAGGTGTCACGAATCGAAGGTGTTGTGCGACTGCGGTTTACTACCTCAAACCCCAAGGATCTCACCGATGAGCTCATGCGCAGTTTTCGAGATGTGGAAAATCTCTGTCCGCAATTCCACCTTCCCGTCCAGGCTGGTTCAGATCGAATTCTCAGAAGGATGAACCGAAAATATACGACCAGTGAGTTCTTGGAGAAAGTTGATACATTACATGCATATTGTCCGGAAATAGCCTTAACAACCGATGTTATCGTCGGTTTCCCCGGGGAAGAAAACGAGGACTTTGAAGACACCATGGCCCTTCTTGAAAAAGTTCGCTTCCATGGCTCGTTCTCCTTTAAATACTCTGACAGATCCGGCACTCGGGCCAGCGCCTTTGTGGATAAGGTTGACGAACAGGTGAAGGCAGCCAGATTGAGTCGTTTTCAAAACAGGCAGGATCAGATAAGTCTTGAAAGAAACAGAGAATATATCGGGACCGTCAAAGAAGTGATGGTTGAGGTTTGTGGCCTGGATGGGCTGAGGGGGCGAACCGGTACCAATCACATCGTCCATGTGAACGACTGCACTTCGGGTTATGTTCCCGGGGATATTGTTGCCGTCATCATCCTGCATGCCGGGCAACATTCCCTACAGGGAAAAATATACAAAGAAGATTAGCATTTTTTCTTATCTTGTTCAAATTCTGAACATTATTGGTTGTGTTCTCCGTCTCCATCGGGTGTCTGTTTATCACTTTCTCCACACTCTTCTTTGAGTGGTGGTAGAAGACCTGGCAGTGGCAAATTGAGTTTTGCCGGTTCGAGGCCGCTGCCTGTTGAAGGTATTATTTTCCTAACGGTGCGGCTTGAGAGTCGTTTGCCTTTGGCGGCAGCATTTTTTAATAAAAATTCGCTAAGTGCAATTACCATGCTGTTTGTTTTTGCCCTGGATGAAGGCACTAGATAAATCTTCACGAAATTGTTTTCGCCGAAATCCAAATGGAGAATCTTCGATCGTTTATGCTCCGGAAAGAGCCGGTACTCCTTCTCCAGAATAAAGCTTGGGGTTGTGAATCGCTTGACGTAGACAAGATTTTCAGCGCCGTCCCGGTAGATGACGTTAAAAATTATGTCTTTCTCGACAACGCCAAACCATGCCAATTCCTGGCCGACATACAGCTTTTCGGCAACCGGAATGATTTTATAGAGTCCGTCGGTAAACAGCAGAAATAATTTGTCATATTCCGAGCAGGCAACAGATATGTCTTCCGCCGGATCTTCTTCCTTGATTTGCTGACCCAAGAAGCCGGTTTTCCGGTTGTAAACCACTACCAGGTTGGAGATGGCCACCGTCCTGATACTGACCTCCGAGAAGCTGGTAATCTCTGTTTGTCGAGGATACAGGTGACCATACTTTGTCAATAATTGATCGAGAAAGGATATCGTGAAACCGACCATATCCTTGAGGGATTTGACGATTTCTTTCATTCTCTTTCTGATTTCCTTGATTTCTTTCAGCTGTTTGTTGATATCATAGCGGGAAATACGTTTAATCCTGATTTCCAGGAGCCGTTCGACGTCTTCCTTAGTAACCGGTTTAAGAAGCTGTTCGCTGTAGGGTAAAAAGGAGTTGAGCACTGTTGTTACGACGGACGAGTAACTTGTCTCCTCTTCAATGTTTTTATACAGCCGCTCTTCGATAAAGATTTGTTCAAGGATTTTTGCGTGCAATCTTTCTTCAAGTCGTCCTTGTTCTATTTCAAGTTCTTTCTGAAGATCATCTTTTAACCTGCCGGTATTGAGTTGTAATACATCGCAGACTGTTGAAGTTTCCGGGGTGTTGCCATTTATCAGGGTGAGGTTTGGAGCAATAGATACCTCGCAGTCGGTAAAGGCGTAGAGGGCGGCAATGGTGTCTTTTGCGTATATGCCCCTCGCCAGTTTGATTTCGATTTCAACGTTTTCCGCGGTATAGTCGTTGATCGAGATAATTTTTATTTTTCCGGCCTTGGCCGCTTTCTCAATGGAATCAGTTAACGATTGGGTGGTCGTTGAGTAGGGAATTTCCTTAATGATAATAGTTTTTTCATTCAACTCTTCAATTCTTGCCCGACATCTGATTTTGCCGTTGCCGTCTTCATAGTTACTGACATCGACCAGGCCCTTTTGAGGAAAGTCCGGATAGAGGATGAATTCCTCCCCCCGCAATATGCACTTTTGCGCCTCCAGCAATTCGCAAAAATTATGGGGTAGAATCTTTGTTGCCATGCCGACGGCAATACCTTCTGCCCCCATGAGCAGAAGCAACGGAATTTTTGCCGGAAGTGTCACCGGCTCCAGCATGCGGCCATCATAGGATTCGATAAATTCGGTGAGATCTTTGTTAAAGAGAATCTCCTTGCCAAGGGGAGACAGACGGCATTCAATGTACCGGGCAGCTGAAGCCCGATCGCCGGTGTAAATATTGCCGAAATTTCCCTGTTGATCTATCAGAAACCCCTTGTTGGAGAGGTTGACGAGGGCTGCGAAAATTGATTGATCGCCATGGGGATGGAGTTTCATGGTCTCCCCTACGACGTTGGCAACCTTGTGAAAGCGACCGTCTTCCATATTGTGAAGAGTTTGCAGAATACGCCGTTGCACCGGTTTCAAGCCGTCTTCAACGGATGGAATCGCTCGCTCACGGATAACATAGGAGGTATATTCGAGAAAATTCTTATCAAATAACTGGTGCAGTTTACCGGGATGTGGTTCCATCATTTTTCTTCAGTCATCAATGGTTCAATTTTCACCTCTCATCTGAGTGGCGAGTTGTCATTTTGATTAATTAGTGAGAATCAGGTGATCCATAATATATTTTCGACGCATCGGAGTGTTTTTGCCCATATAGAAGGTCAGTACCTTCGTTACCTCGCTGAGAGAATCAAGGGTCACGTTTTTTAGACGAATATCCGGCCCGATAAATTGTTTAAACTCTTTCGGGGAAATTTCTCCAAGTCCCTTGAAACGTGTGGTTTCAACCCCCTGTCCCCTGTTGCCACCACTCTGCAGTTTAAGCGTGGCGGTCTGCTTTTCCTGTTCGGAATAGCAGTAGATGGTTTCTTGTTTATTGCGTACTCGAAAGATTGGAGTTTCCAGGATATAGACATATCCAAGTTTGACTAATGGCTCAAAATAATGAAGAAAAAATGTAAGGAGCAGGTTTCTGATATGGAGACCGTCGACATCGGCATCAGTTGCCAATATAACCTTGTCGTATCGCACATCGGAAATCGAATCCTCAATATTGAGAGCCCTCATCAAGGCGTACATTTCTTCATTCTTGTAAAGCATGGCCATTTTTTGGCCGTAAACGTTTAGAGGTTTTCCCTTCAAGGAAAAGACTGCTTGAGTCATCGGATCCCGAGATGAGACAATGGAACCGGCGGCCGATTGCCCTTCGGTAATGAAGACCATGCTTTCCCTCCCCTCTTGCGAAGGCTTATCCTTTGAAGGGTGGTATTTGCAGTCTTTGAGCTGGTCAATTTTCAACGCGACTTTTTTGGCGTTGGCTCGGGCTTCGGAGCGGACGCTCTGCAATTCTTTGCGCACGTCTTCATTGCGAAGTATTTTCTCAATGAGTATCTGTGCCGATTCGGTGTCTTTGTAAAGGGCACTGGAAACGGCATCGCGAACCTTGCCGGCTATCCATGAACGAATCTCGGTGTTGCCGAGTTTGTTTTTGGTTTGTGATTCAAAGACCGGATCCTTGATTTTGATCGCCAAGGTTCCGACGATGCCGTCACGGACATCGGTGTTGATAAATTTCTTGCCGGAAAATTCGTTTATTCCCTTGAGAATTCCTTCCCGGAATGCTGAGAGATGCGTACCTCCTTCGCTGGTATATGTGCCGTTGACAAAGGTAAAGTAGCAGTCACTGAAGGTGTCGGTGTGTGAAAAGGCAAATTCCAGGGTGGCATCCCGGTAGTAGATGGGTTTATACAGTTGTGCTCCATCGAGTTCCTTGTCGAGGAGATCGAGCAAACCGTTGGCTGAATAAAAGACTTTTTTATCAAAATGAATTTTCAGGCCGGCGTTGAGATATGCATATCGCCACAAGCGTTTTTCAACAAAGGCCGGATCAAAGGTGAACTCGGGGAACATCTTGGATGAGGGCATAAATTCAATGAGGGTGCCATTTTTCTCCTCGGTGTCTCCCTCCGATTTGTCGATGAGCTTGCCGTCGTTAAATTTTGCTGAGGCAAATTTCCCTTCACGATAGGATGTTACGGTGAATACTTCCGAAAGGGCATTAACTGCCTTGGTGCCCACGCCATTGAGACCTACCGAAAACTGAAAGACATCGGTGTTATATTTTGCGCCGGTATTAATGGTTGATACACACTCCACTATCTTGCCAAGCGGTATGCCTCTACCAAAATCTCGTACGGAGACAAGACCGGTCGAACTGATATTGATGTTAACCCGCTTCCCGGCACCCATGATGAATTCGTCGATGGCGTTATCCACTACCTCTTTAAGGAGAATATAGATGCCGTCATCGTGATGAGAGCCGTCGCCGAGTCGTCCAATATACATGCCGGGACGCTTGCGAATATGGTCGAGAGAGCTCAGAGTTTTTATCTTACTTTCGTCGTAAATAGCTGATGATACATTCATATTGTGATTATCCAGAGAAGAGATGGAGTCGTTGATTGCAGGGCATCTTATTGTATTTCAGGGCAAGACGCAACCCTGTTAAGCGACGATAATCAAGATGGAAGTGTGTTCTTCGGTTATTGTTCCGCGGAGGTAATTCGTGGGCTGAAAGTGAAAAGCCGGTCAAGGGAATCGTCGGGGAAACGATCACTGCCGGAGAGCTTACATCATGCGGATACGTTCGCAATCCGGGCAGATCCAGGTGGGGCCATTACTGATGCCCCATTTGTTTTCTTCAAAGCATTCCTTGCAAATCATAAAGCCGCACGGACAACTCCAGCAGAATTCTTGTTTCTGCTTGCAGCAGTGACAGACATACTCGCCGCTTCTTCGTTTTCTGTACCCACTTGGGCGGTTTTCTGCACTCTTCATGATACTTCCTGCTGCACCCAGCGACTATAGGCGTCACTTACCAAGGGAATTTCCTGTCCGATAATCTCAGGAACTTCGTAAGGGTGTTCCTGAAGGAGTACCTTCTCTACCAGGGCATAATGTTGCGGTAAAGTTTTCATGGTAAGGAGCAGTTCGGTCGCTGTTGTCACTTTGCCACGCCATCTGTAGACACTGGTGATAGGCGCCGAGATCTGCACACAGGCAACCAGTTTGCGCTCAACCAGCAGGGCGGCGAGACGATCGGCATCTTCCTTGCGCTCGACTGTGGTTGAGATAAGCAGGAGTGTTTTCATGAGAATCTTTATCCTCCATAGGTTTTGTTTATGATGCTTTTCTTTAGCCATCTATTATAATACCTCGTCGATCAATGCCAATGAAAGAGAGTAGAACGTATTAAAATTTGACTGGGTGCACTATGTTTTTAGTCGTCGATATCGGCAATTCACATACCGTAACCGGCATGTATGAAGATGATAAGCTTATCGGGCAATGGCGCTTGAAGTCCGATGCCAAGAGCACCGCCGATGAGCTGGCAATACGGTATCATGCTTTGTTTGCTATGGCCGGAATTCACAAAGAAAAGATTCGCGGGATCATTATTGCAAGCGTTGTTCCTACTCTCGAAACGGCATGGGTTGCCTGTTGTCGGAAGCATTTTGCCGCCCATCTGCAACATGACATTATAGTCATTGCCGTTGAGCGGTTAAAAAATCTCATCGCCGTACAACTCGACAATCCCCAGGAGGTTGGTGCTGATCGTCTGGTGAATGCCATTGCCGCGTGGAACTTGAAACCTTGCAAACAGATTGTCATCGATTTCGGGACAGCCATTACTTTTGACTGCGTAACTGAGAAGTGCGAGTATCTGGGCGGTGTCATTCTTCCTGGAATTGCCATTTCTCTTGAAGCGCTGTCCAGTAAAACCGCTAAGCTGCCCCACATCGATGTCTCGGAAGCGCCCCCACGGATCATTGGTAAATCGACGGTCCAGGCGATGAAAAGCGGTATTCTTTACGGCTACGGGGCGATGATCGATGGCCTGGTGAAGGGGATAAAAGGAGAAATGGTTCAATCGGCAGACGAAGACTTTCGGGTGGTGGCGACCGGTGGCATGGCTGCCTTGATCTCCCCTTTTGCCACTACTATTGACTTGATCGACCCCATGCTGACGCTCATCGGCTTGGCCATCATTTACCGCAAGATAGTTCGCAAATGACTCAGCCACTCGCGCCTCCGCCGCTTAAAAAAGGCGACACTCTGGCGATAGTCGCCCCGGCCGGCCGATTGTCCGACACGGACCGATTTGCCAAAGGCGTTGCAGTACTCAGGGAAATGGGATTTAATGTCACCTATCCAAGAGAACTATGGCCGGGCAAGGATTATCTTGCCGATAATGATGAAAATCGTGGTTTGGAATTCAATCGCCTGCTTGGCGATCCGCAGGTGGGGGCCCTCATTGCTCTGCGAGGGGGCTACGGCTGCCTGAGGATGCTTGAGACAATCGATCTCGCCTTGGTTGCCGCCCATCCGAAAATGATCATCGGTTTTTCCGACATAACCCTATTGCAGAATTATCTGACTCAAAAAAACGGTCTGATATCTTTGCATGGGCCGGTTGTCACCTCACTTGGCGATACCGATTCTTCAGCGCTCGAGCGCCTTTTTCACTGCCTTACCGGGCGATGGGCTGAACCATTGGTGGTGAAAAAAATCGAGGTTCTCCGGGACGGATCAATTCTCACCGCGCCCCTAGTGGGAGGCAATCTGGCTAGCTTGATCAGCCTCATTGGAACCCCTTACGACTTTTCCTGGGAGGATAAAATCATCTTTCTTGAGGATATCAACGAACCGGCGTATCGGATTGATCGGATGCTGACGCAACTCTCTCTGGCTGGTAAATTTAAAAGGCTTGCCGGATTGATTCTCGGCGATTTTTCCGGCATTTATGATAATGAGGGGAAGCAAACAGGCTATCTGGAGACCATTTGGAACAGGGTCCTTGAGGTTTGCGGTAAAGGTGATTTTCCGATTTGGGGTAATTTCCCTTCCGGCCACTGTCGGCACAACCTGACTCTACCGTTAGGTGCCCTCTCTCAGATGCACAGCGGAAAGTCGCGTCTTGACTTTCCGACTGCCCGCACCCGATAAGTGATATGACGTTTGACTTGTCCGTGGATACATGCTATAGGATGAACAAGTAGCGGTTGCCACCTGTAACATACTCATTAATCTCAATAAAAATAAAAACAATGCTCCTTATGCAGATGAAAAATCAATTAATGAAGACTGTTGTTTTGGGATTGTCCTGCACCTTCTTCTTTTCTTCGGTGTATGCTGCGGATTATTTGACGGTGACTGCGGATAACGCCAACATCAAGACCGGCCCCGGGAAAAATCATCCCACCTCCATGGAGCTTTTTCAGGGCTATCCCTTGAAAGTAATCAAAAAGGATGGTGAATGGTATCAAGTGTCCGATTTTGAAGGAGATACCGGTTTTGTGCACCAGGGCAGTGTGAAAAAAGGCGACACGGTCATCGTTATCGCCGACAAAAGTGTCAATATGCGTTCCGAACCCGCAACTACCGGAGCTGTCGTTGCCGACGTTGAAAGAGGGGTCGTAATGACAAAACTCGCCACCAAAGAAAAATGGACCCAGGTCCGTCACAGCAGTGGTACCACAGGCTGGATTTTCAATACCCTGATTTGGCCTTGATGAAGGATTTTTACAATTGTCTTTTCTAAGGCAAGAGGGAGTCGAACTTTCTGTTTAGCCTTATTGACAAAGAGCAGAAACCCTTGTTCGAGACAATGATACAGCAGGTCCCTGGTGATCTCCACATCCATTCGGCAATATCGCTGGATAAGGTCAATCCTCCCCTCCTTGTACCATTGCAGGGCTTGCAGGCCGTCTGCTGTTTTGCCCTTGCCCAGGGTATGTTCAGCAAGGCTATTAAGGCTCAACCGATATCCCAGGTAATTATAGGTTTCTTCGAGCAAATCAAGGGTTGGCAGGCGGTTGAGATCGATGTCGGTATAGGATGACAGCACCTTGTTATCAAATTTTTTATTGTTGAAACCGACAATCAGGTCCAAGGATTGGAGGTGTTTGATAAGATCAGCCATTTCATGTTCAAGATAGGTGACGCAATCACCTAACGCCGAATCATATACCACCGCGACGGAAACCCCCATCCTGTCAGCGTGATGCCACCCGCCTACCTCTTCTGCCGATCGGATCGTTTCAAGATCGAACACTCCGTATTTCGCCGGTAAAACGGCCAGCCCTTGTGGCTCAGGTCGAGGAACAACTTGCAGGAGGTCGTTCCTCGAACCGGCATGTATCTCGAGAGTTCGTGGTTTTTCTCTCTCATTGCTGCCATTTTCGGCGTTCTTTAAAAGCGTTTCAAGAAGGAAAAGACAGGCCCGCTTGTCGATAGGCCGATTGCCGGAGCCGCACTTCGGCGAGTGGACGCAGGAAGGACAGCCGGTATCGCAGCCGCAGGATTTGATCGTTTGCCGGGATTGCCGGAGCAGGTCATCAATTTTCTGAAATGCCTCCCTGGTTAATCCGACCCCGCCGGGATAACCATCATAGATAAAGATCGATGCTTTTTCAGTCTGTTCGTGGAAGGGACAAGAGATGCCGCCGATATCGTTGCGGTCGCAGAGAACCAGCAAGGGGAAAAGAGCAATCATGGCGTGTTCCAGGGCATGAATCGCCCCCATGAAATGGTATTTTTCCTGTTCGAGCGTTTCAACGACCTGCTGCGGGATATCGACCCACAAGCCTTCGGTTTCGATAACTTGTTCCGGCAAATCAAGGGCCGTTGTGGCAATCAGTTTCTGGGTGTGATTGTTACGTTTCTGGTAGCCGGTGACCTTTTCGGTGACCCTCACTCTGCCGAAGGAAACCTGCGTGCTGAAACTGGTTTTGGTCTCAATTACCTCCAGGATCTCTGTCCGTTTTTCGCTCATCGGCCGGGTAAAATAGCTGGGGGTTTCGCGGCGTGCCAGAACTTCGTTGCCCGGGAGATCGAGTTTTTCGATCACCCAAGTGGTTGATCGGTGCAAATATATTGCCCCGGGATGACACTCCTTCAAGCTTCGACCGGTATCTATCTCACCTATTATTTCACCGTTTTCCGCATCGATTATGGCCATCTGCGTTCCCCCGCCGCGCAGGCTGACGTGGCGATGCGGATATTTTCGAGAGGAAATCCACTGGTTACCGGAGGCAGTTTGCAGGAGAGTCCCGGATCGCCACAGGGCGGTGACGCTGTCTAAGATAGTGTTGTTTTGCAGGAGGTTTTCAGAAAAAGACAAAGGGAGCTCGGCAGCGCAGCAATGAAGGTGCTGCTCCATGATCGAGATATTTGCCGGATTCAAAACCGCTGCTTCCGGCGATCTGACAAAAAAATCCTCCGGTTGCCGCATGAAATGTTGATCCAAGGCATCTTCTTGGCCGATAAGAATGGTCGCCGAATTTCTTGCCCCCCTTCCCACCCGCCCTCCCCTTTGCCAGGTCGCCATGATCGAACCGGGATAACCGACCAGGATACAAAGATCAAGATCTCCTATATCGATCCCGAGTTCCAAAGCGGAAGTAGAGATGACCCCCAACAGTTGACCGGAAAAAAGCAGGCGTTCTATCTCGCGGCGTTCCTCGGGCAAAAATCCCGCACGATAGGCACTTAACTTTGCGGCAAGGGCCCCGAGTCGTGGTGCCGTCCACAGGTTGATAAGCTCGGTCATCTTTCGCGACTGGGTATAGACGATGGTCCGTAAGCCCCGCTTTACCGCTGCTTCCAGCAATTGACTGGCGGTATAGGCGGCGCTGTCCCACGGATTGAGAAAAAGCATGCTTCTTTCAGCCCTTGGCGCCCCCGATTGGGAAATGACTGCAACGGGTTTATCGAGCAGCATCCGACCCAATTCGCCAGGATTACCGATAGTCGCGGAAAGCAGGATAAAGGTCGGATTTGCTCCGTAATGGGCGGCAAGACGTGACAGTCGGCGGATCACCCAGGCCATGTGGCTGCCGAGAACACCGCGATAGCTATGCACTTCATCGATCACTACATAGCGCAGCTTGCCAAAAAATGTTCGCCAATTCTGATGGTATGGCAGCATCGACAGGTGAAGCATCTCAGGGTTGGTGAGAAGCACCCGGGGTTGTTGGTCGCGGATTTTTCTTCTTTGGTAGCTGGAGGTGTCGCCGTCAAAAAGGGCGGCAAAATGTTTGTATCTTTTCTGTATTTCTTCGGGAAGCCGGGAAAACAACCTGATCAACACATTGTACTGATCGTGGGCCAATGCTTTGAGAGGAAAGAGATAGAGGGAGTGGCCCGGGTTATCGCTGAACAGGTCGTTTAAAACCGGTAGATTGTAAATAATACTTTTTCCGGAGGCGGTAGGAGTTGCCACAACTACATCCATTCCGCGGAGAATGCTTTCAATTGCCTGGCTCTGGTGAGTGTAGAGTTGTCGTATTCCGAGACCTGTGAGACTCTTTTTAAGAAATGGTGACAGAGGCGGAAAGTCTCGGGTAAATTCACCGTCCTTTGGCGGATAGAACTTGTGGCAGATCACCTGAGGGCCAAATTTCCGGGAGTTTTTCAGTGAGGCCAGATATTCGGATACATCGGAAATCATGGTTGCACAATGGTGAACACGCTGTTTGGCGTGTCGCTATAAAATGTTGCTTAAAGAGTCGAGAATGGATATTTTGCGCGAGCTATCGCTATTTCTGCAGATTCCTCTTGTTTTCCCGAAATACATGCAAGTGGAAGATCGCCAATCGTCAATCCTTTAATTGTATTGAAGCAGCTATGATGTCCATTGCTACCCTGGGCCCTGTCGGTTCGGACAGTTTTCAAGCAGCGAGCCTTTATGCACCCGGTGCGGAGATAGTGCTTTTTAACCGCATCGTCGATGTCCTCACTGCCTTTATCGAAGGCAGAGTCCAGCATGCCATCATTCCTGTGTATAACACGCGGGAGGGTGAGGTAAAGGACTATTTCAGGCTGGTCGCCAAAATGGAGCATGGCTTTTGGATCGATAATATTGTCCTGCCTATTCATCTCTCCCTTGGTGCTCTTGTGCCACGCTCTGCGGGCGGTGCGAACGTTACCACGATTGTCGGCAAGAGTTCGGTGTTTCGGCAATGCAGCGAATATATAGATGAACACCATTCCGACGCCACCCTTATGGCCGTTCATGATATTGAAGCAGCCATGGCCGAGATTCGCGCAGAAAATAAATTGAGTTATGCAGTTATCGATTCAGAAGAGCTTGTCTTGAAGCATGGTTTTGCCCTTGTTGCCAGAGAGGTGGTGCCGCATAACCGGACGAGGTTTGCCGTTGTCGGCAGAAATCCAGCTCCTGTCACCGGCTATGATGCGACGGCCATCATTACCCGTCCCTTGCGGGATCGAGTAGGAATGCTCGCCGATATCCTTGGGGAATTTACCCGACGGGGGATTAATATCCTCGATCTGCAGTCGGAAAACGATATCAAAACTCAAAAATTGCAGATCTATGTAGAGGTTGAAGGCCACCAGGACGATTCCCTTTTAAAAAGTGCTCTGGAGACTATTGAGTCGGTGGTCATTCAGGAAGAAGGCTCGCTGAGGGTTCTCGGGTCCTTCCCCCGCGTGGAAATGCGGGTCAAGATGATCAAGGCCTTTGGCTTTATCGGCAGCGGCGACATGAGCAAATGGTTTGCCAAACGACTCCAGAATGAGGGTTACAAAACCTTTCTAAGTGGTCGCACCACTGTTCTTTCCCCGGAAGAAATGATCGACAAAGTCGATGTTGTTATCGTTTGTGTGCCGATCTCTGTAACTTCGCAAACAATACGCAAATATGGACCCCTCCTCCGGGACGGCCAGGCGTTGATTATTCTTGCCGGCGAATCGGAAAATACCATCGAGGCTTCGCTTGAAGCAACCAGCCAGGGTGTCGAGGTGATGTTTGTCCACAACCTTTGGGGACCCCAGGCCCTTACCATGAAGGATAAAAACGCCTCGGTGGTCAGAACCCATCGGAGCGGCTCGTTCTGCAGTGAATTCGAAGCATTTCTTTATAAACACGGAGCGGAGATCTATCACGACAGCGCCACAAAACACGATCTGCTCATGGGAATAAGTCAAAAACTTCCCACTACCATCTCTGTCGCCTTGGCGAAGACCCTGCGGGAATTCAACATTGACTGCGATGACATAGGCAGTCATTCAACCCTCACCTCCCTTTATGGAATCTTGGCAATGGCCCGTATTCACAACCAAAACCTGCGAACCTATGCGGAAATCATGACAACAACGGGTGCGGGTCGAAAAATAGTCCGGGCCTTTGCTGCGAACATCATGCAACTTATCGATCTTGCAGAACACGGGGAAATCACCAAGCTCACCGAAATAATGGAAGAGAATAAAAAATTTATGCCTTCAGCCTTTCTTCAGTGGCGAATGAAACAGGCCAAAGCAATCGATGAGGTGATGAGTAACCCCAGCATGAAGAGCTGAGATAACAGTTGTAATTTGACCTGTTGGAATTATAGTTGATGCCAACGATTTCCAGTTATATTCGCTATCAATACTGTTAACACAGACTACATGTACATTTCTGTGTATGACAGTTTTAATTTTTTGAAGGAGTTGCCGGATGGTTCGTGATTTCAGTTATCTTGACGAGGAAAAGACCTGCCCTCACTGCAAGACCAAAATGGATTGCTGTGAGGCACCGCCAATCCATGTGGGTGATGGATTGGGTTGGGGATCGGAGGTTATGTTCATCTGTTTAAATGACCATTGTTCACTGTTTTTAAAAGGTTGGGAACAGATCGAAAGCAAATACGGCCACCATGCATCCTATCGGTACATGGAATTGCCGGGCAGCCCTGAAGGAAACCTGATGATGGTCGGCAATGCCGACGCATTCAAGGCCTGTATTATTAACAAAGATGTGCTTATGGCGCAAAATGAACGCTACTACAAGGAAAAAGAAGCTATCGAAGGGCTGAAAACCTGTTTGGAGAAAAACGATCCAACCCCGGTTATGACCCTTTTACTTGATGAGGCTGCAACAAAAAGCGACCGGCTCATAGCTCTGGAGTATCTCCAGAAACTCAACAATGTGCAATGCATCGATCCCCTCAGAAATCACCGTTTCAGAGATCCGGCCATGGAGTTTGCCGTTAAACAGGTACTTGAGATCATCCTGAAAGCGAATTTCAAAAAAGAGTGCCCGCATTGCATGGAAATTATCAAAGCACAGGCAAAAAAATGTATGTTCTGCAAAGAAAATCTGTGATTATTTTGCGCTTGCAAAACGTTCCTCGAACGGGTATACAAGACAGGCTTTTCAGTACAAAACCCTATTCTACCGGAAGGGCATAGGTTTCGTATAAGCAGACAAGCTGCTCAACTCAGCTTTAATGTGGTGGGCGTAGCTCAATTGGTTAGAGCACCTGGTTGTGGCCCAGGAGGCCGTGGGTTCAAGTCCCATCGCTCACCCCACATATGAAAAATCAAAAGGGCGGCAATGAGCCGCCCTTTTGATTTTTTGTCGTCAGTCATCCGTTGATCTGCGTTCTCCTATTCCTACTTTGTCATCACGGCTCAAGAGTAGCATTTTGCTCAAAGATCCTTTAGAGTAAAGCTTTTTTCCAGAAATTACTTTCTATAACTATTACCATCTGCCGATCATGCACTCTTTAACAAAATTGGACCATCCGGAAATTCTCTCTCTTCTTCTCCAACCACCTCGTGACTGTCAAGGGAGTTGTCCGGAAAGGGCCGAAGACCTCAACCTGACGATCTGTGAAGGAGTATCCTTAGCCTGCAGGTTCTACATTTCTGCTCCGGATGCCCCGACTCTCATCTATTTTCACGGTGGCTGCGAGTCCTTGGACTCTTTTAACACGGAGGCCGAGTCTTTCAACCGGGCCGGAATCAATGTTTTTCTCGCCTCCTATCGAGGATCCGGCAAGAGCTCCGGTTCTCCTTCCCTCTCCACCTTGCTTACCGATGCCGGAGTGCAGTTTTCATTGGCAATTGAATGGCTTGCGGCAAACAACTATACTGGCGCCATTTTTGTCATGGGGCGGTCACTTGGTTCGGTGTGTGCTCTGGATGTTGTCTTTACTCATCCCGATAGGATAAAGGCTTTGATCCTTGAGAGTGCCTATTGTGAGACTCTTCCGCTGCTGGTGGCAATGGGGGCAAAAAAAGCAATCGAGGGGATTGTCGAAGACGATGGGTTCAATAATTTGCAGAAAATTACCAAGATCAAGACTCCAACTCTCATTTTCCACGGTTCTCGGGACGTTTTTGTACCGGTCTCCCAAGCTGAGAAGTTACAGGCTGCTTCGGGAGCGAAAAACAAACAGTTTCTGATTATTCCCGGCGCCGAACATCATACGGTTTCAAAGACCGGAGGTGATCTGTATTTCAAAACGATTAAAGGATTCGTTGACACGATCTGCGGCGTCAACACCTGGCGTCAACGTCGGACAAAATTCAAGGCTGACCAGGAAGGGGGAAATTCATGAAACGGCAGAACTATCTTTCCTGGGACGAGTATTTTATGGCAGTGGCTCTTTTGTCGGCCCAGAGAAGCAAGGATCCGAATACCCAGGTTGGCGCCTGTGTAGCAAACGATCAAAATAAAATTGTTGGTGTCGGTTATAATGGTTTTCCCTGGGGCTGCTCCGACGATGAACTCCCCTGGGAAAGACAAGGCAAGTTTCTTGACACCAAATATCCCTATGTTTGTCATGCGGAACTCAATGCCGTCTTGAATTCCATATCCACTGATTTACGAAACTGTCGGATTTATGTCGGATTGTTTCCATGCAATGAGTGTACAAAGGTCATTATCCAGGCCGGCATAAGTGAAATAATCTATCTTTCCGACAAATACAGCAACACCGATCAAGTTAAGGCGGCAAAAATAATGTTGGATAAGTGCCCGCGGATTACCTACAGACAGTTGGCAACCAAGCTTGAGAGCCTCTTGGTGAGTTTTGTTGTCCCTGAATAATAAATTGACATCTTTATTTCACCCTTTTAAGCATTGATATTTTCTTGCCTGCACCGACTTTATTTTCCTGTTTATCCCCAAGATCAATAGCCTGCAAAAACCGCTCTTCGCCACCCATGGTGAAAATTTCCTGTCCACTCATTTGTTCCGTCCGCAGTGTCCAGGTTATCTTCTGCAGCGGCACGGAGAGAAGGGTAAGATGGAGATGCCACCACTCGTCTTTTCTGCTGCTGTCCCTCTCGATCTTGTTTACATAGGCATAGAAAAGCATCCTTGGTTCTTTTGCGGCAATGAGGACTATATCACCGACATCGGTGGTTTGTTTAAAGGCAATCAGCTGTTTCAACTCTTCGACAATCTTTTTCATTTTCATTCCATGGAGTTCAAGGGCGTTTTCCAATACCGATGATTGTGGACAAGAATTTCACCAATTATTGATCTGTTCTGCAGAATTGCACAGCCTCGGAGACGTGGATGGAGCGAATGGCCGGAGATCGGTTCATATCGGCAATGGTTCTGGAAATTTTCAGAATGCGATGATACGCCCTCGCCGATAAGCCCAGTCTGGCGACACTTTTCTCAAGAAGCTGTGATGATGGGGCATCCAAGAGGCAATGCTGCTCCATGAGCCTGCTGTTCATTTGACTATTGCAATACACCCCGGGCGCGTCGGCAAACCTTGTACTCTGAAGAGCTCGGGTCTGATCGACCCGGGTCTTGATTTCTTTTGAGCTCTCACCTTTAATCGTACTGCTCATTTCCCCATAATCGAGACCAGCCACCTCGAGGTGCATATCAATCCTGTCAATGAGTGGCCCGGAAATTTTCCCGGTATAGCGTTTGATGTCCGCTTCGTTACAGTTGCAGCTGTTGCGGCTGTCGCCGAAAAAACCGCAGGGACAAGGGTTCATAGCGGCAATAAGGGTGAATCGCGCCGGGAAGGTGAGGGTCATGTTGGCCCTGGCAATAGTCACCTCGCCGTCTTCGAGTGGTTGGCGCAGCACTTCCAGGACATGTTTTTTAAACTCCGGCAGTTCGTCGAGAAAGAGCACCCCATTATGAGCAAGAGAGACCTCTCCCGGTTGCGGGATGCTTCCACCGCCGATGAGACCGGCATCGGAGATGGTATGGTGCGGTGCCCGAAAAGGCCGGGTGGTAAAGACCGTGTTCTTCTCCGAATTTTGTCCCGCGACACTGTAGATTCTGGTGGTTTCAATTATCTCTTCCATGGTCATCGGCGGCAAAATTGTCGGAAACCGTCGTGCCAGCATGGTCTTTCCCGATCCCGGTGGCCCTTTTAATAAAATGTTGTGGCCCCCGGAGGCGGCAACCTCCAGGGCGCGCTTGACATGCTGTTGCCCTTTTATATCGGAAAAATCGACGCTATAGGCGGTGGTGTTGGCCATTGCAGCAAGATCGGTCCGGCAAAAGGGTGCGGCACTCTCCATCCCCGCCAAAAACTCCACCGCCTGTGGCAAGGAGTTGACGGGGATAATATCAATGCCTTCCGGGGCGATGTGCGCCTCTTCAATATTTTCCCGGGGTATGAGAATTCCCTGGAGACCCTGCTCACGGGCGGCAAGAATCATCGGCAGGATGCCGCCAACCCGGTGCACAGCGCCATCAAGGGACAGCTCTCCGACGATGCAGTACTGCCCTGACCGCTGCCTTTTCAGGGTTTCGGTTGCCTCGAGAATTCCTATGGCAATCGGTAGATCAAAGCCGGCGCCTTCTTTTTTGATATCCGCCGGGGCAAGGTTCACGGTAATGCGCTTGTTGGGAAACTGATACCCGCAATTTTTAATTGCCGCCTTGACTCGGTCCTTACTTTCACGGACGGAGCTGTCCGGTAGTCCTACCGTTGAAAACGTCGGAAGGCCGCTTGCGACATCGACCTCGACCTGGATTAACCAGCCGTGAATTCCGAGTACTGAACAACTGGTGATAATTGCAAGCATGGCAAAAAATGATTGTCTTGAACGATTGAGTTAATTCTGGAAATCATTGTTTTTTTGATAAAAACTCTGCATTTCTTCGGTAAAGTCACCATTTTTATTCTGGTATATGTAGAGCGGCGCAAGGACTTGCGTGCCACTTCCTCCGTTCTTGCGACACTCTATGAGAACCAATCGGGCATTGTGTTGCGCCTGTGGATAGCTATAGATAAAACGAAGTTTTTTTACCACAAGTCTATATTTATTAAGCAGAGTGATAAAGGTGCCGATTTGTTCGGCCGGATAAATGCAATATACCGAGCCCTTATTTTTGACCGCCAGGGATGAAGCAAGGAGAAAGTCATCGAGATTTGCCAGAATTTGGTGGCGGGCAAGGCGAGCCTCAAGGTTGGCACTTCTTCTTCCCGATCCATGGCCATAAAACGGCGGGTTACAGACAACGGTATCGAACGATTCAGGTTTGACAAGAGATGCAAGGTTCTTGATATCACCTTCGACAATTCGGCAGCAGTTCTGAAAATCATTGACTTGCAGGTTTTTTTTTGCCAGATCCGCAAGATTTTGTTGAACTTCAATTCCGACTATTTCACCGATTTTTGCGGCCAATCGATACAGAAGGATCAACATAATGATGCCACAGCCGGTGCCAAGGTCAAGTATCCGCTCTTTCTCCCGAACCTCGACAAAATGCGCAACAAGCACCGCATCTACCGAGAAACGATACCCTTCGCATGCCTGAAAGCATTGGAGATCACCCTCGAAGAGACTGTCTTGTGATACCCTTTCCTCTGTTTTGTCTTCTTGGGTTGTCACAATGCCAAAAAAACACCTCCAGCCACAAAAGAGAATGGCCGGTGCATGACACAGCCAGCCTTTACATCATTGTTGAAAAATTGAATGTATATCTCCTGGTGAAAATGTAAATCTATTTTTCTTAGCAAAACTCCCGGTCAACTGGTGAAAATCAAGAGGAGATGACTATGATTTCCGGGGTCAAACAGTTTCTATGGGCCTTCATCCTTGTTTTGCCAGGAGTACGTGGCAAAATGAGATGACGAATAGATCGGAAAGTATTAAGTTTGCCGGGAAGTTGCTCATTTCCATGCAGAAGAAGAGAGCTATCAAAAATTTTTGAGGAGAGAAAGATGTTCGAAATTTTCATAAAGACCCACTTCGCCGGTGCCCACCATCTCAGGGATTATCCCGGTGATTGTGAAAAGCCGCACGGCCATAACTGGAAAGTCGAGGTTGCTGTGCGGGCTACCGCCCTTGATCAATGTGGGATGGGGATTGATTTCAAGGTACTGAAAAAGATCGTGGGTGCGGTTGTCGATAAACTCGATCATAATGACCTGAACACCCTCCCCTATTTTCAGGATAAAAACCCTTCCTCGGAACATATCGCCCGTTTTATCTATGACGAGGTCCAGCCTCAACTGACGAGCGACCGTTATGCTCTTTACAGTGTCACTGTTCTCGAAACGGACAGCCAGGGACTGACCTATTTTGGAAATCAAAACTGAGGAGTATCGCAACAAAATGAACGAGTTGTCGCATATCAGACTGTGTATTATCGGACTCGGATACGTCGGTTTGCCTCTGGCCGTCGAATTCGGCAAAAAATTCCCGACTCTTGGCTTTGATTTAAATGTTGCTCGCGTCGAAGCACTCCGTCGCGGCAGTGACGCAACCCTGGAGGTGTCGGACGAGGAACTTGCTACGGCAAAGCTTCTTAGAGTTCACCGCTAATCCTCGTGACATTGTTGACCGGAACGTATTCATTGTCGCTGTGCCAACGCCAATCGACGCCGCAAAACGTCCTGACTTTCGTCCGCTTGAGGGGGCATCACGAACCGTTGCGGAGGTTCTGAAACCTGGCGATGTCGTGGTTTTCGAGTCCACTGTGTATCCGGGGGCCACCGAGGAGGTTTGTGTGCCTCTCCTCGAAAAAGGGTCGGGTCTCACCTATAACAAGGATTTTTTCTGTGGCTATAGCCCTGAACGGATCAACCCCGGGGACAAGCAACACCGATTGCCATCCATCGTCAAGATCACTTCCGGCTCCACCCCGGAAACCGCCCGCTTGGTCGACCAGCTTTATAAATCGATCATCACCGCCGGCACCTGGCCGGCGAGCAGCATCAAAGTCGCCGAAGCGGCAAAGGTTATTGAAAATACCCAACGTGATGTCAACATCGCTCTTATTAACGAGCTGGCGCTGATCTTTGACAGACTCGACATCAACACCAGCGAAGTGCTGGCGGCAGCCGGCACCAAGTGGAACTTTCTGCCTTTTCGCCCTGGTCTGGTCGGTGGCCATTGCATTGGTGTTGACCCCTACTATCTCACCCATAAAGCTCAAGAGGTCGGCTATCATCCCAATATGATCCTTGCCGGTCGGCGTCTCAACGATAATATGGGTCATTACATTGCCGCCACGGTCATTAAAAAGATGGTACAAAAAGGCATCGATACCGCGCACTCCCGTGTCCTGGTGATGGGTCTGACCTTTAAGGAAAATTGCCCCGATCTGCGCAATACCAGGGTGACGGATATCATTGCCGAGTTCGTCGAATACGGTATCGCCGTCGATGTATACGATCCATGGGCGGATCCCGCTGATGCCGAAAAGGAATACGGCCTGACGCTTGTCCAGGAGCTTCGCCGGAACACCTACGGCGCGGTCGTCGTGGCCGTTGCCCATAGGCAATTTACCGAGATTTCCATTGCCGATCTGCGCAGTTTTTGCAAAGAAAAATCGGTTGTTTACGATGTAAAGAGTCTTTATCCTCGCGAGCAGGTGGATGGCTGTTTATAGGTGAAGCCAATAACGGAAAAGGTTTGTTATGTCGCAGATTGTTCCTGTTGAAAAAGCGGTGGGGATGGTTCTTCCCCACGATATTACCGAAATTGTCAAAGGCGAAAAAAAAGGTGCCGCCTTTAAAAAGGGACACATTATTCGCCCCGAGGACATCGACCACCTCAGGCGTTTGGGCAAAGACAATATCTTTGTGCTTTCCCTTGATGCATCGGAGATCCATGAAAATGAGGCTGCCAGCATTTTAGCCCGGGCTCTGGCCGGCCGGGGCATAGAGTATACCGATGCCCCGGAAGAGGGTAAAATTGCCTTAAAAGCGGCACTTGACGGTCTGTTGCGTATCAATAAGGAATCGCTGTTGCAGTTCAATATGCTGGGTGAGGTGATGTGTGCAACCCTTCACGACAATACCCCGGTAAGAAAAGGGGAGACCGTTGCCGCAACTCGACTTATTCCGCTGATTTCCACGCGAAAGCTCCTTGCCGAGGCGGAAAAAATCGCCGTGTCCGGAACCCCGGTGGTGGAGGTTCTGGCTCTCAAAACCGTCAAGATCGGCCTGGTAATCACTGGTAATGAGGTCTTTCACGGCAGAATAAAGGACAGGTTCGAGGAAGTTTTGCGGACAAAAGCCGAAGCACTTGGCTCGAAAATCCTCCTGGTGCGCTTTGCCCCCGATGATAAACAGATTATTGCCCGGGAGATCGAATATTGTGTTCAACAGGGTGCCGAACTCATTGTAACCAGTGGCGGGATGTCGGTTGATCCAGATGACGTAACCAAGGAGGGAATACTCCTGGCCGGGGCAACCGATGTGGTATACGGCACCCCTGTTTTACCGGGGGCGATGTTTCTCTCCGGGAGTATCGGTAGCCGCCCTGTTCTTGGACTTCCGGCCTGTGGGATGTTTCATAAGATAACGGTCTTGGACCTCATCTTGCCAAGAATCCTCTGCGGAGAAAAGATCGGCCGGCAACAATTCGCCGAACTGGGGCATGGTGGTCTGTGTCGCAATTGTCCGACCTGTCGCTATCCGGAATGCAATTTTGGCAAATAATCAGGTCAGGAAAGCCCCCTGTTTCTTTCTCGCCAAGAGATGAAAGGCGACAAGTGCGGCCTTTTCTGAGGCTCCGGGACCGCCGAGTTTCTCCTTGACATCACACAAGGCGTTTTTCATGCTTTGGCGTTTTTCCGGGTGCAAGAGGATTGCTGTAAATTCAGCGGCAATTTTTTCTGGAGTTACTTCCGTCTGCAGCAATTCAGGTACGGCAGCGTAGCCGGCAATGAGATTGACCAAAGAAAAATAGTCGAGCTTTACCAGCAATCTACCAAGACGATACGTCAGCGGAGCCAGTTTATAAGCGACGATCATCGGCACTTCCAGTATGGCCAGTTCGAGGGTTACTGTTCCCGATGCGGCAACGACCGCATCGCATGCGGCCATCATATTATATCTTTCTTCACAGATTACACGAATATCGAGATGCTGCCTGGCTTCTGGGAGTCCCGCCTCTTCGAGGTCGCGGGTGGTGATGGTCGAAGCCTGAGGAACGAGAAATACCAACGGTTCTTGAGTAGTACCCTGGAGAATCAAGGCGGCCTTCAAGAAAATCGGCAAAAGCGAGGAGATCTCGCGCTTCCGACTGCCAGGCAAAAGCCCGATACACCTCGCAGCAACGGGAATAGTATGCTGCGAGCAAAATTGTTCCCTCGTGGTTGTCGGTGCCACCGTATCAAGCAGAGGATGACCGACATATTCGGCATCGACACCCCGCCGTCGGAAAAATTCTTCTTCAAAGGGCAGGATGACTCCGATTTTATCGACGCGGTCGCGGAGCGTATTGACCCGCCCTGACCGCCATGCCCAAACCTGTGGGCTGATGTAATAGAAAACCGGAATGCCCAGGAGCTTGGCTTTTTTGGCGAGGAGTAAATTGAAATCAGGGAGATCGATGAGGATGAGGAGATCCGGGCGGTGTGTCGCAAGTCTTCGTCGAAGAATCTTTTGCGCCGAGACGATATCTATTACGTGCGAAAAGACTTCAAATATGCCGACCACCGACACCTTGGCGGCATCATAAAGAATTTCCATGCCAAGGGAGGCAAGCTCTGCTCCCCCCATTCCACACGCCTCTAAATCGGCAATCTTGGAACGTAAGGCACGGAGAAGATTTGCACCGTGCAGGTCACCGGAGGCCTCACCGGTGACAATCATGATCCGGGTGGTCATGATTTCTGGCTGCCCATGACCTTTTTAAATAATTCAAGCTCTTGGAGCTCGTGGATTTGTGCCATGACCTGCAGAGCAACCGCCAGGGCCCGACGACCTTCCGCGCCCGAGACTGCCGGGGTGGTTCTTTCCCGGACGTGTTGTACGAAGGAAATTATCTCACTTTTCAGGGCATCGCCGTCGGAGAAGGTCTGCAGCTTAACCACCTGTTTGGGCATACCGTTCTCACGGAGTTCGTCGGAGAGCTGAATAGTCATCACCCGCTTGTTACCGAAATCGACATTGATGTAGGAACCCGGCTGGAAAATACGCATTTTTCGTACATTTGTCCTGGAAATCCTGCTCACCGTGACATTGGCGGTGGCGCCATTTTCAAAGATCAACCGGGCATTGGCGATGTCGGTGTTGGCCGTCACCACCGGGGCGCCGACGGTGTGAATGGTTTTGATCGGTGACTTGACGATATTGAGGATAATGTCGATATCGTGAATCATCAGGTCGAGAACCACATCGACATCAACCCCTCTGTTCTTAAAAGTAGCGATCCTGTTGCTTTCAATGAAAACGGGGGTAGTGAGAAAAGGCTCCATAGCCTGGACTGCCGGGTTAAATCGCTCAAGGTGGCCGATTTGCAGGATCAGTTGTCTGGCCTCCGCCTTGGCGATGAGTTCGTCAGCCTCCTGAAGGGTGACGGTCATCGGTTTTTCCAGGAGGACATCGATGCCCTGGTCCAAACATTGCCCGGCCACCTGACAGTGATAGGAAGTGGGGACGGCGATGGAAACTGCATCAACTTGCGGCAGAAGTTCATGGTAATCGACAAATGCCTGGCAGTTGCACTCCCCCGCCACCTTTTGCCCTTGTTGTACGTCGAGATCGGCAACTCCGACTAGAGTGACGTTTTCCAGGGCGGCATATTTCTGGGCATGAAAACGGCCAAGATAGCCTACACCGATTACTCCAACCTTAATGTTTTTCATAATGTTGCGATGTGTGAATGAAATGGCGGATACGGAGCAGTGCTGCTTCTTGCGGAAGGTCAACCCCTGCGATTGTTTATATCCCCAGATATGCTTTCTGAATATCTTTATTGGCGAGAAGTTCCTGGGCCTTGCCGGTAAGAATGATCTCCCCGTTCTCCATGACATATCCTCGGTCGGCGATATGCAGGGCCTGATTGGCATTTTGTTCGACCAGGAAAATGGTGGTATTGCTTTCCTTATTTATCTGTTTGATGATCTCAAAAATCTGTTTGATCACCAGAGGGGCAAGCCCCATCGAGGGTTCGTCAAGCAACAGCACCTGCGGCCTGGCCATGAGGGCGCGGGACATGGCGAGCATCTGCTGTTCACCGCCGCTGAGGTTGCCGCCGTCCTGGTTTCTTCTCTCCGCCAGGATGGGAAAGAGGGAGAAGACATATTCCATGTCCTTTTTTATCCCCTCCTTATCCTTTCTGAGAAATGCTCCCATATCAAGATTCTCTTTGACGGTCAGTTCAGGGAAAATATGTCGTCCTTCGGGCACCTGGCAGATGCCGAGACGAACGATCTCTTCGGGGGCCATTTCCTGTATTTTTTTGCCCTGGAAAGTTATTACTCCTGATCGGCAGGGAACAACTCCACAGATAGTCATCAATGTGGTGCTTTTCCCCGCACCGTTCGCACCGATCAGGGTAATGATCTCCCCCTCCCCTATTTCCAGGGAGACGTTCTTGATGGCCAGTTTATTGCCGTAACCGGATTGAACATTTTCAAGTTTAAGCATCGACTTCCTCACCCAGGTATGCCTTGATAACTGCCGGATTTTCTCGAATTTCCGCGGGAGTCCCCTGGGCTATTTTCTTGCCGTAGTCCATGACAAAGATACGATCCGACAGGCTCATTACCAGTTTCATGTCGTGTTCGATAAGGAGAATGGCCTGCCCTTCTTGAGAGATCTGCTTGATCAGGTGTTCTAAGCCGATGGTCTCCTGTGGATTCATCCCGGCCGCCGGTTCATCGAGAAGCAACAATAAGGGTTCGGTGGCCAGGGCCCGGGCGATTTCCAAACGGCGCTGGGCTCCGTAGGGCAAGTTGTCGGCAAATTCATCGGCATAGCTTGCCAGGCCGACTTTTTCAAGCATGGCATAACTCGTTTCAAGAATATCCTGTTCTTCCTGCAAGGTCGCTTTGTTGCGGAAAATAGCGCCAAGGATAAAGGCCTTGGTCCGACAGTGCCTGCCGATCATCACATTTTCCAGAACGGTCATCTTGGGAAAGAGGCGAATATTCTGAAAAGTTCTGGCGAGACCTTTCTCGGTTACCTGATTGGGTTTCAGACCATTAAGGGAGACTTTTTTGCCACCTGGCTGAGTCAGCCAGATATTGCCTTCAGTTGGCGTATAAATTCCGGTTATGCAATTAAAAAAAGTGGTTTTCCCGGCTCCGTTGGGGCCGATGAGGGCAACGATTTCGCCGCTGCCGACATCGAGATCAAGGGCATTCAAGGCGCGAATCCCCCCAAAATCCATGGTCAGGCCACTTACATCAAGAATTGGTTGTTTGGTCATCTGCAAAATGAGTGGGTTGTTTTTTCTTAAAAGTGTAGGTTCGTCGGATATTGGAGATCAGCCCTTGCGGTCGAAAGACCATCATGCAAACGAGAATCGCCCCGAAAGCGAGCATCCTGTATTGCGAGAGGGCGCGCAGGTATTCCGGCATAAGGATAAGAATGAGTGCGCCGAAAAGAACGCCGACGATAGATCCCATGCCGCCCAGCACGACGATGGCCAAAATTATTGCCGATTCAAGAAAGGTGAAGCTCGCAGGATTGACGAAAGTGGTCTTGGCGGCAAACATCACGCCCATGATACCGGCCCAGAAGGCACCGAGCGAGAAAGCGACGAGTTTGGTCTTGCGTTTGTCGATACCCATAGCCTGACAGGCAATTTCGTCTTCCCTGAGGGCTATCCATGCTCGGCCAAGGCGGGAATCCTGCAGTCTGTTCACCACAAAGATAGTGACAATCACCAAGAGGACCATGAGGTAGTAGGTGTAAATTATCGACGATTGCAGGTTAAAATCCATGCCGAAAAAGCCCGGTCGGGAAATGTTGGAAATGCCGCTTGGCCCCTTGGAAAACTCCCCCCAGTTTTCCAGGATGAGACGAATAATCTCTCCAAAACCGAGGGTGACGATTGCCAGATAATCGCCGCGCAGTCGCAAAACCGGGAAGCCGAGGAGAATGCCGAAAGTAGCGGCAAGGAGCCCGCCGATCGGTAGTACCGTCCAAAACCCGAGACCGAAATGCAGGTTCAGGAGGGCATAGGTATACGCTCCCACCGCATAAAAGGCGACAAAGCCAAGATCGAGCAGACCGGCCAGTCCGACTACGATATTGAGTCCCAGGCCAAGTACCACATACATCAAGGCGGTGGTCATGACATTGGTCTGGTAGGCCGATAAAAATTGCGGGAAGAGAACGGCAATAATGGCAATGACCCCGACAAGAATATTGCGTTGTCTGCTATTCTGGAGAATTCTATGGATTATTGAAAGATTTTGTTCCTTGCTTTCACTCGTTTCTTTTCGATTTGCCTTTTTCTTCATGAAAAATTGCACAAGAAAATAGACGAGAAAGGTGCCGATTGCCATATACAGGGCATTCGCCCATCGCCAGGCGACAGTCCGAGCGATGGGATCAACCTTGATCACCATTACCGGAAATGTCAGAAAAACGAACCACAGGGATATCAACACACCTTTTTTCAGTTCTTTGAAAACACCCATAATAAGCTTAAACTTTTTGATTTGTCGCCTTGCCGAGAAGGCCGGACGGTTTAAAGATCAGAATCAGCACGAGCAGCGAGAAGGCAAATACGTCCTCGTAATCGCTGGAGACATAGCCGGTGGCAAAGCTTTCGGTAAGGCCAAGAATCAGGCTGCCGAGAACCGCCCCGGGAATGGAGCCGATACCGCCGAGAACGGCGGCGGTAAATGCCTTGATCCCGGCAAGAAAACCAATATAAAAGTTGATCTGGCCGATATGCGAGGCGATCAGCAGGCCACCAATGGCGGCAAGGCCCGAGCCGATGATAAAAGTGGCGGAGATTACCCTGTTGACATTGATGCCGACCAGGGTCGCCATGGTTCGGTCCTGGGAGGTCGCCCGCATGGCCTTGCCGATCAGCGTGAATTTAATAATAAACGTCAAAGCCACCATGACGATGACTGTGGTGACGAGAATGACGAGATCAGTCGAGCCGACAATATGAGCAATCGGCTCCATAAAGGGAAAATCGGGTATCAGTCTTGGAAACGGCAGAAAATCTGAGGTCTGAGCCAGCAGGATATAGTTTTGCAAGAATATCGACATGCCGATAGCGCTGATGAGAGGCGACAAACGCGGCGCATAGCGCAGAGGCTTGTAGGCTATTTTTTCAATGGTATAGCCATAGGAACTAGACCAGACGACCGCGGCAATTCCGGCAATGATAATGATCGCCAGGAGGGGAAAACCATAGATTGAGAGCACTGTCGCAACAATAAAGGCGGTGAACGCCCCTATCATATAAATCTCGCCATGGGCAAAATTGATAAGACCGATTATCCCATAGACCATCGTGTAACCGAGGGCGATGAGTGCATAAATGGCGCCTCTTGTTAAACCGCTGAAAAGGAGTTCAATAAAGTAATCCATGCGCAAATAAAAAAATATCTGAAGCAAACACGATCCACATGGTTTGCTTCAGATATGGAGAAGTTAATGAACGTTGTTATTTGACTACGATATACTTGCCTTTTTCAACAACATACATTGAAAAACCGACGCCAATCGCATCGCCTTTTTGATCAAAGCTGACGGCGCCCACGGGGGTGTCAACTTTTTCGGTCTGCAATACTTTCTTCAGGTCTTCAAGTTTGGTTGAACCGGCCTTTTCGATGGCATTGAGCATAACCACGGTCGCTGCATAGGCACCCTCATAAAAGGCGCCGGGATCGCTGTTGAAGGCGGCCTTGTGTTCTTCCTTGGCCTTCAGGGCGAGAGGATTGGCCGAGTTATCTTGCGGACCGGCGGCGTATACACCCTCCGCATCCTCTCCGGCTACCTTGATAAAGGTGTCATCCTTGACGCCGTCATCGGAAACAAATTTGGTTTTCAAACGTTTTTTGTTCATAATGGAGACAATTTTCGAGGCCTCGGGATGGTATCCGCCAAAGACCACAACTTCTGCATCCGATTCTTTGATTTTTTGAACTATTGCCGAATAATCCATGGCCCCAGGGGTGATTCCTTCGAAGAGGACAACTTGGCCTTTGCCGGATTTCTCAACATAGGCCTTGGCACCTTCGGCAAGAGGTTTGCCATAGTCGCCCTTATCATGGACAATGGCAATTTTCTTGAAGCCGAGTTTATTGATGGCGAAGTCGATCATCGCCGGCGATTGGGCGGCATTCGGGGCGATGGTCCGGAAGAAGTTCGGATACTTACCGCTGTAGGTCAATTCATCACTGGTAGCGGATGGCGACATGACCAGGATGTTGGCATCCTTGTAGATCGGCATGGCGGCAACCGTTGCCCCGGAACAGATATGGCCAAGCACTACTTCAACGCCGCTCGAAACGAGTTTGGTCGCGGTATTGGTGGCGATCTCCGGCTTGCACACATCGTCTTCCTTGAGGATTTCTATTTTTTTGCCTTTGATGCCGCCATTGGCGTTGACTTTGTCAATAACCAGTTTTGCGGCAGCGGCGGAAGGCAGGCCGTAGGATGCGAGATCGCCACTATGGGGTCCGGCGATACCGAATTTAATGGTGTCCCCGGCGACGCTCAGCGCGGGTGCTGACAGGGCGAGCATTACACATGCGGCTGTTGAAAGAAATTTTCCACTTGCAGTAAACTTCATTTTTTCCTCCCTTTTCAGTTATTATTTTAACAACGGCTTACTATAAAACACCTCGGAAAGGGCATGCATAACCCCCGGAGAAATGATATTAGTCTGTTAAATTGTATTTTGCAAAATCTAAAGTGAAAAAAGCCTTTCGCCGGAACCGATTTCTGCTTCGTTACCATGATAAATAAACTACAATTATTGTTTTTTTTCGGTCGCCCCTTCGGCCCTCTTTACGGCTTGTCGATGAAGGTCAGGGAAAAAATGTATGCACAAGGATTGTTCCGACAACATTTTTTACCTGTGCCGGTTATCTCCGTCGGCAATCTGGTGTTGGGAGGCACCGGCAAGACTCCAACCGTCCAACATCTGGCAAGACTTCTTTTACAAAATGGCCATCAGCCGGCGATTATCAGCCGAGGCTATGGCGGAAAGGCGAAAGCCAAGGCAAACGTGGTGGCCGATGGGCGGAAAATCTTTCTGTCAGCTGAAGAGGCCGGAGATGAACCCTCTATGCTCGCTGATTCCCTGCCCGGAGTTCCGGTTCTCACCGGCACACGTCGCCTGCATCCATGTCGACTGGCGATTGAAGACTACAATGCCGATGTGTTGGTCCTCGATGACGGTTTCCAACATCTGGCGATTGACAGAGATGTTGATATAGTTCTGTTTGATGGAACCGTTCTTGCCGGCAATAATAGAATATTCCCGGCAGGTATTTTGCGGGAATCGCTGTCGGCTCTGCATCGTTGTCATGCCTTTGTTATGACCGGCATCACCGAAAACAACAGAGAGCAGGCAGCACAATTCGGCAATTTTCTTAAGCAGCAATTCAAAGAAAAACCAGTGTTTTTCAGCCTCTCTCGGCAACTTAAAACTGCAATGTCCGGACAACTTTGGCAATGCAAGGAAAACTGAAGGGCCATTTTTCGCATTCTGTGGTATTGCCAATCCTTCCAGGTTTCTCAACTCTCTCAATACCTTGTCTATCCGACAAAGCGGTTTTCTGGCGCTACCCGATCATGTGCGCTACCACCAGGAGATGATGAATGATATTTGCAGGCAGGCTCTTGCTTCAGGGGCGAGGCAGCTGGTTACTACGCAAAAAGATTTTGTGAAAATCAAGAATCTCGACTCCGCCTTGCCCCGTCATGTCGTCGAGATTTCTTTTCAAGCAGACAATGAGTTTGATCGCTTTGTTCTCAATGCAATACAGAAATGTAAAAAATCTCTTTATGCTCATGGCAAGCTCAATCGATGAGCGATGCGACACAGTGTGTCAATACCACCTGTTTTTCTCGCGATAGTAGTTTTTTTACCACAGTGCCGAACCGATATACAGCTCAATATAACGTCGTAATATCTTGAAATATTAATGTATATTAATTTCATATTTGAGATTTTTTACGGCACGGAAATTGCATAATTAACGGAAATGCAATCTCATCCCTAAGGAACACCACATGTCTTTGCCCATCGATCCATTTCAATATACTTTGCGAAATCCAGTCAGTTGTTGTGGGGTTGGCTTGCATTCCGGCAGAACCGTTAATCTTTCCATCAAACCGGCGCCGATTAACAACGGCATCCGCTTCTTTCGCACCGGTATGCCCACGAACATCCATGTTCAGGCACATATGGATAAGGTTGTCGATACACAACTGGCCACCACACTCGGCAACGAGTTTTTTCAGGTCGCGACCACCGAACATCTCTTGGCGGCCTTGCAAGGTTTCGGCATCGACAATGCTGATGTGGAATTGGATTCCGTCGAAGTTCCGATCATGGATGGCAGTGCCGAACCTTTTTTTCAGTTGCTGAAAGGGACTGGGAAAACGAAGCAAAAAGGCCTGAGAAAAATTCTTCGCATAACAAAACCGATTACTTACCGGGATGGTGACAAGCATCTGACTATTTCTCCATACGATGGCCTGAAGGTCACCGGAGAAATCTGCTTTGACGATACCCTCATCAATAAACAGCGTTTTACCTTTGATTTCTCTGCTGACCGTTTCGGCGATGAGATCGCCAGGGCCAGAACGTTTGGCTATGTTGAGCAGGTGGAAGAGCTTTGGGCAAACGGTTTGGCCTTGGGAGGCTCACTTGCCAACGTTATCGCCATCCATTGGAACCGAAAGTCGGTACTGAACGAAGATGGTTTGCGCTACGACGACGAGTTCATCAGACACAAGGTGCTCGATCTTTTTGGCGATCTGGCTCTGCTGGGGTGCCCGGTTCTTGGTCACGTCGAAACATATAAGGCAGGTCATGCCCAGCATCTCGGATTAATGCAGGCCATCGCCGCCTCCCCGGAGAGTTGGGAAATCGTTGAAATGAAAAAAAAAGGACCAGATACAGTCTTTGATAAAGTTGCAGCGAAATCGAAGGCCGCAAGTGAAGCCCTTATGCCTTTTTTTAATTACAAGCCTCTCTCCCCCACCGTAGCCTCCTGATCGAAGAACTCTTACGAACAGGCTAAGGGCCAATATTGGCAGATGTCAGCACGCTGTCGATATTGGAGATTTTCTCACCACCGATATTTTTTACCAATACCAGCTTTTTCCGGTTACCATCGAGACAGCAATCCTTCCTTGATGCCACTTTCTCTCAGGCATTTGTCGACTTGAGCAGTAATATTGATGAATAAGCACCTTTTGGGTATTGCAAAATGAAGCTCTTTGTGATAGGTTCTCATGTTAATAACCTCACAAGTTTGCTTAACTTATCGTAAGCTAAATTATTGGAGAATAATTGATGGCCCTTCTAGAAGGACTCTTATGGTTGACATTGAATGTCTATCACGAGGCCAGATCGGAACCGGAGATCGGGCAAATGGCCGTGGCCTTGGTGACCTTAAACCGAGCAAGTAAAAATAACCTGGAGATAAAGGAAGTAGTTCAGGAACCGCGTCAATTCAGTTGGACCTCTCAGAAAAATTCATACCTTCCTGATGACCCAAAAGCTTTTCTGCAATGTATTAAATCAGTGTATCTAGCTCTAAATACTTATGATTTCACTCAAGGTGCCACGCACTTCCATCGCGATTCGGTTGAACCCTACTGGGTTACCGCATATACCTTCCTCAATCAATACGGTTCACATAAATTCTATAAGCAAACTGTGAACTAACGGGGCAATACCGATGTGCCCTCAAGTTGACTCAAAAGCAGTGTGCACTCTGTGCACCATCCCTGATTTTATTGGTGCATGGAGTGCACCCTGCGAAAAGCAAATGCGAATCAGTAGGTTTACTCCCACCCCTTAAACCTGTGCGGCATTTTGCAAGGCACGACACATCTGCTGAAGTTTCTCCTCGCTCATTTTGATGGAAATGGGATAGACCAGGGTACGTTCGAGAAGAGCTGCAGATTGTGGCAAGACCTTTGGATCATAGACAATCCTTTTCTTGCCGTTTGGCTCGTTAAATGGATAACCGGAGCGGGTAAGGCTCTTGGCACCGAGCAGATGCTCCCATTGCGGGAAATAGTGCCAGGTGTTCTCGGAAAAATTGATTGCTCCAAAGCCATCTTTTTTCAATGAACCATTTACCCTTTGACACTGTTCCCGGTCCTGGAGGATGAAGGCAAGGTGCGTGGCGGAATCGCCCTGAGGATCGACCAGTTGTCTGAAGGTTACTCCGGGAATTGCGGCAATTGCCTCCTTAAGTATTGTTTTGTTCCGCTGTTGGGCGACAATCATTGCATTCGAGTTTTGCCAGTTGGGCCAAGCCTATTGCCCCCTGCAGTTCCATCATTCGGAAGTTGGAGCCGATGAAACGCCTGCCCTCCCCGCCCCTGCCGCCGGGATTTACTCCATGATCATGGCCATGATCGTGATATTCGGACATGATCTGCCAAAGCTCTTTGTCATCAGTAATCACCATCCCCCCTTCACCGGTGGTGAGTGTCTTTACCGAATCAAAGGAGAAGGTTCCGCATTTGCCGAAGGTACCGAGGTGTTTGCCCTGTATCCGTGCACCAGCCGCTTGGGCGGTGTCCTCAAGAACCGGGATGTTGTGCCGGGCGGCAATGGCAACAATTTCGGCTATTCTTGCCTGGGCGCCAAGCATGTGCACAGGAATAATGCACTTTGTCTTGGCGGTGATTTTCTTTTCCAGATCAATGGGATCCATGTTCAGGGTGGCATCGACCTCGGTAAAGACCGGCAGGGCCCCAACTTCAAGAATCGCCTCCCAGGTGGCCACGAAGGTGAAACCTTGGGTGATGACCTCATCGCCCGGGCCAATGCCCAAGGCGGTCAGCGCGACTTTCAGGGCGGTGGTGCCGGAGGTGACTGCCTGGGCATGGCCGACGCCACAGTACTTGGCAAATTTTCGTTCAAATTCAAGGACCTTGAACACACCTTTGCGCTGTTCGATGAACTCATAGCGAAAGAGAACGCCGGTATTCAGAACGTCCATGATCTCCTTTTTTTCTTCTTCCCCGAATATTTCAAATCCTGGCATATAAAGACTCCTTAGATTATTGCCGGCTCGAACCTTCGACCGGCAAGTATTATAGTATGATTCAACTTTATGGAAATGGATATGGCGAGATGGCTCACCCCTTGGCGGGGATAAAGCTGAGTTGAGCAGCTCGTCTGCTCGTACGAAACTTATGCCCTTGCGGTATAAGCTTGGCGTTGTCGATTAGACGAACAGTGCCGCCGATTTTTACGGCCATCGCCAGGACACTGTTCTTCCCGACCCACTGTTCCGCTTGCAATGAATGCTCATTGATCACCACCGCGTACTCAAGTTTTCCTCCGGCATCGGCGACGATTTTTTGCGTTGCCTTGATAATCGTCTCGGCGGCGACGTCCTGTTGTGCCTGCGCCACGATCTCCTGGGCTGCACGAATCGACCGGGACAAACAAAGGGCCTGGCTGCGCGTTTCCCCCTGGAGATATTTATTCCTGGAACTCATGGCCAGGCCATCCGCTTCCCGGACTATCGGCGCGCCGATGATCGTTACCGGAAAATGAAGATCCCGGACCATTTGCCGGATAATCGCCAGCTGCTGGAAATCTTTTTCACCGAATATGGCAATGTCCGGAAGGGTCAAATGGAGGAGTTTACCGACCACGGTGGCCACTCCGTCAAAATGACCGGGTCTGTCTGCCCCGCACATTCCCTGGGCCAGGGTTTTCACACTGACCGTTGTTTGAAAGCCTTCGGGATACATCTCTTTGGTGTCCGGAGCGAAGATGAGGTGCACTCCCTCGGTCTCTGCCAGCTCGCAGTCGCTCTGGAATTGCCTGGGGTAGGCGGCGAAATCCTCATTCGGTCCAAACTGCATGGGATTGACAAAAAGGCTGACCACCACCCGGTCGGCGGTCTGCGCAGCCTTTCGCATCAGCGAAAGGTGGCCGACATGCAGGCAGCCCATGGTTGGCACGAGGGCGATTTTCAACCCTTGCTGTTTCCAGGCAATGGCCTGATGCTGCATCTCTGTAGGCGATTGAATGATCTTCATGTCATTGTCACCGTGGCATTTTACAGACGGGCTTTGAGCCGGGCAATTTTTCCGTCAATCTGTTCCTTAGCCTGGGCAAAAGAAGGGTCGTCACCGATACTCAAGAGAAAATTATTATATACCGCGATGGCCTTCTCAAGATTGCCCTGTACCTCCTCAAGCCTTGCCATGCCTGAATAGCCAATATGCTCATAGCCTTTGAAACCTTTGAGAAGGTCATATTCTTTGCTGGCCTCGGCAAATTTCTTGTCGGATTCCAGGGCTTGGGCGAGACTGAATACAACCAGGGGGTAGAGAGGGTTACCCCGGTCGATATCCGGCAGGAGCTTGCGGTATTTCTCGCCGGCCTCGCTGAAAGCCCCTTTTTCCATATCAAGATGGGCAAGGCCAACCTTGGCCCAGAGCGCCGAGGATGTGCTGCCATACTCCTCGGCCACCTTACGGAGCGCTTCGGACTTACCATCGTTGGTTTGCTGCATGGCCTTGGCCAGCGCCGACGAGGCCTCCTCGCGGAGTTTCTCCCGGTAGGAGCCATACAACGAGGTAAAGACGATCGCCACAATGATGACGCCGATAGCAACCTGGATTATTCTTACGTGCCTGCGAATAAAGCTTATGACCTTCGGGGGAAGGTTGAAATGTTCAAGCAATCCCTCAACTTTATCGATCGTGGTTTCGGCAGTAAGACGTTTATTAAACGCACTTTCACTGGCCATGCGAAATTCCTCCTCAAACGGGGTGACTATTTTATTAATAAATGACAGGACATAGAGCGGACAATATAATATATACCGATATGTCTGTCTATGCGTAATCAGCCGGTTGCACCCTGCCGGCCATTCCCCTCTACCGATGACCACAACCTTGAATAGAGAAGCCATCCTCACTGTCAGTCAATTTACCGCCGCCCTCAAGGACATCCTCGAAACCCAGTACCGGTTTGTGAGAATCTGCGGGGAAATTTCCAATTTAAAGACCCCTTTTTCCGGTCACAGCTATTTCACCTTAAAGGACGCCGGTGCCCAGATCCGGGCGGTACTTTTCAAGCAGCAGAAAAGATTTGTCGAGCTGAAGCTGCAGGACGGCCAGCAGATAGTCGTATTCGGACGAATTTCCGTATATGAACCGCGCGGCGAATATCAAATCGTCATCGACTCCGTTGAACTCTACGGCATCGGCAAGTTGCTCCAGGAATTTGAACAACTGAAGCGAAAGCTTGCCGATAAAGGTTATTTTGCCGTCGATAGTAAAAAACCTTTGCCGCCCTATCCCCGGCAAAATTATCGTCATCTCCTCGCCAACCGGGGCGGCCATCCAGGATTTTTTGAAGATCGTCAAAAATCGAAAATCACCTGTGCATGTTCAGATCCTGCCTGTGAAGGTGCAAGGGAAAACCGCTGCCGAGGAAATAGCCAGAGCCATAGACAGAGCTCAGACCATCGCCGATACCGAGGTTATTGTCCTCTGCCGAGGCGGCGGATCGATTGAAGACCTGTGGGCCTTCAACGAGGAGATAGTCGCCGAGGCCATTCATCGTTCAATGCTGCCGGTGGTCACCGGCATAGGTCATGAAATCGATTTTACCATTGCCGATTTCTGTGCCGATTTCCGTTGTCCCACCCCCACCGGGGCGGCAGAAAAACTGGTTGCCGATGCCGAGGTGCTGCGCCGCCACGTCGATTCTTTGCGGGCCAGTCTGCGGGTGCGCATGGAACGAAAGATAGCTTCTCTCGAACAACAACTCTTGCATCACCAAAAGATGTTCGGAGACCTTCGCAATGTTTTTAACAGCCTGGAGTTTCGTTTGCATCTCAGCAAATCGCATCTCCTGCAGGCGATAATGGGTTTTCTGCAGGAGAAAGAACAACGGCTGCAGGACCTCACTCACCGTTTGCAGAAAAACATGCCTTTGAGCAGGATCGAATTCCAGAGCAAGCATATCGATTTTCTCGTCAGCCAGCTAAAAAATCACATGCAGCGCACCTTGGAACGAAAACAGGCAGCCCTCGCCGAGCAGGCAACCCTTTTGCAGGGAGTCAGCCCGCTGGCAACTTTAGCGAGAGGTTACGCAATTGTTCGAAAGAAACACCATGAGGACCAGGGTTGGCGGATCGTTTCACGGGCAAGGGATGCAAAAGTCGGAGAAGAACTCAATGTTCTTCTCCAGGATGGTCAGTTGGATTGTGTTGTTACCAGGACCGAGTAGGATTTTTCCTATAGGTCTCGAATCTGAGGACGGAGACACTCCCACACCGCCGAAATTATCATGGACGGATTTACAGATCGAAGCTTTCCAGGACAAATATATATCTGCTCAAGCGCGGTCCACCAGTACCTCCGAAGAAATCTCCGGAAATAGTTGTTGAACCTTTCGATCAAGCCCTGGCAATACCTCTGAACCATCCCACCGAACCTTGAAAAATCGAGAATTCAGACGGCAAGGACGTGTCGCTCATGGGAATACAAGGAGTCAAGAATTGCAGGTCACTTTTTTCAAGCTATATCAACAGATGAAAAGATGAGAAATCTGCAAACCGAGCTCCAGCGTGCCCAAAAAATTTAGCCATGAGAATTTGACTTTGCTCCCTCCAACTGAGAGAATAGATTTCATGGTTATACTATACATAGAGTTAGGTATTGGTGGGAAGGCTTAAATATACAAATAGGATCGAGGGTCATCCTCGCTCATATCCAGCTTAGGATGTCAAGGAAGCTGCACTGCGACCAGCTGAAGTTTTCCGATTTCCCCAACACTCGAAATCTCCTTAATAACGAGCACTATGTCACTCAAAAGCAAAATAATCACTCTCCTGTTCTGCGTATTCGGCGCGTTTGCAATTGTGGAATACACCGTCCAACACTTTGTCCTCCTGCCCGCCTTCGTCCTGCTAGAACGAACCGCAGCCATTAAGAACACAGAACGTGCGTTGTATGCTCTGGATCGTGAGGTGGAGTTACTGATTCCCTCGGCCACTGACTGGGCAACCTGGGACGACACCTATCAGTTCATGGCCGATCGCAACGCCGAATACATCGAATCCAACCTCAATTTCAAAGCTATGGAGAGCTTGAATGTGAACCTGTTAGAATTCTACAACCTCGATGGCACCAGGCTGTGGGGGATGGCCTATGATCTTGAAACCGAAAAGGAGCTACATCTAGGGGAACTGTCGGAAGATAGGTTGGGTCCGGGCAGTCTTCTGCTCGGAAATTCAGGAAAAGAGGATACTGTGGCCGGCATTTACCTTACCTCTGAGGGAGTCTTTCTGATTGCCAGCCGGCCTATTCTGACCAGTAAGGGCGATGGGCCTATAGCATTTTTCATATGACTTGATATTTATTGCTTGACAGCCATCTTGAAATAGTTAACAAATTCCGTATAAGTTGCGACAGATATTGTCCATATTTTTACGGGGTTTAGCAAATGGCATTCCAAGGAAAAGAATTTACTCAAGGGATGAAACAACTTGTTGTCAATTTGAAGCAGTTCTATGATATCGAAAAACGCCAAAACAAATTGAAAGCTGCATGGACCATACAACAAACAGCAAAAGCCATAGGCATCGGCGAAGCAACGGTCCGCAGGATAATGGCAGAATACAACAAGAACGAGCAAAATATTCCGGTTGACTTACCTAAAGCACGAGGCCGGCCGGAATACCTGATCCCCTGCAGCTTGCAACCTATTATTCGGCAATATATTCGTAGCCAGAACCTCAAAGGCCAACATGTATCTGTTGATCTTGTCCGTGATTATTTAGCAAAAATTAATTCGGAGTATGAGTTTCCTCCTACAACATTATGGAGAGCCTTGAACAGATGGGGCTTCACTTATGGAACCGGAAGACGTCGATCAGCTTTAAAAGAACGAGATTATGTAATTCTTGCAAGAAGACGATACCTTAGGCAAAAACGCTTAAACCGGAGGCCCGACGGAGCGTGCATACGCCCCGAAGTTTACCTCGATGAAACCTTTATCAATAAAAACCACTCACACCAATTCACTTGGTATTTTGATGAGGATGGTCCTGATGTCAACAAACCATCGGGCAAGGGAGATCGCTTAATCGTTGTCAATGCCATCACTTCCAACGGGTGGGTCAGTAATGCAAGATTGGTTTTTGAGGCAAAGAAAAAAACTGGTGATTACCATGGCCAAATGGACTGGGTCAACTTCTCAAGATGGTTTACCGAGCAGTTGTTGCCCAATATTCCTGAAAACTCAATTATCATAATGGATAATGCCAGTTACCACAATGCGACAGAAGAAACTTCATTTCCAAAATCGAACACAGTCAAAGAAGATTTGCGAAAATGGCTCGATGATAAAGAAATTCCATGGGGGCAAGATTTATTGAAAGCTGAATTGTTTGCCCTGTGCAAGACATATGAGCCGAAACCCGAGTATAGAATCGATAAAATAGCCGTGGCCGCCGGGCATTCGGTTTTGCGTACTCCTCAATACCACCCTGAGCTTCAACCCATAGAAATATGTTGGGGGGTAGTTAAAAATCATATGGCGAAACATTGTGATTTTACCCTCCAGAAATTCCGGGATAATTTACCATTAGCTTTTTCGCAAGTCACTCCGGAAACATGTCGAAAATTAAACGCGAAGATTGTAGCTGAAGAAGATAAGTATTGGGAAGAGGATGGACAAATTGACGAAAACCAAGGTGTAGATGTCGATTAGTGAGAAAAAATGATGAATTTTTAAAAAAGATGATATCAAGTCATATGAAAAATGCTATAGCCGCGGTCGGGTTTTCATCGGACGCCTGTTGAACGAGGCGGCCATTGATCGACTGGGCACCCAGGCCAGTGTGCAATTGAGAGTCGAGACGCTCAAACCGACAGAAGACCATGCGTCGGCTCCGATCCGCGACAACAGCAGTGGACATACACCTATAGAGATTAGCGAAGGCGACACGGTCACCCAAACAACCACCGATGTCCTGGATATCGCTGGTGTTCCGATCCTACGTTTCAATGTCGAAACGCCCCGCACTATCGTTGCCCAGGGTCGGACCACCGTGAGATACGCATCCTTGTCTCTTGTTATCGCCGGCTTATTGGTTCTGCTGGTGCTTCTGATTTTTCTGCGATATACCGTTTTTACTCCGGTTTCTCTTCTTATCCGGCACGCCATAGCGGTCGGTACACACGACGATCTGAGCACTCGTTTGCAAATGAAGCGCAAGGATGAAATTGGTACACTCGCCAAAGAGTTCGACATTATGGTGAACCGCCTTTCAGAAACACGTCAGCGTCTTCTGGAACAGTCTTTTAAGTCTGGTATTGCTGAAATGGCCAGTGGTGTACTGCACAATATCGGAAATGCCATATGCGCAAGTCGATCGACAGCTTATCAGTTTTGGTAGCCGACCGTCTCGCACTGGATCCGTTTTCCGGCTATCTGTTTTGTTTCTGCAACCGGAAGAAGGATATGGTGAAGATCCTCTACTGGGATCGCAACGGTTTTTGCCTCTGGCATAAACGACTGGAAAAGGATCGGTTTCGCTGGCCGCAATCAGAGCGGGAGGTGATGACCACTGATGGTCGCCAACTGTCCTGGTTGCTGGAAGGTTTGTCGCTTGCTCAAGCGACCAGTCATAGGCAATTATCCTATGCAAGGGCAACATAAAAAGGCAGGAAATAATTCATTATTATCTTGCAATATCAATATATTATGTTATAAATCAGCATGACTCTTGATATTGCCACATTGCCCGACGACCAGCTGCAATTAAAACAGCTGCTGGTCGATTTCCAGGCTCGATTCGACAAGGAAACCGGTATCCTGCTGGAGGAAATTCGTCTTTTACGTGCCCAGCTGTACGGACGTAAGAGTGAAAAGGCCAGACCGGAAGGTGGCCCTCAGCCCCTGCCGCTCTTTGACATGCCCGAACCGGGTGGAGAAGAAGAGAAGGAAGAGGAAACCGTTGTTCCCGCCCATACCCGTAAGAAAAAGGGCAGGAAACCGCTGCCGGAGAATCTGCCGCGGGTCGAGCGGGTACATGACCTTGATCCTGCGGAGAAAATCTGCGCTTGCGGTACCGAACTCAGCCGAATCGGCGAAGAAGTTTCCGAGCAATTGGAGATCATCCCGGCAAAGATCCAGGTTATCCGCAATATCCGACCCAAATATGCCTGCCGGAACTGCGAGGGGTTGGAGGGTAACGGTCCCACCGTCAAGATTGCCCCGGTGCCGGCGCAGATTATTCCGAAATCCATTGCCACTCCCGGCCTGTTGGCGCATATCTTGGCCGGCAAGTTTATCGATCGCACACCTTTTTATCACCAGGAGAAGCAGTTTCTCCGTCTGGGCGTCGAATTGTCGCGGACAACCATGTGCAAATGGGCGATGCAGGCCGCGGTTGTCTGTCAGCCCTTACTGAATTTGCTTAGCGACGAGGTTCTGGCCGGTTTTTATATGAATATCGACGAGACGACCTTGCAGGTTCTCCAGGAACCCCGGCCGGGACCCGACGACCAAGTCCTATATGTGGGTCTTCCGACGCGGAGATCCGGAAAGACCGGTTCTCATCTACCAATACCATCCGACTCGGAGCGGCGATGTCGTCCGCGAATTCCTCTGTGATTTCGAGGGTTATGTGCAAACCGACGGCTACAGCGGCTATGATTTTCTCGACCATCAGAAAAAGATCCGTCATATCGGTTGCTGTGCACATGTCCGCCGCAAGTTTACCGATGTGGTCAAGGCTCGGGGTGCAAACGGCAAAACCGGCAGTGCCGATGTGGCATTGAATTTTATCGGCAAACTGTACGCATTGGAAAAGGAGGCCCGGGAGAAATCGTTTACCTTTGACGAGATCCGCCTGATGCGCCAGGAGAGGGCAAAACCGATTCTTGAGGAGTTCAAGATATGGCTGAGCAAGAAGTCTCTCCAGACCCCACCGAAAGGACTGCTCGGTAAGGCGGTTTCCTATGCCTTGAACCAGTGGGAAAAACTCATTGGCTATCTTGAGGATGGTCGCCTTGCTCCGGACAACAATATGGCTGAAAACAGCATTCGCCCGTTTGTTATCGGCCGGAAAAACTGGCTGTTCAGCGGCACGCCCGAAGGAGCCGAGGCCAGTGCCCTGTTCTACAGCCTGATTGAAACAGCCAAGGCCAACAACCTGGAGCCCTACGCCTACTTGCGATATATCTTCGACAAATTACCCCTGGCATCAATGCTGGAGGACTACGAGGCGCTCTTGCCGTGGAATATTACTCCGGAAAAACTGGGAATTGCCGCGCCGGCAAGATGTGGTTGATATGGCGCTTACCTAGCAACAAAATATGAATTTGGTAGATGAGCTTATCCATGAACACGTTTGCCTCAGTCGTGAGAGGGCATAGCTGAGCTTCTTCCTGAACATATGGCTCGCCTGAATAGTAAGAAGATAAATCTAGAGAGACAAAAGAGCAGCAGATCTTAGAAATGGCAATATTACAGGGTGGTGGTTATTCAATAAAATAGAAAACGAGCACGGGGAAGTTTTGATGAAATCGGAGGGCAAGAATCTGTCCAAAAACTGCGCCCTTGAGATATTTTCTTGCCTAATGGCACAATATGTAGTAACGTTACTACATATAAGTTCAAAAGGAGGTGCATTATGACCGTCACAACCATATCCAGCCGTGAATTCAATCAACATATCAGCGAGGCAAAAAAGGCCGCAAGTAAAGGCCCGGTGTTTATTACCGACAGAGGCCGTCCGGCCCATGTTCTCTTGAGTATGAAAGAGTATCAACAGCTTTCCGGTAGCAGCCAGAAGATTGCCGATCTTCTGGCTATGCCCGGCATCGAAGACCTTGAATTGGAAATCCCCCGGATGCGTGAGCTTCCACGTCCTGCTGAGCTTTCATAATGTTTATTCTTGACACGAATGTGGTCTCCGAGCTGAGAAAAGTCCGTCTCGGCAAAGCCAATGAAAATGTTGCTAAGTGGGCAGATAGTGTCGCAACGCCCGACCTCTATCTTTCAGTGGTAACGATTCAGGAATTAGAGATCGGGGTGCTTCTTGCCGAACGACGCGATGCTGAAAAAGGGTCCATTTTTAGGACCTGGCTGAACAGCCATGTTCTACCGGCCTTCGAGGGCCGCATTCTGCCGGTCGACCTAGCGGTCGCTCTACAGAGCGCAAAATTTCACGTTCCGGATCCTCATCCGATCCGGGATGGATTAATCGCGGCCACGGCCCTGGTCCACGGTATGGCTGTTGTCACTCGCAATGTCGATGATTTCAAAAGGACAGGCGTCCCGATACTCAATCCTTGGGACACGGATTAATTTCCCTTAGGTAAACCCCCGGCTTTGCCGGGGGACTCACAAAGTTTGACAGTTCCGGGAGTTATATTGTTTACCACCAAAGATTGTTTTTCCATTATGCACCGGCAAGTAACAATCGCTAGCCCTTCCTATCGGTATGAGCGGCATTTAGCAAGGAGAACCTTTGTTATCGCCAAACAGAACAATTGTTTGAATTCGATGAGATGTCAAATTGCCCGCAGAGCCAGGCGGCTTTGAGCCGCTAAAATATTTCAAGCCACCGGCTTTGCCGGTGGTATATGACTTGCGACGTATAGCTCCCCGCACAATTGGACTTAATGCAGCATTTCGAATTCTTGATAATTCCAGATATTGTGGTGTTTCCATCACCGGACAAGTTTTTTTCGATCCTTTCCAGAAGGTTGGCTAAGTCAACTTCCATCTTCTCTCTTTCTGTTAAAGCTTAGCGTCTAATTCAGAGATGAAAACGATTTGTCCCGATTTGTCCGTTAACCCAGTTCTTTTTCGGGCTTCATCGTCAGTTTCGCCGTCCATACGGATCACAACCGTAAAGTTGAAATCTCCATTCTTCCTCGCCATTGCCAATTCCACTGATTCCATACGTTTTTTTAATTTCACTTTTTCACCTCATTCTCAAGTCGTTCGATCCGCTCTGTAATATCGGCAATCTCCAGCGCGCCTCGATGTGCGTCCACCACCCTGGACAATATCGCCGCTTCATCCGGGCTTATTTGCCCGGCAGCCACAGCGGCCAGCAACGCCCCTGTGATTTTGGGCAGGTCGCTGGCGTTAGTTATTTTTGGTAAGATGATGCTGATAGGTCGATCCTTGACGGGAGCCACGATCCTATCGAGGCACATTCGGGATATGTAGCACGGCCTTCCCCACCTTGAAGAATGGTAGCTTCTTTGCTTTTACATGAGTTACAACGCCAGTTTTAGGATTTCGCCCCAAATACGGTTCATAATGCCTTACGGTAAATGAACCGAATCCTCTGATTTCTACATTATCCCCGGCTACCAGAGCATCAGTCATGGAATCGAGGATAGTTGAGATGATACTTGCTACTTCTGACACTGGAAGTTTAAGGTCTTCTGCAAGTGCTTCTATTAGCTGTGATTTATTCATGATCGTCAACTGTAACATGTTGATATTAAACATCTATGACTCGTTTGACTTTGTTGTGATTACTATGCAACAGACAATCGAGGAAATTCTTCAATCATCTTCTGCCAAAACCCACCACTTGAATCGAAGACGACCACGATAAACCAATCAACGGGAGTAGCATCGACAACAGCCTTTACAATTTTCCTACCATAGCCCTTTTCTGAAGACGTAAGAGAGAAAAACTGGATTGTCCTATTGTCTGGATCAATCAACAGTTCCACGCCTATAACCCCATCTTTCCCAATTTCTGTTATGGGTTCCTTCTTCTTGTTCTCACTCAGCAGGTTCGATGCCTTGATCCCTGTGATCATTGACGTGTACAATACAGACCAAGAACATTTGGTTGTTCTGGAGGCTGATATTGATCCTTTTTCACGGTTGATATGGGGTGAGATAGGGTGGGGATGTAATCAGCGGCGAGAAAACCAGCCAAAAACATCGAATAGAAACCGGCCAAAACTGAGGCAGGACGGAGAAGTGCGTGTCGGAAGGGTTTGAAAAGCGACACTTCCTCATTGATTCTCGATATTTTAAAAAAGCCTCTATTCCTTTTTCCGATAGCTTTTCCCCTCCATGACAAGGATCTCCGAGTTGTAGACAAGCCGGTCGGCAATCGCTGTGGCAACAATGGTGCTGTCAAAGATGTTTATGGCCTTGATTTTGGCTGGGAAGTAGTGCGGTGGTTACAGTGGGGAAGAATTTTAGGAAATGGTCGAACAGGTGTTGCTGTTGATCGTGAAAAAATTCTGGTGCGGTTTTCTAAGAAGAGGCAGCGAGATCGATTTTTGCGGTACTTGAGGGGATACTCACAAATAATAACACGAAGCAACCTTGAACGAAGCTGATCGAGACTTATATATTAGAAAATTTTATTTACAGGTGACACACACAGGTGTCACACACAGACAGTTTTTCAAAATATAACCTATTGAATTCACTGATTTAATCAAAGATTAAATCCTGGTCCTCTGGACCAGGTCAGAGATGAATGGCTCAGCCGTAAACCATTCCAACAATATTGATTAGTACTCGGCTTTGCTATTTCTTCAAAATATCGACGTTAATTGCAGCCAAGAAGGAATTTTTGAAGATGAAATTGTTGTTGAAATTGTTGCTACATACTCGGTTACTCATATTCGCTCGACACTAAAAATAAAGCAAGTAAACCATGCCCTCTGGGCTTAACCCAATGCCGGCCCCTCCGGGGTCGGATTTTTACTTTTGCAGTCTGGGTGCCCTCGTCCCCCAGCCAAGTAAATTCAAGCATTTACTGATAATTCGGTAAGTGCTTTTTTGTTTTACTTCAATTTTGTCCCCCATATCGTCCCCCGATATTGAAAACCAATGTGATAGACCGACTTGCTTCACAAGCTATCGTAAAGCTCTCGCCAAACGGTCCAGACTATGTGGATAGCTCCGTCAACTCCACCACCGCCTCGCAATGAATTGTTGGCGGCATTGACGATTGCATCGACAGAGAGCTTGATTATATCGGCGCTCTTGATATCAATTCGTTGTTCAGGATGCAAACTACTCTCTTTCATTGGCTTTTTATCGAGTCTCAACGTCTTGCTTCGATTGTTGAATTATCCCAGCTTGCAGGCGTAAGCCAAGCCCTTTGATGGTTTTCATGATGGTTGTCACGTACCGTTACAGGATATGCTTAGGCGCTCTTGACCGTGGTCTTGTGTGCTCTGACGTATTCCACGAGTGCTTTATCTATATTCGACTGCCAGCCATCACCTTGGGCTTTGAAAAATTCAACAACCTCTGGATTCAGCCTCAAAGTCAGTTGTTTCTTTATTGGCTTTTTTTGCTTGCCACGGGGACGACGGGCAACCGGTTTTCCATGACGATAGGGCTGCCCCTCAGTGAAAAACTCCTCGGGTAGTACAGGGATATCATCATAATCGGATGTTCCGATCTGATGAGCGTCAATCTTCTTCAAATTGCTCTTTAAATGCACGCTGCTCTCTTTCATTGGCTTTTTTCATTGAAATAATCCTGATAGCGTTCTCTCTTCCGGTATGGACGATGACCACCAAGCGTCCCGCCAGTTCGCCCATTGTAACAAACCGGTCTTCTCCATAAGTCTGTCGGCTATCTTGCCAGGTGATTCGACGCGGAGAAGCGAAGGCAACTGAAGCATCTTCGAAGACGAGCCCCCGTTCTTCGATAGTCGCCTTTCGCTTCAATTCGTCAAATTCAATTTTCACGATTTAATTGTAACTACAATATGAACAAAAGTAAAGACAATCATCAAGTTATTTCAAGGTTATCTTGGATGCTGCGAGCTTTGGCGATATCTCCCAAGGCGGCACGAACAAGACTACCGTCGCCGGGATCGTCATCAAGACAGGCCTCTAAGTATGCGGTGATGTCTTCCTCTGTGTTGAGGTGGTCTGAAGCGTCCCATCGGGTAAATTTCTCAGCCATGTTTTTCCCTTCCTTCGAGTGAGTAGAGCCGGCCTCGAAGATTAACAAGAAGAGGCCAGGCTTTCGCTCACCAGTCTATTTAAGCTGACCCGTCTCTCGGCTGCTTTGATAGCAAGTGCCCGGTGGGTGTCTGCAGTCACTCGGACCTGAAACTTCCCGCTGAATTTTTTGCTTGCAAGCGGTTCAGGGACATTCTCGCCGTTATCGGCAAGATCTTTCACCACATCGGCAACAACCTGCCGGATTCCTTTCAAGGCATCTTCCAGGCTTTGATCAAGCCAGCTCAGGCTTGGGAATTCAGCACACAACCCGATATATTCGCCGTCCTCTTCCGACCAAGTTACCCTGTATGTATAATGATCATGGTCCAACATGGTCTTCTCCTATTTTTTTATTTTTTCGATTGCTTTTAACACTTGTCGAACTTGATAACCCTTTGCTTTCCCCTGGTCGTCTTGAATATTAACCCGTGGATCGCCCTCCCATGGAGTCTTATAAACTCGATGGCTGGTTCCTTTCTGTCGTGCCTCCCCAAAATAATGATCACAGACTTTACAAAGGTCTGAAAATTTGACGCTATTGGGATTTTCTCGCATCCCTTTCAGGAGTTCCTTTATTCTGTCCATGGCAATATAGTATCAATAATGATACTGAATGTAAAGAGGGGAAGGTTAAATCTTGTATTGAACGACAGGCTGTTTATCAATTTTGCAATATCATGACCACCTCGCTCTCACAGAAAAACCTTGTACCCCGTATTTAATGCCTTGGCCAAGCGCTTAGCCCTGACTACTCCGATTGCCATCTTGCCATGTTCCATTAGGGAGATGTGCGCCTGAGGTACTCCAGACAATTTTGCAACTTCCTTTTGCGTCAACCCCTCACGCCGCCTAGCTGCTCGCAAGCAAACAGACGGAAGTTCTTCTTCCTTGTGCTCGGGAAAGACCCCACGCCAAGGGGGAGACAGCACTGAGTTGTTGAAACCAAGTTCGGCCAGTAATAGGGCAGCTTCTTCCCGCTTCGCTGCAGGACCACGGAAGCAGAGTTCTACCGTTTCAGTGTGGTGCTTTTTCGTGGGCTCCAACATAAATTACCTCAACAAGCTTGATTTCTCGATTCTGTTACACCCAGACGGCCACGTAGTGGGTTTTGCACCTGGCTGGCGGGGGCAGCCGGTGTCATAACATCAGGCAAACGAACAACGCCGCTGCCAATCTGCTCGAATACTGCCGTTTTGTGCCCTCCGAGCGGCGCCATGGTCGGTAGCGGTTCAATGTTGGTGGTCCTGCCATGGTCAATATCGGGGATCTCACTTGTCATTTGCGATACCCTGCCGGCAAGGGAAGTTCCGCCGACCACCCGGCTCTCCGGGCCATACAGAGCCGCGTTGTCGCCGTACACTCGGCGCAGCATCCGCCCTTCCTGGGAAACCTTTTTCTTCAGATCGTCGTCGTAAATCATTGTCGTAATCCCTTATTTCCGCCCACGCGGTAAATAGATTGGCAGAACGCTGACCTGATCAATTGCAAACCAGCAGCCAGCCACGTTCTCAACCCTAAATTTCAAGTATGCCCCGCCCTCTGCCCTGTTTACCGGCATCCGCATATACTGTTTTCCGGTTTTTGTGGGGGAAAAGACTATCGGAGTCTGGGCAACGTCGTCAATATACGGCGTGACCCTTTGTCTCATCATAGTTATGATCCTCACCGATACTCTCGGTATGCCCGTAATGCTCGGTAATGCTTGCGCCCCTGGTGGTAGAGTATTCGCTCTTCAGGTTTCATGTTATTGACACCTGTTTATTACAGTTTTTCAAGAAGACCGCTGACAGCGGATACGCCAACCTTAATTCATCAATATAAGTTTGCTCAAAACGTATTATTTCGCTGCATTTCATTGTTTAAACAGGGTTACAGAATCGGCTTTGGCCCATAACCCGAAATGGCCATGGAGGCTCCTCTCAGCCTGATAAACAAACACAACCGCTCCATTAACCTGGCATGATACCGAATTGACTGTTATTCTGACATCCAATGTATACCATCTGTTCCTGATAACGGGCAGTTCATATCGGGCTCGTTCCACCCGGTTGTTGTTGACGAATTCAAATAAAATAGCGTTGTTTTCCAGGGCATTGATGCGGAAGACAAAATAGTTGCCGATGTCCCGCAAGCCAAAGACCAGCCCGCCTGCCTGATCTATGCTGCCATGAAGTGGCTTGATTTTGAAAGAGATCACACCATTGTTCATCTCGCCGCTTTTGCTGATGGCCAGAGGAAAGTAGAGATAAGCGCCGATGGTGTCGAGCAGTTCCTGATAGGATCTCCCGAGAGCCTTGGCCATCAGGCCGGAGACACCGGTGGCGAGTGTGCCCATCCAGCGCGAGCCGTCGACCAGCCAGCAAACATCCCCTTCTTCCTCAATTTGCCGCCAATGCCCAAGGTGGGTATAAAATCCTTGCAGCGGTATCTGTTTCTTTCGATTGAGCAGATCGTAATTGCCTGCCATGAAGTCGGCGGCCAAGGCATCGCCATCCTCCTGGTTGGTGATCGCCATGTCGAGCAGACGGCTACTGGCCAGGAGGCGACCGAGTCTGATCGAGCCGTTCCAGCATGTCGGCACGGCCATGGCGATTGAGTGTGGCTTCGAGCAGGTCACCCTGAATGGTCACCGTGCATCCCAAATCGCCCAGCACCTTCCCCAGGAACTGCAGGCGCAGGGTCTTGCCGAACAGGGAGCCGGCACCGCCGGAAAACTGGAGGCTGAGGTAGTTCTGATCCGGTTCGTCGCCGCAGAAGGTGTCGAGCGTGGCAAAGTGGTAGCCGAATTTGGCGGAGAGATTGAGATAGTCGGTTCCGATCAGGGCATAGCTGTCGCCGCCGGGTTCCGGACCAAACTCCGAGGTTGCCGTGGCAGCCAGGCGGGTGAGGAAGCGGCTGCCGTCAAATTGCACGCGTGCCATGCCAGTTGATGCCGGGATGGGTGAAGCCGCGCCAGAGGGCCTGGATCGGTGCTGAGGTGAAGTGGTCGGCGGTCACCGTATCGCAGGTTGAGAGACCGGGTTTGAGACCGCCGCCGAGGTCGATCAGGTTGAGCACCAGGGGGATATGGGTGGTCAAGCGAATCGAGACCGCTTCGGCTTCGGCTTCGGTCGACAGGGTGAACATTTCGCGTACCGCTTGTTCATGAGCGAAGCGGATGATGTCGTGGATCGAGGCACAGTTCTCCGGCCGGAAAAAAGGAGCATTGGGATCGGTGAGATGGAGCGGTGAGATGAGGTCGAGGACGGCCCGCAGCATCCTGTGCACCGAGCTGTCCATGATCCGGCGCTTGACCGGCTGATGATCGATCAGCAATCCGCTATAGACTGCCGGCCGTTCCTGGACAAAGAGGGTGATCTCAGCATCCGGTTCCAGGCAATCGACAGCCCCGGTGACATTCACCGCCATGGGCACTCCGAACTCCCGGGCTACTGAAGCCAGATGGCAGGTGGTACTGCCGACCTCGGTAATCAGGCCGCTGATTCGCCCCATGATTTCGGCATAGAGCGGGGCGGCGGTTTTCGCCACCACCATGGCATGGTCAGGGACTGACGAGAGATCCGCCTGTGCGTCAACAATCTGCACCTTCCCGGCAGCAATACCTTGAGAGGCGCACTGGCCCCCTTGCAGCAAGGGCGACACATTCGGTTCGGGAATCGGCTCAGTCGCCTTTATCGCCACCTGCAGGGGACGGCTCTGGAGGATGAACAGCTGTCGTTGCCGGTCGATGGCCCACTCGATGTCCTGCGGACCGCCGAACAAGGTTTCCAGTCGGGTGCCCGCCTGGGCCAGACGGACCGCTTCCTCATCGGTGATCGCCGGCTGTTCTGCCTCGCCCGCCGCTGCTTCGTGCTCCTCGATGCTGCCTTGGACTGCGTCCAGGCGCGCTGCTTTGATCGCGATCTCCCGACGAATGATTGTGCCACCTTCCCATCGTAGACAAGGCTGTCGGCGGTGACGTTGCCGCTTACCAGCAATTCGCCCAGCCCGTGGATGGCGCTGATCTGCATCGTTTGCGCCTGGCCGTTGGCGGGATCGGCGGTGTAGAGCACGCCACTGGCCGCCACGTCGACCATGGCCAGGCCAAGCACGCACATCGGCGTCTCGGTGAGGTCGATACCGGCCATCTGTCGATAGCTGATGGCCCGGGGTGAAAAGGAACTGGCCACCACCTCCTTGTAGGCATCGGCCAAGCCATCACCTCCCACATTGAGCACCGAACGGTACTGACCGGCAAAAGACGCCTCGGAGTCCTCCCCCACCGCGCTGCTGCGCATGGCCAGCCGAATACCGGGTCTGGTCCGCTGCTCGATGGCCCGGTAATGAGATTGCATTGAAGGCCACCAGTTCTTCGGGAACAAAGGCATTCAGGATCAGGCTGACGAGGCGGTCACTCACCTCGGCGAGCCGGGAGTCGCCTGGGGACAATTCCGCCAGCTCATCGAGGACCAGTTGCTCAAGCCGGTTGGCCTTGAGAAAGCGGTCGTAGCCTGCCGGCGGTGACCACGAATCCTGGAGGTACCATTAGACCGGTTTCCCGGGCAATCCGCGCCAGACTGACCGCCTTGCCGCCGGCATCACCGATGGCGGTAGCGGGTAAATCTGCCAGCGACACCACCGGCAGCAGATCGTGCCGGAGCACCGGGGGGCGGAAAATTTCCCCTATCTGCACGTTGATGGCATTGGCTTGCTGATTCAGCGATGCATACCGACGATCCGACAAGTCGTTCAACGCATTGATCAGTCCGCGTACCTGACCGAACAGCTGCTCATACTGAAAGGCGATATCGGCGGCGGTGAAGGATTGACCGCTGTAATAGAGCATCTCCAACTCGGCCAGAGCGCGTAGGGCGTTGCGGTTGCCGACGAGAAACTCCTTGAAGTGCCCGAACTTTTTCACGTGCTTTCCAGAGGCTCCAGCCAAGGGGGTGCATCGGTCTCTCTGAGTGAACATCCGCAATAATCCTTTCATTGTCATGCTCCGTAAGGTTGAGCCGGCAGCAAATCTGATGAGGCTGCCATTTGCCGATCGTTGAACAATAATTCTTCTTTTCCTGCTTGACAACTGAACATGTGTAACATATTTTCTGTTCACTATGAAAAACAAATGGATTCTCTTCTCTTATTCGATTCCCGCCGCCAATGCCAAGGCACGGATGCGGACATGGCGGCGCATCTCGGCCACCGGCGCGGCGCAACTGAAAACCGGGCTCCAGATTCTGCCTAATCGTGAGGATCTGCAGGAGAATATCACCTGGCTGATCGGCGAGGTCACCGCCTTGGGAGGTGAGGCCATCGCTCTCCAGTGTGCCCGGGTCGAAGGCATGACCGAACAGCAGATCGAGCAATTGTTTCAAACCCAGGTCGATCCCGAGTTTGAGCAGATCCAGGCCGAAGCCAGGACGTTGCTTGCCTCGGCGGATACTCTGGGGGATGACAGGGGCGTCAAGGAACTGTCGGCGGCTCTGCGCAAGCTGCGCAAAAGGTGCGAGGTGGTGCGGGGACACGATTTTTTCCCCTCCGGAGCGGCAGCCAAGACCTTGAAGGTGCTCGACTCCATTTCGGAGCGGCTGCGCCGGCCGGCACAGATCGACCTGCCGGTTGCCAGGCTTGATCGTTCTCACTACCAGGGCAGAACCTGGGTCACCCGTGCCCGGCCCTACATCGACCGTTTGGGTTCCGCCTGGCTCATCCGGCGGTTCATCGATCCCCAGTCCCGGTTTCGTTTTCTCCTCGCCGGGGAAACCGCGAACCTCGATCAAGGCGAATTGCCCTTTGACATGGCAATGGGTGACTTCACCCATCAGGGAGAGCTGATCACCTTTGAGGTCCTGATGCGAGATTTTGCCCTGCACGACCAGGCCCTGGTTAAGATCAGCGAACTGGTCAAATATATCGATGTCCAGGAGGGTGCGTTGCCTGAGGATGCCGTCCTGCTGAAGACCATGCTTGATGGATTGGTTGGGCTGACCGCCGACGACCATCAGCTTCTGGATCGCGCTTCACTGCTCTTTGACGCCCTCCACACCGGATATGCCAAAGCAGTTCAAGGAGAATCAAGATAAACCCGGTCGCTTCTCAACTCAAACCCACATTAACACCCTAACAAGGAGAAACATAATGCCTCCCTACGCAAAACATCTTGAAATCAGCGCCGCAACGAACCGGCAACGACTACCAGCAGATGCACGACTGGCTGGACAACCATCCCGACCACAAGGCAGCCCGCCATGACCTGGCCGCGCTCGCTGAAAACAGGGCCTATGTCAAAGAGACCTGGGGTGAGGAAGCGGTCACCGAATTCTTTCTCCATGTGGCCGAGGATCTGCTGATGAAGGAAATCGCTACACTGAAGGGAGCAGGTTGTCCTGATGAAGCGGTGCAGCACAGCCTGGAGGTGGCGCGCAAGTCTCTGGAAATCGCCAGTCGGGTGAAAATCCCGGTAAACAGGCAGCTCCTGGCCCGCGGCGCAATTTTCCATGATCTGGGCAAGGCCAGGACCTACGGTATGGAGCACGGCGAGATCGGCGCGAAGATGGCCGAGGAACTGGGTCTGGAAAGGAAGTCCGCCAGATCATCCTCAAGCATGTCCGGGGCGGGCTCACCGAGGCCGGAGGCCAAGGAGCTGGGGTTGCCGGTTCGGGATTATACCCTGCGGACGCCGGAGGAGAAGATCGTCATCTATGCCGACCGGATGGTGGACATCTACACTGATGGCATTGTTCCGGATACGGACGAGAAGAAAGCGGAAGAGCACTATGCCGAGATTCTCCAGACCTACGAGAAATACGGCAAGAATCCGATCACCCTACAGCGCTATCCTGGCCCTGCATACGGAAATCCAGGGCTGGATGGCCTGATGCACCTCCCCCCGGAGCCAGCCACGTTCCGGGGGGGAGAGATGATTGCCGCCATGATTATCGTCACCACAGACATCTTTCTTCTCTTTGCAACCAGAATCATCCGGCTGTTCGCCTACGGGTTCATCTCGGTTGTGCTGGCGCTCTATCTCGCCACCACCGGTTTGAGTGCGTCCGGCGTCGGGGCTATTCTCAGCGCTACGCTGGCCGGCGATATCCTTGTCTCCCTCTGGGTTACCATGGTGGCTGATCGGGTCGGTCGCAGGAACATGCTGCTCTTCGGTGCGGCTCTGATGATCCTTGCCGGCCTGGTCTTTCTCCTCACCACCAATCCGGTGTGGATCACCCTGGCGGCAATCATCGGCATCGTCAGTCCCAGCGGCGGCGAGATCGGTCCTTTTCTCTCTATCGAGCAGGCAGCACTCTCCCAACTCGTTCCAGACAACCGGCGCACCAGGATCTTCGGCTGGTACAATCTCGCCGGGTCTTTCGCCACCGCCGCCGGCGCCCTGGCCGGCGGTTGGCTGGCCCAATGGCTGCAGACAATCGGCTGGAGCGGACTGGATGCGTACCGGGTCATCATGGGTGGATATGCAGGTTGTGGTCTGACGCTGATGCTGTTCTTTATCTTTTTATCCCGGCACGCGGAGGTAGTTCCGGTTGCAGAGACAGTTGGGGGTGCAATCAAAAGAACCATGGGCCTGCACCGCTCGAAAGCGGTGGTATTCAGGCTCAGCTCTCTCTTTGCCCTCGATGCCTTCGCCGGCGGCTTCGTGGTCCAGAGTATGATCGCCTGGTGGCTCCATGTCCGCTACGGGGTCGACGAAGGGATGCTCGGCACCCTGTTTTTCGGTGCCAATCTGCTGGCCGGGGTATCAGCGCTGCTGGCCACCAGGCTTGCCGACCGGATCGGCCTGATACGCACCATGGTCTACACCCACATTCCCTCGAACATCCTGCTCTGCCTGGTGCCGCTGATGCCGAATTTCTGGCTGGCCATCACCGTCCTGCTGCTCAGGTCCACTATTTCACAGATGGATGTGCCGGCGCGCCAGTCCTACACCATGGCGGTGGTCGCTCCGGATGAACGGTCGGCCGCCTCGGGCATCACCACGGTGGCCCGGTCGATGGGCGCGGCCGTTGCTCCGCTGCTCGGTGGCCTGCTCATGGCCAATCCCCTGCTGTTTTCCGCTCCATTCTTTGTCGCCGGAGGCCTGAAGATCATGTACGATGTAATTCTGTATCAGTTGTTCAAGGATATGGAGGAGTAAACAGCCTCCTGCGAGCTAATTATCTCGGAAAGGTGACATCATGCCATTGATCATCTTATTCAGAGTTCTTAAATTTTGCATTTGTTCACCCGGTTTCCAGCAATATCATTGCTTCCGGGCTTGTTGTGGATGGCGTGGGTGCCCACCATCAACTCCCTCAGGACACAAACTTCCTCAACGCATCCTCCTTCAGCAACTGGTTGAATTGGACATGCACACTGAAGTCGCCATAAAGATGGAAAGAAACCCGTACCACCCGGCCGATGACCGACATCGTTGCCGAAACCTCCTCCTGTATACCGGTGATGAACAGCAGCAGATGTTTGGCCAATAATGACCGGGCGGTGGCTTTTTTGGAGAACCGCATGGTGAAACAACATCCGGACATCGAGATGTCCGACAGCCCACCATTGTAAACGATCTCCGTTTTGCTTCCTTCACGAGTTAAAAGGGTCGCCTTCACCGTTCCTGCCGCCGGATGGCGCTTATAACGGCTTTTTTCCTGCTTTTTGTTGCGAATTATTTCATCCACCCTGCCGAACTTCAGGCAGAAATCAATGAGCTTTTCATATAGGCCTGGATACTTTTCCTCCCAACCATCGGCAGCGCTGCTTTCAAGACACATCAACTGCACCTCGGTGTGGGTGATTGCCGAAGCCGAGCAAAGAGAAATGGTGGAGAAGGTATACTCGCCCAATATATCACCGGGTCCCAACTTGGCCAGGACGACATTCTTGCCATCTTTCGGCGAGAATATTATGACATGGCCCCGGTCGATGAGAAAAAGGCGATTGTTCAACGCTCCGTAAGTCAGGATCATTGTCTTCGGCCTTAAAACATACTTCTTCATGCTGTAGTAGAAGCAGTTACGTTCTTCATCGCTGAGCAAATCGTAGAGCTTGCCCCAAATCGCCAGGTGATCCGGGTCTATCCCCGCTGTTTTTGCATCTTCGATTATTCCAGCAGACTTGATGATTTCGCTTAGGGCCATCGGATCAGTGGCGATGAGTTCCTCGCGCAGGTGGTCGGCCAACTTAAAATCCCCGGCCTTGGCGGCAACCTCAATCCGGGCCAACAGTTGCTGAACGAGCTTTGACTTTTCCTCTTTACCCTGCAGGTTCGATGACGGAGGAACTGGGGACACGGCACACCTCCTTTCGGTTGGAAGACGAAAGTTGACAATTCAAATCGGTGGGGCGATTGTCACTACTATCCGCATATCGGTCGTTGCGCGAACCCCATGCGGTTCACGGATCTCCGAGATGAGGATATTACCGGTTTTTGCTGGAAATTGCGCACCATTATCGCCAAGAAAGAAACCTTCACCTTCGATCACCTGAATCGACAGTTCCCCGTCGAGATCATGGGAATGTACTGGAAATGTGACCCCGGCACGTAAGTTGAAATTAATAATTTTGAAGAACTCGGAATCTTCCACGAGGAAAAAACGTTTCATCGCACCTTCAGTGAATTCCCGAGTGGTATTGAGATCAAGCAGTTTCATAGAGCCTCCGGGCTGGTTAAAAATTTAAAAATACAATCGCTTCTGGTTTGTCGTCCAAATTCCAGCAGGTGATAGGTTTTTTCCTGCTGGTTCTTTATATATAACAACGCCCTGGCAATGCGCCTTGACATCGGTCAAAATTCCGGCAACCTTGCAAAAAAATCACATTTGCCGTAATAGTGGTTCTGCAGCAAGGATGGCTTAACCGGTTATTCTTGATCTCAACCCGCGCCTCCGCCGCTTCTATGACGAATTGGCCTTCTTCATGCGACGGAGGCGTCCTTATTTTTTCTGAACGAAAGGACACATAATGACCGGACAGGATAAAACTTTGCCAAACAAAGACACCGACGAAAGGGTAACCAACGAAACGATTCTGAAAATTGCCAAAGAGATTATCGTGAAATTCATAGAGGTCGGCAGAGTAACTCCCTCGACTTTCCCTTCAACTTTTACCAGTATCTATAATACCATAGAGGAAACAGTACGAGGCAACAAGTCATGACGGTCCTCCCTGCCGATTTCAACCACCCTCCGGCAACCATCAACCATGTGCACCTCATGGGGATTTGCGGCACCGGCATGGCGGCTCTGGCCGGCATGCTGCAACAATCCGGCTATGCGGTAACCGGCAGCGACAACCAGGTGTATCCGCCGATGTCACTCTTTCTGAGCTCTCTCAATATCCCCGTCCAAAAAGGCTACCATGCGGATAATCTTAGCCCGGCCCCGGACCTGGTAATCGTCGGCAACGTCATCACCCGAAAAAATCCTGAGGCAGAGGCTCTGGCCACGCTGAAAATCCCATATTTGTCTTTTCCGCAAGCCCTCGCTCACTTTTTCATCCGCTCGCGGACTTCCCTGGTCGTCGCCGGCACCCATGGCAAAACCACCACCTGTTCACTCCTGGCTACCGCCCTGTATAAGGCCGAACTTGACCCTTCCTTTATGATTGGTGGCATTGTCCAACAGTTCGGCAGCAACTTCCGCCTCGGTGCCGGCAAGTATTTCGTTGCCGAAGGTGACGAATACGATACCGCCTTTTTTGACAAGGAATCAAAGTTTCTCCACTATCGACCGCATGTGGCGATCATCACCTCCCTGGAATTCGATCATGCCGATATTTTCGCCGATCTCGAAGCGATAAAAAGATCTTTTAGGAAATTCGTGGCACTGCTGCCAAAAGACGGCCTGCTGGTTGCCAATCTCGATGACCAGAATGTGGCCGAGGTGGTTGCTGATGCGCCATGTGCTGTTCAGGGTTATGGCTTAAACCCAGAACATGATTGGGCTCTAGAGGATCTCCAAACCGTCAATGGCGCCACCCGTTTTTCGGTCTTAAAAAACGGCATCTCCTGGGCAGCCATGACGGTCAACCTTTCCGGTCGTCACAACTGTCTCAACAGCCTGGCGGTTTGCGCGGTGCTCCACCACCTGGGGGTGCAACCGGAAACCATTGACAAGGGACTCAGTGGTTTTGCAGGGGTAAAGCGGCGACAGGAGGTGCGAGGTATTGAAAAAGGAATCACGGTGATCGATGATTTTGCCCATCATCCAACGGCGGTAAAAGAAACACTGGCTGGACTGAAACAGGCATACCCGGACCGGCGACTCATAGCCGTGTTCGAACCACGCACCAACTCTTCGAGGCGGGCGGTATTTCAAAAGGACTATGTGCTCGCCTTCGATGCAGCCGATCTGATTCTGTTGCGGGAGCCGGTCCCTCTCGACGGATTGCCGTCCGAAGAACTTTTTTCTTCAACTCGCTTAGCAGAAGATTTGCGAAAGGAACGTAATCTTACGGCGGAGGCTTTGATTGATACCGACAGCATACTGGTCAGACTCATCTCGATCCTTCGCTATGGGGACGTGGTAGCTATTCTTTCAAATGGCGGCTTCGATAATATTCACACCCGCCTGCTTGAACAAATCAAGGCACTTCCCTGAGGCGGCGACACAAAGATTGGCTGGAACAGAAGGAACAAACAGGGCGACAACAGTGGTCTTGGAGCGAAGTAACTATTCAATAACCGGCTTGATAAGGAGCCTTAAATCTTCGATAAGCTTTTTAAAATCCATTAGACTGCCACCCTGCCGCCCTTTTTCTTCAATACTCAGGGCGATCTCCGCACAATCCTTCAATCCGAGGTTGAGAAAAGCACCTTTTATGGTATGTCCTACTTTACCGAGCAGGGTTGGATTGTTATCCGCCAAGGCGGATTCCAGATTACCCATATGCGTGCCAAGTGTTGCTATGAAACTCGGCAGCAATATATCAATCTGCTCCATGGGTAGGTTGAATTGTTCGGCAAGGTGCAGCCTGATACTATCAACACTCTGATTCCGGTTCAAGATCTCGTTCCAATTATAGGTTTTCAGGTGATTTCACACTTCTTCCCTTCACTCTCTACTCTATGAAATGCATCGTGCAAAGCTGTTCTTCGAGTTTTGTTCGGCTCACCGGTTTGGTCAAGTACGCCTCGCAACGGCCAATTGCCATTGCCTGCATAAAATTTTTCGTATCGTCAAGGGCTGTTACCATAAAGACCTTTGTTCTATTCGCACCGTGGATGCCTTTTTTCATCTCTATCCGCCGAAGCTCCTTAAGAACCTCCTGACCGTTTTTCCCCGGCATCATGATATCCAGACAGACAAGGTCGTATCTGCCATCTGGTGCATCATAGGAATGCCGCAACAGATTGACGGCATCGTCACCATTTGTCGCCGTTTGACAATCTCCAAAAGGCGCAAGTATTTCTTTGAGCAAAGTTCTGCTGATGAACTCGTCTTCGATAATAAGAAATTTCAGCCTCTTAGCCATATGCAACTCACTCCCCGGAATAGAGTCGTGCCGGATGCTCTTCCATGTGATAATATTTAAACATATAATAATTCAAAACCAAGGATTAAATGAAAGCGGTGGTTGGAGAAATCAAAAAAAAATCTGGCCGGAAAGTCTTGCCGATCATCAGTCGCGTTACCTCGGTCATCCATAACCATGAACTGACCAGAGACGGTGACAAGGTGGTCGTGGCTGTCTCCGGCGGGGGCGATTCCCTTGCCCTCCTCCACATCCTCAAGGAGGTCGACCTGCAGCTGCAGCTCCTTGCGGTCTACATCGACCATGGTCTTCGACCTCTGGAGACTCCCCGTGAGCGAATGCTCATCGAAAAGTGCTGCCACACGCTCGGGATACCCTTCCTCTTTCAAACCATTAATGTCCAGGAACTCGTTGCTCGGGAAAAACGTTCGCCGGAAGAGGCTGCCCGCACCCTTCGCTATGCCGCCCTAGAAGAAATCCGCCAAGAACACCTGGCAAGGGTTATAGCTGTCGGCCACACCGCTGATGATCAGGTTGAAGAATTTTTTCTCCGAGTCCTGCGCGGCAGCAGCAGGAAAGGACTTTCCGGCATGCGAATGCAACGCGACCGAATAATTCGTCCCCTGCTCCTGGAAACCAAAGGCACCCTGCTTGACTACCTCAATGCCCGTAACATCTCCTGGTGCCAGGACTCATCCAATCTGCATCGACAGTTTCTCCGCAACCGGGTACGCCTTGATCTTCTCCCTTTGCTGGAAAAAGATTTCAATCCGGCGATACGGCGCACCGTCCTGCATACCATGGATATACTCGCCGAAGAAGAGGCCTTTCTCGAAGAACAGACAGTTGCCGCCTTTTGCCGATATATTACTCTCAGTGAGCAGGTGCTGCATGGCTCGAAACGGATGCAACTGGCAATCGATATGGCTATTATCGAGAGCCATACGGCAATCCGCCGCCGTATACTGGAAAAGTGCTGTTGGCATATGGCGACGCGCCCCACCTACCAGCAGCTTGCTATCCTCCTCGATTTTTTGCAGAAAGGTGAAAACGGCGGAGAAATTCATCTTGAAAATGGTGTGCGGGCAGAAAAATACGACACGCATCTCCTCCTATGGCGACCGCTGGAAAAGGGTCAGCTTCGTGGCTCACGGTCATTGAGCCAAGCTATTCGACTGCCTATTCCCGGCCCCGGGTGTTATTTGGTGCCGGAGGCAAATAAAGAATTGGTCCTTGAAGAAACGACTCTCACGGAATACCGCAAAACCGATGTAAGCCAGCTTTTTCTGGCGCGAGAAAAGATTTTTTTTCCACTTTTACTCCGAACATCACTCCCCGGAGAGCGATTCTTGCCCTGTAATGGTGTGGGACGAAAAAAGATCAGCCGTTTCTTTAACGACCTGAAAATCCCGGCGAAAGATCGACCTTCCTGGCCCGTTCTTGTATCCGGGACAGCCATTATTGCCCTGCCCGGACTGCAGATCGACCATGCATACCGGATTACCGAGGAAACAGCCGCCATCCTGGCTGTCAGCTGGCGGGATAGTCACAGATGAAGGGACTTGCCTCCCAAAAGCCGGTGCTGAAAAAAATCCGGTTTATCGGCCTTATTAGGGGAATATGGCTAACTTTTCTTACGGAGGATCCTTTTATCACCGATACGCATGGTGATTTTCACCCGATCGAGATACTCGAGGATGGGAATGGAAAATTTTCGGGTCAAACCGGTTAAATCCTTGAAGGTGGGTGCATCTATTTCGCCCGTTTTCTCCATATGTTGCAATACCGAAGCAATAAGCGGCTCGATGAGATCGCGGGTGTAATACAGGGTCTCACTGATTTTGAACAGTTGCCCGTCGCGCAGTTGCAAGTCGAGCATCTCTTTGACCAACTGCGGCGGATACTCGGCAAACTGTTCCATGGTCTCTCTTATGGTCGGCGTCGAGAGGCCTTTTGACCGGTACCAGTGGCTGAGATCTTTACGCAGCTGCTCTTCGTCTGCCTTCAGAGCGACTTGGTGTTCCGCCAATCGGACGACGGATTCCTCCTGGACCACCACCACTTTACGAATCAATTCGTTCAGGCAGTATTGGAAAACCTTAGGATCGACCTTCCTGCCGAGACCTGTGCGCAATTCTTCCTTGGCTATGCCCTGCTGCAGAGGGTTGTTTTTATGATAGGCAACGAGGTGGGTGATCAGCATTCCTTTCATCTTCTCGGCAATGTCGAGGGAGACATAACGTTGCGAGGCTGAGTCGACGACAACCATTTTCTTCGTGGAAAGAGGCTCATTGAGAGCTTTCTTCAGGTGTTTGCCGAACAGGCCGAGGCGAATCGCCAGGTCATCGGCAGTAAGACCCTGCTCGCCACTCTCCCGCAGAAAAAAGAGCACCCGTTCTTCCACCGAGCCATCTTTAAGAATCGAGAGGATCTGCCGGTTATAAGACCGGTCGTGCTCCAGCAGTCGTTTGCGTTTGCGGGGTGAGACATTGCCGAGCACCATACCACCGCCGATGGTCGAGACCGGCGAATAACTGCGGACCACATAGCGGTCGCCGGGCCAGACCGAGGCGGTATGCTCCAGCAGCAGCTGGATTGCCGCCTCGTCGCCGGGTTGCAGCTCATCCCGGTCAAGGAGCGACACCCGGCCAAGTATCTCCGAGGTACCGAGATGGACACGGATTCTCGTGCGATGCTTGAGCGGTTTGGCATTGGCCGCCAGGTAGAGAAATTGACAGTCGAGGATATAATGGGCCTGGAGACTGCCGGGCGACGCGAGCACCATACCCCGTTCGATGTCGGCCACATCGACACCCTGGAGATTAATGGCCGTCCGGTGGCCGGCTTCGACCTCGCCAACCGCCTGGGAATGGACCTGAATGCCGCGGATCTTGGCCACCTGTTCGGTCGGATAGATGCGCAGATCCTCACCCACCGAGATACGCCCGGAGATGGAGGTGCCGGTAACAACAGCACCAAAACCCTTCATGGCAAAAACCCTGTCGACCGACAATCTGAACGGCCCGAACACCTCATGAAAATCATGTTTTTTGACTATGCCGTCAAGGGTGGAGCGCACCAGATCGATGCCCTCACCGGTGGTTGAAGAGACATGAATGACCGGCGCGCCGTCGAGAAAACTGCCGGCACAAAACTCGACAATTTCCTCCGTCACCATCTCCAGCCATTCGGGTTCCACCAGATCCTTTTTGGTGACTATCACCACCCCCTGCTTCACCCCCATCAAGCGGCAAATCTCAAAATGCTCGATGGTCTGGGGCATTATACCCTCGTCGGCGGCGACGATAAACGCCAGGATATCGATGCCCGATACCCCTGAGACCATGGTCTTCACAAACTTTTCATGGCCCGGCACATCGACAATGCCGATCCTGTGGCCACAGGGCAGATCGAGATAGGCAAAACCGAGCTCAATGGTGATGCCGCGCTGAATCTCCTCCTTCAGGCGATCGGTCTCAAAACCTGTCAGGGCACGGATAAAACTGGTTTTGCCATGATCGACATGTCCGGCGGTACCAAGAACAATTTCACGCATATGTTACAACACAGGAAGAGGGAAAAATGCTAACCAACCTCGCAAGCAGAGCCACGACATTGTTAAGTAAATGCAATATACTCCGGTCTGCCATCATCAAAAAAATGGATTTGAGCGTTTTTCCTCGCCGATGGTCGATCGGTCGCCGCCATATCCATGACCGGGCCAAACGACCGTTTCCGGTGGCAACACCAACAGTTTGGAACGAATAGAACCCAGGAGTTCTTCATGGGAACCACCGGGAAAATCGGTACGCCCGAGTCCGCCGACAAAGAGTGTATCCCCGGTGATCAGGTCGGGGGCATTATAGAGGCAAATACCTCCCGGGGTATGACCCGGGGTATGGAGGACGGCCAGGGAGGTATCACCAATAACGATTTTATCCCCCTCCTCAACTTCCCAGTCTGTCGGCGGCGATGGTTCGAGGCCGAGCATGGAGAAATAGTTCGCCACCTCCGGCTTGCTGAAAAAGACCGAGTCCAGCCGGTGCATGACGATCTTGGCACCTGTTGCTTCCTGGATTATGCGATTGCCGCAGACATGATCGGGATGACCATGGGTGGCAATTATATAATCAACCACATATCGCTTGTTTTTGATTTCGGCAAGAATCTTCTTTTCGTCGCCGCCGGGATCAACAACTGCGGCCTTGCCTGTTTTTTCACAAGCGACAATGTAACAGCAGACTGCCATAGATCCGACGATTATTTGCTTTATTATCATAGTTTGTTGCTCTCTCTATATTAAAAAGGGGTTGATCGGCTTTAACCGGTAACCCCTTGTACTTCATCCGCTAAACGGAGACGACCTTCACGACAGTTTTCCTAAGGTGTTATGGTTTCCTCGGTTGGTCCTGGGTAGATGCTCACTTTTTCAACTGGGACGGGCAACTGCCGCTACAGCCGCAGCCACCGTCGTTTGGTGCCACTTTTAAAGAGATCGGTGCAGCTGCTATCGCCGGCAATCGGTTCTCAATGGCATTGACCACCTTGGCGAAGGCCTGGCTGGCCGGGCTTTCGTTATCGATGGTCAGATACGGGGCACCCTCGTCGCCGGCCATAACGACCTTCGGATCCATGGGTATTTTCCCCAAAAAGGGTAAATCCAACTCGCGGGCCAGGGCTTCGCCACCCCCAGCGCTGAAAATATCCACGGTTTCCTGGCAATGCGGACAGACAAAACCGGACATATTTTCAATAACTCCGGTAATTTGCACCTTGAGGGTCTTACAGAAATTGATGGATTTGCGGACGTCGGCGAGCGCCACCTTCTGGGGCGTTGTCACGACAATAGCCTTGACATGGGGTATGGTCTGCGCAACGGACAACGGTTCATCGCCGGTGCCAGGGGGTGCGTCGATAATCAGATAGTCCAACTCACCCCAATCCATGTCCGAGACAAACTGGCGGATTGCTTGAATTTTCAAAGGACCGCGCCAGATAATCGCCTCATTTCTGTCGCGCATCATATACTCAAGGGACACTACCTTCAGATTGTCATTATATTTCAAGGGGGGGACCAACGCGTCCGGTGAAGCCGGCGGTTCAATCGTCCCCTTCAGGTTGAGCATACGCACCACATCGGGACCATGAAGATCTACGTCCATAAGCCCGACTTGATATCCTTTCTGAGCGAGGCCTAACGCCAAGTTGACGGATACGGTTGACTTGCCGACTCCGCCCTTGCCACTCATTACCAATATTTTGTTCTTAATCTTGCCAAGCGATTTGTTGATCGCAAGTTCTTTTTGCGCAGCAGCAGCCTGCTGGGACTCTTTGGTGGTTGTTCCACAGGATCCACCACATGATCCGGCCATTTTCACTCCTCCTTAATTTCTCCAAAATAACATCTTTCCTATTCAAACAGACTGTTCACCAGTCATCGCCATATTGTGAACCCGCCCACAAGGTGCTAAAAAAATGACACCCATACAGTAATGCCATTGCCCGGAATTGCAATGACTTTCCTCTAGCAGGATCGAGTACCGGATGACTTGCGGGGATGTTGTAGCGCTACGAGTGAACGGTGAGGCAGGAGACTTTTTGTTGCTTTCTTATGCATCTCTACGTAAGATGAGTGGTTTGATCACAGCGGTTGACTGATATTGCCAGAATCTCATAAAACTCCAGGAACATACAATGCTAGGATGGTTTAAAAAAAAATTTAAGAAACAGGTTGATGACCCTGCCCCAGAGGATGCGGTTGTAGATGAACTGCGCCCTGACATTCCCGTACCCGCCCCGGAACACCCTGAAAAACCGGCAGACCATCACATATCCCTCGAAGAACAACCGGCGGCTCAAGACGAAGCTGCAACGGTTCCGGCGGTAATCGAAGGGGACGATGGCCGAAAAACGCCTGAGACATCACCTCCTGACATACACCCCTCCGACCAGATACTTCCTCCTGCCGAACCAAAGCTCAAAATAATTAAGGAGTCGGAACTCCCGGCAATAAAAGAAAAAAAGAAAAAATCACTGTTTGCCCGACTGGCGGAGAAACTCACCAAAACCCGGGAGTCGTTCACCTACCAGATCGACGCCCTGTTTCTCGGTAAGAAAGAGATCGACGCCGAATTGCTCGACGATCTCGAGGAAGTCCTCATAACCGCCGATCTTGGTGTTGAAACCACCATGGAACTCCTGGAATACGTCCGTCGCAAGGTGAAACGCCACGAGTTATCAGATGCGGATTCCCTGAAGGAAGCTCTTAAAGAAAAGATCAAGTCGTTCATAACTGATAACGAACAGGACGCCTGCCTGGTAATGCCCGACAAAGGACCTTTTGTTATCATGGTCATTGGTGTCAACGGTGTCGGCAAGACCACCACCATCGGAAAAATCGCCCACAAATTCCAGCAAACCGGCAATTCCATCCTGCTCGTCGCCGCTGACACCTTCCGGGCGGCGGCTGTTGCCCAACTGCAGATCTGGGGTGAAAGGAACAATGTTCAGGTGGTGGCCCACAAGGAAGGTGCCGATCCCTCTTCGGTAGTCTTCGATGCCCTCGGTATCGCCCAGGCAAAGAAAATCGATGTGGTCCTTGTCGATACCGCCGGCCGTCTGCATACCAACAGCAATCTCATGGAAGAACTGAAGAAAATCAAGCGGGTTATGGATAAAAAAATGACCGGCGCCCCCCATGAGGTGCTGCTGGTCATCGATGCGACAACCGGACAAAACGGCATCTCCCAGGCCAAACTCTTTAATGAGGCTATCGGAGTAACCGGCCTGACCCTTACCAAACTGGACGGTACGTCCAAGGGTGGTATCGTGGTCAATATCTGCCGCGGTATGAAGATCCCCATCCGCTTTATCGGTATTGGTGAACATATTGACGATCTTCGCGATTTTGACGCCGGTGAGTTTGCCGACGCCCTCTTCCAAAGCCGCAAGGACCACGCATAAAAATGAACTATCAACGCCATCAACAACCAGGTTGTGGAGGATGTCTGCTGATCCTCCTTCTTATCGTCTTTATTTCCGGAGGCGCTCCGGCACTGATTTCCTTTCTCGGCACCCTCGTCTATACCGGTCTCGCCGGTGTCCTGCTTTTTATCGCCCTGTTCTGGGGTTTTACCTACTGGGTACAGAAAAAAGTCGCCACCTACGAACATTCACAAACCGACAGCCATAATCGCTTTGTCTCGCTTCTCGTGCAGATTTTGATCCATATCGCCAAAATAGACGGCCGGATCAGCCGCGAAGAAATCCAGACCATTCACCGCTTCTTCCAGTACAACCTGCATTACAACCAAACCCAGATGCTCTGGGTGAAAGAACTGATCAAAGAGGCGACGAACTCCACCCAACCCTTTGACGCTTTATTGTTGGAGTTCAAATCGACCTTTGCCTATGAGCCGCGTATCATCCTTCTGGAACTGATTTATCAGGTGCTCTTTGCTAAACCAAGCGTTCCGGACAACGAATTGGAAATTGCCCGGCGGATCGCTGTCTTCATGGAGATACCCCTCTACACCCAGCAAACCATGGAGGCCAAATACCGCTACCATGGGCGTCAGACCGGAACAACCGGTCAGGATCCGGCCGAGCAGCATTACGCCACCCTCGGCCTGGAAAAGGGAGCTGATATGGAAGAAGTCAAGAAAGCCTATCGCAAACTCAGCATGCAGTACCATCCCGACAAGGTGGGTCATCTGGGTGATGAATTCCGGAAGGTGGCCGAGGGAAAAATGAAGGAAATCAACCAAGCTTACGACTACTTTAAAAAACAATAGTTGCCAAAAGCAATACTCGGTATCGGCAATTTGCACTGCCGATACCGAAGGGAAACCGAGGAGAATCAACAATGGCTATTTCCGAAAAGATGCAACTTTTTGCCACGAAATCTTCGTGGATCCGGAAAATGTTCGAAAAAGGAGCGAGCATGAAGGCAACCTACGGGGCTGCCAATGTCTGCGATTTCAGTCTTGGTAATCCAGACGTTCCACCACCACACCAATTCGATGAGGTCATTCAGGAAATTGTTCGCGACACCACCCCCGGAGTACATGGCTATATGCCGAATGGCGGCTATCCCTGGGTAAGACAGGCCATCGCCGTTCGGATGTCGGCGGAACAGGAAATTGGTGTCAGTCACGGCGACATGCTCATGACCTGCGGTGCCGCCGGCGGCCTGAACATTGTCATGAAGGCCCTCCTCAATCCCGGTGACGAAGTCATCATTCTCGCCCCCTATTTTGTCGATTACGGTAATTATATCGACAACCATGGTGGCGTCAGCAAGATCGTCAACACCGATGAAGATTTCAATCTCGACCTGCCGGCCATTGAAGCGGCCATTACCGCCAAGACCAAGGCGATTCTCATCAATTCACCCAACAACCCGACGGGGCAGATTTACCCGGCGGATACCCTGTGGGCACTGGGCGAGCTGCTGACCCTTGCCGGGGACCGGCTCGACAACACTATCTACCTGGTTGCCGATGAGCCCTATCGGAAGATTGTCTTCGATGGTCACCAGGTGCCGAGCATCTTCACTGCCTACAAAAACAGCATAGTCGTTTCTTCCTACTCGAAGGATCTGTCCCTGCCGGGAGAGCGTATCGGCTATTTGGCGGTGCATCCGCAGATAGAGGATAAAACCGCGCTCCTTGACGCCCTGACCCTGGCCAACAGGATTCTCGGGTTTATCAACGCTCCGGCGCTCATGCAGCGGGTCGTGGCCGAGCTGCAGGATGCCAGCGTCGATACCACGATCTATGCCAGACGCAAGGAATTGATCTGCAGAATCCTCAGCGATGCCGGTTTCGCCTTCACCCCACCCAAAGGGGCATTCTATGTCTTTCCCAAGACGCCCATCGCCGATGATGTGAAATTTGTCTCGCTCCTCCTTGAGGAAAAGATCCTTACCGTCCCGGGCGTGGGCTTCGGCGCACCCGGCCATATGCGCATTGCCTTCTGCGTCGACGAAGAGGTCATCGCCAGGTCGGCGGCCGGGTTTAAACGGGCTTTCGATAAGGCCAGCGCGATGTAGACTGGTACAAAAAAAGGGGAGGCCCCAAGCCTCCCCCAACACCCCCTCACTCCTCACCTCTAATCCCTCATCCCCCCGATTTCTCCCGCTGTTCACTTTTATCCTTAAAAATCAGTTTAATGGAAACCTTATCAAGACCGAGTCCCTCACGAAACCTGTTGACCAGATAGCGTTCGTAGGAAAAATGCACGCCTTTTGAGCTGTTGGTCATGACTACAAACTTCGGCGGGCGGGTGCCGATTTGCGAGGTGTAATAAAATTTCAACCGTTTATTCTTATAGATCGGCGGGGAATGGGCATCGACCGCATCCTGCAATAAGCGGTTCAGGGCAGCGGTTGGAAAGTGGGCGGTATATTGACGAAATACCGAGCCGATAACCGGAAAAAGTCGCTTGATGCCGTAGCCGGTGAGGGCCGAGACGTTCAGCACCGGGGCAAAGCCGATAAACGGCAGGGCCCTGCCCACCTCGGACATGACCGCCTCCTGGCGTTTTTTGTCCTTTTGCACGAGGTCCCATTTATTGACGAGAACGATAAGGCCCCTGCCCTCTTCGAGAATATAGCCGATGACCTTGGTGTCCTGCTCGGTGATTCCTTCCTCGGCATCGATCAGCACCGCCGCCACATCGCATCTGCTCATCGCCGCCAATGACTTAAGTATACTGAATTTTTCCAGTTTCTCCGTGGTCTTACCCTTACGACGGATGCCGGCGGTATCAATGAATAAATAGCTGTATTTACCGCGCGTTACCAGGGTGTCAACGGAATCCCTGGTGGTTCCCGAAACATCGGACACCACCATCCGATCTTCGCCGAGAATGGTGTTGATCATCAACGATTTGCCGACATTCGGTCGACCAAAAAAGGCCACCTTGACCGTCCCATCCGGCAGATTGATGTCATCACCGGCTTCGTCCGGAATCGCCGCGCACAGGCCATCCATCATCTCCGCAAAACCGTAGGTATGTTCGGCCGAAAGCGGCCACAACTGCTCTATCCCCATTTCATAAAACGGTGATAGCAGTTCCAGTTCCTTTTCCGGTCCGTCGATCTTGTTGACTACGTGAAAAACCGTCTTTTTCGAACGCCGAAGGATGTCAATGACTTCCCAATCGGCAGGCGTTATCCCCTGTTTGCCATCCAAGAGAAAGAGAATAATATCCGCCTCCTCAATGGCGAGCATGGCCTGATCGCGAATATGCTGGACCATGGCATCTTCGGGATTGTCGTCGATGCCGCCGGTATCGACGAGGATAAAGCCTTTATTCTCCCAAACCACCCGATCGTAATGACGGTCACGGGTGACTCCGGGGGTAGGATCGACGATGGCCTTGCGTGATTTCGTGATCCTGTTGAACAAGGTCGATTTCCCCACATTGGGACGACCGATCAGGGCAACGATGGGAGAATGGCTGGTGGATGACATGTTTTTCAACCTTTTTTTAAACGTATCCCGCGCCTGGTGGCGAGGAAGGATTATGGGTACTGCATATTTGAGTACCGTAGGGGTGCATCCATGCAACCTACGAAAAAAGCAAACCGGCAGCCGATTTACGCGTTTTTAAGCATTGCCAGAGCTCGATCGACGAGAGCGCGAACCCGCCGATATTCGGTAAAACCGTCGTCCGCCAGTCGTTCTCTTAGGGCAAGAAGGGCCGGGCCAATAAAGCCGGTAAAAAACCTTTTGCCCCGCACCTTCGATAAAAAGGCAAAGGCCCCGACGATCTGCAGGTTTCTTTGCAGGGCCAAGAATTTGTAATATTTTAAAAATAGTACGTCGCTGCCGGGGCGTCGGGCGGCAATGACCTTACCGTAAAAGCCCAGAAGCTCTTCCTGAAACTGGGCGGTCAAGGCCGCGTAGGGATCGATAAGCAGCGATGCCACATCATAACCGAGGGGCCCGAGACGCCCTGCCTGATAGTCAATAAACCGGACGCTGCCGTCTTTCACCATAATGTTTCGCGACTGAAAATCACGGTGCAGGAAAAAATCGGTCGGCGCCTGGCCGGCCATTTCGGCTATATCCCGGAATTCTTCCGCCGTGTCGCCATTGTCCTCCTGCCCGAGAAGCCCCTGCCAAAACGCCCGGAGAAAGTAGCCTGTTTCTCTTTCAAGCATCAGGGGTACATCGTAGCGCGGACTGTCCCAACACCAGGCGGGATCGAAGCCTTCAGCTCCGGTAAACTGCATATGGGCCAGTTGCAGAAGAGTTGCCCGATAAAGGTCGCGGACCGTATCGACGTCCGAACGTTCATTGCCCTCCGGACGGACAACGAAATCATGCAACCGCAAATCTCCGAGGTCTTCCATGAGAAGAGTCCCGGAAGTATCGTCCCAACCGTACAACTCCGGTACCGGCACGCCTTTTGCGTGGAGATGCTTGCCGATTGTCCAGGCGGATCGTGATTCCGCCAGCTCAGCATCACTTGTCCCGGCCGGTGCGACAATAACACAGGAGGTTCTGTCGGCACTTTTCAGCCGCCAGAATCTCCTGGTCGAACCATCGCTGCAGAGTTTTACGCAGTGCCCTTCAGCGAAAAGCAGATGCCTTTCGCCGGTTGACAACAACCCGCGGTCAAGCAGTAACTCCTCAGCACGCTGCAGTATTTGCACATCTGACAGTTCATCCATGGCTACGGAAAAACACCTAGGGATTGGTTGAGACGATAGTGTCAACAAGCCGGCTGTCGTCAGGAACGGTCACATCATCCCAAACCACCACCCTTTCAAGATGGCTGCCGGCACCGATACGGGCATTGCCAACAGAGGCCCAGCCGTTCATTGTCACCTGTGATCCGAGCGCCGCTTTTTCAGCGATACAATACGGGCTATCGACATGTCCGATTTCCGGCCAGCAGGGGATGGTTCCCGCCAGCAACCCTGCATGCAGGGCGAGATAATCCGCAGGCGTGCCCATATCCGTCCAATAACTGCCATCGGTGCGAAAACAGCCAAGGCTGATTCCTTTTCTAAGAAGCGCTCGGTAGTGCTCGACAATGCATGAGAAACCGTTATCGGCGATATCCCCGAGAATTGCCGGCTCGATGACGTGCAAGCCGGTAAACGCCAGGTTGGCGGCATTGACACTGGTCGAAAACCGGCTGATTTTTCCGTCTCTCACTTCGACCGTGTTAAAACGCGGACAGTCATGCATCGCCAGGGTTACCGGCAGACCGCTATTCTCATGGTGTCGATACAACTGAAGAAAATCGATATTATGATAAATATCGCCGTTGCTCACCAGGAGCGGTTCGTCGCGGAGTAACCAAAGCGCCCGGCGAAGTCCTCCGCCGGTGCCAAGAATGACCTCTTCCTCCTGCACTACAACCCCGGTCATCCCCCGCACGGCAGCGACGATCCGGTGCCGAAGATGGTGGCAATTCACCACGATATGGTCAAATCCCAGATTCTGCAGGCGTTTGATGGTGAGCAGCAGCAGCGGCTGGTTGACAATGGGAAAAAGAGGTTTGGGGCGAACCTGGGTATGTGGCAACAGTCTGGTACCGAAGCCCGCCGCCAGTATCATTGCTTGCATGCGCTCTCGTTTGAAAGTTGAGATGATTCTGCCCCGCAAGCGGGATGAAGAGCGTGCGATCTTTGTTTGCTACTCCATCAACAGGGAACCGTCCTCGCGTTCGATTACGCCGACAACGACTATCCCCGATTTATTTGCCTCTTCGATCATTTTTTGCCGGTCAAAGAGCAGCGATTGGCCGGCCTCTACCGCCAGCACCGCGCCCTTCACCTGCTGCAGGGTTTTGATGGTGGTAAGCCCGGTTGCCGGTAGATCGAACCGGAAATCCTGTCCGGGTTTTTTCACTTTTACAACCACCGCCTTTTCCTTGGCAAGCATACCGCCGCGGAGGATGGCCGCATCCGTTCCCTCGATAGCCTCAACCGCCAGTACCGTGCAATCCCTGACGACAACGCACTGACCGATATCGAGTTTACCGATGGCCCGGGCATTCTGCCAGCCGAAAGCGATATCCTGCCGCTGCGCCCCGGAGAGTTTCTTTTTGGTCAGGATACCGGCCGGGAAAAGCAGATGTTGGAGGTAAATGGTCGACTCGAGTACCTTGATTCCTTCCTTTTCAAGAGCCGCGGCAAAGGCCCGGAGAATGGCATCATCCTGCTTTCGGTCGATTTTGTTCCACAGGGACAGAGCTTTAAAATCCGGCAGGACATCGCGAAAGATTTGTGTCTTGGTGATGGTCCCGAGAAAAACCGTCTCTCCCGCCCCCTCTTTCCGCAAAAAGGAGATAACCTTGCCGAGTTGCCCGAGTTTTACCCAAATGACCGCATCGGCCGCTGCCGCCACTCCTTCGTCGGTCTCCCCCTTATGGGCAACGACTACTACCCGTCGCCCCTCCTTGTGGGCTGCCTCGATAAACAGCCGGGGGAACTGTCCACCCCCGGCGATAATGCCGATTGTTTGGAGATCTACCTGCATCAACCTGACCGTTAATCTTCAACTGTCTGCTTGACGACACCACGCTTGGAATCCTGAAAAAACTTAACCAGTGTCTGGACTTCCGGGCAGTCGGGATACTCATTCCTGGCCACCTCAATGGCATCCTTCATCAACAGATTCGGGGTTCGGAAAATTATCCGGTAAGCCTCGTCGAGGTTTTTAATAGTCTGCCGACTGAAACCATTGCGTTTCAGACCAACCTTGTTGACTCCGGAAATCCTCATGCGGTTTCTCGTTCCGGCGATAATCACATAGGGCGGTACGTCGAGACTGATTCCCGACACCCCGCCGATATAGCTGAAAGTGCCGATACGGCAAAACTGATGAATAGCGACCAACCCACCGATGGAGGCACGATCGCCAACCTCGACATGACCGGCAAGGGTCGCCACATTGGCCATGATCACATGGTTGCCGATGACGCAGTCATGCGCCACATGGGTGTAGGCCATGAGCAGATTATTGTTGCCGATGACCGTTTTTCTGTGGCCGCCGGGGGTGCCGCGATGGATCGACGCAAATTCACGGATCTGATTGTCGGAACCGATGATCAGTTCGGTCGGTTCGCCTTTATAACTGAGATCCTGCGGAGCACCACCGACCACCGAGAAGGAACCTATTAAATTCCTCTCCCCGATGCTGGTCGGGCCGGAGACTACGGCATGCGCCTCAACTATGCTGTCTGCTCCGATGCGGACCTGCGCCCCTATGACGGCATAAGGTCCGACGGAGACAGATGAGTGAAGCTCTGCCTTGGGATCAACTACTGCTGTTGGATGTATGGACATGTCTTTTTCTTCTTATAGGGGAGGAGAATTCTCCAAATTGACGTGATATAGTAGCTGGTACGGCGATGGAAGCTGCTCTCCTTACCTGCTCTTGCCGATGATTGCAAGAGTTTTCGGGTTTTCCCTTCCCTGATGGCGGTACCATCAACGCGATTTTCGGTTAATACTACACCAGTTATGAAAAGGATGCCATGAGTTCGGCCTCGGCGACGAGCTGGCCATCAACGGTTGCACTCGCCCCCATGATCATGATGGACCGTTTTTCCTTCAACAGCTGTAGGGTAAAGATCAGCTGATCGCCCGGCACCACGGGTTTTCTGAACCGCGCTTTGTCAATTCCGGCGAAGAACAGCAGTTTATTGCCGATTGCCGCCGGGTTGCTGTAATAGGCCATGATCCCGCCTACCTGAGCCATGCCTTCGAGAATCAATACCCCCGGCATTACCGGTCTGGAGGGGAAATGACCCTGAAAAAACGGCTCGTTGATCGTCACATTTTTCAAGCCGACAATCTCCTTACCGAGTTCCAGGGAGAGGATTCTGTCTACCATGACAAAAGGATAACGGTGTGGCAATAATTTCAGGATTTCTACTATATCGATAGTTGCAGGGACTACGAACTCACTCATGATCCTCTCTCCTTGGCTGTTGTTCATGCTCGGCCCGACCGGTCAATTCGGCAATGGCTTTGGTATTACTTCTCACTTGACTCTGCAATTCCGGCAGTTTTGCGTATACCGCGCTGCACTTCGCCCACTGGCGGATGGGGATGGCCGGCGTGCCGCCAACTACGGCTCCTTTCGGCTGATCGTTGTGGATTCCGCCCTTAGCCGCAACCATAACCTGATCGCCGATAACCAGATGACCGGCAGCGCCCGCCTGCCCGCCCATCACCACATTCCGGCCGAGCGTTGTCGAACCGGCGATGCCGACCTGTGCCACCAGCAGACTGTTTTCACCGACTACAACATTATGGCCGACCTGTACCAGATTGTCTATTTTTGCCCCGGACTTGATCCAGGTGGTACCAAAAGTCGCCCGGTCGATGCAGCAGTTGGCACCGATCTCCACATCGTCGTCGATCCGGACGATGCCGACCTGCGGCCTCTTGATATGCTCGCCGCGTTCGTTAACCGCATAGCCGTAACCATCGGCGCCGATCACCGTGCCGGAATGGATGATCACCCGCTTGCCGATGATCGATCCGCTGGAGATCGTGACATTGGCCTTGATAACGGTGTCGTCGTCTATGCTCACATCGTCGCCGATCACCACTCCGGCCGCGATGTCCACCCTTTCACCGAGGTGAACCCGATTGCCGAGCACCGCCAGGGGGGCTATGGATATCTCCTGCCCAAGCAGGCAATCAGCACCGACAAAGGCCCGGGGATGTATCCCTTGGGCGACAAAGGGTGTGGCGAGAAGATGGTTGTGGATGATCGCTACCGCCAGATAGGGATCTCTTACCTGAATCACCGCCAGCTTGCCGCTGCCGGTCACCCCCTGCGGCACCAGCACCGCCCCGGCGCCGGTGTTTTCCAGCTGCCCTGCCTCCCGGGCCTTGGCAAGAAAGGAGATATCGGTCGGTCCGGCGTTTTCCAGGGGGGCAACGCCGGAGATCAGAAGGGTTTTATCCCCGACAACCGTACCCTGAACCATGTCGGCCAGGGTTTCCAAGGTAAATGTTTTTTCCGTCATAGGTGTATCGATTAATAGAGAATATACTGTGCTCTGACGCCGTCAAAGACGCGCAGTTCCTGTTGCCAGTCGGCCTCCATCGCCTGGATTTCCCGCCCCTGCTCCAGTTGTTCACGCACCGCTCGATCTCCCAAAATTAAGTCCAGCGGCAACCGTTCAAACTCATACTCATAAGGAGGTTCCTTATAGTGAAACTGATCGGGATACAGTTGCATGGTCGCCTGGAGTAGGGCAAGGCTGGTTCGATAGGGAAGATAGTTTTCCGGTTCGGTGACATGAATCTGAAAGCCGTGGCAAGACTTCCCCGCCCATTTGCCGGAGGTGGGCTGAAAGACTATCGGCCGGAGAAAGCAGCCAGGCAACTCCGTTTGTTGCAGCCGGGCGAGCATTGCCTCATGGCGCCAAAAAGGTGCGCCGACAAACTCGAAGGGCAGCGTCGTGCCCCTCCCCTCGGAGACATTGGTTCCCTCCCAGATAACCTGCCCCGGATAGACCATGGCGGTTTCCGGAGTGGGCATATTCGGCGAGGGGGAAACCCAGGGAAAACCGCTCTCGCGAAACAGCATGTTGCGCCACCATCCCTCCATTTTCACAGCCTTTACCTCAGCCCCGATGGAAAACTCCCTGTTAATGAGCAGGGCCAGCTCGGCAAAGGTCAGGCCATGGCGCATCGGTAAGGGATACAAACCGACAAAAGAGCTGCAGTCGGGACGCAGCAGATTCCCCTCGATTTTTTCACCACCGAGCGGATTGGGGCGATCGAGAACCAAAACCTCCTTGCCGCAGTTCGGCAGCCATCTCCAGACAATAGGCCATGGTATAGAGAAAGGTGTAGACCCTGGTGCCGACGTCGACCAGGTCGATCAGCAGGACATCAAGGCGCTCGAACATCTCGGCGGTCGGCCGTCGATGCTCGCCGTAGAGGCTGAAGATCGGCAGGCCGGTAACCGGGTCGAGCACGTGGTCCGACTCGACCATATTATCCTGTTTTTCCGAAAAAAAACCATGCTGCGGAGAAAACAGGCAGGTCAGCTGCCGATCAAACTTTTTTTGAAGGAGCGTTCTGCCATGCACCAAACCACGATCGGTCGAGGCCTGATTGGAGAGATAGCCGATCCTTTTTCCGGCCAAGGAAAGTGGCACACTGTCGAGAAACACCTCAAGCCCAATCTTTAACATATTTTCCCTAACACAAAAAAATCAATGCAAGAACAGCCGGTCAACGAGGCTGCTATCTTAATTGCCCAAGAAAGAAAAGTCAAAACGTAGATGGCGGGAAAACGACGAAGCCGGAATTATCTCCAGGAGACCATTCCGGCGCGATTTACAAAGAAATGACAGTTTGAAAGAACCGAATGAAGGATTCTATAGCCTTCAGCGCTTTGGAAAACGATCAAAATGGACAAACTCCTCCACCTCCCGGCGTTTCGGCACCGGTGGATCGTGGTCCGGATAACCGAGGGCAATGATGGCCGCCAGCTCATAGCCGGCCGGTACTTCAAGCACCGCCTCGACAGCCTTGTGGTCGAAGGAGCCGATGATCACTGATCCCAATCCCTGTTCCCATGCCTTCAAGCAGAGGGTCTGGCTGATAATCCCCAGGTCGTAGAGAAACCAGTGCTGGTATCTGGTAACCTGTACCCCTTTGTAATATCCGGATTTTTGTGGAGCACCGCAAATTCCGAGGAGTATCGGGGCGGTCTCGGTGCATTTGATTGCCGGATTTTTGGCGGAAAGCAGCTCGGCAATTTTCTTCTTATCCTCCGCCGCCCTGACCACGACCAACTCCCAGCATTGCAGATTGCCCCAGGAGGGGGAATATCTTGCCGTTTCAAAGAGATCGGCAAGGGTTTCGGCGGCAATCGGCCGATCTTGAAACCGCCTGATGCTTCTCCGTTTTTTAATGTTATCATCCATAGGATTTTTTTACCTCTTGGCCCTTGGTTCAGGAAAATTCGTTCAATATCTCTCTTGCGATAATCAATCGCTGGATCTCGCTGGTCCCTTCATAGATTGAAGTAATCCGGGCATCGCGGGCATAGCGCTCGATGGGAAAATCGCGGGTGTAGCCGTAGCCTCCGAAGATCTGCAGAGCCTCATAACAGGCCTTGTTGGCGGCTTCGGTGGCGAAGAGCTTGGCCATTGAGGCCGCCTTGGCATAGGGTCGCCGCTGTTCTTTTTTGAATGCGGCATGCAGCAGCAAAAGCCTGGCTGCCTCAAGGTCCGTGTACATATCGGCAATTTTCCACTGGATTGCCTGAAAACTGCTGATTTTCCTGCCGAATTGCGCCCGTTCCAATGAATATGCAGTAGCCTTGTCCATAGCCGCAAGTCCGATTCCGAGGGCCAGGGAGCCGATGCCGATCCGTCCCCCGGCAAGTTCGCCTACCGCTCCCCGGAAACCGTCGTTTTCTTTGCCCATCAGTGCGGTTGCCGGGATACGACAATCCTGAAACAGCACCTCGTTGGTTGGTGAGGCGTGCTGCCCCATTTTTTCCTCTTTTCGGCCGATGATCAGTCCTTTGGTCCCCGCCTCAACCAAAAAAAGACTGATCCCCTTGCCCTTGGCAGCCGCCTGGTCGGTCACCGCCCAAACCACAAACACTCCGGCGAAGGAGCCGCTGGTGATAAAGATTTTCGAGCCGTTGAGCACCCATCCATCGCCATCCCTTACCGCCGTCGTAGTCATCCCGGCCGGATCGGAACCGGCCCCCGGCTCGGTGAGGGCAAAGGCGCCTGCCGGGTATTCGCCGCTGCAGATCCGGGCAATATATTTTTTCTTCTGTTCTTCATTGCCGAGCGCCTGAATGACCTCCCCGACCATATTGTTGACCGAGACCGTTACCGCCGTTGAGGCGCAGGCCCGGGCGATTTCAGTCATAGCTAAGCTGAAGGCCACGACCCCTGCCTCCGAGCCACCATAAGCATCACTGATATTCAGGCCCATGAAGCCGAGTTCTGCGAGTTTTGCCAGATTGGTATAAAAAATTCCGTCATCCTCGCCACGATCAAGCCCCGCCGCGGCCGGTTCCAGTTCGGCGATGGCGAACTCTCTGGCGGTGTCCTGTATCAGCCTCTGTTCTTCAGTGAGATCAAAATTCATAGATACTCCTCAGTTATCCCGTTAATGATCCTGGAAATTCGGCGCCCTTTTTTCAAGAAATGCGCTCATCCCCTCTTTCTGATCGGCACTGCTGAAGCACTGGGCAAAGAGATCGGCTTCATAGGCACAGGCCCGGTGCAGGTCCATCTCCAGACCGTTATTTACCGCCTCTTTACAGAGCCGCACCGCCCCGGGACCGCGGGTGGCGATTTTTGCGGCTAGGGCGCGACATTCAATCATCAGATTTTCCTGTGAAAAAACCCTGTTGACCAGGCCGATTCGGCAGGCCTCCTCGGCATCGATAATATTGCCGGAAAAGATCAGCTCATTTGCCAACCCCTTACCGACGATCCTCGGTAACCGCTGCGTACCGCCAAATCCCGGAATAATACCAAGGTTAACCTCGGGTTGACCGAACTTGGCATTGCTTGCGGCCATGCGGATATCGCAGGCCAGAGCCAGTTCACATCCGCCGCCGAGGGCAAAGCCGTTGACCGCGGCGATGACCGGTTGCGGCAGATTTTCAATGGTCCGCAGCACCTCGTGGCCGAGTTTGCCGAAGGCCCTGCCCGCCGCCGGTTCAAGCCCCTGCATAAAGGCGATGTCGGCACCGGCAACAAAGGCTTTTTCACCGGCTCCGGTGATGATAACCACCCGTATATTGCGGTCTTCTGCCAAATCTCTAAAGAAATCACGCAACTCAAGCAGGGTATCCCGGTTGAGGGCATTCAAGGCCTTCGGCCGGTTTATGGTTACGGTGGCGATCCCCTCTTCTTTGACAACCAATAAATTCTTCAACTCCATATATTCCTCCAGGTTTTTCTCAGATCTTCAATTATCCTGCCTACAAACTCTCCAAGGAAAATTTCCAGGCGCAATACCAATTGTCCGGGTGGCTATCCGGTGGACATCCCAAACATTCGGTATGTATTCTCCGGTCTATTGCTTTGGCAAAATACGAGTATTCAACTAGCCCTCCAGATTTACAAGGATAATCTTCAAGGCCTTTACGTTTTCTCGCTTCCTGTACACGGCAATGGTTCATCTGAAAGACGAAGCTCGTGGCGGTTTCCTCGACAATCGACTGAACGTTTATACTCTCATACATCCGAAAACCGAGCGCCCTTTTCAAACCATCAAGACCGGGGCTTTCCGATAAGCCGAGGAACTGCCGAATGCAATGGGCTTCGACCGGAGAAAACTGTCCCCAGCAGGAATCGTTGCAACGTTTGGCCTCGTTCATGCCACCCGCCTTTTCCACCGTCTGAAACCAGACGCCGTCGTTGGCCAGCCAGTTTTTTGCCATACGGTCTTTCAATGCCTGAAGTTTTTCCGGCGCCATTTCCAGGAGAAAGGAAGGCACGCCGTCAACCATGGAAAAACCGAAGAGATCGGCCAGGTGGCGCAGCTGAATGGCCATACTCTTTTCGGCAGCCGCTGTCAGCAGGGGCAGGGCCTGTTCCATACCCATTTGGTGTTTTACCTCGGCAAACCACAGGCCGTGGTGCAAAATGGTGCGGTGGAACATATCAACAATGAAGCGCGCGGTTTCCTGATGCTTGAGTTCGCTTGCCTGGCCGGCCTGGTCGATCATCTCGTCTCCATCTCGTTAAAGTGAGTCCGAAACTTCAGGGATGGCGGTTATTTCATCGGGAAATCTGTTTAACGGCTCAAGACCATGGTCGGTGACCAGGTGGGTGTTTTCGACACCGACGACACCCAATCCCGGAAATATCGTCTTCGGTTCAAGAGCTATGACCATTCCCGCCTGCAGGGCAAGTTGCTGTCCTTTGGCAATAAAGGGGTATTCGTCAAGCTCCAGCCCGACGCCATGGCCGGTAAAGCGAATCCGTCTTTCCCCTACCCCCATAAAGTTTTCGCGGTAGCCTTGTTGTTCGGCAAGGTCGACCATGATGTCGTAGAGTTCTCCGGTGATCGCTCCGGGCCTCATAAGCCCCTTCATTTCTTTCTGGATGGCCAGCATCGCTGCATGGGCCTTGAGTAACTGGTCGGACACCGGGCCTATGGAAAAAATCCTGGCATGGTCGGAAATATAGCCGTCGAGGGCAAAGACATAATCGACGAGGATCGGTTCATTTGCCCTAATTTTCCTAAAGCCTGCGCCTTGGCCGATGACACCGCTGACCCCCGTCCCGCCGGTCGGAGAGGCGAGATAGCTGGGCACCGCCGCCGCATCGCCTGCCATCAGGTGGCCGTAAAAAAGTTCACTGCCCCACATGCGCATGCGGACAATGCCTTGATGGCCGAGACTGCGTGCATAACTCTCCAGCTCTCCCGCCAGGGCAACCTCGGTTTTGCCTACGGCCAGCAGTTCCGGCACCCGTGCCGCGACCTTATCGGAAAGTTCCGCCGAGGCCTTCAGTTTGGCGATCTCAAAAACTGATTTTACTGCCCGGATCAACCGTATTTCGTTGGCAATATCAGCAATTTTGGCCTTTGCAAAGATTTTTTGATACTGAAAATAGAGGGCGGTCGGCAAAACATCCAGCTCCATCCCGAGAACCGCCGGCGACGGATAGCCGTAACCGGCGAGGATCTCGGGAATCTTTTTTATGCCGACGATCGAGACAATTTCTTCAAGTGCCGATTCGTCCCGCGCCCGCTCGAACTCCTTGAAAATCATGAGAATCGGCTTGCCATCGGCGGGCACATACAGCCAACCCTGCTGGGAGGTCCCGGAGAAATAGAAAAGATCGGTCTTCTGGACGATCAGGGCACCGTCCTGGCCGTTTCCGGTAATGGCCTGCTGCAGTTTGCCGATCCTCGCCGCAAGTTCGTATAATGGAACGTTTTTATGGGTAGCCTGCATACTTCCTCCACTGCCTGGTTGTTGTCGCACGCCCCTGATCTTTTTCTCAGTATTGATAAAAACCTTTGCCGGTTTTCCGGCCAAGCCAACCGGCCTCGACGTATTTACGCAGCAACGGGCAAGGACGATACTTGGAATCTTTGAAGCCGTCATGGAGAGTCTCCATGATCGCCAGGCAGGTATCGAGACCGATCAGATCGGCCAAAGCCAGCGGTCCCATCGGATGGTTCATGCCGAGCTTCATAACCGTATCGATATCCTCGACCTTGCCGACCCCGTGGTACAAACAGAAGATCGCTTCATTGATCATCGGCAGGAGAATCCTGTTGGCAATAAACCCCGGAAAATCATTGGCTTCAGCCGGAGTCTTAGAAAATTTCTTGCAAAGATTCCAGGTGATGTCAAAGGTTTCCTGGCTGGTTGCCAGAGCTTTGATAACCTCAACAAGCTTCATCACCGGCACCGGATTCATGAAGTGCATGCCGATAACCTTGTCCGGTCTCTTGGTCTGGGCGGCAATACGGCCGATGGGGATGGAGGAGGTATTGGTGGCAAGAATGGTGTGGGCCGGACAAAACTGGTCGAGATCCTGAAAGATTTTAAACTTCAAATCTTCTCGCTCAACCGCCGCCTCGACAACAAAGTCAACCTCGGCCATGTCGGCAAGACTCGTGGTGGTACTGATCCGCCCGAGAATCGCGTCGCGTTCGGCAGTGGTGATTTTTTCTTTTTCGACACTCCGGGCCAGGTTCTTGGCGATCCCCGCCAAACCTTTTTGGGTGAACTCCTCTTTGATGTCGCTCATCAAGACCTTGAGACCGCTTGTTGCCGCGACCTGGACGATCCCCGCACCCATCTGGCCGGCACCGATTACCCCGAATTTTTCAATTGTCATGTTCTTATCCTTTGTTCCTACCGTTATCGTTTGACAACCATTGCCACCGCCTCTCCACCACCCAGGCAAAGAGAGACAAGTCCCCGTTTTGCATCCCTTCTCGCCATTTCATGAAGGAGCGTCGTCAGCAACCTGGCACCGCTGGCCCCGATCGGATGACCGATGGCCACACTGCCGCCGTTGACGTTGACCTTGGCGGGGTCCAGTTCCAACACCCGGTTGATGGCTACGGACGTGCCGCTGAAGGCCTCATTTATCTCGAAAATATCAATAGCGGCAAGAGATATTCCTTCTTTTTTCAAAACTTTAGGAACAGCCAGAATGGGGGCCATAAGCACGTACTGCAATTCTATCCCCGCCGAGGCCTGGGCACCAACCTCGGCCATGATCCTGCAGCCCAGTTCTTCCGCCTTTTCCCGGCTCATCATAACCACCGCTGCCGCCCCGTCACTGATGATCGAGGCGTTGCCGGCGGTCCCCACCCCGTCCTTTTTAAAGGCCGGACGCATCTTCGCAAGGCTTTCATAGCTGGTCTCGGCCGGACACTCATCGTCGGCAAAGAGCTTGATATCTCCTTTTTTCTGGGGAATGGGTACGGGGACAATCTCATCCTTGAACACGCCGTCACGGACGGCGCGCACCGCCCGTCGGTAGGATTCTTCGGCAAAGCGGTCCTGATCCACCCTGTTCACCTGCCACTTTTCACAGATGAGTTCATTGGACATACCCATGTGAAAATCGTTGACGATATCCCAAAGACCGTCATGGACCATATGATCCTCAATCTTGCCCGGGCCCATGCGGTGACCCCAGCGAGCTTTTTCCAGGTAATAGGGGGCCATGCTCATGTTTTCCATGCCGCCGGCGACGACCACCTCGGCATCGCCGCACTGGATTGCCTGGGCGGCAAGCATAACCGCCTTGAGCGACGACCCGCAAACCTTGTTGACGGTGATTGCCTCAACCTCCTGCGGCAGCTCGGCCTTGATGGCCGCCTGCTTGGCCGGATTCTGACCATAACCGCAGGGCAGCACCATACCCATGATGCATTCGTTGACCTCCGTCTTGTTTATCCCGGCCCGCACCACAGCCTCTTTAATCACCAGGGCACCGAGGTCGGTGGCGCCGATTTTACTGAGGGTTCCGCCGAAACTCCCGAAAGGAGTCCTTACTGCACTGACAATGACTGCTGTTTTCATGGTGTTCCTCAATACTCAGGTGGCGACAATTCCTTCCGAGGTGTTAGTATGAGTAGCTGCTCAAAAGGTAATTACCACACAGTAGGTGTTTACTTTTTCGATTGTTAAGTTGATTGAACCGGAAAGCTCACAAAAACCGACCAAGCGCTCAATCGTTTTTTTAATCCTGATCCAAGTAACGCTTTTTGTCAATCTTTTTACTGCTCTTCTCCGAGAAAATCTATTCTGGAGAGCACATTGCTGGAAATAAAGTCAACATTTCTTGCGATGCAGAACACTGAGAGCAAAGAAAGAGAAAACTTGGAGTGGAGGAAATGGGATTGGAAAAATGGTCAGGTGGAACATGGTAATGCGGGAAGTGTCCCCTTTTTTCCGTTTTTCCATCGGGGTTTCATTCGTGTTATCTTTTTCATACAGCATAACTGATAAGCTTTTTTGGCTATTTTTTTGAACACTCAGCCTTCATGCTGTATGCTGAATATTGACAAATGTCGTGCCTCGCTTCCCATCCAATTATCCGGTGGAGGATATCATGATTACAGAGGGTGTAAAATTGGCACTCATCATCACGGTTACTGTTTTTGTATTCGTATCCCTGATGATCCTGTTGATGAAATGGGTCTCCATCCTTACCCAAAAGTCGGCAAACAGGAAACTGGAGGCAATCAGACTCGCCAAGGAACTGACAATTAGAGGGAAAGATCAAGCAATAACCGTCGATGTCAGCGATGAGGACATCGCCGTCATTTCTGCAGCCGTAGCAACATACGAGCTGGAACGATTGACATCGTTAACAACCTGATATGTACCGTCAAGTCGATCAAACACATAGCAAATCAAGGTGATGACAGTGGGTAAAAAAGTTATCAGATTCCTGGACACATCTTTTCGTGACGGATTTCAATCAGTATTCGGTGCCAGGGTATTGACTAATGATTTTATCGGCGCAGTCAAGGCAAGCGTAGAGGCGGGCATTACCCAGATCGAGGCAGGCGGTGGCGCAAGGTTCCAGAGTCTGTTTTTTTATTGCGGAGAGTCGGCTTTTGACATGATGGACCGTTTCCGAACCGAGGTAGGACCGACTGTCGATCTCCAGACTTTGGCCCGCGGCATCAATGTTGTCGCCCTCACCCAGTGTCCAAGAGATATTATTGATCTGCATGCCAAGTTGTTCAAGAAACACGGCATGACCACTATCCGCAATTTCGATGCTCTGAACGATATCCGCAACCTCGAATATTCTGGGGCGCGCATTGCCCATCATGGGCTGAACCACCAGATCTGCGTGACTATGATGGACCTCCCCCCAGGCTGTTCAGGTGCCCATACGGCAGAATTTTACATTGACCGCCTGAAGCAGATTCTCGATGCCGACATCCCGTTTCATTCGGTCTGCTTCAAGGACGCCACGGGTACCGCAAACCCGAAGAAAGTGTATGAAACCCTCAGGCTCGCCCGGCTAATGGTGCCGGAGGGTACGATTCTCTGGTTCCACACCCACGACACCGCCGGCCTCGGCATCTCACAGAATCTCGCGGCCATCGATGGTGGTGCCGATGGCATCGACCTGGCGAAGTCCCCGGTAAGCGGCGGCACCTGTCAGCCTGATATCCTCTCGATGATGCATGCGCTGAAGGGCACCGATTTTACCCTGGATCTCGATTACGAGAAAGTGCTCCATGCCTCCGAGACCTTTGAAAACGCCATGAAAGACTACTTCTTCCCGCCGGAAGCCAGAGTGGTCTCTCCGACGGTCACCCTGTCGCCCATGCCAGGCGGCGCCCTGACCGCCAACACCATGATGATGAGGGACACCGGAACCCTGCACCTTTTCCCCCAGGTCATCAAGGAGATGGCCGACGTCGTCCGTCTCGGCGGTTTCGGATCCTCGGTCACGCCGGTATCCCAATTCTATTTCCAACAGGCCTATCTCAACGTTACGCTGGGCAAGTGGAAGAAAATCAATCCCAATTACGGCAACATGGTCCTCGGCTATTTCGGCAAGACCCCCGTGCCGGCCGACCCGGAGATCATCCGCCTCGCCTCCGAGCAGCTCGGCAAGCCGGTTTTTACCGACAATCCGCTCGATATCCTTGAGCCCGGCATTCCCAAGGCCAAAAAAATTCTCGAGGAAAACAACCTGCCGGTCAATGATGAGAACATCTTCATCATCGCCAGCTGTGAGCAGAAAGGTCTCGATTTCCTGCTGGGCAAAGCAACCATCAATATCCGGAAGATCACCGACGCGGTACCGGCCGAGAAAACGGCACCGGCCTCACTGCCGGCAGCCGCTCCATCCCTTGCCGGCATGGAACCCCACAACTTTACCATCACGGTCAACAACCGCCCCTATTCGGTTACCGTTTTCGAAGAAGGAGGGGTCCAGGCCGCACCAGCGACGCCACCCCCCCAGGCACCTGTGGCGGAAGCGGTCGAAGAAGGTCTGGGTATAGATGCCCCGGCGCCTATCTGATTGCTATCTCACCAAATTTCAGGCCGGGCATCCTTCAGAAGTATAGCTGCTTGCCATCGTGAAAAGTGCCCATGGAGTTCACATTGCAAACCTACAGACCAACCGGGATTAATAGAACAGTTTTACGGACTCAACTCGATCGAGGCTAAAGCGGTTTCTGTTTCTCGGGTTAATCCCAATACTAAAAGCGGTATCCGACATACCAGAAATCTGACCCTTGACAGACTGGCCGTTAGTCAGGTTGATCGTGACGAATCGGTGATCGTACATTGCGTTGACAAGCTCCCTTAAGTTTTTCTGGTTGTTCATAGTGCCACCTCATATATCTCTATTTGATTATTAAATCATCATCCTATGAGTCAGAATCATTATCCCGCTTGATGATTCTGCCTTTGTTTATAAGTCCCAGGAAATCACAAAAAGGTTCATATTTATGAAGTTTCTCCAATCCGATAAAAAAAATGCTTTGACAAACATCATTATTTATTATCTAGTTCACCAAGAATTCCGACCGAGCGCTCAGTAGTGTTGCCGGAAAAATGAAAAAAGGCCTTCTCCCCGATCGACGAAGAGAGGGCCTTTATGAAAAAACCTCGTAAAAACATGCAATTTGGTTTTCGAGGGAACTCATTCATTCCGGGACAATCATTTTCAAATCTAACTGTAAGGAGTCACTGATGGGTATGGAAGATCTGTACAGAGAAGTAATGAGCCTTAACATGATGGATGATAATGATCTAAAAAAGGATAAAGCCAGGGCCTTCTTCGAGAAACTCAACTTCATGAAACTCCCTGAATATTTCAACTGGGCCGCGGAAATCTTCGAAGGCCTCCACGTCAAGGAGCGAGGCAGCAAAAAAGCCCTGGTGTGGTGCGATATCGCCACCACCGAAAGCAAAACCTTCACCTATCAGGAATTCGCCTTCCGCGGCAACCAGTGCTTAAACAAGCTGCGCAAGGCCGGAGTGGAGAAGGGCGATAATATGTACCAGATGGTGCCGATCGTCCCGGAGACCTGGTTTGCCAGTTACGCCTGCATCAAGGGCGGTCTGGTTGCCGTACCGACAGCCACGACGATGACCCAGCGTGAGCTGGAGTTCAGATTTGAGGCCTATCCGCCGAAGGTTATTATCGCCGATGTCATCTATACCGATATCATTGATCTGGCCCTGAAGACCACGAAAATGACCCCGAAAGTGAAACTGGTTTTAGGGAAAAAAGAAGGCTGGACCAGCTATACCGACCTGGCCAGCGAAGCGGTTGAAGCCGAAGCGGCGAAAACCCGCTCCAGCGATCTGCTTTTCTGTTTCTTCACCTCCGGAACCACCGGACTGCCTAAGCGCGTCGGCCATACCGCCGTATCCTATCCGCTCGGCCATCTCTCTACTTCGATAATGACCGGAATTCGCACCGATGATACTCATCACAATCTGAGCGCCCCTGGCTGGGCGAAGTGGGCATGGTCGAGCTTTTTTGCCCCCCTCAACGTCGGCGCCACCGCCTCCGGTTTTAACTTCACCGTCCTTGACGGCAATAAATACCTAACCGCCCTCACCACCCATAAAATTTCCGTTTTCTGTGCACCTCCTACCGCCTGGCGGATGTTCATCAACCTCGACACCTCAAAATTCGATTTTTCCGCCCTGCGTCAATCGATCGGTGCCGGCGAACCGCTCAATCCGGAAGTTATCTCCAAATGGAAAAAACTGACCGGTACCGAGATTCGCGATTTCTACGGCCAGACCGAGTCCACCGCCATGATCGGCAATCATCCCTGGATGAACGGCAAAATGCGCGCCGGCTCCTTCGGCCAGCCATCGTTCATGTACGATGTCGCCCTGATGGATGACGACGGCAAGGAAATCACCGTACCCAATGAACCCGGCCATATCGTAGTTAAACTCGATAAATGGCGGGCAATCGGCCTCTTTACCGAGTATATCGGCAGCCCGGAGAAAATGGCCGGCGTTTTCATCAATAATGCCTACTACACCGGTGATCGTGCGACCTTTGACGAGAACGGTTACTGGTGGTTCGTCGGCCGCAGCGACGATGTGATCAAATCCTCCGACTACCGCATCGGCCCCTTCGAGGTGGAAAGCGCCCTCATCGAGCACCCGTCCGTTGCCGAGTCGGCCATTGTCGGCGTACCCGATCCAAAACGGCATCAGCTGGTTAAAGCCTTCGTCATCCTCAAACAGGGCTACGAACCGTCGAGAGAGCTGGCTTTGGAGCTCTTCCAACACTCCATTAAAATTCTCGCCAAGTTCAAGATTCCGCGAATCATCGAGTTCGTGCCGATGGTTCCCAAGACCCTCAGCGGCAAAATCCGCCGGGTGGAATTACGTCAGCAAGAAACTGATCGCCAGGAGAAAGGTGGCAAGGGCAGCAAACAAGAATATTTTTACGAGGATTTCCCTGAACTCAGCTCCAAGAAAAAATAGCAAGTACCACCGGGAAGAAGTCCCCTGCTTCTTCCCGGTTTTCCCCGAGCCGGCGCTCCCGCGCCGACTTTCGATGATGCTGAGAGATGGTTTACGGCCCACTATTTGCAGGAGATTACGATGAATTTTGAACTGACTGAAGAACAGAACCTCATCCGCGACATGGTTCGTGAATTTGCCGAGACGGAAGTTGCCCCAACGGCAAGAATCCGTGACGAGGAAGAACGCTTCGATCGCGCGCTGATGTTTGACCGTCTGGCCGAACTCGGTCTCACCGGTATCGTCTTTCCGGAAGAATACGGCGGCGCCGGTGCCGATTACCTCAGTTATGCCATTGCCGTTGAGGAACTGTCCCGGGTCTGTGCCTCGACCGGCGTAACTCTCTCCGCTCATCTGTCGCTCTGCGCCAATCCCATCTACCTTTTCGGCAGTGAAGAGCAGAAACAACAATTTCTCGCCCCTCTCGCCAGAGGCGAAAAGATGGGCGCCTTCGGACTTACCGAACCCTCCGCCGGCACCGATGCCGGCGGCACGAGAACAACGGCCGTTAAAGATGGCAATGGCTGGCTTCTCAACGGCACAAAAATTTTCATCACCAACGCCGGGGAAGCGGAAACCTACGTGGTTTTTGCCAGATCCGATAAAAGCGCGCAAAAACATCACGGCATAAGCGCATTTATCGTCGAAAAAAATACTCCGGGATTTACCTTCGGCAAAAAGGAACAAAAAATGGGCATTCGCAGCTCACCGACCATGGAGCTGGTGTTTGACAATTGCCGGATCCCGAACGCCCAACTCCTCGGCGAGGAAGGCCAGGGTTTCAAGATCGCCATGAAGACCCTCGACGGCGGGCGGATCGGCATCGCTTCACAGGCCTTGGGTATTGCCCAGGGTGCTCTTGAGGCAGCGGTCAACTATGCGAAGGAGCGTAAACAGTTCGATACCCCGATCGGCAAATTCCAGGGCATCCAGTTTCAACTCGCCGATATGGCCACCCAGATCGAGGCGGCAAGGCTCCTGGTCTACAGTGCCGCCTACAAGGCAAGTCACGGTATTTCGTATTCACAGGCCTCGGCGATGGCCAAGCTCATGGCCAGCGAAACGGCGATGCGAGTGACCACCCAGGCGGTGCAGATTCTTGGCGGCTATGGCTACACCAGGGAATTCCCGGTTGAACGAATGATGCGTGACGCCAAGATTACCGAGATCTACGAAGGCACCAGCGAGGTCCAACGGCTGGTAATCGGTTCTGCCCTGACTAAATAAAATAGGAAAAGCCCATGAAGATCCTCGTATGCATGAAACAGGTTCCCGACATGGAATCGAAGTTCAAACTGTCAGCCGGCGCCCTGTGGTACGATACCGCCGATCTTGCCTGGCGGATGAACGAATACGACGAATATGCGGTTGAACAGGCGGTACGCTTGAAAGAACAGCTTGGCGACAGCGATATTACCGTGCTGTCGATCGGCCCCGACCGGATCAAGGAAACCATGAAAAAGGCACTGGCCATGGGCTGCGATCGCGGCGTTCAGGTCGCCGACGATGCTGCCTGGGCCAAGGATCCGCTGGCTATCGCCGGGATTATCGCCGAATATGCCCAAGGTCGCGACTTTGCCTGCATCTTTACCGGCATGCAGTCGCAGGATCGCGGCAGCGGCCAGGTTGGCGTATTGCTCGCCGAGATGCTTGGACTGCCCTGTGTCACCACAATCGTCGAGTTTGCCCATGAGAATGGTGAATACCTTGTCAAACGCGAACTCGAAGGCGGTGTCAAGGCGCTTGTCAAAGTCAAGGGTCCGGCGCTGTTCACCTGTCAGCTCGGTCTCAACAGCCCCCGTTATCCGACTCTGCCGAATATCATGAAGGCTAAGAAAAAAGAGTTGTTGACGGTCCCCGTCGAGCAATTGCAAAAGACTGCCACCCTGCAGGAAACCACCCGGATATTCTTTCCCGAGAAGAAAAGCGGCGGGACCGTGCTCGAAGGGGAAATTCTCGCACTTGCCGACCAGTTGATAAAGATACTGAAAGAAAAAACGTCTGTTTTGGCCTAGGGGGAAAGATATCATGAAAATGTTGTTGGTCGCCGAATACCGGGATGGCAAACTGCTCGGAAGCATCAACGAACTGCTTGGTTTTGCCGCTGAATTGGCTGCCGATGTTGCTGTTTTTCTTGTCGGCAAAGAGGACATGGTGCCGAAATTTCCAGGACGGTTGTATCTGGCCGGTGTCGAAAAACACCTCGAATACAATCCGGATGGCCACAAGGCACTGCTGCTTCAGGCGGTTGAGAAAGAACAGCCGGATCTTATCGTTCTTTCACACTCATCCTACGGCTGGGATCTGGCACCTCGCCTCGCCTATGCCCTCGGTGTTCCGCAGATATCGGAAGTAGTGGCGGTCGCCGATGGCTGTTTCATTGTCCCGACCTGTAACGCCAAACTCCGTCGCCAGGTAAAAAGTCTGGTACCAAGGACGGTCCTCACCCTGCAGGTCGGCGCCTTCTCGGCAGTCGACGACAGCACGGATTTGCCGACTGTCCTGCTGCTCGACACCGATGCGTCGCCACGCACCAACTTTCAGGGTTACCAAGCGGCAGCCCAGGGTGGCGTCGATCTCACCAAGGCCCAGGTTATCGTCAGTGCCGGAAGGGGTGTCGGCAAACCTGAGAATGTGGCGATTATTGCCAAGCTGGCGACGGCACTCGGTGGCGAATACGGCGCGAGTCGTCCGGTGGTCGATGCCCAGTGGGTTGAGCATAACCGTCAGGTCGGCACCACCGGCCAAAGTGTTGCCCCGAAACTCTATGTGGCCTGTGGTATTTCCGGAGCTATTCAGCATTTGGCGGGAATGAAGAAATCGGAATTTATCGTCGCCATCAATACCGACCGGGACGCACCTATCGGTGAGGTCGCCGATGTTTTGGTGGTCGCCGATCTCAAGCAGTTTATCCCGGTTTTGACTGAAAAACTGCAAACGAGATAAGGTGTTTGGCGACACCATGCTGAACCGTTGTAAGAAATAACCGCAAAGGGGTAGGAGGAGAATCGTCGGCACCTTGTTTGTAGTAGAGATTTTTCTTTTGTTCTGGTGTTTTTTTGTATACGTTTTTATTTGTATGACAGGCAAATGTTGAAAAACGAAAGAAAAGACAATCCCGGGGACAAAGAGATGGATACCGAATACGCAGATGAGGTCACGACAAACATTAAAAACCACGAGTTGGTGAAGGAGCGAAGACGGCAGATCGCCGACGGCGCGGTGAAACTCTTTATCAAACATGGTTATCATAAAACGACCACTCGTGCCCTGGCCAGGGAAACCGGGCTATCCATCGGTTCTCTTTACGAATATGTCTCCACCAAGGATGACGTGCTGTACCTGGTGTGTATCGCCATCCACTCGGAGGTTGAACAAGGGGTAAAGGATGCCCTGGCCCGACCGACCGTCGGCAAGGAGGCCTTAGCCGAGGTCATCCGTGAATATTTCCTGGCCTGTAACAGAATGAGTGACCATGTACTGCTGATGTACCAGGTTACCCATTTTCTCCCCTTGAAGTGGCAGGAAAAGGTACTGGAAGCCGAACTGCGCATTACCAACCTTTTTATCGAAGCCATGCGGGAGTTGCGACTAATAGGCAAACTGCCGATGCTGGCCGATGACACGATCAACCTCATCGGCCATAACATCTCGGTACTCGGACATACCTGGGCCTACAGGCGCTGGTATTTCGGCAAACATTTCACAATTGAGCAATATATTGAAAAGCAGACGGAATTTATCATGAGTTTTCTGGAGAAAGCCAAAAGTGATGCTCTTCCTCAAAAGCCCGCATCATCGACTTGAAAACCTCCGCATCTTCCGTGTGCCAGCCTTAAACAACGATCATCTCATCGCCAGTCTTTGAGAACGAAAGAAGGAGAAACCATGCACGCGGATGTCGCAGTTTATAGACCGAAAAACATAATCAGAGTTATCACCGCCACTTCCCTTTTCGATGGCCATGATGCCTCAACCAACATCATGCGCCGGATTATGCAGGATTCGGGGGTAGAGGTCATCCACCTGGCCCACAATCGCTCGGTCCAGGAACTGGTCGACACGGCCATCGCCGAAGACGCCCAGGGTATCGCCATGTCCAGCTACCAGGGCGGACATATGGAAGCCTTCAAGTATATGATCGATCTGTTGAAGGAAAAAAACGCTCCCCACATCAAGGTGTTTGGTGGCGGCGGCGGGGTTATTGTCGCCGACGAGATCAAGGAACTGCAGGAATACGGAGTAGCAAAAATCTATTCTCCGGAAGACGGCGCCGCCATGGGCTTGCAAGGGATGATCAACCATATGGTGGAAATGCTTGACTTCCCCACCCTGCCCTGCCACGATCTTCGCCCGGAGCAGTTGGTCTGGAACAATCCGAAGACCATCGCCGGTTTCATCACCGCCGCCCAGCAGGCGAAAGCCGGCAGCAACGGCAATTTTGGCGAACTGATGGCGATGATCGCACCTCTGGCCAAGAAAAACAACCCGCCGGTCATCGGCATCACCGGTACCGGTGGTGCCGGAAAATCGTCGCTTACCGATGAAATCATTGTCAGATTTCTCCACGACATCAAAGATATCCGCATTGCCGTTATCTGCTGCGACCCGTCCCGGAAGAAAACCGGCGGTGCTCTCCTCGGCGACCGCATCCGCATGAATTCCCTCGGCCAATCGGACAATATCTATATGCGCAGCCTGGCCACCCGGGATTCGGCCAGCGAGGTTTCCGAGGCACTGCCGGAGGCTATCCAGGTGGCCAAAGCGGCAGGCTTTGACCTGATCATCGCCGAAACCGCCGGCATCGGCCAGGGCGATTCAAAGATCACCGAAATCGCCGATATTTCCATCTACGTCATGACCTCCGAATACGGAGCACCGTCGCAACTGGAAAAAATCGACATGCTCGATTACGCCGATATCATCGTCGTCAACAAGTTCGAGAAAAAGGGCAGTGACGACGCCATTCGCGACATCCGCAAACAGGTTCAGAGAAACCGTAAGCAGTGGGATATGGCGCCTGCCGACTTTCCGGTATACGGCACCATAGCCTCGAAATTCAACGACGATGGCATCACCGCCCTCTATCATGGCATTATTGAAGAACTGAAAAAAAAGAGCAACCTCGTCCTACACCCCAGTCTGCCCAAGCCACCGGAGAAGATGTCCTCGTCAAAGACCATCGTCATCCCTTCGCCGCGGATGCGTTATCTCTCGGAAATCGCCACCACCGTCCGCGACTACCACCATAATACCAGGCAACAGGCTGGTGCGGTACGCCGCCATTCCCACCTGGAACAGACCATGGAGTTACTGCAGGCCGATGAAAAAGGCGAATACACCAAGGTGGTCGAACAACTGAAAGACAAAGCCGCATCGCTTGCCAAGGCGGTGAACCACGAAACCGCCGATCTTCTTCTTGGCTGGAAAACAACCAGAGCCGACTATTCCGGCGACGAACTGGTGTATACCGTGCGTGATCGGCAGATTTGCGTGCCCCTCTATACCAATTCCCTGTCCCACTCGAAAATCCGCAAGGTGGCCCTGCCGAAATTCACCGATCTGGCCGATATCTACACCTGGCTGCGCAAAGAAAACCTGCCGGGCTACTTCCCCTATACCGGCGGCGTTTTCCCGATGAAACGAACCGGCGAGGATCCAACCCGGATGTTTGCCGGCGAAGGCGGCCCGGCCCAGACCAACAGGCGATTCAAACTGTTGTCGGAAAATTACCCGGCCAAGAGGCTGTCCACCGCCTTCGATTCGGTAACCCTGTACGGCTGGGACCCGGCGGTGCGCCCGGATATCTACGGCAAGATCGGCACCTCTGGAGTCAGCATCTGCACCCTCGACGACCTCAAGCTGCTGTACAGCGGCTTTGATCTCTGCTCGCCGACCACCTCGGTGTCGATGACCATCAACGGCCCGGCGCCGATCATTTTGGCGATGTTCATGAACACCGCCATCGACCAGCAGGTGGAAAAATTCGTTGCCGACAACAACCGCGGGCCGGACAATGCCGAGTACGAAGAGATCAAGGCCCTTGTCCTCGCCAACGTTCGCGGCACCGTCCAGGCGGATATTCTGAAAGAGGATCAGGGTCAGAACACCTGCATCTTCTCCATCGAATTCGCCCTGAAAATGATGGGCGATATCCAGGAATACTTCATCGCCCAAAAGGTGAAAAATTTCTATTCGGTGTCGGTCTCCGGTTACCATATCGCCGAGGCCGGTGCCAATCCGCTGACCCAGCTGGCCCTCACCCTGTCGAACGGTTTCACCTACGTCGAATATTATCTGGCGCGGGGCATGGCCATCGACGAGATAGCCCCGAATCTGTCGTTTTTCTTCTCGAACGGCATGGATCCGGAATATACCGTTATCGGTCGGGTGGCCAGACGCATCTGGGCAATCGCCATGCGGGAAAAATACGGTGCTTCGACAACCTCGCAAAGGCTCAAGTATCATATCCAGACCTCCGGGCGATCCCTGCACAGCCAGGAGATTCAGTTCAATGACACCAGGACCACCCTGCAGGCCCTCTGCGCCATCTATGACAACTGCAACAGCCTGCACACCAACGCCTACGACGAGGCGATCACCACCCCGTCCTCGGAATCTGTGCGCAGGGCTCTGGCCATCCAGCTGATCATCAACCGGGAATGGGGGTTGGCCAAGAACGAGAATCCTAACCAGGGCAGTTTTATCGTCGAGGATCTCACCGACCTCGTCGAGGAGGCGGTTCTTGCCGAATTCGACCGACTCACCGAACGGGGCGGAGTGCTCGGTGCGATGGAAACCGGTTACCAGCGCAGCAAGATCCAGGAAGAGTCGATGTACTATGAACGACAGAAACATTCCGGAGAGTTACCGATCATCGGTGTCAACACCTTCCGCAATCCGGACGCCGATTTTGATGCTTTAAACGCCACCCTCGAACTCGCACGATCGACCGATGACGAGAAAAACGAACAAATCGAGCGGCTCGCCGCCTTCCATGACCGCCATAAAAATGACAGTCAGGCGGCCCTGCAGAGGTTACAGGAAGTCGCTCTCGCCGGTGGCAACATCTTTGCCGAGTTGCTTGATACGGTGAAATCTTGCAGCCTCGGGCAGATCTCCAACGCCCTGTACGCGGTCGGAGGAAAATATCGCCGCAATATGTAGAGCTCGAGAATCCGCAAGGGTGCGTCAAAGGCTGGGGAAAGGCAGTAAACTGCCACCCCGGCCTTTTCTTTTTTTCAGTCGTCAAAAAATATCATGCCCTTGAAAAAATCGGATAATTCCAATAGGCTTTCGCTGATGAGAGGGTAAAATTCTGAAGACGACAAAAGACCAGCGACACGACACCGACACAGCAACGACCTTAAAATATTGATGATACGAGATATTACCGAAAAACTGTATTCTGATATCCCACGGGAACGCCTGTACCATTATACCAACTTCACAGGTCTTCTCGGTATAGTCGACAAGCGCGCCCTGTGGGCAACAGATATCAGGTATATGAACGATTCTGCCGAACTGAAGCATACGGCCGATCTCATCCGCAGTGAAATCACAGAACGCATCGGGGCCGGACACCCAAGGCCCGACCTTCTCAACCAATTCTTAGACTGGGTGACCCACCGCATCACTAATGGCCATATGCTTTTTGCTTCGTCTTTTCGCGCCAACGGCAATCTGCTCAGCCAATGGCGGGGATACAGCCGCCTCGGCAAGGGGGTCAGCCTCGGCTTCAATCCGGACTATGTTCTCCGCTGCGCCAGCCACCAATCCTTTCAAATCGGCAAATGCATCTATAACAGCCAGCACCAGGAAAGGCTGATCCGCCGTGTGGTCGATGCAGTTCAGGCCCTTGCCGAAGAGCATGACCAGAGTGCAAGTGGAGCAAGATCGACTGGCGAAACCTCCTATCAAGGGGTGTTCCAACTGATCGAAAGCGACCTGCTGCGCATCGCCGCAATCCTCAAGCACCCGTCGTTTCGCGAAGAAGAGGAATGGCGGATCATCTCACCGGTGATCACCGATTACCTCAAGGCTGAAGTTCAATTCCGCGAAGGAACTTCAATGCTCGTCCCCTATATCCAGTTCAACCTATTGGCTGAAGACGACTCGTCGATTGCCCTTGAACATCTGTTTCTCGGCCCCACGCCGAATATCACCATCTCCATGAACTCCCTGACCATGTTTCTGTCAAAGAGCAGGATTCAGCCAACCAAGGGCATCTCCTACTGCCAGATCCCTTTCAGGGCTCGGTAACCGGTTACACCAACTTGGATTTACCGCCAGGCAAAGGAGGGTTGTTCATAGTGGCCGACTCTGACTTCCCGGCCAAGCAGGGCAACCTCACGAAACTGGAGGAGCAGGGCTGCCGTTGGAGCGGCGATCCAGGTATTGCCTACCGGCATAAAGAGGACCGGATGATCACCGCTGTCGGAGGTTTCGAGAAGCGGTGCGTCGCGACGCAGCAACTCGGCAAAGGGAATACGGTGCACCGAGGCTACCTCCCGGTCGTTTTTTATGAGCTCAATGCCGGTACCTCCCCAAACAAGCACAGGAGTAATTATAAATCCCGATCTGGTGATAAAATCGTCGAGACAGCCAATTACCCGATCGGCGGCAAGGTTCAAGCCGACTTCTTCGCTGAGTTCGCGAAGGGCTGTTTGCTCCGGTTCTTCGCCCATCTCTATCCGTCCGCCCGGCAAAGCCCATTGACCCGGGTGGTTTTTCATTTTCTGCGACCTTCTGGTGAGAATCAGCGCCGCACTCTCCAAAGGCACCTGACCAAGACTGTCCAGGCCACCCTCCCCCCGGTAATCGACAACACAGAGGGCGACGGCAGCCCGTTGCAGGTTTTCTACAGGCAGAAAAATTCGCTGGTGGCAAAGCATATTGGCCGTTAGCAATCGACGAAGACCGGGGGTGCAGGCAAGATCAATCATGGATACCTATAAAATTATGCGGGTTGCCAAAAGAACTATTATTTATCTCACGGAAATAACTGAGAACTTTGTCATTTTCCAGGAAACTATGGTAGTGTACGGTGGTAAAAGATTCATGTCGACATAAGGAGACACACATGCAACAGTCCAGCTTTTATCTCGTTGAAAAGCAGCCACCCATAGCCTGGGTATATCTCAATCGTCCGGAAAAGAAAAACGCCATGGGGCCTGCAGCCTGGCTTGAGCCCTTGGCGATCTTTGCCGATCTGGATAGCGACCCGGAAATACGAGCGATTATTATCACCGGCAAAGGTGCCTGTTTCTCGGCCGGTATCGATCTCCAGGGCATGGTGCCACACTTGCCGGAACTCATGGACAAAAACCAGACCGGCGCCACCAAGTGGCGATTCCTGCCGAAAATCAAACAACTGCAGGATGGCATCTCGGCCATTGAAAAGTGCCGCAAACCGGTTATCGCGGCTATTCACGGCCATTGTCTGGGTGCCGGTCTCGATATGGCCACCGCCTGCGACATCCGTATCTGCTCGGCAGACGCCCAGTTCTCCCTGAAAGAAGCGGCGGTCGGCTTCGTCGCCGATGTCGGGGTTCTGCAACGTATTCCCTCCATTGTCGGCCAGGGCTATGCCCGGGAACTGGCCTTTACCGCAAAAACCATTACCGCCGCCAAGGCAAAAGAGATGCTCCTGGTGAATGAGGTCTGTGCCGATCTCTCAGCCCTCATGGCCCGGGCCCTCGAACTGGCCATGGAAATTGCCGACAATTCGCCGCTTGCCGTTCAGGCCTCGAAAGATGTTCTTAACTACTGCGTCGGCAAATCGGTGGACGACGGCCTGAAATATGTCGCCTCGATCAGCGCTAACATCATCCCCTCGAAGGATCTGCTGGAGGCAATCACCGCCTTTGCCGAAAAACGTAAACCCACATTCACCGGAACTTGAAAACCATGTCAGAAGACTTCAGCCAATATCTCCAAACCACCTTCTTCCTCGATTTTGACAATCCCGAGGTGGCAACCTTCGCCGATACCGTTTGCAAGAGTGCAACGACGGAGATGGACAAGGCCATTGCCCTCTATTATGCGGTTCGCGACCGGATCCGCTATGATCCCTATGATCTGCGCCATTCCGAGACGGCGATGCAGGCCAGTGCGGTGCTCCAAAAACAATCCGGTTATTGTGTTGCCAAGGCCGTCCTGCTAGCCGCCGTCGGCCGACAGCAGGGTATCCCCTGCCGTCTCGGTTTCGCCGATGTCACCAACCATCTGTCTACCACTCGGCTGCGCCAGATGATGGGCACCGACCTGTTCATCTATCACGGCTATACGGAGATGTTCCTTGCCAACCAATGGGTCAAGGCAACACCCGCCTTCAACCTGGCACTCTGCACCAAGTTTGGGGTTTTGCCCCTGGAGTTTGATGGCACCGGTGACTCGGTCTTTCATCCTTATGACGCCCACGGCCAGAAACATATGGAGTATGTGCGGGACCACGGTCACTTCGCCGACCTTCCTTTTGATCGAATCTTTGCCGCCTATGGCAAAATGTACCCGAAGTTTTTTGAACACTTCGGCAGCGGGAAAATTGGCGATTTCGCCGCCGAGGCAGAAGAAGAGACCAGAAAAATTTAGAAATTATCAGAGAGTATGACTCCAGACCCATCTGCAATAGGAGTCTGGATATTCTCAGACAACCCCGGCAGCGATAAAGGCGTCGATTTGCTCCTCCAAGTATCCCACTTCCGCCAGCACCTCCCGGGTCCCTTCACCAAACGGCCCGGGCGGGGTTCTGATGCTCCCTGGGGTATGACTCATTTTTATCGGAATGCCGAAACCGTGGCGCTCCGCCCCGTTCATATCGGTATAGGAATGGACCATCGCCCGTTCCTGAAAAAGTGGATCGGTCAACACCTCCGCCATCGACTTCACCGCACTGCAGCAGATATCGAGAGTTGCCAGTTCACTTTGCCATACGGCCAGAGTCTTGGTTATAAACTGCCGACGGAGGAAAGCGATAATCTCTTCCCGTCGCTCTTCATCGTATTGCAGGGCAATATATTCCGGGTGTTGCAGATGCTCGCAGAGACCCCGCCAGAACCGGTTTTCGACCGCGCCAAGGGCGAGATATCGTCCATCGGCGGTTTCATAGGTGTTATAACAGCCGTATCTATGGGACAACAGCATATCAGCGGTCTTCGGCGGCTGGCCGTTGCGCTCGGCAAAAAAATAGGGCAGGGAGAGAAAACCGACCATGCCGTCGGTCATCGAGATATCGATATATTGTCCCTGGCCGCTTCTTTCCCGGGCAAAGAGCGCTAAAAGAATGCCGACAGCCGCATTCATGGCACCACCGGCGATATCGGCGATCTGCACGCCGGGAATGACCGGCGGACGATTTCTTTCACCGATCAAACCAAGAACGCCGGCGCAACTCATATAGTTCACATCATGCCCGGCCTTGTCCCGAAGTGGACCGGTCTGACCGTAGCCGCTTATCGAACAATAGACGATCCGGGGATTTATCTTTTGCACCGCCTGGTAGTCGACTCCGAGACGCTCAACCACCCCGGGACGAAAGCCTTCAAGGATGACATCGGCCTTTGCCGCCAGCCTGAAAAAAATCTCCAACCCTTCCGGACTTTTCAGGTTAAGGGACATGTGGCGCTTGTTGCGATTGAGGTCGCTGAAAAAAAGGTCATCCGCCTGGAATTTTTTGTCTTCAATAGCAATGACCTCGGGCGCCGTGATCGGCAAGAATCATCGAACAATAGGGACCGGGGAGCATCCGCGAGAGATCAAGAACCCGTATGCCGCTTAACGCGCCTTGGTGCATGCTGTCTCCTCCTCTTTCTTTCGGTATCCTTAAAAGTACCGATAGTTAAAATTCTATGCCCTTTTGAGCTTTTATCCCTTGTTCGTAGCCATGTTTGACTGACTCGATGACGGAAACGGTATCGGCAATGGCGATAAGTTGCGGGTCGGCATTCCGGCCGGTCATGATAACCGACAGACGCTGCGGTTTGTTTCTCAGTAACTCGACGATGCGCTCCACCGCCAAAAAATCGTAGTGCGGCAGATAGGTGATTTCATCGAGAATAACCAAATCGTAGAGATCGCTGGCAATCTTTTCTTCTGCCAGGGCAAAGCCCTGCTGCGCGACCTGCCGATCCTCGTCAATATTTTCCTTACTGAAGACAAAACCCTTGCCGCAGATGAACCAATGGAGATTCTCCACCCTCCCGGCCATGAGCCGTTCGCCGTATTTACCCTGTCCCTTCAGGAACTGGACAACACATACCTTCTGCCCGTGACCGAGGGCCCGAAAGGCCATACCAAGAGCCGCCGTAGTCTTCCCTTTGCCGTTGCCGGTAATGACAATAATTCTCCCGTTATCAACCATAAAAACTCCTGTTTATTTCAAAAATACCATAGAATGCCCTGAAAACAATACAAGACTGAGCATCCGGGCAAATTACAAGGAGGATTTCACGGATTTGTCGCTGGACAAGAAAACCATGGGGATATGGCGTGGGGCGAGAGGAACTGACATTCGCGCTTTTTCCCGTTCAGGATTTTTCCGGCAGAACGCGGTTTTTCTATAAATAATCCCGTTGTTATCTCGGCCAAACCGGGGTATTGATAGAGCCCAAGCCTTATCATTCAGAAGGAAGAAATTCCCCAATCGATTGAGAAGGCGCACATGGAAATGGCAGTGCCGGAATAGGCAGAAGGAGCGGTCGAAGAAGGATGATGTATCAAGTTGCCATCAATGGTTACGGACGGATAGGCCAGAGCGTTCTGCGGGCGATCTACTCCACCCCTTACAAATCGAAATTTAAAATCGTTGCCATCAATGAATTAGCCGATATCGAGACTCTCACCTATCTGACAAGGTACGATACCACCCACGGCCGCTTCCCTTATCCGCTGCGCTTCGAAGGGGACTATCTCTTTATCGACAAAGATCGGATACGCATCATCAACCAGGCCGATCCGGCAAAACTACCCTGGCATGATCTCAACATCGATCTGCTTTTTGAGTGCTCCGGTTCCTTTTTCGACAGAGCCCCCGCCGAACTGCATCTGGCCGGCGGCGCAAAACGGTTGCTGCTTTCCCACCCGGCTATTCCCCAGGTCGATGCAACGGTCGTTTACGGCTACAACCACAGCTTGCTGGAAAGCTCCCACCGGATCGTTTCCAATGCCTCGTGCACGACCAACTGCATCGTGCCGATACTCGACATCCTGCACCGTGAATTCGGCATCATCAATGGCGTCACCACTACCATCCACTCGGCAATGAACGATCAGCCGATCATCGACAGTTACCATCACACCAATCTGCGTCTTACCCGTAGCGCCCTGCATTCGATCATTCCCGTCGATACCGGTCTGGCGAAAGGAATCAACCGACTCATGCCGCACCTGGCCGGTCGCTTCGAATGTCTCCATGTGCGGGTGCCGACAATCAACGTTTCACTCATGGATCTGTCCATTAATGTACAGAGGGATACCAGCATTGCTGAAATTAATGCCATTATGATCAGGGAATCCTCCGGTAAGCTGCGGGGTCTGCTCGGTTATACTGAGGAACCGCATGCCTCGGTTGATTTCAATACCGATCCCAGATCGGTGATTGTCGATGGCACCCAAACCAGAGTCTGCGGCGGCCGGCTGATTAAAATGCTCTGTTGGTTTGATAACGAATGGGCTTTTGCCAACCGCATGCTGGACGTTGCCAATCACTGGCTTTCCCTCGACCAAGCGACAAAAGGAGACTTTGATGATCATCTATAAAAGAGATAAAAACCTGCAATGGAAGTTGGATAACATCCGTTTTCTCTACCCCCCGGACGACTTTACCGGTACCTTTGCCAACGCCAAGATGCAGGAACGGCACAAGGCCAATCAGGATCAGAAAATCAAGGTAATTCTTGATCACCTGGAAACTCGGAATAATCCGCTGGAGGCCATGGAAGGTCTTCACCCTCTCGACCATCTCCAGTTCCTGCACAACAACCTGGAAAAATTTCGCGAAGCCGGCTGCCTGGAAAAGACCGTACTGCAACTCTACTATCGAAAAAACACCCCGTTTGCCGTAGTCGGCGATTACCACGAATGGAAATCCCTCCTGGCGCAGTGTGACCCTACCCGCCTCGCCGCAGAAGGCAAACCGTTCCCCTTCGACAAAACCACCGCCTATCGAGGCTCAATGACCGGCAATCCCAAGGGGTTAAGCTGGACCGTCAACCGGCAAGAGGCCGCCTGGTTTCTCGAACGTTGGCAAGACAAAAGCCTCGGCGGCGGCACGGTGTTCGCCGTGGAAATTACCAGGCAGGACGTCCTGGTCTATATTGAGGATGAGCATCGTCGGGAGGTGATTCTCCTCCCGGAGGTCTCCGAGGCCTTGGTACCAAGAGAAATCGACCATCTGTAGACCGAAGACCGTCTTCTAATAATTTAGGACGCCGGGCAAAGGTTTAACCCTCCTCGCCCGGCTCCACAACCTACTGAATTACCGCTATTCGACCGTGACACTCTTTGCCAGATTGCGCGGCTGATCGACATCGCAGCCGCGTTTGGTGGCGATCTCATAGGCCAGCAACTGGGCGGGGATGGTGTAGAGAATGGGATTCATAGCGGAATGTACCTTGGGAAGGTAAATCACGTCATCGGTGATCGTTCGCAGGTGGTTGTCCCCTTCGGTGCCGATAAGGATAATCCGCCCCTGCCGGGCCTTGATTTCCTCGACGTTGGAAATCGATTTCTGATACACCTCGTCCTGGGGCACCAGGGCGAGCACCGGCATATCCTTATCGATCAGGGCAATGGGACCATGCTTTAATTCCCCGGAGGCGTACCCTTCGGCGTGGATGTAGGAGATTTCCTTCAGTTTCAAGGCGCCTTCAAGGGCGATGGGGTAATTGAGACTGCGGCCGACAAAGAGAAAATCACGACTGTCGTAATATCTCTCAATGAGACGCTCAATCTCTTTTTGCAGGCGGGGCAGCTCATGTTCCACCACCCCGGCGATACCGATCAGTTCCTGGCCGAGTTCCAGCGCCAAATCCTGACTGATCGTCTGTTTTTTCTGGGCAAGATACAGGGTAAAAAGAAAAAGGGCCGCCAGCTGCGAGACAAAGGCCTTGGTGGAGGCAACGCCGATCTCCGGCCCGGCATGGGTGTAGACCGTGCCATGTGCCTCACGGGTCATGGTCGAACCGACGACGTTGCAGATGGTGATGATTTTCGCCCCCATCGCCTTGGCGATGCGAATTCCCGCCAGGGTATCGGCAGTTTCCCCGGACTGTGAGATGGCGATGGTCAGCACTCGCTTATTGATGAGCAGATGCCGGTATCTGAACTCCGAGGCGATGTCCACCTCCACCGGGATGTTGGCATATTTTTCTATCCAGTATTTGGCAACCAGCGCCGCATGCCAGGAAGTACCGCAGGCCACCAAAAAAATACGGTCGATATCGAGCAGATCGGCGGCGGTAAGACCGATCTCCGGCAGCACCACCTCGCCGGTCTCGGGGTTGATCCGGCCGCTGACGGTATTGGTGATCGCCTGCGGTTCCTCGAAGATCTCCTTCAGCATAAAATGTTTAAAACCAGCCTTTTCGGCCATGGCCGCGTTCCAGTCGATGGTCTTTATCGCCTTTTCAACCGGCAGGCCGGTGACAAGGGAGAAGATCTGGAAACCATCCGCTTTAAGGATGGCGAGTTCCATATCATCCATAAAGACCACCTGTTTGGTGTACGGCAGGAGAGCCGGAATATCGGATGCCAGGAAGGTGCCCTCTTTCTCGCTGACCCCAAGCACCAGGGGGCTCTGGTTGCGCACGGCAATCAGCGTATCGGGCATGCCCGCCCACAGCACGCCGATGGCGTATGATCCCTCGACAAGGCTGATGGCCTTTTTCACTGCTGCCACCAGGTCGTTATCCAGGTGTTCTTCGATCAGATGGGCCAGGACCTCGGTATCCGTCTGGGAGGTGAAAATATGGCCCTTTGCCTTCAGTTCTTCGCGCAGCGAATGGTAATTTTCGATAATCCCGTTATGGATAACGACGAGGTTGCCGGTGCAGTCGCTGTGGGGATGGGCGTTGGCGGTGGTCGGCGCACCATGGGTGGCCCAACGGGTATGACCCAAACCGATATGGGCCGGGGCAATAATCGCATCGTCGATAATCGCCTCGAGCCGCGACAGTTTGCCCTCCGAACGATGTTTTATCAGCTTGCCGTCCTGCAGATAAACGATTCCGGCCGAATCGTATCCCCTATATTCCAATCGCCGCAAACCTTCCAGGATTACCGGAACAACCCGCCTCGACCCGCAATAGCCAACAATACCGCACATAATACACCCCTCATGAGAAAGTTCTTTGCAATCAACTTATAAAAAAACCATGCACAATAAAAATTATCTCCGGTCGATTTTTGCAAAACGATTACACCTAGCAAATCCGTCCTCCTCGGAGAGAAGGCACCTAAGACGAAGAGCAAGAACCGTTCCGTGCGAACAGCAAAACGCAATCCGTCAACGAAGAGACACCCTAACACCGCTTTTCTCACCTTTGCCAGTTTTTTCTTTCAACCTGACGAAAAAAAAGGTAGTATCGCCTGCAATTCGGCCAAGACAACCCATTCCACTGACTTTCCCTCGAACACTCGCATATACCGCCATGGATGAAAGACAACGACTGAAGGAAATTCTCCTTGAAAAATCCTACCGCAAGGGCACCTTTACCCTCACTTCCGGCAAGACCTCCGACTTCTATATTGACGGCAAACAGACGACTCTTGCCGCCGAAGGAGCCTATCTTTGTGGGAAACTGCTCTTTGAACTGTTGCAAAAATCACCCACTCCCATCCATGCTGTCGGCGGCATGACCCTTGGAGCCGATCCGCTCGTCACCGCCGTATCCGTTGCCAGCTACCTGGCCGGCCAACCGATTCCCGCCTTTATCGTCCGCAAGGAAGCCAAAGGCCACGGAACCGGCAACTATATTGAAGGATTGAAAAATATGCCGGAAGGCTGCACCGTTGCCCTGCTCGAAGATGTGGTGACAACCGGCGGCACTCTCTTGAAAGTCATTGAAAGAGTCGAAGCGGCAGGCTTCAAGGTAGGTCTGGTAGCAACCATAGTCGAACGCCAGGAGGGCGGCACCGAGGCCCTGGCCAAAGCCGGATACCGACTCGAAGCTCTTTTCACCCGTGCCCAGCTTCTCCAGTGACGATCTATGAAGTGCAAGAAATGTTCCGGCAAACTTGAAGTCCATCGCCAGTGCAGGCGAGTGCGAATGCGCTGCACCGTCTGCGGCCAGGAATATCAAATCCATGAAGTCGCCAGCGAACTGGACCGCGAGACCGAAGAAATTCTCGAGCGGTATACCGCCATCATCTATGACTGAGACCGATGAAAGGGAATAAAAGGGAATTAGTTGTTTGAGTTAACCGTCGATCTTCTGTATAATAGCATATGCTTAATCAACCACCTTCCCAAAAATCATTCGTTAAGTCCGGAGAAGAAGCGACAATAGTCTGCCCACAGTGCAACAGTGCCAAGATTATTGCTGTTCGACAGTTTCGCCAACGATTACATATGTTGAAGGTAAAATGTCGATGCGGGTACTCCTTCAAAGTTCAGCTGGAATTTCGCCGCCATTATCGAAAACCCACCGATCTAACTGGGCTCTACGACCCGATACCGCCGGCTATCGGCGGCGGCAAGGCTAAGGTTATCAATCTTTCTCTCAGCGGCGCTTGTTTTGAGTTGCGTGGAGTACATGACCTGAAAATCGGTCAAAAAGGTGTTCTCGTTTTCTCCCTCGACAACAAAAAGGAAACCGTTCTTAAGAAGAATATCCATATAAGAACCGTCAACGGCAACCGCATCGGTGTGGAATTTCTCGAAGACCAGGCCTATGAAAAGGAATTAGGGTTCTATCTGCGGCCGTAGGACGGTTTCCAGCACCCTGCCGATTGCCTGCTCGGCATGGTGCAGAAAGCCCCGCAGGGTCTCGGCGTTTATGGCGCTGATGGCAAAGCCCTCATTGCCGATATTTTGCAATACCTGATGACGCTCGGCCATCTCCAGCAGATCGATTTTGTTAAACAGGGTCATCCTCGGCAAATCCGCCAGTTCCAGTTCCTTCAGCAACCGCTCCACCACCGCCATCTTCTCGCGATACGATGGCGTCGAGACATCGACGACATGGATGAGCAGATCGGCCTCCTGCAACTCTTCGAGGGTCGCCATGAAGGCCTGGAGAAGGTCAGCCGGCAGATTGTCGATAAAGCCGACGGTGTCGGTGATGATCACTTCCAAGTCGGTTGGAAAACGCAACCTACGGCTGGTCGGATCGAGGGTGGCGAAAAGCTTGTCCTCGGCAATGATATCGCTGTTGGTCAGGGTGTTGAGCAGGGTCGATTTACCGGCATTGGTATACCCCACCAAGGAAAGCACCGGCAGCTCCTTCTTGCGCCGTTTAGCCCGACGGCGATACCTCTCCATACTCACCTGCTGCAACTCCTTGGCGAGCCTGGTCAGCCGGTCGTTGATCCGCCGCCGGTCGATCTCCAGTTTCGTCTCCCCCGGACCCCGGGCACCAATTCCGCCGGTCAGTCGTGACAAGGCGTCGTCTCTTGAAGAGAGTCTGGGCAGCATATATTTCAGCTGGGCCATCTCCACCTGCAGCTTGCCTTCCCGGCTCATCGCCCGGCTGGCAAAGATGTCAAGAATCAGCTGGGTGCGGTCGATAACCCGCAGGTCGGTGAAATCGGTGATCGAGCGGATCTGCGACGGGTTCAATTCCTGATTGAAGATGAGCAGGTTGGCATCGAGCTGCAGGGCGCGGATCATGATGTCGGCGAGCTTCCCCTTGCCGAGGATGAGCCGCGGATTGATCTGACTGCGCCGCTGTAAGACGGTCTCCAGTACCGTTACATCGTCGGACCGGGCGAGCTCGGCGAGTTCGGCCAGGGAGTCCTCCGCCCGAGCTTTTACCTCGGTGGTGACACTGACGAGAATCGCCCGGTCTTTTTTCTGATCGACCTCGCTGGTTTTCCGGCCGGCGCTGAGCTCTCCTTCTATCGCAGCGATCAGCTCCTCAACCGAATCTTTTTGGTTGGCGGGATGCACCGGCTCAAGAAAAGCCCAGTTTTTTCCATCCGCCCCGCCGGGCAAAAGATGCGTTGAATACATCCTCTCCGGCAGACCGTCCGCCGCCACCTTGATGACCGAGAGGAGGTCAAGGCGCAAAAACAACAGGTCCATCAGGTCTTCATCGCTGATATCCTCCCCCGCCAGATGGGTATGAATGAGTCGCAGACCGCGCAACCGGCCGCCGGAGGCCCGGACATTGCCGAGCGGTGGAATGACGATCTGCGAATGCGTGCCGACAATGACATTTTCAACCTTGCCGGAACGCTGCACCAAGAGGCCGATCTGCCTGTTCAGCTCAAATGACAGCTGACAGAGGGCCTTGGCCATTTCCGGGTTGATAATCATCTGCCGCTGTACCCGCTTGGCCCCGAGACGCTCAAGGACTTTCAGTTGATTGCTCTTCAGCCCGTCGATATTTCCGGTAACTATTCCGATGATGCCCTCTTTTTTATCGTAAGGGTATTGATTAACCCTGAAAATTTTGCACGTTCGGGTAGCGGCGACCGTAGCCAAAGGCCTTGGTCGTCACCTTCAGCCCCATCGGCGCCTGTTTGCGTTTGTATTCGTTGATGCGCACCCGTCGCAGGATGTCTCTGACCATCGACTCGGCAAAACCCAGGGCGACTATCTCCGCCTGGCCTTTGCCCTGTTCGAGATGGAGTTCGAGGATTTGGTCGAGGATCTCATAGGCGGCAGATCGTCCTGGTCCTTCTGGTCGGGCTTCAGCTCGGCGGTCGGGGCCTTGCTGATGGTTCTGGCCGGGATGATCTCGCGGTCCCTGTTGACATGGTTGGCCAGCTCATACACCAGCTGTTTGGGGACATCGGAGATAACCGCCAGGCCGCCGCTCATATCGCCGTAGAGGGTGCAATAGCCGACCGCCATTTCGCTCTTGTTGCCGGTCGTCAGCAGCAGATGACCGAATTTATTGGAAAGGGCCATGAGCAGATTACCGCGGATACGGGCCTGCAGATTCTGTTCGGTGAGATCCTCGCCCAGCCCGATAAAGAGGTCGGCAAGGTTTTTGCGAAAGGTGTCGAACAGCTCGCCAATCGGCAGTATCGTAAAACGGCAGCCCAGATTAGCGGCAAGCTGCCTGCGCATCCTCCAGCGAATCGGGTGAACTGTAGGGCGACGGCAGAGCAACCCCCAGGACATTATCCGGGCCCAGGGCCTCAACGGCAATGGCTGCGGTCAAAGCGGAATCGATACCGCCGGAGAGACCGAGCACCGCCGAGGAAAAGCCGCATTTCCGCACATAATCGGTAACGCCCATAACCAATCCCCGGTACACCGCTTCCTGCTCGGAGAGCTGCGGTTCACCGTGTATCTCCCCCAACCAGCCGCTGCTGTCGACGATGATCATATCCTCGCGAAAACCATGGGCCTGGGCGACGATCAGGCCATTGCCATCCATGACCAGGCTGCGTCCGTCAAAGAGCAGGGAGTCCTGGCCGCCGACCTGATTGCAGTAAAGAAACGGCACCTTATGATACCGGCAGATTTTCGCGAAAATCCCTTTGCGGAGATTCTCCTTGTCGCGCTGAAAGGGCGAGGCGGAGATATTGATGAGTGCATCAACGGTCTGCCCCTTTACGGCGGCAGTGGCCATGATGTCGGCCACCGGCTCCACCTGATACTCCCTTACCTCATCGCTCCACACATCCTCGCAGACAGTGACCCCAAAGGTCATGCCATGCAATTCATATAACCCGGACGGCTCGCCGGGCTCGAAATACCTGGTTTCATCGAAGACATCGTAGGATGGCAGCAGTTGCTTGCGCGCCCGGTAGACGATCTTGCCCTGCCGGGCCACCACCGCCGCATTATACAGAGGTTTGCCCTTTTGCCCGGTCTGTCTCTCCAGACAGCCGAACATGACATCGAGACCTTCGGGCAGCCGGGCAAGCAGTGTCGATACCGCCTGGTCGTGGGCGTCCAGGAAGGATTGCCGCTCCAGAAGATCCTGGGGCGGATAGCCGCAAACCACCAGCTCGGGAAAAATGGCAAGGCTTACGCCCTGCTGCCGCGCCTGCTCGGCCCAACCCACTATCTTTTCACAATTACGAGTAAAATCACCAATAATTGGATTAATCTGCACAAGGGCAATCTTCACCTTCCTCTCCCTCAAACACTGCAAAACAACCTGCCTCTCCCCTCAACCTCTCAGACTATTTACCTTTTTCGCCGCCTTTTTTCCGCTGATATTTTTGCACGGCGCTATTATGTTCGGCAAGAGTTTCGGAAAAATGGTGGGTTCCATCATTTTTCGAGACGAAGTACAGATCCTTGGTGGGGGTCGGTGAAAGGACCGCCAGCAGGGCTTCTTTGCCGGGGCTGCAGATGGGGCCTGCCGGCAATCCGACAAGGGTGTAGGTGTTGTAGGGGGTAGGGGTCTGCAGGTCGTTGCGGGTAATCGTCCCGGAAAATTTCTCCAGGCCATAGACCACCGTCGGGTCGGATTGCAAGCGCATGCCGAGTTGCAGCCGGTTGAGGAATACCCCGGCAATCAGCGGTCGCTCGGCTGCCGCCCCGGTTTCTTTTTCGACAAGAGAGGCAAGAACCACCGTTTTCTGTCGATCAGGTTTTTCCTCAAGCTTGGCGGTAATGTCCGTCCATACCTTATTGAATCTGCCGATCATCAGGCCCATAATTTTTTCCGCGCCCCGGACATCCCTCGTTAACAGGTAGGTGTCGGGATAGAGATAGCCTTCCAGGCTGTCAAGCCCGGCCAGGCCATGTTTTGCCATGAACTCTTTGTCAACCAGAAGGTTGGCAAAACTGCGCGGATCAAACCAGCCGCCTTCGCCAAAAATCGTGGCTATCTCGTTGGCCCGTAATCCCTCCGGGATGGTAATGGCATATTGGATGGCCTTGGCGGTGACCAGGGTCTTCAAAACTTCCAGGGGAGTTTTCCCGGTGTCGAGGCGAAACTCTCCGGCCTGGATGTTCCCCGCGTAGCCGGAAATTTTCGCCAGAAGAAGAAAACGGACATCCTCGTAAATGAGACCTTTGGCGGCAAGAATGGTAGCGATACTCTGCAGGGACGCGCCGCGGGGAATGTTGACCACGGCACTTGTAGCCGCCTTTTCCGGACCGGGACGAAATCCGTAGATGGCAAGCCAACCACCAACGAGCAGCATCGGCAGAAGAAGACAGAGGATTGTCCTTGCGACAATCCTCTGCAAAAAATGGCGCAAGGCGCCGTTACTTGAAAAACCGGAATCAGGCACCGCTCGAACTCTGCTTTACCGCGCCTTTCTTGACCTTTTTCTGCGATGGACCGGCAAAGGCGATGCGCACCACCTCATCCATATCCTTGACCGGAAAGAACTCCATCTTTTCCCGGATATCCTTGGGAATATCCTCCAGATCTTTTTTGTTCTGCTCGGGAATGATCACCTTGTTGATACCGGCGCGCAGGGCGGCCAGGGCCTTTTCCTTCAGCCCGCCGATCGGCAGGACGCGGCCGCGCAGGGTCACCTCGCCGGTCATCGCCAGCTTGCCGATAACCGTCTTGCCGGTGATCGCCGAGTAGAGGGCCGTCGCCATGGTGATACCGGCGGAGGGGCCGTCCTTCGGGATGGCTCCGGCCGGGACATGGATATGGATATCGATCTTCTCAAAATGATCCTCGGCCAGTCCCAATTCCACCGAACGGCTGCGGCAGTAGGTCAGGGCGGCCTGGGCCGACTCCTTCATGACGTCGCCCAGCTGGCCGGTCAGGGTCAACTTGCCCTTGCCGGGCATGAGATTGACCTCGATCTGCAGAATCTCCCCGCCCACCTCGGTCCAGGCGAGACCGGTGACCAGACCGGGCTGCTCCAGCCGTTCGATCTCCGACTCGGGGATGTTCTTCGGCGGCCCGAGATAGCGGTCGATGTTGCGCTCGGAGACGACATACGGCCCCTTGCCGCCTTCGGCGATTTTCCGCGCCATCTTGCGACAGACCTTGCCGATCTCCCGCTCAAGATTCCGCAGCCCCGCCTCATAGGTATAATGGGTGACGATATACTGCAGGGTTTCGTCTTCCATCTTCAGCTGGCTCGACTTCATGCCGTTTTCCTTCAGCTGCCGGGGGAACAGATATTTCCTGGCAATGACCACCTTTTCCTCAAGGGTATAGCCGGAGAGGCGAATCATCTCCATCCGGTCGAGCAGCGGGCTGGGGATGGTATCGCTCATATTGGCGGTGGTGATGAACATGACCTTCGACAGATCGATGGGCAGATTCATATAGTGGTCGGAAAACTCGAAATTCTGTTCCGGATCGAGCACCTCCAGGAGGGCCGAGGAAGGATCGCCGCGGTAATCGGAGCCGATCTTGTCGATCTCGTCCATCATGAAGATCGGATTATTCGAGGCCACGGTCTTCAAACCCTGAACGATGCGGCCCGGCATGGCGCCGATATAGGTGCGGCGATGGCCCCGGATTTCCGCCTCGTCGCGCATCCCGCCAAGGGACATGCGGTGAAACTTGCGGCCCATGGCCCGGGCGATACTCTGCCCCAGCGAGGTCTTGCCGACACCGGGCGGGCCGACAAAGCAGAGGATCGGCCCCTTGGTTGAAGGATTGAGCTTGCGTACCGCCAGGTATTCGAGAATCCGTTCTTTGACCTTTTCCAGGCCGTGATGATCGTCGTCCAGCACCTGCCTGGCCTTGACCAGATCAAGAAGGTCCACGGTGCTCTTCTTCCAGGGCACATCGAGAATCCAGTCGATATAGGTGCGGATGATCGTCGCCTCGGAGGAATCGGGATGCATCATCTCCATCCGGCTGAGCTGCTTCATAGCCTCCTTGCGGATGCTCTTCGGCATCTTGGTCTTTTTGATCTTGCGCTCCAGCTCATCGATCTCCTGGGTACGATCATCGACATCGCCGAGTTCCTTCTGCAGGGCGTGCAGCTGTTCGCGCAGGAAATATTCGCGCTGCGACTTGCTCATCTCCTCCTTGGCGTCGTTCTGGATCTTGGCCTGGACCGTCGATACTTCCAGTTCCTTGGTGAGCAGGTCGTTGACCAGCTTGAGACGTTTTTCCGGATCGGTTTCCTCAAGGATGAGCTGCGATTCGGCAATTTTCAACCGCAGATTCGAGCCGACCAGATCGGCCAGCCGCCCCGGTTCCTCGATATTATTGATGATCATCATCAGATCGGCGGAGAGAATGCCGCGCAGCGACATGATCTTCTCGGTCTGCTCGCGCACCGTCCGCATCAGGGCCTCGATGTCGGACGGAAATCTCCTTGACCTCAATCTCTTCAATGACTTCAACCGACACCTGATACGACGGCTCGGTCCTGATATATTCCTTGATCCGCGCCTTGGACATCGCCTGAACCAGCACCTTGAGTCGCCCGTCCGGCAGTTTCAGGGTCCGCATGACCATACAGACCATGCCGATCTGATACAGATCTTCTTTGTCGGGATTGTCCTTGGTGGCATCCTTCTGGGTAACAAGCATCAGCAGTTTATTGGCCCCCAGCGCCTCATTGACGGCTTCTACCGAACCGGGACGACCAACAAACAGCGGGATAATCATATAGTTGAAGATTACCACATCCCGTACCGCCATCATCGGCAGAACTTCCGGAATTTCCATATCTTCGTTATTGGAAAAATCGTCCATGCCAATGCTTAATGAATCATTAAATTCCACTCAAACCTCCTGCTAAATACTCTGCAAAGGGCAACGGGCAGATCGCCCGCACCGCACTCATACATATTTCCTGATTAGGGTAATTATCTCTCTATTCAAATAGATAGCAAATAAAACCGCAATACGGCCCATGAAAGGCTCGGAAATACTAAACATCCGAACAACTTAAGTCAAGCAGGCTTTCACTCGCCCGAAGCCACCTTTGCCGCTTTTCTCTTGAACTCTTGCCAAGAGTTTCGCATAGTGCAATGGTCATTGCAACTTTAAAAGAGCCACTTCCCCTTCCCCCCGAGGACAATGAGGACAACATGTTAACGGTGCAATCTTTTTTTGACCTGAGCGATTTCCCCCACAGCGACCTCTTCGAGCCCACCGCCTACGTCTGGCAACCGCTCGCCGCGCTGAAAAACTATATGGACGGCTGCACCTATCCGCAATACGACCGTAGCCTGATCGGCGACGGCTTGCCGCTGGCCGGCCATGTCATCATCCATGAGGGACGATCATTGGCCGGGACGGAGGCGGAATTCGTCTACGGCGATGCCACCAAGGGCAAGCTGCAGATACGCTTTGCCGGCAAAGTCCTGGAAGGTGCGTCGCTGCTCATGGCCGGCGCCACTCTGCTCGGCGACCGAATCGTCATCGGCCGGGGGGTGCTGGTGGAAAGCGGGGCGATGATCAAATCACCGGCGATCATCGGCGACATGAGCGAAGTCCGCCAGGGCGCCTACCTGCGCGGCTACTGTCTGGCGGGTAAACGATGTGTCCTCGGCCACACCACCGAGATCAAGCACTCGATCTTTCTCAACGACGCCAAGGCCGGCCACTTCGCCTACCTCGGCGATTCCATCCTCGGCAACGACACCAACCTCGGTGCCGGCACCAAATTCGCCAACCTCCGCTTCCTGCCGGGCTCCATCACCATCTTCCAGAAGGAAGCCGGACGCATCGATACCGGCCTGAAAAAGTTCGGCGCCATCCTTGGCGACACCTGCCAGACCGGCTGCAACTCGGTAACCAGCCCCGGCACCCTGATGGCCAAAGGGGCGATCCTTATGCCGAACGCCACCGCCAAAAGCGGTTATCACGCTGAAAAGGCACTTCTCAGATAGGACGGAAGTCAAAAATCGAGGGGACTTTTCGCCTCCTTGATGGTTCTGCTCGGCACCGTGTGGGTATAGATCATCGTGGTACGGACATCGCTATGGCCGAAAAGTTGGGCCTGTTGGAACCAAACGCATACGAAAGAAATAGTAATCATGACAAAAGCAGGGTCTTGTGTTTTTCGACCTGAATCATCCGGCCGCCCCCCTGTCTCATTTATGACCTCCCTTCTCCTTCCCCTGGTGCTCGACTTTTGGTGGCCGCCCCCCATGCATTTCCCGGCCAGATCGTCCTGATTTTGCATTTCCGTCCGATCTTGCGGCTTTCTCCTTCTCTCCCGATTTTTCGATCTGAATTGCAGCTCCGTGTTTTTCCGAATAACCCTTAGCACCGCCTTTCGCCTTCGTGCTCTGCACTGCATGGATCTTCTTGGTTGTGGTCTTGAGCGCTTTTTCCTGGAAACCGGCCTCCCCTTTTGCTTTAAACACCTTGTCGTGGCTTACCAGCTTGTTGCCGACCTTCGGCAGACCGATCGTTGCCTCCCGGTCAACCTTGCCCGATTTGCTCCTGCGTAGTTCCTGCTCAAAGCCAGCGGCACTGATCTTGCCACCCTGCCCCGCCAGCTTCTCATTATGGAGAATCCTGCTGCGAACCATATCATGGGGTTTCCGCAGCACAGCACTATCGATAAAATTATACCGCTCTTTGATGCTCCGGTAATTGTCGATCACCAGATCGCTGACGACGGGTGCCGCCAGATAGTTTGCCGTCATGACGTTTCTGGTGACATCGGCGATTCGCAGATCATGATAGCTGCTTGTCCGGTAGAAGCTGTCCCGATGGACAACAATCGCCGAATCAAGATAAAGGTAGCTGCCTATTTTGATATTGATCTGGTTGATGTTGACCGTGTTGATAACGGTCGTCCGCGAACTCCATCGTCGATAGGTATAATAAGGCTCATGCCAGGCCAGGGGCACCCAGCCGATCGTAACACCCGAATGAATCCAGCCAACTCTCCCAGGGCACCAGCCAAAGCCGATAGCCAAAAACGGCCCCGTGTCGACCCGGACACTCATCACCGGCGGCGCCCAGTACCAAAAACCGCCGACCGATATCCAGTCGCCGTAATGATGGGTGATATAGCCGAAATGTTCGGCGGGAATCCAGGTGTGATCGCCGTGGTACTCGGTCCACCGACCGACGGTAAACGGCGACCACCCCACGGCGACAGTCGTGGGACGCCAGAACCGACGGACTCTCCCCTCATACCGGACCTCTTCCCATCGACCGTTTTCTTCTAGAATATACGCCTCATCGCGCAATGCCGACGGCAGATATCGACCGGAATCGCCGATTGCGTCCAACCGTTTTCGCCAGAGCCGGTCGCGGTCCGCATTCCAGTCGTCCCACTCTGCATCGACATTGGCGTCGTCCATCGACACCCTGGTGCCGTCGGCAATGAGCGACGATCCGGCGAGGAGCTCAAATTTCGCCTGTTTTCCTTCATGAAAAAAATCGACCCGCCCCGTCACGGGAATGACTTCCAAGGACTCATCGCCGACATAGAGATCGAAGGTGGTGCCGCGACGGGCGATCACGTAACCGAATTCGGTCGTCACCTTGATCACGCCCTTGGAACTGCGATTGTAAAACCGGCCGACGCCCGAGGCCATATCGACTTCGGTAACATCCCGCTTGAGCGCAATCAGCTGAATCTGGGTACTACCTCCGGTGCGCAGCCAGGTATCGTTGGGGATGATGATTTCTGCTTTGGAATTTTCATCGGCATACAATGCGTCGTCCAGCCCGAAGGGGGCGTCCTGCACCATCGCAACCCAGTCGCTCTCCTCGGAAACATAGCGCAATAATTTCCCTTCGATGTGCGATATATGCCCTACCAGGACACCATCCCCGCCTGCCGGCGGTGGCGGTTGCGAGCGCGCCGAGGCCAAGGAAACCAGAGCGAGAAGGACAAGTATCGACAATCCGATATACTTCATGTTCATAGCATATTTCCCCTCATTGCAGAAAGATACACTCCAGCACAGGATGTGTTGAACAAGCAATCCGTTTCTTTCAGGTCATCGGCTTTCCGCCTGCGCCGGATCAAAGAACAACATGTTCTCCAAGCAATGTCTATGCCGCTCGTCAGAGGGACGCCACCTTCTTTTTCGCCACAAGGGCAGTGAACAGGAAAAATTCCACCCGACATGATCCCAGCGGTGATCCTGTAATGTCATTGCTTTAAGGGCGAAATGGTCGTTTGCACCATCACCCTGAAAATACTGGGGCATCCATGACAAGTATTGTCAAGGGGAAAATGGATAAAGGGGGTACATTCCCCATTTCCCCATGTTGGCTTCAAACACTCCTTCTCCAACGAGACGACCGTCAATCCCTTTAATGCAGTAAGCGATGACTTTCTTGCGAATGTCTAACCGGATGTAGTAAAGTGTTTTCATGGGAACCTTCTTCTGGTTTTTTCTGGACCCATCTTATCGGTGGAGGCAACATGATATTCAGAATCCTGACAGTATTCATTTGCACGTTTTATTTTAGCTTCGCCCGTGCCAACGATAATTGTATCGATACAAATGATACATATCAGGACTATGACGATGTTATAAAACCTGCGGAAATAAAAAACAATCCTACCGAATTTTATGTGCTTTCCTATTCCTGGGCGCCCAATCATTGCCAAGGCAAAGATGCCACCCCCGGAAGCCGCGATTATCTGCAATGCGGCAGCGGCAGAAATTTTGGCTACATCTTGCATGGGCTTTGGCCGCAGGGCACTTTCAAGAATCCCGGCCATTATCCGCGTGCCTGCGAAGGCGATCAAAAGAAAATCGATCGAGCCGTGCTTGAAAAATATCTCTGTATGACCCCCAGTTTCGATCTTTTGCAGCACGAATACGAGAACCACGGCACATGCATGCATGATGAGAGCTTAGAGGATCCGGATGTTTATTTCGGCAAGGCTTTGGAATTGCATAGCACACTTACCTTGCCGAAGGAGCAGATCACCGATGAAGCGGCCGGGAAAAAGTGGTTTTCGCAAAACAATTGGCAGTTGCACGGTGACTCTTTGTATTTCGACCACAAGACAAAAGAATGGCGCATTTGTTATGACAGGAGCTTCGCGGTTATCTCCTGTCCAAATGAAGATACAAATGTTCCGGAACCTGAAATTATAGAATCCGAGTGCACGGTCAAAGGAAATATCTCTAATAGCTCCAAGAAAAAGTATTATTTCCTGGCATCTCATCCGAACTATGCCAAAGTTCAAATAGACTTTGGCGATGGTGAGCGCTGCTTTTCCACGGAAAACGAGGCCCTTGCCGCCGGCTGGTCAAAAGCACCGTGAAGCGAATATGGGCGTTGATAGCAAACAACTGTGATCAGGTACACCGGACACACCTCAAGTAAAATAAATTTTTTTCGCTAGGCCTGGCCATTGTAGGTTTTTTGTAAGATCACGAAGGCAATAGTACAAAAGGGAACCGGCTTCTTGGTGGTTTCCCGCACACCACACATCACATGGAATTCGCAACGGCACGGCCCATGCCCATCAGGTCATGGGCCTTCTCACCCACCGGAGGGAAAAATGGCCGATACCGGAAATCCACCCGCTACCTCAACCCTGTCAAAGGTTGAAAAACTTATCGGCATTGCAATAGCCAAATTCACCGCCTGGCCGGCATTTCAGTCCAGCATCGTCAAGGACCGGGTGGAAGGCTATACAATACACGTCTCCTCCTACGGCGAGCAAAAAATTGCCACGGTTCAGAAGGGAATACTAACAGAACAGGCGAATCCTTCGGAGGACACCGAGTCTTTGGGAATGCTTTCAAAGTGATTTTTAACCAAGGAGGATATCATGCATACTTACCCTTTCAATGTTTTCATTAGTTATAAAATTAATGGACGAGATGATGCAATCGATAATATCACGAGGGAGCTATCAAAGAATCACAAAGATAAGCTCCATATATTTGCTTCAACATCAATGAAAGCAGGGTCGCCTTGGAGAGAAGAAATACACAATGAACTCAGCAAAGCTGATTTATTAATTTTATTGTATCTCGACAATAGCGAACAATATGATTGGTGCTTTTACGAAACTGGATTTTTGTGCGGAGTAGCGTCAGGAACCAGAGACAGAAAAATAATTACAGTTACTTCAGAAAACTTAAATATTCCAAATCCCGTTGAAGGTTGGAATGGGGTAAAGCTTAATAAAATTGGCGTCAATAAATTGCTTGATGCAATATATAACGACAAAGACAAACCCGTTTTTGACCAAATTTCGGATGCTAAGGATTTTGAAAGTCGTAAAAAGGAATTAGATGCTTTGAACGACTATATTTTAACACAGCTTTCACCAATTATCAGAAAACCTATAACTTCAAGACTATGGATAACTATTAACAAATCTCAATTCAAAAGAATGGAACATGGCGAAATTCCAAAAGATATAAAAATTAATGGGGAATCTGCCGCATTCAGGGCATTGGGACTAAATGCCGATAAGGAAATATCGTTTGAAGAATTCAGTAATCATGCCGAATACAAAAGGCCGATGGAATACTATTTACCGCATTTGTTTAATTCCTTATTACAGATAAAGAAAATGTGTCTTGACAACTTAGCTATTCCTCCAATTAGATTGTTGGGAAAAAATGCTAAAACATTAGTCCCAACATATATGACAACAAAGTTTAATCATAAATCGGAAAATCAGTCGAAAGATGAATTTGAAGATAAATTTGAATTTGTTGTATATGAACCAATAGCAAATTTCGATATTGAACGTACCACAGATTTCAGTCAATTGTATAATTTATTTTCAATTTCACAACATTTCAAATGGAGGGTTATAGACAAATGGATCAATAGGTTTGGTAACATTTGTTCATCACAAAACATTTCTGAGAAGGAAAAGACCTCTATCTGTGCTGAGTTCAATAGAGACTACATGTTGTTGCAACTCGAATCTCATAACAGATATTTTCAATTCCCAAAACAAATTGAAGACTTGTTTGATGATAGTGACGATAAAAGCAAAATTAAAGAATTGATTGGCAAAAATGGACAATGGTATGAGTTAGATCGAAAGCTTCAAGAGTCTATCAGAACCAAAGATTTTGACCTTACCATTGAATCATTAAATAAAATGCGACCAGTGAACAAAGAGTTCATAAAAATGAGCCTCAAACGACTCATGGAACTGGCATAAATAAAAAGTGAACAAACCGAACCACACCGATTCTTCCGAATTAGCTAGCATTCACCCTTTTCCTGAGTTTCAAAGGCGTAGTAAACCGACTGGAGGAGATGCGCACCTACCTGGGTATTATATTTTTGAAAATATGCAATAAAAGGAGAATCATGGCCATGAAACACCGATTTTTCCTGCGACTTATTCAAGTATTTGCAATAAGCATTGTCCTCTACCCCGTCATAATATTTGCCCAGGCGGGCTTCGACGACGACCGGATAATCTTGCAGGGTTTCTACTGGGAATCCTACCGCCATGGCTGGTCGAGAGCGGTTTCCGGCTGCTCGGTGCAAAAAAATGGTACGGAATGGTCAAAGAAAAGGCTGGAGAGATCCGCGATGGCCGGTTCGATCTGGTCTGGTTGCCGCCCCCTTCTTACGCCGGCAAGTACAGTGCCGGCTACAATCCAAAGGAATATTTCAACCTGAACAATAGCTACGGCAACCTTCAGCAGCATCGGGCCATGCTGGAAACGCTGCTGCAAAAAGGTGTGGAGCCCGTGGCCGACATCGTCATCAATCATCGTGACGGCGCAACCGGCTGGGCGACTTCAAGAACCCCGACTGGGATACCAGGGCTATCACCCAAAACGATGAGGCCTTTACCAACCCCAATTCCGATGTCTTCAACACCCCGCTGGAACTGCGGGGCAAACCCGAAGAACAGCCGAATGAATATGCCCGGCACCAGGGGACTACTTATGGCTATAATTCGTTCCGGGACATTGACCACACCAATCCCCAAGTGCGACGAGACCTGGTCCGCTATCTGCTGCAACTGCAATCACTAGTACCATGTAACATTAATTAGTTCGTATTATTAGCCTGTGGTGATATAATGGTGGCACCCAATAAAGGAGGCCGCCTATGACACCGAGATATAGAGTTACCTTGACAAAAGAAGAACGCAACGAGCTTGAAGCACTCACAAAAAAGGGGAAAATCGAAGCCAGGCGATTCAAATACGCTCGGGCTCTGCTTCTTTGCGATGCTGGCCCTGAAGGTCCATCATGGAAAGTTGCTGATGTGGCAGACGCTCTGGGTGTTACCAGTCGCTCGATCGAACATCTGAAAAAGCGATTTGTCGAAGAAGGACTGGAGGCTGCTCTCGAGCGAAAGCCACTCGACAAGCCGCCGAGAGAGGTGGTATTTGACGGCGCATTTGAAGCACGGCTGATATCATTGGCTTGCTCTGAAGCACCGGAAGGGCACCAGCGATGGACAGTCAGACTCCTCGCAGAAAAAGCGGTTGAATTGCGCTTTGCAGAAACTGTATCGCACATGACCGTGCAGCGGACATTAAAAAAAATGAATTTCAGCCTCACCGAAAAAAATACTGGAAAATCCCGCCTAAAGGCAACGCAGCCTTTGTAGCGGCGATGGAGGATGTCCTGGATGTTTACCACCTCCCATATGATCCGAAGTATCCGGTGGTTTGCATGGACGAATCTTCCAAACAATTGATCGGTGAAGTCAGAGAACCAATACCGGGAAAACCCGGCCAAGTACGGTGCATTGACGACGAGTACGTCAGAAATGGCGTAGCTGAAATATTTATGGAAGTTGAACCACTTGCCGGACGGCGTCACGTAGCGATAACGGAACGGCGAACTCGCAAAGATTGGGCGAAACAGATCAAGGAAATGCTGGACGTACGCTATCCAGATGCTTGCAAGGTTCGCTTGGTTATGGACAATTTGAACACGCATAATATTGCATCACTTTATGAGACATTCGAACCACAGGAAGCCAAACGTTTGGCGGAACGACTCGAAATTCATTACACCCCGAAGCATGGTAGCTGGCTGAACATGGCGGAAATTGAGCTGAGTGTTCTCAAGGGGCAATGCCTTGACCGCCGAATCCCGGAAATAGCCGAAATGCAGACACATGTGACTGCATGGGAGAAAGCGAGAAACAATAGTGCGAAAAACATTGTCTGGCAGTTCAAAACAGTTGATGCTCGCATTAAGCTTCATCATTTGTATCCGAAATTATGATTGTTACAAGGTACTAGGTTACCGTGGCTGGCGGTATGACATGGTCCACGGCTACCACGCCCGCTGGATCGGCACCTACAATCGTGCGACCCATCCGACTTTTTCGGTGGGCGAATATGATTGGGATAAACACGCCGAGCAGCGAGGCTGGGTATGGTATAGCGCGACCACGGCAGACGATTTGCGGACCGCCAGCAATGTTTTCGACTTCACCAGCCAGTTCACCCTCAAGGATAACAAAGGTAACTATGTCGCCCTGTACGGGCCGTTCGGCACCGGTATTGGTCTCATCGGCGACACCACCGACGGCCACCCCTGGCGGAACCGGGCGGTCACCTTCCTGGAAAACCACGACACCGGTTTCCGTACCGATGAAAGCGGCCATCCACAGCCCGACCACGAACATGACAGCTTCCTCAACGATTGGCAGGTAGAACAGGGTTACGCCTATATCCTCTCCCACCCCGGCATCCCGAGCATTTATTGGAAGCACTATTTCGATTGGGGAAACGAACTGCATGAAAGGATCAAGGCAATGATCAACGCTCGCAAGGTTGCCGAGGTGCATGCCGGCAGCCGGTTTCACACCCAGCAGAATGCCCGTGAGCGAGGCGTCTACGCCGCCTATGTTGAGGGCCGAAAAGGTGCTCTCTACGTGCGCATCGGCGGCAGTGACGGAGAATGGACCCCTGCCCACTCGAATTACCGGGATTACCGCGAATATGCCCGGGGCAGCGGCTGGAAGGTTTGGCTCGGATTGCCAGGTAATCCGGAAGTACAACAGGCCCCGCTGAGAGACGGGCTGCCGATTCCACAGTATCGCCAGGCCGAGGAAATTGTCGTGGATGACAATCTCATCAATTGATTGTTGAGGAGGCTTTCCGAGATCGCCTTTCGTCATTCCCGCACAGGCGAGACACCGGACAATGTCCATATAGTCATTGGAGGAAGAACATGATTACTGCTGATTGAGAGCCAAATGAAGGGGCCAGTGCATCAACAATGAAAGCCATTAAATACACAGCACCAACAGTCATTGCATAGTATAAAACCAAGTATAGCAATCCTCTTTCAACAGGCATTTTATAGGAACCAAAAGGACCTAAAGAAATACCGACGAGAGATTGTCCTATAAATCCTGCAACTGCAGGAATGAGAGCAAGTATAAGAACATATTTAGTGAAAAGATCACTAACAGAAGTTTGTTCGTTCTTAATAACTTCCCATTCAGTTTTAGGAGTAATTAAAATATTTTTTGCACGTTCAAACAGATTCATGCTGCTCTCCTTTATTTGTGAAGTAATGATGGTTAATAAGCGATCAAATTTAATAGTTCTGGTTTATTATTTAATTTTAAATGACAGGTAATTGTTTTATTAGTGTTAACTTAAATAAATTCTAATATCATAACAAGAATTACTAAAAAGAATATTTTAATCTGAAGAATAAAGAACTACCTAAATCACCAAATTCCGTTAATGAATCGCCACCGAATAATAATCCTGTTAAATACAAATCAAGATTTGTAACAATTGAGTAACTTGCCGATGGAACAATTACATAGGATTTATCATCAGGATTGTAAATCGCAAATATTCCTCCTCTTAACAGAGGAGTAAACTGATAAGAAAATTCCTGAAAGACTGACCAGCTTGCAGGAGTGAGCATATCAAGCTCAACTGCTTCCAGTCGATAGAATGAAGCGTACTTATCTGTTCCATTACTGTTATACAATAATTCAGTATGGATGTAAAATGAATTAGGAAAAGTATAGTCTCCCGAAAGAACGAATGAAACTGTGGGTTTATTTTGTGTGAGAGGTTTTAAATTATAGAGTTCATATAATATTGAATCGAATTGTTTGTCCGGAGCTTGAGAAACTAAAATTTCTCCGCGAAAGCCTGCATCAAGAATATCCCCTACCCAGCCGCCGCCAACGACCCATCGCTCTTTTTTATAACCGGCAATTAAATTAAAGTCATAGTCCCAATGATTAAGGGAAAGTAATCCTGCAACAATTAAATCTTCTTTTTTCTTACCTGGACTAACGGCTAATTCAACTTTTGTAACTGGTCCGGTGTAATATTGAACTCTTACTGCATCGGCACCGGGCAATTCTTCATAATCAAAATCAAGAACTGCTTTTGGATTAAATAAATCTATCGGATTCCATGCCCAGCTTGTTCCCCAGGCAATGCGTTGTCTTCCTACAGTTATTTGCCAATCGTCTTGTACCCAATCAAGCCAGAGTCTGTCAATTTCGACATAGCCGATTGAACTTTCTTCATTCCAAAGAACTGCATCCAGTTGTACTAAATCGTGTTTTGCTTTTATCAAATCAATGTAGTTTGGAATTTTTTCTACTGACTCGCCATAAAATATTCGCGTCCTAAATTCTAAAGCTGCTGTTAGTGATGGAGCCGGGTACCAGCGTGTGTTCAATCTTGAGTGTAGTAAATGATCATTAAATCTGTCATCAATTCCCGGATACTTTGACGAACTGAAAAGATATTTTACATAACCGTTATAATCCGTTGATGATAACTGCGCAGAAGAGTTTATTGTAAAGAGAAAAAATATAACCGATAATAATTTAGTTTGCATTCTCCGTTACCTTAACATTAATTTCATCTTTCTCAACAGTGCCATCGCGTAAAGTAACAACTCTATGCGCCCTATTTATTACTCTCTGATCGTGTGTGGAGAAAACAAAGGTCATATTAAAATCTTTGTTAAGTTTTTCCATCAAATCCAATAACGATTCTGCGGTTTGGGAATCAAGATTAGCAGTTGGTTCATCAGCAAGAACAAAAGAAGGACGCGAAGCAAGTGCCCGAGCAACTGCAACTCGCTGCTGTTGACCACCGGAAAGTTCTGACGGTTTATCGTTTGCTCTGTCTGCTAATCCGACTGCAGATAATAATTCTAGGGCTCGTTTTTCTCTTTCCGACTTACTTAATCCTTGCAGAAGCATTATGAATTCAACATTTTCTTTAGATGTAAAAACAGGAATAAGGTTATAAGCCTGAAATACAAATCCTATGTGATGAAGTCTGAAATTAACAAGCTCATCAGCTTTATAAGTTGAAATATCAACGTCATCAACAATAACTTTACCGGAAGTCGGAACGTCGAGTCCGCCTACAATGTTTAGCAAAGTCGTTTTACCAGAACCAGAGGGACCAACTATTGCAGTAAACTCACCGGTTTCAATTGAGAGATCAACTTCGCTTAGAGCTTTAACCGGAACTGCTGTTCCATCGTAGATTTTTGTTAGTTTGTTAGCTTCAATTAGTGACATTTGGCACTCCTTCTTTTAACCACATAGACACATAGGGAACATAGCAAATCCCAATGTGTTCTAAGTTGTTTAAATTCTTTATTCTTCAGGTAATTCCCGAAATAATTCATTGACATAAGTTTTCTGACCTTCTTTGAAAAGGTTTGCACAGTTAAAATTTATGAGTATTCCTTTGGGCTTATGCAATAACTTCATATAGGTAAGTAATTGAGCTTCAAAAACCGGAGCAATAGCATCTACAGCTTTAATCTCAACAACTATTGCATCTTCAACCAAGAAATCACAACGAAGTTCTGCATCTAACTCCAAACCTTTATAATTAACAGGAACTATAAGTTCAGAAACAAATTTTAATTTTCTTAATAATAATTCTTGTTTCAAGCATTTGTGGTAAACGCTTTCAAGCAATCCAGGTCCTAATGTTTTATGAACTTCAATCGCAGCACCAACAATTTGATAAGTCAAATCATTTAAATATTTCTTTGTCATAATGCATCTTTTCTTTTTGCCACATAGCATATTTGGATTATAAAGAAACTATGTGTTTCTATGTGCCTATGTGGTTTAAATATTTTCAGTATGTTCTTATAGCTGTTGCTGGTTTCAGTTTGATAGCTTTAACAGCCGGATAAACAGCCGAGAACACTGCTGTTATTAAAATCATAATTGTGATTGATAAATAAAAATAAATTGGTAGATGAGGATAAAGTATTGAACCTAAACCCCATTCCGATAATCCTGCAGTAAAAGCAGAAAGATTTATTCCTGCATAACCGAAATAAGCAATTGTAATATATGCGAGGATCATTCCGACAATTCCACCAACAAGTGAAAGTGTAATTGTCTCAATAATTATCATAAAAAATACTCTTCTTCTTTTCATTCCTATTGCCATCAGCACACCGAATTCTCTTACTCTTTCAAGTACTGACATCAGCATTGTGTTCGTAATTCCAAACAGAAGCGCAAACAGAATCACTCCCAGAAAAATATTTAATTGAAGTGCTATCATTTCATCCATAAGTTTCAATTCTGGTGCAAGATCTTTCCAGCTTTGAACTGATAAATGATCAAAAGTATGGTAAAGATTTGCATGAAGTGAATCAACATCCTGAACAGAATTTAGCCTTACGGCTATTTCATGGTAAATAGGATTTGATTCTAAAAGTGAAAGTATATCACCTTCCCTTATAAATACAGTTGCCCTGTCAAACATGGTCGATTCAGTGCGGAATATTCCTGTAACCCTGAAAGCTCCATAAATTATTTTTCCATCTAATCCCTGAAAGCTTAAGACAATTTTGGATCTTTCTTTTATTCCAAGATTATCCGCAAGCTTATAACCAATCAAAATCTGATTCCGGTCATCACTTTCAAAATAACTTCCTGCAATAATTTGCTTATGAACTGTGGTAACGGTTTTTTCATCATCTGGAAGAATGCCTGTAATTCTAACTCCACCGGATGATGTTGCGGAAGAAATCATTCCTTCAATTATAAGTCTTGAGGAAACTCCGGTAACATTTTTCTTAGACTTAATTTCAGAAGAAATATTTTGTGCATCCGGAATAATTTCAGTTAACAGTTTATCATCCTCAAATCCGGGTAAGTGAATTTGAATATGACCGAGATCGCGATCGATGGTTGAATTTATTAACGATTCGCCCATTCCAAACATTACTGCACTTGCGAACAACCCGCTTAACAATCCTACAGCAATTGCCGCAATAATTATCAGACTTCTTCTTTTATTTCTCCAGATATTTCGCCAGGCTAAACTTAAAAGCATATCAACCTCTCATTGCTTCTACTGGTTTAATTTTTCTAATAAAGTTTATTGGATATAGTCCCGAAAAGAGTGCAATTGCCAGGACAGTCCACATTTGAGCAATAAACATTCCGGGATAAATTGCAAAAGGCAGAATAGGTTCAAATCCCCAGGCAAGAATTGCCTCGGCATATTCGCCTGTAAGAGGAATGGGATTATTTACAAAATAAATTATTATGGGCAGACTTACGATTGCACCAGCTGCAACTCCTATAAACGATATGAAAATAGTTTCAAGAGTTGTTACGAAATAAAGTTTCCATTTTTTCATTCCTACTGAAATAAGGATTCCAAATTCTTTCACACGTTCGGCGGTCATCATCATAATAGTCCCGAAAATTCCGAATGCAATTACAACGTAAAGAATTCCAAGCATAATTATTCCCTGCGCATTATCAATCTGAATTGACTGAACTAACTCAGGAGAAAGTTCTTCCCATGTCATTATAGCATAATTTTCACTTGCCTGACTTGAGGACTGGTCAAAAAGAGATTTAACTTCTTCATGAATGCTATTTAACTTCTTAGGATTATCAATCATTATTGAAAGAGAAGTTATTCTATCGGGTGCAGAAAAAATCCATTGCGCATAAGGAATTGATACATAGGCAAATGATTTATTTTGTGCAGGAAGATTAAACTTCACAATTCCCTGAACTGGAACAAGCTCGGCTGCAGTAATTCCATAAAGACCTTGACCAAAAATTAAAACGGAATCGCCAATACCAACCTGCATCAATTCTGCAAGACCTTCAGCAAGTAAAATTCCGCGGGATTCATTAGTAAGATATTCACCTTTAACAAGTTTTTCTTTCAATAAGGTTAATTCATTTTCGCGTTCCGGTTCTATTCCTACAATCTGAGCAACCTTTGTTACCTTCTCATAAGAGATCAAAGAAAAAGTTTCAAATCTTTTAACAGTATGTTCAATTCCTTCAATCTTATTTATTTGATCAACCTTTTCATCTGCAAGAATAATACTTTCTTCAAGCGATCTTTTCTCCCAATAGTCTTTTCCCTGAACCTGAATATAGCCGGTGTACATTCTTACGGAAGAATCAATCATGTAATCATAATAACCAGTTTGCATTGATCTCATCAGCAAAGCAAGTATAACGGCAAAGAACACTGATGCGGCTGCTATCAGGGTTCGTCTTTTGTTTCTCCATAGATTACGCCAAGCAAGACTAAAATATGTAAACATTTATCACCTCACGCGTTTCATATTTTGTTCTGAGAAAAATGAAGTCTCAACTTTGTAATTAAACTGAATCGTTGAGTATTCCATAATTGTTTTGTTACCGGGTTTATCTTCAGGAATCATTTCCCAATAAGTTAAGATATTTCTTCCTCCCATTTTTTTCTCTTTGCTGCCGATAAAATATTTTACAAGAAAACCATCTTCATCATAATAATCTGTTTTTATCTGCAGATAAGAATTTTTAGAAATCCAGGTAATGATCTTTCCCCAAACAACACCAGCTTCGGGTTTAGGAATCATTTCGACTTTATAACAATCATAACCGGATATTTTTTCTTCACCGATCAGTTTATGGTGATAATCATTTACAACAGAAGACTGACGAACAAGATCATCATTTGTAAAATCTGATCCCATCCATGATTGAAGCATCATTGATGGAGGAATTTTGATAACTCTTTGTGCTGACGGCAGCCAGTTCCATACTTCATTTTTTCTTTTAAGTGTTACAGAACCTCTGTCACGAGCTGGTTCGGTTATATAGATCATTGCGAAATCGGGTTCAAGAGCCCAAACTTTCATTCCTATCGTGCGAGACCAATTTGGTTTTTCTATCGTCATTTTAAGCTCTGAATAGCTGCTGTTTGAACGCATTAGTTCATCAGCTTTTTCAATTATCTCTTTCCCAGTTTGGGCATGGGAAGTTGAGAATAAAAGTACAATAATTATTATTAGCTTTTTCATTTTATATCCTCTTCTCGAGTGACAGCATTAACCACATAGGCACATAGAAACACAGAAACACATAGGAATTTTCAAACTATGTGACCTTATGTGTCTATGTGGTTCAAGTATTTTCACTTTTAAACAAAATGTTTAATAAGTAATTGTTTAACTTCTTCTGCCGGAAAGGATTTCGGATCCATCAGTCCAGAAACCATGGCGACGAGTCCCGCGCCCATTGCGCCTGCGAAGGCCGCGGCAGAACCTCCGCCCGGAGTTGGCGTCGGGGCGGCTAATTCGTCGATGAAAGAGACGGAAGACTGAGGACCAAAGACCGATGACCGAGCGTCCTCCGTCCTTCGTCCTTCGTCTGAAGAAAAGAGTCTGCTCTCGAGGATTTGTTCCTTATCAAATTGATCAAGCTGGGTATACCAGACCGCCGTATCCACCAATGCATCCTGCGGGATCAACCCCACGAGTTCGCTGTGATGAATGCCCACACCATATCGTTCGGCTTCGCGTCGAATGGTTTCGACCACGCGCGCAAGCGGGGTCTCATGAAAATTGGTGAGGTTCATCGAGACCTGTGCGCGGCGATCCACAAGCAAGCCAAGCCCTTTGACATAACGAAGCCCGCCCGAGGAATGCCGAATGGCTTTGGCAATTTTCTTTGCGATGCTGACATCGTCGGTGGTGAGATAAACATTGAAAGCGATCAACGGATTGCGAGCGCCAATGACCGTAGCCCCCGCCGCCCCAAGTTTGCTGGGACCGTAATCCGGCTTACGCTGCTCAAACTCCTCTGACCCTTCGACTGCGCTCAGGGCGAGTTTGAGTCCCTCGTATTGTCCCTTTCGGATGTTTTCGAGATTGGCCCGTTCGGGACGGGTCGCCGCCGCTTCATACAAATAGACGGGAATATTGAGTTCACTCCCGACGCGCTGACCCAGCCTTTGAGCGATGGCAATGCACTCTTCAATTTGACACCGCTCAACGGCACGAAGGGACAGACATCCGTCGCGCCGATGCGTGGATGCGCGCCCGTGTGCTGGTTGAGGTCGATCAATTCGGCGGCAGTCTTGATGGCGCGGAAGGCGGCTTCCTCCACAGCTGCGGGCGAACCTGCAAAGGTCAGCACCGTGCGGTTGTGGTCGAGGTCGGAGGAACGGTCGAGCAGCTCGCACCTTCGACCGATTGAATGGCGGCGACGATCTGGTCAATGACTTCGGGTCGCCGCGCTTCGGAGAAGTTGGGGATACATTCGATGAGTTGGGTCATGGGATTCGATTTGTGATTTTAGATTTACGATTGGTGAGGTCAATTATAAAGGGGTTTTGTCGTGTTGCAGCCAACGGTTCTCTTCGCAAAACGAACTAATAGACAAAACGAATGCGGGTTCGTGAAAAGACTATCACAGCATGGAATTGTGCTAAAATCCGTTTGATGAAAGTTCGGGATGTCATTAAACTCATTGAAGCGGATGGCTGGTATTTGGTCACAACCAAAGGCAGCCACAGGCAATATAAACATCCTAAAAAGCTTGGTCGTGTCACGATTGCCGGACATCCAAACGATGAACTTGCGCCTGGAACATTGAATAGCGTTTTCAAGCAGGCACAATTGAAGAAGGAAAATAGCGAAAGGTAGAAAAATTATGTATCGCTTTCTTATTGTCATTGAAAAAGCAAATGGAAATTACTCGGCATATTGCCCCGACTTATCAGGTTGTGTTGCAACCGAAAGACACGTGAGGAGGCAGAACGTAACATGTACGAAGCCGTAGAAATGCACGTGCAGGGAATGCTCGAAGATAATTTGCCTATTCCTGAGAGTGTCACCGTTGCGGAATATATTGCGGTTACAGCATAACTACTGCTTACAAAAAATCTCCTGTCCGATACAGGGGATTTTTGTTTGTGGGGTTCGTCAACGGATCGCTTCACGCAACAGATGATATGATTGGGGCAGGAAATTCGACTATGACAGATCAGGAACTTCTCACACGAATTACCATCAATCCAAAAGTACTGGTAGGTAAACCTGTCATCCGCGGCACGCGATTGAGCGTTGAATATATACTTAACCCGCTTGCTCATGGCTCGACGATAGATGAAATCGTCAAGGAATATCATGGGATAAAAGCAGAAGATGTCCGCGCTTGTATTCTGTTCGCCACCAAGTCGCTTGAAAATACAGTCTTCATGCCGTTGGCGGCCGAGGCATAATGCGTTTTCTCGTAGACAAGTCTACAGGTCCAAAAACACCGTACGTTTTGCAAAGATGAAATAGCACAAAAACCTCCTCCCGCGAAGGAGATTTTTGTTTGTGGGGTTGGGTTGGTCAATAAATGGAAACAGACTCAAGTTTACGAAAGCGCCAATAAGCAAATATAATGAACACCAATCATGGCATTGATCCTATTTGACTTTGACGGCGTACTTGCAGACACCCTGGGTGACCTGCTTCAATTCGGGCAGGAGGCTTGTGACGAATTGGGCGTAAAGCATGTCGCAACCACTGAGGACCTGGATTCGCTGGAAATCATGTCCTTTGCAACATACGGACAGCAACTGGAAGTCCCCGAACATTTGGTGGATGAGTTTGTCCGTCGCTGTTTGGCAAAATTCGGAGAGAAAAAGTCAGCGCCTGATATTTTCAAAGGGCTGGACAAGGTGATGAGAAAGTTGTCCGCAACCAACACAATTGGCATTATCACGGGCAATTCATCGGAGAATGTGAAGGCGTTTCTCGCTGAACATCAACTGGAAGATTGTGTCCGCGCGATCTTTGGGGTGGATTCACCAGGCTCAAAGGCTGAGAAAATCTCGCTCGCGCAGAGTCAATTTGCGGCGCAGAGCGAAGCGGTGTTCATGGTGGGAGATTCTGCCAGCGATGTCCATGCGGCAAGAGAAGCATCCGTCAAAAGTATTGGCGTCACCTGGGGTCATCAATCCGCCGAAACCTTGATGCGCGCCAAACCAGATATCATTGTCCATTCGCCGCAGGAATTATTGGAAGCCGCTGAAAGAAGTGGATGAACGAAAACACAAGTCCACAAAAATATTTTCAAATAATTGGAGGCAAATATGGAAATGAAAAACATTCCATTTGGTATTACGAATTGGGCAGAAATCATCCCAACCGAACACAAGGGAGAAACGGGAATGGCGCTCTGGTACACACAGCAATTTGACAACATCCGCGTGCGCATGGTGGAATACAGTGCCGGATACCTTGCCGATCACTGGTGCGAAAAAGGCCATATATTGTTTTGTCTGGAAGGGGAATTACATACCGAGCTTGTCGATGGCAGGAAGTTTGTCTTAAAGCCGGGGACCAGCTATCAAGTCGCCGACAATGCTGAGCCGCATCGCTCGCATACAAAAATCGGGGCAAAACTTTTTATTGTGGATTAAAGATCAGGAGCGGAAATTCATGTATAATCCCCGCTCCTATGAACAAATCACTTTCTTTGACCTTGTCATTTTCGATTGCGACGGCGTGCTGGTAAACAGCGAGCCGCTTGCCAATCAAGTCTATGTCCACATGCTGGAGGAATATGGACATCAGGTGAATACCGAACAATATTTGCGGGAGTTTTCTGGCGCGTCCATAAGCAAAAGACTGGAGGTCACTATCGCAGAAATTGAATTGGACTCCGCCCTCAAATTTCCATCCATTTTCAATGAACGGCTTTCGCGCTCGGCAATGAAAAGGAACTCCAGCCTGTCACTGGCATTCATGCGCTCATTGAAAGTTTGTCACGTGCCGATATGCGTCGCTTCAAACGGGAGTCGCGAGGAAATCATGCTTCGACTGAAAATCGCCCAACTGACAGAACATTTCGGAAAAATGCGATCTTCAGCGGATTGGAAGTGCCGCATCCCAAGCCTGCGCCTGATGTTTTCCTTGCCGCGGCCAAAACGTTCAACGTACCCCCTGCCCGATGCATTGTGATCGAAGACAGTGTGCCCTGGCGTCACAGCGGCCGTCCGCGCAGGAATGCAGGTTTATGGTCACGCCGCATTCACGCCAGTGAGTCCCTGCGAAATGCGGGAGCCATTCCTTTTGATGATATGATGGAATTACAAACGATTTTGAGCGACCCAAACAAAGTCGGGGTCTTCCAATAAGAGGTGTCGAGTGACCTACAATAAATTCGTACGATATATTCTTACTTTTGAAGCAGTCGCACTTAACGGCGGGGTCGGCGCAATATGTCTGATTGATCCTCGCTTCTTCACCGCACAGTTCAGCCCTGATGCAATGCCTGCAGTGGCATTTGAATTCATCCGCTGGTATGGAGTCCTGTTATGGGTGCTCGCATTCTATGTCCTGCGAATCCTTCCCTCGAACGATAATCGTATCCTTGCCCCGGCAGTGGAAGCGTTGTTATTTGGCGATCTTGTGCATCTCTTTGCCATTTATATGTTTTATCGGGCTGTACCGGTCTGGTCGTTTTCTTTTATCACATGCTATTCTTTACCCTGGGACTGGCCATTATCCGTTCGGTATGGGTTTATAGGTATCACCAAAACGAGTTATAGCACATCAAAAACATCCATGCGAAGGGAGTTTAAGTGTAAAAGAAATCTATTATCCCTGCTGCTTGAAATTTGACAGCATTCCCAAATCTGATAAGATTTATCGAAATTAGACGTACATAAGAAAGGAGAAAAACATGCTCCAGGAAATTGAAACTAAACTTTTTACTCTAACCCCAGCGGCCAGCCAGGCAGTGAAAGATATTCTCGAACAACGCAAACTTGAAGGTTATGCTTTGCGTGTTTATGTCGCAGGCGGCGGTTGCGGATGCTCCGGCGTGAACTTCGGCATGGCGCTTGATAATAACTTCCGCGATGTGGATACAACCTTCGAATCCAATGGCGTACAAGTTGTCGTGGATAACGTCTCCATTGACTATCTACGCGATGCCACGATTGATTTCGTAAATGACCCCCAACACGGCGCTGGTTTCGCAGTCAACAGCCCGAATGCAAAGGGAAAAAGCCACGAACATGGCAGCGGCGAAGACTTGCGGCTGCGGTGACGGCGGTGGTTGTGGCGGCGGTTCCTGCTCTTGCAACAACTAACGAAACGATTAATCAAAAAATGACCGGAATTAATCCGGTCATTTTTTTTAATGTTAACTCGAAGCTCATCTCCCGCGCAGGAATGAGATCAATGCGCCCAATGCGCCGATAAAACCAAAACCAAAGATCAACAGTCCCATTGGGATACGATTGGCAGCCGATGCATCATCAACAAATGTGGCGATGATCCAACGGCGCAGGGGGCGTGAAAGTCGGCAAACGGGTGGAGATGACCGGGGTAACAAATGCCGCAACCAGTGTCGGGTTAATGTCAACGATCAGGTGTTGAAGCTGGGGTCGGCGTGGGGGGCGTATCCAGCTTGGGCAATTGACCTATTTTTACAATTTTGACATAGGCGCATATACCCACGCAACAGAATCGGGAACACCGGGGTAATAGATCTGTACCCAATTTTCATCTTCAGAAATACCATACGCGGGCATTTCCTGTCCTGCCAGCAAGACCCCAATGCGCGGGTACAAGATAAGAACTGGGACCAGAATAAACATCTTCCTGTGCGCGGTCAAGGTACACGGCAACGATCGACTCCCTGCGGGCGTGCCTGTAACTGTTGGGATGGAACCCGTCGGCTGTTGGGCAAGGACAGGAGGATTGTAAAGGCGAATAAGAATGCCAGCGCCATGCCTCCAAGCATCAACAGTAAAGAATACAAAAAAAACAATCTTACGCGTCAAATCTCATATTGACTATCGCCGCAAAAATAAGGAAAGCAGGAAGCCGATACATTCCCAGAATCACAAGGGCAATAATAATCGCAGCCAACGGGACAGAATTGCTGGAATCTGCGGCAGGCGCTTCCGTATAAGATGGAACCGTTAATGAAGGCGGCGGAGTAAAAGTTGGCAGGCGGGTAGCTGGTAGGGACAATGTTAAATTGCGCGGCAAGTGTTGGGTCAATGGTGGAGGTTGCAGGCGGAACCGGAGTGGGAGGCGGCCACAACCCGCAATGTACCCGGAGAAACCTGCACCAGCGGCGAATATACCCAGCCCACGCTATTCGGCGCGCCTGGGAATTCGATCTGGATCCAATCCCCGCCCGGCGATCTACCCAGCGCAGGGGCGGTGGAACCGGTCAGTAAAATGCCAACAATCGGGTAAATCGATGGAACTGGGTCCCATACGCACATTGATCTGCGGCTCATCTGTGATCACGGTTATGTACATACCCGTTCAGGGGCGGGGTATCCGTCGGTTGCTGAGCCAGCACAACGGTCGAGGTGGATGCGAAAAATTTCCCAAGGAAATAAAGGGCTGCAAGTATGGTCAGGGATCGACGGGATGAAACCGGATTTGCTTCATTTCGTAAGTCACTCTTAAGGAAAATCGCAAAGGCGATTATAATCGACTTCATGGAACGAAAAATCTTTCATGGAAACATCAAACCGGTGGATATTGCGCAGGCTTTACTTGGCGAGTTCAATCACGGCAATCTGCGCGCGCAAACCCTCGGGCAAAGCGATAAGATGGTCGTTCAGATCGGCACACAACCCGGCGCAGTGTCTGGCGGGCAAACCGCTATCACCGTGACCATTCAAAAAACGGAAGATGGCATCATCGTGGAACTGGGACAGCAGGCCTGGCTGGGAGTGGCTGCGAGCTTGGGAACGAGCGCGCTCGCCGCGCTACGCAATCCCTTCAGCTTGCTTGGCCGTCTGGATGATATTGCCCAGGATATCGAAAACCTGCAAATAGGCGAACGCATCTGGCAGGTGATCGCCCAGTCGGCGCAATGCAGCAGGGGTTTCCACCGAACTTGTCAGACCGTCTAAAAAGGGTGACCTGCGAATACTGCGGCACGGCCAACCCGGTTGGCGAACCTTCCTGTCTTGCGTGCGGCGCGCCACTCGGAAAGATGCAACCCGGAACATGTCGAAACTGCGGATATGTTGTCCAGCCAGGCGATAAAAAGTGCAAAAATTGCAACCAAGAACTTTAATGGTATTTATTAGGCAGGCATGAACCTTCAAGAACTTGAATCCCGATTGCAATCCCTAATCGAAGTGGATTTACTAAGCCTTCTTCCTGGCAGGAAAGTTGAAGATGTAATCGTCCAAAAACTGGCAGCCGCGATCCAGCTAAACACCACCAAGTTGGAAGATGGTTCGATGGTTGCGCCTAATGTATACACATTGGTAATGCACCCCGACAAATCTGCAAAATGGCAGGATCAGTCAATTGCTTGCAATCTTATTGCATTCCATCACCACAGTGATACAGGAAGCCGGATTTCAGATTACAATACCACCAACAATTAGTATAATAACAGACGAAAATCTAACTTTAAGCGATGCTCATATTGTGGCATCCCACCGGATTGAACCCATGGCCGAAACAAATGCAAGCCCCCTTGATACTGGCAGTCTTGAAGATCACGGCAAACTGCCCGATAATGCCTTTTTGATTGTTGAAGGCGTGAAGGTATTTCCCTTAATTCTGCCCGTCATTAATATCGGGCGCAGACTGGACAACCAGCTGATCATTGACGACCCGCGAGTTTCACGTAACCATGCCCAGTTACGAGCTATAAAGGGCAGATTCGTGGTATTCGACTTAAATTCCACCGGGGGTACTTTTGTAAATGGACAGCGCGCTAGTCAGACTGTGCTCTATCCTGGCGATGTGATCTCACTGGCTGGCGTGGCGCTAATATTTGGACAAGACAACCCGCCTCCGCGCCCGGACCTGAGAGAAACAGCCCCCCTGGAAAATGCTGCAACAGATCGTCCGACAGCGATATTAAAAGATCGTTCCAATCCAAGACTATCAAAAAAATGAGTGGTGTTATAACCCTGATATTACGCCTGATCCTGGCATTTGCCTTATACGGCTTTTTGGGTTGGGCGTTATTTATTTTATGGCGCGATATACGGAAACAAGGCATTCAGCTTGCGAGCCGCCGGGTTCCGGGCATCAATCTTACGATCCGCCGCGGACAAAACCCTCCCCTCGTAACAAATTTTAGCCAACCCGAGATCACCATTGGGCGCGACCCGGGTTGTGGTATTCCCCTTATCGACGATACTGTATCCACTCTTCATGCGCAATTAACCTATCACCACAACCAGTGGTGGCTGGAAGACCTTTCATCGACCAACGGCACAACCTTGAATTGAACAGTCGTAACCATGCCGACCGTGCTGACTGCCGGTGACGAAATACGATGCGGGGATACGCGGCTGACGGTTAATCTTTCAACAAATACAATGGTCTCGCCTACTCAAAGATTGGAGAAAAGAACATGACAGAAAAAGTAGCCATCGCGATCATAGGTGGTTCCGGGCTATACGACATGGCGGGACTGCAAGGCACAAAAGAATATAATTTAGACACCCCGTTTGGAAAACCCAGCGCCCCCATTGTGGTCGGCACATTGGAAAACACGCGCGTGGCCTTTCTAGCCCGGCACGGGCATGGGCATCACATCACACCCAGCGAGGTTCCTTATCGCGCAAATATTTACGCGTTGAAATCGCTCGGCGTGGAACGTGTCATCAGCATCAGCGCCTGCGGTTCATTGCGCGAGGATTATGCGCCGGGACACATTGTCATCCCGGACAACATCTTCGATAACACCAAAAATCGTGTACGAACTTTCTTTGGCGAGGGAATGGTGGCGCATGTTGGTGTTGCCGACCCATTTTGTCCCGACCTTTCAAACGCTGTCGAAACGGCAGTCCGGGCAACCGGAGCGACCACGCATCGCGGTGGATCATTCATCGTGATCGAAGGTCCGCGCTTTTCCACCAAAGCAGAATCACGCGCATTCCGCACCTGGGACATGTCGATTATCGGTATGACAGCTGCCCCTGAAGCCTTCCTAGCCCGCGAAGCAGAACTGTGCTATGCAACCATGGCACACGTTACCGACTATGACGTATGGCATGAAAACGAATCTCCTGTAACCGTGGACATGGTCATCCAAACTCTTAACAAAAATACTCAAAAGGCGCAGGAAGCCATACTCAATTTAGTGCGCGGATTAAAAACCGAACGCTCCTGCGAGTGCGGGCAAGCCCTGTCTACAGCTTTGATCACTGACCCCAAGGTTGTCCCTGCCGAAACGCGCAACAAACTGGATTTGCTGGTTGGCAAATATTTAAAATAAATATATTTACACATCATCCCGCGGGTGCAATCGTTCAAATCCTTCTCTTGAATAAACCCGCGGGATGATGTATTTAAGAAAAGTCAACCATCCAAAATTCAAAAATGATGTATCCTTGAATATATGCATGACAAAACACAGAGCCTCCTCTTGCGTTGGGCGGCATTATTTCTCTTTGTTCAATCCATAATCCTCACACTATCTCCGGCTGTTCGCGAACGCACCTGGGATGTAGATTACAGATTCTCACACTGGGCAGGTTTCCTTATTTGGGCTTTGTTGATGCTCGTCGCCCATCGCGCAACTGTCAAATACTTGCCTGAACGCGACCCTTATCTACTGCCGGCGGCGGCATTACTCAGTGGTTGGGGACTGCTCACAATCTGGCGTTTGAATGAAAGTTTTGGCATACGCCAGATAATATGGCTTTGTATAAGTGTTTTCGTTTTCATCGTTGCCTTGCACAATCAGCAAAGGATCATTGTCTTCCTCAAACGCTACAAATATGTACTGTTGACCAGCGGGTTGTTCATCACCGCGCTAACACTCATCTTTGGCACAAATCCGCTCGGAATTGGTCCGCGGCTATGGCTTGGGTGTTGCGGCGTTTATTTTCAGCCTTCCGAGCCGCTCAAATTATTATTGGTCATCTACCTCTCTTCATATTTTGCAGACCGGGCAACCGTACGCTTATCGTCCCTACCATTGCTCATACCGACATTGGTCGTCACCGGGCTTGCTCTTTTGCTTCTGATCGTTCAACGCGACCTTGGCACAGCTTCCATTTTCATTTGTATTTTCACCATTGCCATCTTCCTTGCCACCGGCAGGCGGCGCGTAATATTAACTTCGATCCTCTTTTGATTGTTGCATTAGGGGTGGGATATTTTTTCATCGGGGTCATTCGCGTCCGCGTGGAAGGCTGGCTCAACCCCTGGGCTGACCCAACAGGTGTATCCTACCAGATCGTGCAATCACTGCTTGCCGTTGCGAATGGGGGCATCATCGGACGCGGACTTGGACTTGGAAGCCCGCTTCTTGTTCCTGTGGCCATCCAGATTTTATTTTTGCCGCAATAGCAGAGGAGACGGGTCTGGTCGGGACTACCAGGATTGATCGTCCTCATCGGGTTGATTCACGCCCGAGGGATGAGCGTCTCCCTGCACGCAACGGACAGGTTTCGCCGCTACCTGGCAGCCGGCATAGTGTCCTATCTTGGCATTCAGAGCCTGCTCATCATTGGCGGAAATTTGCGGCTGCTTCCACTGACCGGCGTAACATTGCCTTTCGTTTCATACGGCGGCTCATCACTATTAACATCCTTCATAGCCTTGTTCCTTCTTATTTCCATCAGCAATTTGGAAGATAGCGAACTCGCCCCCCTGCAAGATTCTGCGCCCTATACGCTCCTGGCAGGTGTGCTCACGATGGGGCTGGCAGCGATTGCACTGAGTAACGCCTGGTGGGCAATTGTCCGCTCATCAGATTTACTTAACCGCACAGATAATCCGCGGCGTTCCATCGCTGACCGATATGTACCGCGCGGTGAAGTCATAGACAGGAACAACCAGCCTGTCAATATTACCGAAGGCGAAAGTGGAACTTATCAGCGTGTATACCTTTACCCCGACCTTGCGCCTGTCACTGGCTATACGCATCCCGTATATGGGCAGGCGGGTACGGAGTCGACGCTCGATAATTACCTGCGCGGACTGCAAGGAAATCCATCAAGTCTCATTTGGTGGGATCATTTACTTTATGGTACCCCCCCGCCCGGTTTGGATGTGCGCTTGAGTCTCAGCCTCGCATTGCAATCACAGGCAGATCAATTATTGGGCAGACATGCGGGCGCAATAATTTTAATGAACGCCGACACAGGCGAGATACTTGCCATGGTTTCTCATCCGACATATGACCCAAACAAGTTGAGCGAAGATGGCGAAGCGCTTGCACAAGATCCGTCTGCGCCATTGGTAAACCGCGCTACACAAGGGTTATATCCAATTGGCGCCGCCCTGCAGCCGCTCATCCACGCAGAATATGGAAATACCCAACCTGCAGACTCAGAAATAAGCTCCTATTACCGGAAGCTTGGTATGTTTCAGCCGCCTGCAATAAATATGCCCGCCGCCTTCGATGCAGGCGGTCAATCCACGGGGAATCCAAAGGCCAGCCCATTGCAAATGTGCCTTGCCACGGCCTTGTTAAGTCACAATGGAATTATGCCTGCGCCGCGTATCGCAACGGCCGTAAACACACCTGAGCAGGGTTGGGTGGTGCTTTCAGCCGAGGGGATGCCAATCGAGGTGATGCAAGCCAAGGCTGCGAATGAAGCAGCGGCATCTTTCATTGTGAAAGGCAAATCTTATTGGAGTCATATCGGTCAGGCAAATGAGGACAAGAAGGTAGTCACATGGCTGCTTGCCGGCACTTTGCCGGATTGGAAAGGCGCGCCGCTGGCGCTGGTCGTCGCACTGGAAGAAGATAATATTTTTATGGCCAACTACATTAGAGATGGAATACTTGACGCTGCTTTTAAATCAATAACATTTAATGAACCATAGACATTCAAACAGGAGGCAAATATGAAACTCAAAGGCATGGATGCTCTCTCGAAACATGTGCCCGAATTGAACTCAACGGGCGGCAGGGCGCGGATTGGATTATATGCTTTGTTCCTGTTTGCGTTGGTCACCGCCTACTTCATCACCACAGACCGCATCCCCACCTGGAGCATTGACAGCCAGATCATCATCATTGCACTGGGCTTCCTGTTGTTGAGTCTGTTCTTCTCCCGCAAACAAGCCTACAAGGAAAAATACAAAGAACTTGCCTATCGCAACGCCTTCGCCCACTTCGGTATGCCCGGACTGGCGCTGATCTTTGCAGCGATTGCACATGCCGGATACATGAACGGGCCATTCATCCCCAAGGCTGGTGGACAACTGTCTTCTTCGCGCTCGGCTGGCTTATGCTCTGCGTCGGCGAGATCACTGTCGATTCGCAGCGTGTTTCGCATTTGGCGCAGACAATCTCACGATGCTATACGTTTATCATCCTGAAGAAAGTCAGGATCGTGACTCCAGCATCTATCGCATCCTGCGTCATCCGACTCTACGCGGGCGCCTTGCGCGTTGAGTCATCGGGCTGGCATTGCTCAACGGCAATGCCAACTCGATTGCTTACATAATTATTGCACCGCTTTTATTTTTCGGCTGGGTTCGACTTGTTGGAAGAAAAAGAATTGATCGAACGCTTTGGTCAAACCTATCTTGATTACCGCAAACACACTCCTGCCTTCTGTCCGCGGCTAAGTGACCTGGGAAAGTTTATTGCATTTCTACTTACAGGAACCTGAAATTAGGGAGCTTCGCACTTTCGTGTGTTGGCGCCATCTGTTACACTTGGTCGCATAAAGCAAATGGATATTACAAGTTTACAAAACCCAAAAGTAAAATACATCGTCAAGCTGCGTGAGGATAAGCGCCAACGGCAGAGGGATGGCGTCATGCTTGTGGAAGGCTGCGATGAGTTGATTCTGGCTATCAGCGCGGACTCAAGCCGCAAACGCTCCTGACCGCGCCCGAGCTTGTTTCCCGCTCCATTGACATTCCCTTCGCTGACATAACCACCGTCACCCGCGCAGTCTTCGAAAAAATTTCCTATCGTGACAACCCCGATGGCTGGCTGGGAATTTTCCCCATTCCAAAGCTGACACTCGAAGACTTAAAATTAAGTGAAACCCCTTTTGTGATTGTTGCAGAGTCAGTTGAAAAGCCCGGCAATCTTGGCGCGATCTTGCGTACAGCGGATGCCGCCCAAGTGGATGCCGTCATTGTCTGCGACCCGCGCGTGGATTTGTGGAATCCCAATGTCATCCGCGCCAGCCGTGGGGCGGTCTTCACCGTACCCACTGTCGAGGTAGATTCGCCGAATGCGCTGGCATTTCTCAGGTCAAGAAAGATTCGCGTGCTTGCGGCCACACCATCTGCACTGGAGTTATATACTGACATCAACCTGAAAGAGTCCATCGCCATAACAGTCGGCACAGAAGATGAAGGGCTGACCGATTTCTGGATGCAAAAGGCAGATATTAAAGTAAAAATCCCAATGATGGGAAAAATCAATTCGTTGAACGTTTCGATTGCTGCCGCATTGATCGCATATGAAACAGTGAGACAAAGAAATCATGCGTAAGCCCGTATTTAGATCTGGAGGGTAAAGTCGTTATGAATATTTTACAAGATCCAAATGATCGCAATTTAACCGACAAGGAAAAGACTGCCCGTACCGAACTTGATCGCGCGGTCTCATTGCATTTGCAAGGGAACAAGGCGGGCGCGTTAAAAGCAATTCGCCAAGCTTTTACACTTGACCCAAACCTGGACATGAGAAACTGGCAGTCAATTTGACGAAAGAGTTGACCGGACTGCCTGTATCAGAGGCAAAGGCTCTTTTTGGAATACAAACGCGAGCAAGACCATGATAGAGTCTGCCAAAAAAGATGATCGCCAAACACCCGCGGCAGAGCCGCTGGGCGCTGCGGTTTATGCACTTGCCGCGCTGGTCATTGTGCTGATCGGCATGGTTGTTTTTGGAATGCTATCCGGGCGGTTCAATTCTACTTTTGCGCGCCTGCGCGTGCTTCAACAGGTGAGCCAGAAATTTAATTCGGGCGGTTATGAATATTACATGGTCGTCCCTAATAGACCGGTGCCCAATGGCGGTTGCGCCGGTTGTCGTAGCCTTTCACGGTATCGGCGGACAGGGGAAGCGACATGATGTGGATGGCAGAGAATTTTACAAATGCTGGCGCGATACTCATTGCGCCAACACTCGGAGAATACATGCCCAATCCGGGAGATGGACCCATCGGACCCGTAAGTCAGATCCTCGCAGAAATTAAGGTCAAGTATCCTGTACAGCCCCGCGGCGCAGTTTTGTTGGGATTTTCACAAGGCGGCGCTTTTGCGTTTCGGTTCTCGCTCCGTCACCCTGAACAAGTTTATGGCGTTGTCACAGCAGGTGCGCCTGAATATGACCAGGTGTTCCCGGCAAAAAACAGCATGCCGTATGTTTTCTCCTGGGGTACGCAAGACGGGCTGCAGAATTTTGTGATCCCTCAACACGTCCAGCCTTTGCAAGCAGCAGGATACAACATAAAAACTGTAATTATTCCCGGCTACGGACACGAGATCACACCATTTGTCGATTGAGCAGACCCTGAAAATGACCCAATAAGAAAGAGAAAATAGCATGAAGGCATTGTGGCTTGAAAATAATCAAATATCCTTGCGCGACGTGCCCCAGCCAAACAAACCCAACGAAGCGCTGATCAAGATTCGCAAGGCCGGCATTTGCAGCACAGACCTTGAACTGGTGAAGGGCTATTACCCGTACACGGGCGTGCTGGGACATGAATTTGTCGGCGAAGTGGTCAGCGCGCCTGATGCTCTGGATCGGTCAGCGCGTGGTGGGAGAGATCAACGCTGTCTGCGGAAAATGCGAAGCCTGCCTGAACGGACGCCCCACGCATTGCGAGAACCGCACCGTGCTGGGCATCGTCAACCGTGACGGCGTTTTTGCAGAATACACCACCCTGCCGCTTGAAAATTTGCACCGCGTACCGGATTCTGTTTCCGATGAAATGGCTGTCTTCACCGAGCCGCTGGCCGCCGCGTTGGAGATTCAACAGCAAATTCAGATCAAGCCGACGGACCGCGTTCTGCTGGTCGGCGCAGGCAGGCTGGGACAGTTGATCGCGCAGACTCTCGCCCTTACTGGCTGTGACCTGCATGTCGTGGCGCGTCATTCCTTTCAACAAAATCTGCTGACCGCGCGCGGAATTACATCCCATCCAGAGGGCGAATCCAGCCCCGCAAATGGGACATCGTCGTGGAAGCGACCGGCTCGCCCGAAGGATTTAACCTTGCCAGAAAAGCCATTCGTCCGCGTGGGACTCTGGTGATGAAGTCCACTTACAAAGGGGAGTGACTGTGAATTTTTCGTCCATCGTGGTGGACGAGATCAACCTATCATCGGCTCGCGCTGCGGTCCCTTTGCACCCGCCTTGCGCCTGCATGGAAAAACGCGAAGTTGACCCGACTGTATTGATTTCAGCTCAATATAAATTGGACGAGGCAGTTAAAGCCTTTGACCATGCCGCTCAGCCAGGTGTGTTGAAAGTATTAGATCGAGATGTAACTTCATACGCGACCTACTCAATTTGTATAGCCCCAACCATTTGTATGGTTGCGATCAAAAAAGGAATGAACACCAGCACAATTGCAATAAGCGAGAAGAGCTTTCGAATCGTTTTTACGCATGAAACCCATTACAGCCAAAACAAGAGTAGAAGGAGTCAGCAAACAGTATACAAGGGCGCTTAGATTATTTTTTAATTGGCCGAAAGTTTCGGGGGTGATATTCAGATAAGCAACGCCAATTTGGGTCAGCCGCGACAGAACGCAAAGTATGCCCACCATCAGGGCGGCGATGCCGAAGTAGTTTTTTTTTATATGTGAATTGTACATTTTATACAGGCTCCGAAAACAAAAACTTCCGCACCATATACACTGCCCCACCAAAGCATATGCCCAAAATACCGGTGATACCGGGCAGAATCCACATCAAAGCTGAACTGCCAGCGGACTTGATCCGTGCATCCAGCGGATGATCGGGATCGTAGCGTACAATGACTTCATTGCCCGCTTCGTATTCCTGAGAGGAACTGCCCTCGCTCATCTGCACTTCGCGGGTCTTGCCGTCTGAGGCGGTAAATCGGACCACGGGAAAATAATAATCGTTGTACACATCATCTTGCTGATCAATATATTCACGATGCTTGACCACATCCACCACACGCCCATCAGCGCTTTCTTCTTTGGCTATTTTTTGAATATTCAAGAACGATGAAATGCCAGCGACCAGGAGCATAATAACCGACACACCAGTGAAGACCGAAAGGATGACTTTTTCCATGGTCTTCGAGTCCGTCTTCATTTCATTGAACTCTTTATCGAAGTTTTTGTCAAAGTCCTCGAAGGATTTGTCGATTTCCGAGGTGTCCAGCATCGCTTCGAGCTTCCTCCTGTCCTTCTCATTGGGGACATCTTCAAGCGAGTTATATTGTACGCTGTCCACTTCAAAAGAGACAGGTTTATCGTCTTGCCAGTTGACCGAATATTTCTTTGCCCTATTTTTTCCTCTCTTCTACTAATTGACCGATAAGGTCTATATTTTACCCGAATGGGGCAAAACAAATGACAGGAGGTCGCCGTCGCCACGTTTACATGATTGGCACAAAACAGGACAACAGATAAAGAGTGCCAGCCTGTCGCCCTGTTTTGTTTCTCAGTCACTATCGTTTTATCAGCGGCAGGTAGAGTTGGTTCAATTTCTGCCAAATCCCTGCGCCGCTTGCCCAGTTGGAAATCTTCCCCAAATATAGGTTGTTGCTAATGCTGCCATCGATCCATTCCATACCGTCTGAAAATTGTTGCTGCTGCCAAAGCCATCCACGTGTAACTTGAGTCCCAGTTTACCCCATCTGCCGAGCGCCAGATTTCCATACCTGTTACCTGATTCGTCACGGCTATATATAACGCGCCATTAACCACGATCAGCGAACCTGACACATTGACGTTATTACTGTCCCCGAAGCCGTCGCTCCCTACTTGATCCCAAGTTGTGCCGCCATCGGTGGAGCGGTAGAACTCGCGCGACAATATCTCCGCCAGTACCTACATACAAATTGCCGTCAAAAACCACCATGCCACCTGTGTACTTGTTGTTCGTATTGTCGAGTCCGCCAGTGGCAATCTGATCCAGTCCCCCGAGAGCACCATCAGTCGTCTGCCTATTTCCATACCATTCATATTTTCCACGGTTGCATAGAGGGAGTTATCGAACAGCGTAAAGCTGGTGACGTCGTTGTTGTTGATATTGCCGTTACCGCCGGCAACCACGCGCGACCAACTGCTGTCATCACCGCTGGGGCTGCTCCAGATCTCCGTTCCGCCTCCGGTATAAAGGTGGCAGCATAAAGGGTGTTGTTGAAAACTGCAAAGTTTACTATTCCGGAATTGCTAACGCTGCCAAAACCGTTGTCCTCCACCTGCACCCAATCACTGCCATCACAGGTTGTGCAGCGCCAGATCTGTCGCCCAACAGCGCCACTTTCCCAAGACCCAATACCCACATACAGTTGATCATAAAACTCAATCAGGTCATAGACCACAAGATTCGTACTGGCACTTCCAAAGCCCAAGTTGCTGACAGAGGTCCAAGCGTTTCCATCGCTTGTGCTCCAGACTTGCCCGCCATCTGCATAGTTTGTAACACCCGCGTACAATTGACCATTGAAAACTTCCAAAGTCTTAATCAGTTCATTTGCGGGGCTACCAAAACCATTGATATTCTTCTGCAGCCAGCCAGGCACGCCGATAGTAAATTTTTGAATGCGGTGGTTGTCCATATCAGCTACATCGGACTGGATGAACAGGCAAGACTTATTCCCTTGAGAGACGACGAGTCTGACTGGGAACACCCGGTACTGACGTCGCTGGAAGCGGGTAAGCTTTTTGAACACTGCCGGGATGCGCGTGTGAGCGTGATTGTATCGGAACTCGAGCAACTGCGACGCGACAATGTCGATTTGTATCGGCTTATAGAGGAGATCGATTTTGGTGCTGAGGCCTATCTGTACGTTACCGTTTCGGGTCTCCAGTACCGGTTGAAACTCCGCGCCGAATCGTTCGTCGACGATTTGGGCCGGTTTGTCGAATTTGTCGGCTCTTTTAATCCTGTTCTTGACAGCGTCACGATGGTGGATTTGCGTTTTGACCAGATGATTGTATGCACGGAGAGAAAGAAAAAGAATGGCCGGTGAGAACATAGTTGCCGCCCTGGATATCGGCACCACCAAGATAGTCTGCCTGGTGGCGGAGATGGATGACAATGAGAAAATCTATGTCATCGGACACGGTCAGGCACCGGCCGACGGTCTTCGCCGCGGTATCGTTGTGGACATGGAGAAGACCGTGTCCTCGATCAAGAAAGCGGTGGATGACGCTCAGATGATATCCGGGACCGAGATTGACCGTGTAACGGTCGGTATCGCCGGTGAACACATTCGCTCGATTAACAGCCACGGTGTGATCGCCGTAGGCAGAGCGGACAACGAGATCACCGCCGGCGACGTCCGAAAGGCGATCGATGCCGCCCGGACGGTGGCTATTCCCGTCGACCGGGAGATTATCCACGTGATTCCACAGGAGTATTCGGTCGATGACCAGAATGAAATCAAAGACCCCATCGGGATGTCCGGGGTGCGGCTGGAAGTCGAAGCTCACATCGTTACGGCATCGGTGACTTCGGCCAAAAATATCTACCGGGCGCTGGAACGCTGCCATCTGATAGTTGATCATATGGTTCTGGAATCGTTAGCGCTGTCCAGCGTGCTGCTGCCCGACAACGAAATGGAAGTCGGGGTTATCGTGGTCGATGTCGGCGGCGACATCACCAATATCTCCATTTTCCGGGACGGCGCCATTCGCTACACCGGAATCATTCCTCTCGGTGGAAAGAATGTGACCAACGACATAGCCATCGGTCTGCGCACCACTGTTGACCAGGCCGAGACCCTCAAATTGGCTCACGGCGCCGCGATGGCGTCGATGGTGGATGCCGAGGAAATGATAGTCGTGGGAGGCGCGTTGGGCCGCGCTGACAAGGAAGTCTCGCGGAACGTGCTGGCGTCGATAATAGAACCGCGTATGGAAGAAATATTCTCGCTGGTGCTCCGAGAGATTCAACGTTCGGGGATAGCCGATATGCCCGCCGCCGGAATCGTGCTGACAGGAGGTGGAGCACTTCTGCCCGGAACCGTGGCGCTGGCGGATCAAATTTTCGACATGCCGGTGCGACTGGGAACGATAGGCCGGATGGAACACACCCCGGATGAACTCAGCGATGCCCGGTATGTAACAAGTCATGGTTTGCTGTATTACGCTTTTCGCAATGAGCCCTTATATACGAGTAAGAAGGGCAAGGTAAAAGGGTTGTTGAAGAAGTTTGAGAATTGGATAACTCAAAAGTTTTAAATGAGTTCAGGAGGAACCCAATATGACTCAGGACAAGCATCATTTCAACTTTGCCGATGATTTCATTGGCTACGCCAACATCAAAGTGATCGGTGTCGGCGGCGGCGGCGGTAACGCCGTCAATCGGATGATTGAAGCGGATCTGAAAGGTGTTGAGTTCGTCGTGACCAACACCGACGCCCAGGTCCTGGACCAGAATATGGCGAGCAAGAAGGTGCAGATGGGCACCGGCACTACCGGTGGCCTTGGCGCCGGCGCCAACCCGGAAGTGGGCCGCAAAGCGGCAGAAGAAAGCACACCGGAACTGGCGGAAGCTATCGGTTCGCCCAACCTGGTGTTTATCACCGCCGGCATGGGCGGCGGTACGGGAACCGGTGCGGCTCCCGTGGTGGCCGAAATCGCTCGTGCGGCCGGGGCCCTGACCGTGGCAATCGTCACCAAACCGTTCCGTTTCGAAGGCAAGAAAAGAATTGACCGAGCCGAACAGGGATTGGCCGAACTCAAAGCCACAGTGGATACTCTGATCACCATCCCCAATGAACGCCTCCTGGAACTCGTCGACCGCAAGACTACGTTGACCAAGGCCTTTGCCACCGCCGATGAAGTTCTGTACCAGGCCACCAAAGGCATCTCGGACCTGATTACCACACCCGGCTTAATCAACTGCGATTTCGCCGACGTGCGCACGGTAATGCTGGAAAGGGGAGACGCCCTAATGGGTACCGGCTATGGCGTTGGCGAGGAAAAGGCGATCGATGCCGCACAGATGGCGATTTCGTCGCCACTTCTCGAAAACGTCTCTATCAGCGGAGCCAAGGGCGTCCTGATAAACGTTACGGGTGGCGAAGATATGTCGCTGTTCGACGTCAACACGGCCACATCGCTCATTTATGACGCCGCCGGAGAAGAGGCCAATGTCATTTTCGGGGCCGTTATTGATCCGTCCATGAACGACCAGATGCGCGTGACGGTGATCGCCACCGGTTTCGGCGGCGAAACCCGTCCGACACCGAAGGTGGAAGAAAAGCCGATCGAGAGCAAACCGGCCAAACCGATGTCACTTTTCCCGGAACACACGGCCGTCGTACAGCGCCAGCAGCGTGTCGTTGAAGCCGTTGAAGCCGTCGAAGCTGCCAGAGAGTACGGTGAAGCATCGTACGGACACGACGGCGGTGAATCCGGAGCCGGCAACGGCAACGGCAATGGACACGGACGCAGTCGGGTGCCGCTGTTTTCCGAAGACGACCGGACTATTCCGGCTTATATCCGAAGGTTGGACGACACTCTTTGACGATAAGTAGAATCGAAAAATAAAACCATCTACCAAGAGCCTTTAACCGCTCTTTAATTTGGTTCCTCCACGAGACCGCCGGTCAAACTACCCTACCGGCGGTTTTTATTTGGCGAAAGAGCAATCGTAAAGCCCCCTATCAAATATTGGAAACCACCCCCTTTTTTAGCACTATTGGCATTTTGCGAAAACGGGGCCGAGCACAAGGCATTGTATGGCAGTGCCATAGCGATACCTCTTTGGTGGGCATAAGGTCTGCTGCACATTAGCTCGGGGTAATACCCCTGTCTTGAAAGGAGCGACACGATGGGTATTAGCATCTTCAATAGTTTGTCCGGCAGCAATCTGGCGACATATATCAATCGGTCCTTTTTGAATATGTATTCGTCTCTGGAGAAACTGTCGTCGGGATTGAAAATCAATTCGGCAGCCGATGGACCGGCGGAATTGGTGATATCCGAACACCTGCGCTCACAGATAGCGTCATTGAATCAGGAAATAGAAAACACGTCGGCGTTAATAGGAAAATACGAAACGGCGTCCTCGACCCTCGGCAGCGTGAGTAGTTTTCTGACCGAAATTCGTTCGTTGGCGGTAGGCGCGGCCAACGGGGGATTTAACAGCGAGGATGCTCAGGCTGCCTACGCCACGGCCGCCAACAGCGTCGTAGGGTCGTTTAACAAACTGGTAAGCAACGCCGAGTATAATGGCGTGAAACTGTTTGACGGTTCTGAGGACGCGCTGGCCTTGGTCAATCAACTGCAAGGGATTGATCTGTCGTCGCCCGAAGCCGCCTCGGCATCGATAGAAGCTATAGACAACGCCGCCAGTGAACTGAGCACCGTGCAAGTGGAGATCGGAGCCACCGAAAGATACCGCCTGCGAGAACATCTGGCCTCGCTCCAGATTACGTCGCAAAACCTTCAGGCAGCCGAGTCCACTGTTCGCGATACCGATTATGCCCTGGAATTCTCTCGTTACGCGGCCGAACAACTCCGTTTTCAAGTTGGTTTGGCTATGATGAGTCATATCCGCCTCAACTCGCGCACCGTTTTGGGGCTTTTGGAATCATAAAAGTACCGGCTCAACCTCCCAGATGCTATAGGACAGCGGTACTGCGTTTACCGCCGGGTTTACGGCCCCGGCGGTTTTTTTATTTTTGGTCGGGAGGCGGATTCGTTACGTCGGAAGGTAAGAAACAAACTCCTAAATATACAAAAAAACCGCACGAAGCGGCTTTTTCGAAATCTGGCGGGTTACCCCGATATTTGGCTGGAGATAAAAAAACTAAGCGGTAGCCGGGATGGCTTTTTTCACCCGGACATTCTTAATTACTTTTCCAGCTTTCAGACAAGACGTACAAACGGAAATACGTTTGGGGACGCCGTCAACAAGGGCGCGGACTGTCTGAAGATTCGGCACAAACCGTCTTTTGGTCACGTTATGAGCGTGAGAGACGTTACGACCGGCAGCCGGTTTCTTGCCGCATATTGAGCATTCTTTAGCCATGGATATTCTCAACTCCTTTTCAACAAAGACCTCTAATTTACGACCATTTCCCGAAAAGGCAAGAAATATCTACCCCCGGAAGCACTTTTTTATCCTACAAGGGGTTACGGGACCGGCCCAATTGTCACCGGTCAGGTCGGTCGGCCAGGGCTGGTTCCAATTGACTTAATATGTTGATTACGTTATAATTATTGGAACTTTGAAGAGCCCCAGAACTAAGAAACAGCAGAGAATAGGATATATATGTTAGACCTCAGATTTATCCGCGAAAATCCCGACCTGGTCAAAGCCGGGGTGGCCAAGAAAAACGATAATGTAGATATTGACCTGGTACTTGGCCTGGATGCCGAACGAAGGGAGATCATCCGGCAGACCGAAAGTCTCAAAGCGGACCGTAACCGTGTGACCGGTGAAATCGCCCGGAAGAAAAAAGCCGGCGAGCCGGCCGAGGACGATATTGCCGCGATGCGGAAAGTGGGCGAGGATATTTCTGCTCTGGATGAACAGCTTCGGACCAAAGAAGAACAGATGCACCAGCTGCTGATACGTATCCCGAATCTGCCGCACGAATCGGTTCCGGTCGGCAAGGACGAGACCGCCAACGTGGTCGTCCGTCAGTGGGGGGAGATTGCCCAGAAAGACTACAAGATTTTGCCGCATTGGGAAATTGGTGAGAAGCTGGGTATCCTTGATCTGGCGGCGGCAGCGAAGCTATCCGGCTCGGGATTCTATCTGTTGAAAGGGATGGGAGCGCGCTTGCAGCGGGCACTTGTGAGCTATATGCTCAATACGCATACCAAAGATGGTTTTCTGGAGATTGCGGCGCCGTATCTGGTTAACGAAGACACCATGTTCGGTACCGGTCAACTCCCCAAAATGGCCGAAGATATGTATCGTACGGAAAATGACAATCTTTACCTGATACCCACTGCCGAAGTCCCTTTGACCAACATCTACAAGCAAGAGATCATCAGTTACAAGGACTTGCCCGTATATCTGGTCGGTCATACGCCCTGTTTCCGGCGTGAGGCCGGAGCGGCCGGCAAGGATACCCGCGGAATGATTCGCGTTCATCAGTTCGATAAAGTGGAATTGGTTAAAATTGTGCGTCCGGAAAATTCCTACGACGAACTGGAGTCTCTGGTCACCCAAGCGGAGAAAGATACTCCAAGGGACTGAATATCCCATACCGGGTACTGCACTCTGGCAAGCGGCGATCTGTCTTTCGCTGCGGCGAAGTGCTATGATATTGAACTCTGGGCGCCGGGCGTCGATAAATTTCTGGAGATATCCTCAGTGTCCAACTTTCGAGGACTTTCCAGGCACGCCGGATGAATTGCCGGTTCCGCGACGAAGATAAGTCGGTCAAATATCCTCACACTCTTAACGGTTCCGGAGTGGCTCTGGCGCGTTTGATACCTGCCATACTGGAAAACTATCAAAACGCCGATGGCACCGTGACGATTCCCGATGCCCTGCGGCCGTATATGGATGGGGCGGATAAAATAAGCTAATGGCTGCTGCGAAGAAAATGGGTGGAAACCGGGTCGATTCTCTGTATGTGGGGAAATCAACCCTTTTCAAGGTCTTCCTGCTGGGTGGAGTTGCCGTTATATCAGCGGTATTTATCTGGTATACCTTCAATGTAATTGACAAACTCCAGCAGGACACGCGTTCGCAGGTCGAGAAGTACGTCCGTATGTGGCAGTTGGCGGCCAACTCCAATATGAGTGGCGGTGAGCTGCAGTTCATTTTTGATGAGATCATCGTTAAGGCCAATTTTCCGGTGATCGTGCTCGATGACGCCCGCAACCCTATTCACTTCCGGAATGTCGACGGTGTGGAACTCGGCGATACGACTCGAAAAACCGAAGAATACTTGAAGCAAGTCGCCGAGGATATGGTAAAACACAACGGGCAGTTCCCTCTGGTGTACGCCAACGATGCCGATACATTCGTGAATTATTTCTGCTATGGGGATTCCGAAGTAATCAATCAACTGAAAGTCATGCCGTTTATCGAAATCGGGATTATAGCGGCCTTCATGATTGTAGCCATTATCGGCTTCCAGAACATCCGGCGCAGCGAAGAGCGGCATATCTGGGTGGGCATGGCCAAGGAGACGGCTCATCAACTGGGTACGCCGATATCATCCCTGATGGGTTGGTTGGAAGTAATGGATTCGGAAAAGAAATCGTTTGCCGTCACCGACGAACAAAGGGAATTGCTGGACGACACGCTCACAAACATGAAGATTGACATTGTTCGCTTGCAAAAAGTGGCCAATCGGTTCGGTCAGATCGGCTCCATTCCGGAACTGCAGCCGTGCAATCTCAACGAACTGGTTCGCGAAGCAGTCGATTATTATTCACGTCGGCTGCCGTTTGAGGGAAAGGGAATTAGGATTGAGTTCGAACCGGAATCGCTGCCGGATGTAATGATCAACCCGGAACTATTCGGTTGGACTCTGGAGAACATGATCAAGAACTCCCTGCAATCCGTAGACTCCAAAACCGGGCTGATTCACATAAAAACACACCGACCGGAGGGCCGTAATTGGGTCCAGATCGAAATAACTGACAATGGCAGGGGGATACCGGCGGCAGCGGCCCGCAAGATTTTCAGACCCGGGTTTACTACCAAGAAACGAGGCTGGGGGTTGGGCCTGACTCTCGTTAAGCGCATAATCGAAGAATATCATAACGGACGGGTGCACCTGAAGAAGTCCAAACCGGGTGAAACAACTTTTGAATTTCTGCTCCCGATCGATAACCGATAAGGGGAAACGCTTATGAACAAACCGGTGAACCCAAAGAAAATCCTCTGGGTCGACGATGAGATCGACTCGTTGAAACCGCATATACTGTTTCTGGAGAAAAAGGGTTTCGAGGTCGACACGGCGATGTCCGGCGACGACGCCATACTTATGGTGGGCAAAGAGCGGTACGATATCGTGCTGCTCGATGAAATGATGCCCGGGAAAGACGGCTTGACGACCCTTGAGGAAATAAAGGACATTGAGCCGCACCTGCCGGTGGTGATGGTCACCAAGTCCGAAGAGGAAACTCTCATGGACGAGGCCATCGGACAGAAGATTGACGATTATCTCGTGAAACCGGTGGTGCCGTCGCAGATACTCTCTGGTTATCAAACGACTTCTGGACGCCAAGAAAATCATCAGTTCCTCTTCGATGAAGCGGTATATCACGGAAATCAACCGTTTCCACCAGAAACTCTACGGAGTGATGAGCCCGACCGACTGGCACGACGCCGCCCGCGTTCTGGCAACCTGGAGTCTGGAACTGGACCAAAACAACGATGTCGGGTTGGAGCAAACGCTCGAAGGAACCCGGCGGGACTGGAACAACGAATTCACGAAGTACATCGAGAGCAGTTATCCGAAATGGCTGTTCAGCGATGATCGCCCGGTGCTGTCGCCGGATGTGGTTGCCAGGTACATGGCGCCGGAACTGAAAAAAGAGCGCAAGGTACTTTTCATCGTGGTCGATTGCATGCGGCTGGACCAGTGGATGCTAATCGAGCCGTTGCTGGCGGAGTTTTATAATGTCCAACGGGAATACTATTACGCGGTACTGCCGAGTGCCACCCCTTTGCCCGCAACGCCCTGTTTGCCGGTATGTTCCCCGACGAGATTCATAAGGTGTACCCGGACAACTACATGGTACAGGACGAAGGCTCGTTGAACCGGTACGAAGACAAATTTCTGGAGGATAACTCTGGCCCGCCAGGGAATCCGTCTGGGGAAGAAAACCAAGTACATGAAAGTGAACAACAACTCGGAGGGTGAGGCGCTGGCCAAAAGAGTGTCCGATTTCTTCGACAGTTCTCTCGTCACGATGGTGTTCAACTTTCTGGACATTCTGGTGCACGGCCGGTCCAACAATGTGATCTTGAAGGAAATCGCCGGGACCGAATCAGCATTCCGAGGACTGATGAAAAGCTGGTTCATTCATTCTTCTCTATTCTCGATCCTGAAATCATTTGCCGACCGCGATTTTACGATTGTGGTGACCTCCGACCACGGCTCCGTGCTGTGTCAGCGTGGCACTCTGGCTCACGGCAGACGGTCCACTTCGACCAATCTGCGTTACAAGTACGGCGACAATCTCAACGCCGACGCGAAGGATGCCGTCTTGATAAAGAAACCGGAAGACTGGCGTTTGCCGCAATTGACCCTGGCCACAACTTACATAATAGCCAAAGAAGATTTTTATTTCGTCTACCCGAACAATTACAACGAGATGGTGCGGTATTTCCAGAACTCATTCCAGCACGGAGGCATCTCAATCGAGGAGATGGTTGTGCCATTGGCCGTTCTGACCCCGAAATAAACTATGACAAAACTGCTTAATATCGTTTCGCATTCGGTGGACGAAACTCTCGCCTTGGCCGAGAAGCTATTGAATTACTTCACGCCCCGGGATGTTATTGTCCTTACCGGTAAACTGGGA